>NZ_JAZHPZ010000005.1:0-425523 GCF_036553665.1 Paenibacillus haidiansis | reverse complement strand
TCATGGGTGAAGACGCTAAAGGATACCACTAAGTTCCATAAATCGATGTAAACACGTAAGAAAATAAGCAATACTGCGTTTACAATAAACTTGTAGGTCAGGACTCCGGATTTAAGGGGCCCAGCCGCTATCGCCACTTATCCTTATCTTGATTGGAGATATCCAATGAAGTAGAAGCAAAACTGCGGGAACCGGCCGAAAATCGTTATTCAGATTGGATATTTCCAATTTGGCTGGGGGCATAAACGCACTATCCTAAGTCTCATTGGAAATTTCCAGTGAGCCATGCGTTGAGAAGGATGAGAGCGGTTGACTTCAAAGCCGGGCTCCGGCTTGCCGGTTATTTAAGCGATCCCCGCGAACCTATTGGGTCGGCGGTTGGCGCACAGGATGAAGTCCCTCCGATTGCGGCATACTAATCCAGGACAACTTACCCTTGATCTTGCGAAGGAGGATGCCTCATGGAAGATACGCACGAATTCGTGGAAAAAATCCACGACAAGCAGGAAAAAGACGAGCGCAACCGGAAGCGCGGCAAAGGAACGCCGTCCGACCGGCTGCCTACCAAACAGCATGGAACCAAAAGCTAATCGGGATTAAACAACAGGAGCCGTCTCCCGGTCTTTGCCGGGATCGACGGCTCCTTCGCGATATTCTGCCTTATTCAATGATCGTAGAGATCTTCCCCGGAGATATATTCATTCGGCACATCATCTCCCGGAGCCGCGTGGTTTTTGACTTGGCTGAGCCGCCCCGCCCGGCCTTCGCCTCCATTGCCCGTGGCCGCGTTTTGCGCGTTACTGCTGCCGTTCCCGACGCGGCGGTTATATTGCTCCCGTTTGCTGTCTGCCATGTTTGAACCCTCCATCTATCGACTGCGTTGTCTTCCTGAAGCCATTCTCGCTTCGGCCTGCCCCTAGCTTTTGACGCGGGAGCGGTTTTTATTCCGGAAAGCAGACAGCGGCACCCGGCCGATGAATATAGAAGCCGAGAGCGAGACAAATAAGGGCATTTTAAGCCGCTATTTTGCGAATTTTGCCCCTCAAGCTCCAAATAGAGGCGATTTAGGACGCTATTTACCAAAATGAGCGCGAAATGGCTTTTATTTTGAACCCCAATCCTAAAATAGGGGCGAAAATGGACGTTATTTTAGCGGAAGCGGCGCCAAACAGCAAAATAACGCCCCAAAGGGGCGCTATTGCGGAATTTCTATATGCTACTCCTTGATCGTCACCGTTACCGGCGACCACTCGGCAATCACGGTTTGACCGTGAACGGAGACGCTGCCTTCCGGGGTGAGATCTTTCTCGGTCATGATGCCGAGCGCGATGGTGAACCGGTTGAATTTGATCGGAACGCCGCTCTCGCGGCGGATTTCCGTACCGTTTACATAAAAGACCGCCTCATCGGTTCCGCGGTTGTACGTAATTTTATAGGTGTTGAATTCCCGTGCTTTAAAATCGGTATCTTCCTTGAACACGCAAAAATACCGCGTCTTGTCGCTGGCCGGCACTTCCACGCCCGGAAAAGGCAGCACCGCGTAAACGCTGGCGTACTTGTCGTTGCCGGCGAAAAAGTCGAGCGCCGCGCCGGTGGTGAAGTCCAGCAGGTTCAAGGATACGTAGCCGTCGTACAGATCGCCGGGCACCGTATTTTGCGTGCGGGCGCGGATTTGCAGTTCAAAGCTGACTTCGCCCGCTTCCGGAACGACCACCTCTTCGACGGAGTAGTACATATGCTTGGCGTTGTCCAGAATTTGGACCTGGTTGTTTTGCCGGCTTAAGGGGGCCCGGCAGTACAGGATGCCGTTGCGGACGATGACGACCGCCTCCGGCTCGCGGTATTCCCAGAACGATCCGTCCGGCAGCGGAAAACCGCCTATTTTCCAGACCTGCCCTTCGTTCAGGATCGTATGAAAATCGCCGAATATTTTTTGCTCTTCCATGAAGTTCACCCTCGCTTTTTAAGTTATAGTAAAAGAAAGTCCGTATCCGTCCGAATTAAATCAAACCTTGCACCAGCAGCGCCGCCATCATAATGACGCCGCAGCGGACGGAGGCCTGTTGGGAAGCGCCCATCAGCGGCAGGTAAGCCGAGGAAGGATTATGTTCGGCCAGCCGTCCGTACACCCGGTAAAGCGGGATGGCCGTAAGCAACGCCAGCAGGGAATACCAAGGCATAACCCCCAGCACCACGGCCAGAACCAAGAAGCCGTACGCCAAGAACAGCAGGGTCTTGGAGAAGCCGAGCGCGCGCTTTTCGCCCCAGACGACGACCAGCGTATTTTTCCCGGCTTGCTTGTCCGCTTGCCAGTGCAAAAAATGATGGTTAAACAGCAGCAGTGTCGTAAGCAGCCCGATCGGCATCGACAGCAGCACCGAGCGGAGGCTCAAATCCCCGGTCTGTACATAATACGAGCCCATCACGGGCAGCACGCCGAAAGACAGCAGGATCGCCAGTTCGCTGAGTCCCTTGCCCCGGTAGCCGAACCGGATCGGCGGCGCCACGTAGAAGTAGGCGATCAGTCCGCCCAGACCGCCGAAGACGATCACCGGCCAGCCGCTGAAGAGGCTCAGCACGACCCCGCATACGACCGCCAGTCCGAGCAGCGACCAGGTGATCGCCGCAAAGCTGCGCTCGGACATCACGCCGCCCGACAGAAAACCGGAGTTCGTCGAAATGACCTCCGGCGTATCTTTGGCCGCCGTGTCGGCGCCGTTGCGGTAATCCCACAAATCGTTGATCATGTTCGAGAACAGATGGGCCGCTCCCGCGCCGATCAAAGTAATGACGAAAAGCACCGGATGAAATACGCCTTTCCAAATGAAGGCTCCGAGTGCGCCAAGAAACACAGGAACCAGCATCACGGGAATGACTTGAAACCGCGATGCTTTCCTGAAAGTTGACCATATTTTGTTCACCTGCAGGTTCACACTCCCACGAAATAGTCTGTTAAAAATATCACTATCTTATTATACATGATCTTTTTCAAAGCGGAGCGGGAATTTTCGGAACGTCAGGAACTGGAAGAACTGGACCTAGGTCCAGTGTTTTTACTTCCCCAGAGACCGAAGATGAGCGGTTATTTTTGTTGTATGCTGTGAGAAGATGAATACATAGAAGAAGGAGATTGATTATCGGTGAACAAAAAATCGTGGTTTGGTCCCGTGCTGATTCTGCTCGGCTTATGTTTGTTCTTCTTCCGCAAGGAGGCGGTAAGCACCGGCACGCTGTTCGGCCAATTCTGGCCTACGTTGTTCGTCATTCCGCTCGGGTTGTTTTTCCACTGGCTGTATTTTTCCCTGACGGAACGGAAAGCTACCGGATTATTGATTCCTGGCGGTATCCTGTTCACGGCCGGACTCGTGTGCCAGTTGTCCGTCCTGTTTGACAGTTGGCAGTATCTCTGGCCCGGTTTTATCCTCGCCCCCGCCATCGGGCTGCTTGAGTTCTATTTGTTCGGAAACCGCAACAAGTGGCTGCTGATTCCGATCAATGTATTGGGCGCGCTATCGCTGCTGTTCTTCGCCGTCTTCTCGTTCGGCACGCTATACAACCGGATGATTTTCGGCCAGCCGATCCTCGCCATCGCCCTGATTGTCATCGGCGTCGGCGTCATGCTGGCTCCGCGGAGACGGTTTTAGCGCCAACCGGCGCCCGAGTCTTGCATACCCCACCGCTAAACCTAACCTGCCCGGCATAAAAAGAGCCGGCCCCGCGCTTTCTGCGATGAGGGGCCGGCTCTTTTCCGCGGCATCAGTTCGTCCGCACTTATATTCCTTACATGCCTGTCGCGGTTCCGTCCGCCCAAGGCTGGCGCACCGAAGTCACGGTCTTGCCCGTTTCGATGGCTTCGGCCATCAGCAGGCTCAAATACTGGTCCTGCGAGGCTTCCGCCAGACTGTAGAAGGACGATCCTCCCTCGACATAGCTGCCCATGCTCCGCAGGCAGGCGGCCATGGCGATCTCCTCATCGCTCAGGCGGGCGTACGGGAACGGATTCCGGTACACCCAATCCGAACCGGCGAGAATGCCTTCGTGATAATAGCCTTCCAGATTCCCGTCCTGGCCGGCGTCCACTCTCCGCAGCTCCAGCGTCACCGGCGTCCGGTAATCTTTCAGGTACCGGACTTCCCGTCCTTCCAGCTCGCCGCGATGCCCGCGGACCAGGATCCGGTGCCGCCGGATCCGGGAGAAGTACTGGTCGTACGTAAAATCAAACAAGGCGCTGCGCCCGCCGAACTGCAGCAGGGCGAGGTCCTGTTTGGAGTCGACCAGCACCTCTTTGGCCGGCAGCCCGCGCCGCCCCGGTCCCTGTACCAGGGGCGTCACGATTTGCCGGCCGCTGATCTCGGCGTCCTCGAACCCAACGCCGAGCAGGTGGCGCACCAGGCTGATCCCATGATACCCGTGTCCGGCGGACACCTGAACATGGGACGCTCCGCCGATCAGCCCGGAGCGGACGACCGCCAGCCGCGCCGCGTGCATCGGCTGGAGGATAAACTGCTCGGCCACCTGCACCCGGCCAGCCGGGCCGACGCTGTCGTACAGCCGAAGCAGTCCGTCCAGGCTTTCCGCCGGCGGCGTCTCCGTCAGCACGGGAACGCCGAGCTTCGCCAGCCGCTCGATATATCCGGCCGCCGCGCTGCGCGACAAGGACAGGACGACGAAGGAGAAATTCCGCCGTCCTAGAAATCCCTCCAAATCCGCGGTCGCTCGGATTCCCCAGCGCGCTTCCGCTTCCCGCGCCTTGGCTTCATCGCGCATCCAGATTTCGCCGACCGCAAATTCATCGGGGAGCGCCTGCGCGATCCGCAAGTAAAACTCGGCCCGCCAGCCGCCGCCCATCAGGCCGAAGGTGATTTTGCGTTTTGTCTCGGTCTGTCCCGCATCGTTCATGATTGCCATCTCCTTAAGTATCATTCCGCGTCTCGCTTGGTCGTCTATTCTATGCTCCATTCTACTACAAAAAACCGGAACACCGCAGCACTCGCGGTCTTCCGGTTTCAGTCAGGCGGCTTGCTCCCCGGCCCGGCTCTACAGCGCGATCAAAACCGAAACGGCCAGCACGGCGATCCGGGCCAGGTTCATCAACGCGAAATTTTGCACCGACAGCTTGAACGTATGCTGTTTGGTCGGCTGTGCCGTGAATCTGGCGATATTTTTGCGGACCGGAATAAGCGTCAATAATGCGGCTGCCAGCAGGAGCGGGGATACGCCGATGAACAACAACACAACGAGGTCGGCGTATGCGGCATAGTAGAGCGCCCGGAACAGCCGGGCGGCGCGAGCCCGCCCGATATAGACGGGCAGGGTGTACCGCTTGTTTGCGATATCTTCATCGATATCGCAAATGTTGTTGGCCAGCATGATGTTGGCGATCCCCAAGATCGCCGGGATCGAGACGAGGAAGATGAGCACCGTCTCTATGAGCTGAACCTGCAGCAGGACTGTCCCGCCCTCCAGGGTCAGGGAGGCAAGCTTTTCCCCGGCATGAATATAGACGGAGATGAACGTAATCACAAATCCCATGAATAGCCCGGAGAAGATTTCCCCCAGCGGCATGCGGGAAATCGGGATCGGGCCGAAGGAATACAAGATGCCCACCGCGAAAGACAACCCGCCCAAGAGCAGTATCAGCAGGCCTGTTTCCAGAAACAGGGCGATTCCCGCCCCGACGGCAACGGCCAGCAAAATGATGATGATCGCAAGCACGGCGCCGGGATTCAGCTTGTACTGGACAATGGCGTTGTGGACTTCATATCCGTAACCGTGTTTTTTGGCGGCTTTTTTATAGTCATAGTAGTTATTGATGGCGGTCGTGGCCATATCAAAGCTAAGCAGCGAGAGCAGCATCAGCACGAAGTGTCCTGCCTTAAATTCCTGAAAGCGAAACAGGGCATAAATTGTGCCTAGCAAGAAAGGAATCATGCTGGCCGCTTTCGTTTGAATCTCCACCAGTTTGAGAAACTTCGGTATCATTTATCCCAACCCCTTTAAACGTAACAATCGCCTAAAATGAAGATATCTTATTTTTTAAATACCTTCTGTCTGAAAAGTCCTTGACAAGCGCGGTCGCTTCTCGGCTTCTGATTCCAAGGAACCAAAAGGCGTGGGGTTTTCTATCGAAATGACAAAAAACATAGAGGATTTTCCGAGAGGCATGTAGAATAATGTAGGTACAAAGTCGCTGTTTGCGATGACAGAATCCTGTTATCTCCTGTTCGCCTACTCCAACTCACCTTCACACCACTATTCGTCTTTAGGGGGATCGCCGGGTATGGTGCAAAAGAGATTTGCGTCTCTTCTTCTGCCTGCTATATTTCTTGCAGGTTTAGCGCTCGCTATTGCTTGCGAGTCCCATGAGCTGCATCTCATCTTCGGGCTGTCGCTAACCTTCACGAATATCTTTCTGCTGCTGCTCATGCGCTGCTACGGAATCTATTACGGCTTGGCCGCCACCGGCATGGTGTATGCCGCGTCTATTTTTCTCTGGGACAAGCCGTATATTCAGGCTATATTCCTGCTGGAGCTGCTGTTTATCGGCTGCCTGACCCGCCGGAACAAACGCGATCGGACGGTCCGCACGGACGCCCTGTTTTGGCTTGTGATCGGCGCGCCTCTCTTGATTCTGACCTTTTACGCTACCGACCGCTCCCTGTCGGCCGAGCTATGGCTCACCGTCCTCATTACGGCCGCCAACGGGCTGTTTAATGTCCTATTCGCGGACATTCTTTGGCGGTATCTTCCCAAACGCTGGTTCGCCGGAAGCTCTATTGTCCGGGAAAGCCCGCTTTACCTCGGCGTCGTTTTATTTCATATCATCATCGTATCTATCACCCTGCCGTTCTTGTTCTATATTTTGAATAACAGTTGGAATGCCTACGCTTCCGTGTCCAACCATGCGCTCCAGCTTGCCGAAAGCACCGCCGGGCACCTGTCCGAAGAGATCCGGAGCCGGGATGAAAGCACCATATCTCTGTCCACCTCTCCGAACACTCCGGAGTCCGAACAATTGGCAAATCTCGTACAGCGTTATGTCTCCAATTACAATTACCGGGTCATTCTATCCGGCACGCAGGGCCAAATCTTAGCCGACAGCGGTCACACCGGGGATGGGGCTCAATTTGTCCGGTTTATCCCTTCCGATTCGGACGACCTCCTGCAGGACAATTTTTACTTGCATGTGCCCGAGAAGCGGCCGCGGGTCGTTTCCGGCGAGGAATGGGACGAGGCGAGCTATATTTATCATGCCGACTTGGACGGCCTTCCGCTTCGCATAACCGTGCTTGTGCCGATAACGCAGTATCAAGAGCAAATTTACACGCAGTTTGCGGGACAATTCATCGTCCTGATCCTTTTCTTTATTTGCGCGGCCGTCTTCGGCCGGATCATCAGCCGCCGGCTCCTGCGGGGTTTGTCGCAATTGGCCGCGCTCACGACCGACCTGCCCGGGGGGCTGCTCTCCGACCACAAGACGGATTGGCCCAAGAGCCGGATCTATGAGATTCGTTCGCTCATCCGCAATTTCCGGGGAATGTCGAACAAGATAGTACATATGATTCAGGATTCATTACATAACAACCTCCTGCTGCAAGAGCAAACCAACCGATTGCAGAAATCCGAAAAAAAGCTGCACGATCTCGCCTACTATGACGGGCTCACGGGTTTACCCAACCGGCTGCACTTTACGGAGTTCACCAAGTCGATGAATCTTCAGGACCCGGAGAACGCCCTCCCCTTTGCCGTGATGTTCGCCGACCTGAACCGCTTCAAGCAGGTCAATGACACGCTGGGCCATTCCATAGGCGACCACCTGCTCAGCATGGTTGCGGGACGTTTCGCCCGAATCGTCTCCGAGCAATGCAAGGTGTTCCGCATCAGCGGTGACGAGTTCTTGTTCGTGCTTCATTACGAGGATATTTCCGATGTGCAGCGGATCGCCCAGGAAATCTGCGACAGTTTGGAGGAGCCTTTTGAAATTAACGGCCGCTCTCTGTATATGTCCGTCAGTGTCGGGATTAGCGTATATCCGTTTGACGGCACCGAGATGGATCACATTATGCGAAATGCGGATATCGCCATGTATGTGGCCAAAGAGCAGGGCGACGGCTTGTACCATTTCTATGACAGTTTGATCGAGAATCAGCTTGCGGAAAATATGCAGCTTGAAAACGATCTGAAAAGCGCGCTGCACGGCGGGCAATTCACGCTCTACTACCAGCCGAAGATCGATGCGTCAAGCGGAGGAATCATCGGGGCCGAGGCACTGATCCGCTGGATGCATCCCGACTTCGGGGTCGTCTCCCCGGCCAAATTCATCCCGCTTGCGGAGAATTCGGGGGTGATTCTCGATATCGACGAATGGGTGCTCCGTGAAGCGTGCCGGCAAAACAAAGCCTGGCAGGACCAGGGTCTGGCTAAATTCCCCGTCGCCGTCAATATATCGGCAAGACATTTTTATCAGAGCAATCTGCTGCCGATGATTACCCGGATTTTGGAGGAAACCGGGCTTGCGCCGCAGTATCTTGTACTCGAGATCACCGAGGGTACACTGATCCGGAATGTCGAATACGGCGTGCGCGTCATGGAGGATTTGCGCAAGATGGGGATCCATATTTCCATGGACGATTTCGGCACGGGATATTCCTCGCTCAGCCAACTGGACCGCCTGCCGATCAACGAGATGAAGCTGGACCGCTCGTTTATTCAGGGCTTAATGGAGGATTCCAAGAAATCGTCGATTGTCCGCGCCGTAATTGAGCTCGGGCATCATATGGATCTTAGGGTCGTAGCCGAAGGGATCGAATCGCCGGATGAACTCAAATATTTGGCCAATCTGGAGTGCGACCAGTTCCAGGGCTACTTTTTCAGCAGGCCGCTGCCGAGCGGCGAGTTTTCCGCTTTCGTCCGCCATTGGGACGGCTCCGCTTTGGCCATATAGTCTTTGCCAGAATCGGCCCGGAGAGCATGCAGTCAGTTTTGGCGTATCGTACGGCAATTATCTCTTCCCGGTACTGCCAAGAATCACGGATTGCAGGCCCCTCCGGCGTACGTTACAATGCTTACATCGACCTTTCACTTCATAATTAAAGCGGGGTATACTCATTGGGCTCATTACAAAGAGAGGACCTTATCGGTTCTTTGATTTTTCTGCTGATTCTCGTGGTCGTCGCCTGGATCAATCTGCGCAAGATGAAAACGGGCGCCTACGACTTTAAAGCGCTGCGCAAGCGCGGACTGATGTGGACCGAAGTCGCGGTCGTACTGTTCATGCTGCAACTGTTAATGCGCAAAGGAGACCAACGATTCCTGCTCATCCTTGGCATGGTGGTTCTGTTTGCCGCCAGCCAGTGGCTCGGCGCGATTTACTATGATCGCCGGAGGAATAATAACGAGGGCAAGGGCGATTAAAATCCAATATGATCTACGTGGCGAAGTACGTCCCGACCCATTCCTTGAGGAATGGAGCGGGGCGTTTTTATTTTTTAGGGAGGGGTAAAGAGTATGAGGGATTTTGAAACGGCACATACCGCATTTTTAGAACATCATCTGCAAATGAGAACCGGTGAACGACGAGGCCGATTGGAACGAGGGCATCGCGAAGCGGAGAAGCTGTTCTGCGCCAATGTGTGGTGGCCGCTGCGGGGGAACTTTGCCGATTTGCATCCGGAATACGAGGTGCTGGATTGGCGGGGGCTCTCTTACTTTTGCGATTTCGCCTATATGACTTGGCATGTCAAACTAATCATAGAGATCAAAGGGTTCGGCCCGCACGTACGAGATATGGACCGGCAGAAATATTGCTATGAACTAAATAGGGAAACTTTTTTGACTGCGCTTGGCTACCAAGTCGTCTCCTTTGCTTACGATGATGTTGCCCAGCGTCCCGAGCTCTGTATGACTTTACTGCGCATGGTGCTTAGCCGCTATCAACCGGAAGCCTCCCCAGTAAGCATCAATAACGTGGCCGAGCGGGAGATTATCCGGCTTGCCTGCATGCTCGGGCGTCCGCTGCGCCCTATTGATGTGGAAACGCATTTGGGGATCAACCATCGAACCGCGGTACGCCTACTGCATTCGCTATGCACGAAAGGCCTGCTCTCTTCCCTTACCGGGGCGGAAGGCAAGCATGTGGTCAAATATGAGCTTTTACCGGGGGCGATAAAGCTATTGTAGCGAAGAATTTGTTGGGCCAAATTGGCGAGCGGTTAAGGCACGAAAAAAAAGCTGCAATTGTGCAGCTTTTGGCTATCCGTATCTCCGGGACGAAACAATTCCTGCAAAAGTGCATCTTTTTTCCTACAAACTTCACGGCCGGCCGATATTAAGGAAAAATCCCTGCACAATTGCAGGAATTTTGCTCAAATTGGCGGATTATTGAGAAAAAGCCTGCACTTTTGCAGTTTTTCGCCGGAAAGAGGCATCTTCCCGGTCGTTCTACTTACTGGCCGCCATTTCCCCTTCCCCACCGGGAGCCTGTTGCCCTCCTTCGCCCCAGGCCGCACACGGGCGCTCGTGAACACCACCGGCCGACTTAGCCGCCGAACCCTCTGACCACGCCAACCAGGCGGGAGACGTCTACCAACTGTCCATAGCCATCAATACATCACGCCGACGGATGCCGGATGGACGAAATATTGATTGCGCCCTTCCCGTTTGGCCTCGTACATCGCTTCGTCGGCCTCGCGAATAAGCTCATCCAAGTCGCAAGGCCCGCCGTTGTGGACGCAGACGCCGATGCTCGGCGTGGCGATGAGAGGGTAGCCTTGATAATAGAAGGGCTCCGAGAGGCTGGAGATAATCCGCTCCGCGACCTTGGAGGCGTGGGTCACGTCGCTATGGGACAGCAACAGCAGGAACTCGTCCCCGCCGAGCCGGCAAACCATATCGGTGTCCCGGATATGTCTGGACAGCCTCCCGGCAATCTCTTTCAGCAGCAGGTCCCCGGCGCTGTGACCAAAGGCGTCGTTAACCTCCTTGAAGTTGTCCAGATCGATGAACATAATTGTTAAACAGGCCGTTCCTTCGTGTATGTATTGGTCAAACCGCATATTAAACAGCGCCCGGTTGGGCAGACCGGTCAATTCGTCGTGGTATGCCAGGTGCTCCACCTGCTGTTCGAGCCTTTTCCGCTCGGTGATGTCGATAATGACGCCCTCCAGCCTCTCCAAATGGCCGAGCTCGTTAAAAAACGGAGTGCCCCTAACCTGGGCCCACCGGTACTCGCCGTCACGACTGATAAATTGGCACTCCGTCGTGACGCTCCTCTTGTCGAGGACCATTTCTTTCTGCGCCTGGATGATCCGGTGCCTGTCTTCCGGCACGACAAGCTCGGCCAGCACACGGTAATCGCCGCCGAAAGCCCGCGCCGGCATGCCGCAAATATGGACGATGCCTTCGGACAATTGAATCCGGCCGCTGCTTAAATCATACGACCAGGTAGCGATCTCGACATTTTCCAGAATGCTGCTGAGCTGGATCTCGCTTTGCTCGGCTTTGAGCCAGAGCCCCTTGGTAAATCTGGTGAAAAACAACGAAAACACGGTCGTGAACACCCCGAACACGATGAGGTAGACCATATCGCTGTTCTCCACTCCGGGAAACATTTCTTGATGCAGGGAGTTGAACAGGTAAAGCGCGGTGCCCAGATACAAAACACCGGAAAATACCACCGCCCGTAGATCTAGATATAAAAGCGTGAACAAAGGGATAAGGCCCAGAAACAAAAAATTGACCAGATAAGGATAATGGATGCTCAGCGTCAGCAGAAACACATAGAGCGAAGCAATCATAAGCAGCATGGAGAGCTCGGGAACGCGCCGGCTTCCCACGAGCAGCAGCAGCCCGATGCCAAGCGCCAGGCCGACGGGCGGATATAAGACATATATGCTCTTGTCGACAATCAGGTTCACGGCGAGCGCTACCAAAAAGAAGCACCCCAACAGCTTCAGCATTAACACATTTCGCCGATGAATATCCTGCATCCTGTTCATGGCCTTTCACGCTCTCCAGATATATAGTAATAAAGAACTAGATTGGTTTCCTTCTATATTACACCTTTGGGAAATGCAAGGGTACTATTTCTCAAAAATTTTAATTTCCGGAAATCGGCAACAGGGAACGCCAAAAAAACGATCGGATACCGGCTCCCCCTATCCGACCGTTTTAGGCCAAGCGCTGACGACAGCGCGAAATTATTGGGCGTAATCGCCGGAATAGTTGATTAGCGAGGCGTCCTGCACGCCCGGAATCTCCGTCAGATTGTTGAGAAACGCCGTGTTATCGTCCCGCAGACGGAGCTCGACGGTCAACTCGGTGAAGTCCTTTCTGACGGTCTTCGATTTCAAGCGGTAATTCAGCTTGCGCAATTGGGTTCTAACTTCATCGGTCGCAGCCGCAGAGTGACGAATAATGAGCAAATAAGGCTGGTCCCTCACTTTCCGGCGGGACAGCCACAGCAGAGTCAAGCCGATCAAGAGCGAACCGAACAGCGCGATGGGATACAATTTCGCGCCGGAGGCGATCCCCGCCGCCAGGGCCCAGAACATATACACGATATCGAGCGGGTCCTTGACCGCGTTTCTGAACCGCACGATACTCAGGGCGCCGACCATCCCCAGCGACAGCACGATATTCGTGCTGATCGTCATAATCACAAGCGCCGTGATCATCGTCATCAAGACGAACGATACATTGTAATTGTAGCTGTAGACGACGCCGCGGAACGCTTTTTTGTAAATCCAGAAGATGAACATGCCGATCAGAAAGGCGCATAATAGCCCCAAAAATACGTCGATATAGGATACGTTGCGGAATCCCTCCAGATTGAGCACGCTTTTCTTGATAATATTATCGAAATTCAGATTGTCCCCCACGGTTGTTCCCCCTGCATCTTATTCTTTAAAATATTGATAGCCGAGCTCGCGGCAAATAACATATTTGGAAATCGAGGATCGGACAAATCTGCCCGTCTGAATCAGTCCCCGCACATGCTCCGGCAAAAAAGCGTCGTATTTCAGTTCCATGATCGTCGACGGGCCGGGCATCGCCTCCTTCAGGACGAGCGTTCCGTCGAACAGATCGACCGTGTTTACCCCGGCCGACAGGATTTTGTCGAAGGTAATTCTCACATTGCCGGGTTCGTATACATAAGCCTCCCGAATATAATCGACGATAACGATCGGCCGGAACGCCCGGTGCACCAGCGCCATATAGAAATCCGTCATCAGGGGGAGACTCTTCTCCCGCAGAAACTCCACATCTCCCCGCAAAATGGATGCATATTCCGTATAGGTCAGCTGGACCGAATCTTTGCAGACGAAGTCGCCGAACTTGCTTTTGCGTTCCAGCGAGATATGGTCGCCGCAGCCGTTATAGATCCGAATCCGGTATTTCTCCCGTGAAAATACGCCGTTGTTCTTATCATGCAGCGCATGATCGTTCATGCCGTCGAAATATAGACTGCGGATTCCGTAGCCTTCCGCGCTCAGCGAGTGGCGGTCCATCGCCATCAGCGAAGCCGCCTTTTGCCGTAGTGAGAGATAATCGTGCAGGTTCAAATAATATTTGAATTCGTGGCGCAGCTTTCTTCCCTGATATTGCACGTCTTATTCCACCTCAAATTCGCGGATGCCGTAGTAGGGCTGTTCCTCGGTATCAAAATATTTATCGAACGCAATCTGCTTATGCCCCTCCGGGTCGCGGACCACGACCTTCCAGTAATAGGTGCCCGCAGGCAAGCCCGGGGCGGAAAAGGAATTGACGGCCAGATCCTTTTTTTCGAACACAGGCTGGGTAAAATGAGGGTCTTTGGCGACGGTCAAATCATACAAAAGATCATCCCCTTGGAAGTCGAAAGACAGTCCCCAGCTATAATTCTGCTTCCCGTCCGGCCCGGTCTCCACATCGTCCAAATAGAACGGCTTGGGCTTTTCCAGGTCCTCCAGGAATAATTGCTTGCCCATGGCCGGTACGTTTTCGATATACTTGAATTCTTCCGTCAGCCGGCTGGTCTGTTGAGGAAGAAACCCGATATCCGGGGCGCTCTCCAGGAAAGGCCGGACCGTAGCTTCATAAGTACCGAGCTGGCGGCTCACCGTCTCCTTGTTGATGTACTTGGAGATTTCTTCAATCTTGTCCTTCAGCTGCTGGATATGGGCTTCGCTGCGGAAATAGCGGTTATGCAGGACGCTTCCCCAGTAGTTGCTAAGCCCGTTTTGGTAATCGCTGATGCTTTTCTCCATGCGTTGAACCCCCCAGCCCCCGTCGTAGTCCCAGGGAAGGAAGTACCATTTATCGGAATTTAACGGCGAATACAAATAGAAATTGTTGGCGTCCGTATCCATGTTATCCGTCAGGATGTTTACAGCGAGCCACGTCAAATAATTGTCCAGATCGAAGTGTTTGGCCATCACTTCATCGATCGGGATCGACATATTGTTGACATCGTCCAGCATCGCGATCAGCTTGTCATGATCTTCATAGCCTTTAATTTCGAGGATCGTCTCGAAAGCGGCCTTGTCATAGGCCGGGTCGGATTGGGATTTGATCTGATCCGGGTATCTGAAAAACTCGAAAAACGCCACCTTGTATAGCTGGCCGTAAGGGTCCAGCCAATGGGATTTCAGAAACATCTCATTCGGCTGCTCGATCTGCGTGTACAGCCCGTAATTCTCATAGCCTTTCCCGGCCGCACCCTCGGACAAATCCTTTACGTACAAATGCACGAATTGCGTCCGCAGACTGGTTATATCGGGGATGGTCTCCAGCAAGTCGAAGGTCAATTTATTGCGGACTCGGGAAAAGTCGAAGGAATGCTTGTTTAAGTTTATCGTCCGCTGGTTCAGCCATGTCCCGGCCTCGTCGTACAAACGGATCTTGTACGATTTCTGCGAAGCGTATCGGGCCGTGTTGCCCCGCAGGCTGATTTTGCCGTTGGCTTCGGTGTCGCCGTACCCGAACATCCCTTGCTGCGGGCCGCTGCCGCCTGGCGCCCCCTCCTGAACGATAACCTCCAGGTTCTCTTCACTGTAACGGTCGGTAATCCGGTTTAGCGCATACCAGTTCAGCCCGTCCTGTACTTTCTCCGCTTTTCCCGGCAATACGGTAACGTAAAGGGCTTTGATCGAGTCGTCGTCATCCCGCTCGTAGATGCGCTTATCTTCCGTAATACGAGAGTGCGCTTCCTCCTTGGCCGGCGGCTGCTCCGAGGCGAAGGCAGAGGCGGAGGCGGAGGATTGCTGTACCGGCTCCGTCCCGGCGGAGAAGAAATCGCCGCAGCCGGTGAGCAGCATACTGCCAAGGGACAAGACGAGGATCGCGGCAAGCGGCTTGCCCGTGAGTTTGCGGTGCGCCGAAGAAGCTTTGCTCCGCGCCGTATGGATCGGCTGCATGCAGAAGGTGTAATAATCGATATTCCCCAGCACATGCATCAGCCTTAGCAGAGCCGCCGCCAGACCCAGGAAAGAGGCGACGAACATGCCGAGCCCGTCGCTCTCCGCCAGGTACGTCCAGTAAGAGCCGGCGGCGCTCAAGACGGCAAAGGCGGCGCCGATCCACAGGACGCCCTTCCGGTCGTCGAAATACATTAACAGATGGAGCAAAACAAACATGATGATGAACAAGAAGTAGCCGAGCGCGAGCAGGGCAAAGACATCGATCTGTTCCATCGTAAAGCCCGTACCGGGAAGAAGTTTCATCCCCATGGCGAGGGAGATAATCGTAAAAAGCAGTTGAAGCTCCATCAGGAAGCTGATCTCCAGCATCAGCGTCCGCTGCATTTCCTTCTTTGCCCGGGCCATCTCCTGCAAGGTTCCGCCTTCGATCACCTGCTTGTAGTACATGCGGAATTTCTCGTAAAACCGCGTTTCCACCGAGACGACGAAGGTCACCAGCGTAGGAATCACGGAGACAAAGGCGTAAAACACGGGGAGATCGTAAAAGGGCGAGGTCCAAAATTGTTCCGCCACCAATGCCCCCCTCTTGCCGAACCAGTATACAAAGCTATGAATGTAAATCCCTGCATAAATAAAAGTGCCGATGAAAAAAAGCGAGGGATATTTCCTGAAATACGCCAGAAACGCGAAATACAGCCGCTCGCGCCGCGCCGGAAACACCTGCTCAAAATGGTAGGAGGACAGCAGGGCGACAAGGATAAATCCTATATCGATCGCCGCCAAGGCCGCGGTTGTCCGGTTCAGCCCGGTAAACCCCAGCAAGAGCCAGCCCGAAACCAGCGCGGCGGCCACACCGATCGCAAACGTACGCACAATCCGCATATAATCCTTCAACGCGGACAAATACACCGATTGGAACCAGATCACGACCAGAATCATAAAGAACAGGTAGGCGGCCAATTTATAGTCCGGGCCCGCCTCGACTTCCCGCAGAAACAGCCAAGCGGCGACACCGCTTACGGGCAGGCAAATCATTAAAGCCCCGTAATAGGACGACAGCAGCCGGTCGTACTTCTTCTCAAAGATCATGTCGGCAATAAAGCGGGTCAATACCATGGAAAGTCCGCTGGTTATAATGATCGAGAAAATAAATGCATATTGCACCGTCGCTATGTACAACTCCCAATCCAGATAGGAAGCGTGATTGCGAGTCATCATTCTTTGCAGGGCAACGACCAGAAACATGCTTAGAATCATCGGCCCGACGGTCGTCAGGGCGGAGAAGGCATAAGCCTTTACGTTGTTGATGAGGCCCTGTTCCCGAAACAATTTTCTTAATTCAAATCCGATTCCCGCCATGACGGACTCCCTCCAATGAAGCGTATAATCTGCGGTAGCTGTCGATAAAATCATGATGCTGGTAATGAAGCTTCACGCGCTGCAGCGCGTTTCTCCCCATCTCTTCCCGCAGCTCGCGGTCTTTGCAAAGCTCGATAATGCGCTGAGCCATCAGCTCATAATTCATTACGGGCACCACGAATCCGGCCGGCCCGATCCCGTCGTCCCGCCCGTACAGAAGCTCCCGGCAACTGCCCACATTGGTGGACACAAAGGGCTTGCCACAGGCCATCCCTTCCAACACGGCGAGCGGCTGGCCCTCGCTGATGCTGGACAGCACCATCATGTCCATCCGGCCCAGGTAATCCTTGACTTGGACCTCTCCGGTAAACACGACATCCTTCAACTGCAGCGACTCTACCATCTGCAAGCATTCCCGGTAGTAGGATTCGTCCTCTTCGGTCGGACCCATGATCGTAAATACCGCCTCCGGCACCTCACGCTTCACGAGGGCGAAGCTTTGGAGCATCGTCTTGATATCCTTAATCGGTACGATCCGCACTACGGCGCCGATCATGATCTTGTGGTCTTCGGGATCGCGGACGCCGCCGTAAATCCCCTCGGCATGAACGCCATTGGGAATGATGCGGATTTTGGACGACTCGCAGCCCAGTTCCGTTTGGATTTCCCGGTTGCGGTGAAACAGCGTGATAACTTCGTCCGCGGCTTCATAGATACAACCGGACAGCCTGTAGAAGTACTTGATCCATAAATCTTTAAAATAACCCTTAACCCAATCGGCCTTGATGATCTCCTCTTCCCGCTCCCGGGAGTAAATCCCGTGCTCCGTCAGGATGAGCGGGCTGCCGTAAAGGTGCTTGGCCAACGCCCCGACGATTCCGGCGTAACCGGTCGATACGCTGTGGTACAAGTCGGCCTCCGGCAAATCCTCACGAATCGTCAGAAACAAAGGGAGAATCATCGACCGGATCGTCCAGAACATCTCGGTAAACGGCACCAGCTCGTAATCGGTCCGGCAGATGTCCTCGACGATATCGAAGTAATCCTTGCTGGACAGAAAATCGGCGGTCCGCCGGAATTGCGGGGAGCGGATAAGCCGGAACAGCCGGTCCCAATCCGGCTTCGCCTTGCCGCCGATGAGCGATTTCAGATCATCCCTCTGCTGTGCGGAAAGCCGGAACCGACGTCCCCATTCCCCCGATTCGTCGAGGTAAGCGTCGAGGAATATTTCCCGGACTTCGACAATATTACCCGGCAGCTTGTATTTGAATTTGCCCCTGTATTTGCTCTGTGCCCCGATCGCATAAATGATGAATTCATGCTCGGCCATCTCGGTGACGAGGCCATGAATCCAGCTCGATACCCCGCCGGTAATATAGGGGTAAGAGCCTTCGGCTATGATACAAATTTTCATAACGGTCAATCGCCCAATCCTATTTCAAATTTGTCTTTAAGCGCGGTTACCAGAAACACTCCATCGTCGATTTTGTTGACGGTGCAATTTTGCAGCCGGCCTATAGAGTGATCCGTACGCAATATAAAGTAGTTCTCCCCGTTCATATTGGAGAGTTCCCCCTGAATCCGTCCCGGTACCCGAGTCCACTTCACTTCGGAGTTCAGCACTTTCTCCAAATCGAGTGCCGCCTCCGTGGAAGTCATCGCCCGCAGCCAGGGATAGGTGCTTCGCAGCCGCTCCAGCTTCAGCGTGAAGCCTTCGTATAATTCCTCCCACGAAAGATTCTGGCCTCTCATTTCGTCGAGAATATCGTCGGGATGAACAAAATGCGAATAAAAGCCGAGCGAGGTAATGGCATTGGCTTCCGCCCATTGTTCAAAGGGGGAGTCCATATAGCCGGATGAAATCCGCGGCATTTCAATAATCCCGTCCTCGGCAACCTCGAACTCTTGAACGTAAGACACCTTATTGATGTCTTCCTCGTAAAGGGAGGAAATAACGGTCAGATTAGGCCAGGCCCGCTTGAGCGCCTCCCGCCCGTCCGGCCCCAGCATATTGGAAGGCGGAATATAAGACATGATCTGATAGTTGGGGAAGGCGCGATGCGCAAAGTCGAGCACTTCCGTCACGGAGTCGGCCATCACATCGGTGCTTTTCCACACCTTGTAATCGTAATAGTCCGCAATCCGCTGATCGCTTTGCAACGACTGATGGTTATACCCGTGAATGCCGATCTCGCCGCCGCTCTTGATCACTTCCCGGCCGTAGGAGATCAGATTGTAACGATCCTCGTCCGCCGGATAGGCAAAAGGCCCCTCGACGTTATCCTGATACGATTGAATGATCCCCGCCGTATATTTCAATCCGGCTTTTTGGGCCGCCTTCAGCATGTCCGGCCACCAAATCTCCCGATAGAACTGCTTGATATCCTTATGGTACGCCTCGTAAATGGACGGAATGCTGCCTTCGCGGATCGGCGACGGGAAATCGTCGATATAGATCAATTTGGAATTAAAGACGGGATAGATAAATTCCGGTTCCAGCATGCCGAGCGCTCCCGCGATTACTCCCCGGTTGACTTTCTCCTGCAGCATCGACCCGTTGAAGACCATGAATGCTCCCTTTCCGTAATCCATCCTCCACAGCAGCGGATTCCCGTCGGTGCTTGTCGCAAGCAATTCCGCTTTATCGTCCAGTTCGATAACGTTCGAAGTGTTGACAAAATAAGGATCGTCCGACGCATAGCCCCGTTCCCCGATCAGCACGTTGGACGTCAATTTGATCCCCCTTGCCGGGTACGGATTTCCGACCGATACGACGCCGAATTTAAAGCCGAAAATAGGCCGAGTCGTTCTCCAACTGTCCGGCGATCAGGGCATATCCGCCGCCTTCGACGTAGTCGGACAGGGACAGGATATCGGGAATCGGGTCCAATGATTCGTTGGTGATTACCACGGCGGCGCATCCTTGAAAGTCCACGGCTTCGCCGGCACTCGTGTCCGTGGCGACCGCCTTTTTCTTCATGTATTGCAGCATGCGGGCGACGTTATTTTTTACGTCTACACTGTAGCTGTCCCGGGAATCGTAGAGGACGCAGTATGCGGGACCCGGGTACTCCTCGGGACTTAGGCTTACGGCCGCCGCCGCCCGGGCTTCACGGTCCTCCGCCAGGCTGCCGTTCCGGCTAAACTGCAGAACATATTGGGAGCGGGCGATCTGCAGCGTTAAGGCGAGCAGGATAATGACCGCCAAAATCACGTACACGTCCCGCTTTAATCTAAATCCGTCCTTCATGACACGCCTCCCGACCAATATCTGACTACGGTCAGCGCGCGATTGGAAAGAATCAGCGGAGACCGCTTCAAAGCGTCCAAGGTCGTTTGCACCTGGTCATAGGACCGCATGGAATAATAAACCTTCAGCAAACCAAGGTAAGCCTCCTCGCTCCGAGGGTACCTTT
The DNA here is from genome assembly GCF_036553665.1 of Paenibacillus haidiansis. Lineage (NCBI taxonomy): Bacteria > Bacillati > Bacillota > Bacilli > Caryophanales > Paenibacillaceae > Paenibacillus > Paenibacillus haidiansis. The sequence goes on along the minus strand of NZ_JAZHPZ010000005.1, from coordinate 405,350 downwards.
CCAGATATACTTTGGCCGTATCCTCGGCATCCCGGAGCAGCCCCATTTCCAGTTCGGTTTCCATCTTTTCGGGATAAGCAAATTCGCTGTCCGGCGCAAGCGCAATCAGTTCGTCCAGCAGCTTCAAGTAGGTGTATTTGTAATTCCGCAGCGTCCTCTCGTCCAAAAAACCGCTCTTCATATATTGTTTCAGCACCTCGCCATAGGACCGCAATACGGCGGCATCCTGCCGATTGTCTTCGTATTGGACCGCGATCTCCTGCATGGACAGCGTCAGCTTGCGCTTGATCTCCATTACGGCGCTGACCGCATAATGCGAGGTTTCGGAGTCCTCGTTGCTTACGGCCTTTTTCAAAATGTCCATATATTGCATGGCATCCTGCTTCAGCACATTGATCATGACCGCGCGCCGGTCACGATGCTCGTTCACCAGCAATGCCTCTTCGACGGGGAGGACACTCAGCTCCTCCGCCGTGTCGAGCCGCATTTGGATGCCCGTCCGGCGCAGGCTTTGCTCGTCCGGTTCAAACCATTTCACCATGCTCTCTTCGCCGATCCGCCGAATCCAAGATTTCGGCCAAAACAGGGGGAACAGCCAGCCGACGACAGGAAAAAAACCGACAAGCATCCACCTTAGCAGCCAGTCGCGCGGCGCTCGGCGGTAACGTATTCCCAGTAAAATGCCCGAAACGGCGAGATATAAGAGAATTGCCCATGTCCACTTACCCATAAACAGCTTCAACTTCCTCTTCCAGTATTCTTAGGGAGATATTCCGGTTTGAGAACCGTTCCAGAACGCGGGCCACGTCATCGGGCCCCGTATTCGATAGCAGAATCAGCAGCTTCCCGGCCTCCCCAAGCCCGATATAATCGGTTTCCCGCAGCAGCGCTTTGATCTCGAGCGAATAATCCCGGAGCGACGCGACCTCTCCCCCCGGAGTAAGAAGCGTGTAGCCGATATTGTGTTGCTCCCTGGCCGCCTGCTTGTTTTTGCGGATCGTTTCGAAAACCTCATGCGTCAATATCGGGGTATCCTCCACATAGCGCAGGCTCTCGGTCGCTTCCACATACGAAAAGGCCCGGGATAGCGCGGAGGAAACCAATTCCACGGTGATTTTGAACAGATTTTGATAGTATAGCGAAAACTTCTCAAACGGAAGTTCATCCAGCGCGATAATAGCCACCGTTTCGCCGTGCCGGTGAACCGGAGCCGCCATGAGCGGAATCCCGGGCGCAAGCTCCCGGTTGACGAATACATGGCCCTCAAGGAAGATCCGGCTGATATATTCGTGATCTTCAACCTTTAACGATTTGGCGGCTTCTTCACCGATCGCTTTGGAATGCCCCGCCAGCCGCAGATAAGCGCCGTTGCCGCTAACGATATAAATCGAGACGGCCTTCGTATCCATAATCGACTCGATGACGTTGACCGTCGAAGTAAAGATCTCTTCCGGTTCCAAACTGTCCAATTCCTTCGTGATCGCATGGATCTTGCCGAAGCTGTCGCCGCTGTTCATAATGCGCTGCTGCAGTTCATTCTTCACTTCGCGGGCTTCCTGATAGACTTCGTTCAGAAATTCATACTTCTCTTCGATCTCTTTGATTTCCGTATGCTGCGACCTGATCTTGTCGTTCTTGCGTTCAACCGCATAGCCGACGACGAGCCCGATACATAAGTACATCCCGATCTGAAAGAAAAAGTCGGTGTCATAAAGCATGGATATCAGCTCGTGTCCGTCCGTCAGCCTCTGATAAATTAACAAACCGACGGATAACGCGACGGCCATGATCGCCTGGCGGTTGCCATAAACAATTCCGATGATCGTGATGTAGAACATTTTGATGTCGATGAAGGAGTAGGACAGATCCCACCGGGTTAATGTGAGTATTGCCATTAGAGTAAAGGCGAGTAAGTTTTCCAGATAGGGTTTAATCTTGGTGAAAAGATTGTGTAAACGCGTGGAGTTGGAAGCCTGATGGGTAAGTTCGCGTGATGTGGGATGATTTTGTTTAAACCAGTCGTAAGTTTTCTCCAACCCTTGCCTGAGCCCGTACATGGGCGACCAGTCCAGGTCTTTCTTGATTTTGGCGTTGCAGAGAACGGAGCGGTCGATATCGCCGGCGCGCGGCTCCTGGTAGATCACCTCGGCAGGCGTACCGTGCAAATTGTGAAGCAGTTTAACCAGCATGTTCACGGACGATTCGGTCTGTGTCGAGAGATTATACACTCCGGTCAGCGGGGAGTAAGACGCCCTGTAAATCGCATCGGCTACGTCTTCGACATAAATAAAATCTCTTGTTTGTTCGCCGGTCCCGTAAATGTATAAATCGTCTCCGGCGAGAACCCGATCGGCGAAAATGGAAATCACGCCGCCTTCGCCGACGCTATTCTGACGGGGACCGTAGACATTGGAAAACCGGAAGCACACCGTTTCCAGTCCGTAAAGCTCGCCCCATTTGCGGCAATAGGTTTCACCGACCCACTTGCTCATGCCGTACGGCGAGATCGGTTCGCACGGCGCGGTCTCTTCGAGCGGCGTCTCCGTGCCGCTCCCGTAAACCGCGGCCGACGAAGCGAAGATGAATTTCTTGGCCCTGTATTTACTGCCGAGGCTAAGCATATTTACGAGTCCGAGGACATTGGATTTGGTATCCTGCCGCGGATTCTCCATCGAGGTTGCGACATTGACCTGGGCCGCCAAGTGCACGATGGCATCGAAGCGGTTGGAGCGAAAAATTTCTTCGCATTTCGGGTCCTCTACCGATAGCCGGTATCCCCTGTGCTTGAAGTTTACGTTCTTGATCTTGCCGGAGGACAGATTATCGATAATGAAGACTTCGTACCCCTCTTTATGAAATCTTTCCGCCACATGGGAGCCGATAAAGCCGTATCCGCCGGTCACTAAAACTTTCATTTTTACCACCTCTTAGTACGGAGATCGTCACTTAAAATATTTAATTTTGTAATATATATCACAGTCTTTGATAACCTATATTATCACACCGGGCTAATATTGACTACCAGATATTAACTCAAAAAACCCCGGCTTTAGAAGGGTTTCGGAAAAATGCCATATCCCAAACCTCCCAAAATCCGGGGATTTATTCAGGTCGAAAAACCTATTTTTTTGCGGTGACAGATTACTCCAAAGTATCCTTTGCTTCGAGCATATTTCCGCTCGCGGGCAGTTTATTCTGATTCGAGTCCTTCCATACATAGCCTATCGTGACCGGGCTGGTTTGATTCAGCTTGCCGAGATCGGTCAGAGGAACGGCGGCTTCCAGGATCGAATCGGAGACGGAGTAGGAGGACGATTTCGTATAGTCTTTGACCAATGTCCATTTCCATGCGGTTCCGTTACTCCCCCCGTACCGGTACAGCCTGCCGTTCTCCAGCAAATAATCGGCGCCGCTTGTCTTCCAATAGGACGCTTTAAATCCCGTGTTGGCGTTGCTGTCCGTATTGAAAAACAGTTGGCCCTTGGCCGTCAGTTCGCTGCCCTGAACCAGAACGTTCAGGCTCGCGGCATCCTTGACGGCTTTTAAGCTTTGGGCCTTGCCCGTTCCGGTTGCGAGTGCCGCTATTCCGTTCCAATCCGCCGCATCCCCGTCGACCGTGATGCCGGGCGACGAAGGAGCGGTCGGATCCGTCGGAACGGTCGGCGGATCCGTGCTCGAAGGAGCGTACTCCATGGCCCCGATATCCAGGGAGCTTCCCTGCACCCGCGCGGCGCCGCTCAAATCGTAAGTCCCCGCACTCACCGGGGAACCTTTGTCGATCGCCGGCGAGCCCGCCTTCAAACGAATATCGCTGTAGGCCTTGTTCGCGAACAGCGGATTGCCGTAAAGGCCGTGTTCTTCGTTGCCTGTAGCCTGTTTGTAGGCAGCAAGCCAGCTGTAGCTTTTTCCGTTCCATTTCCATTGGCTGCCGGCCGTCCCGACCGAATTGTAGAACAGATTATAATCGAATACATTGCCCGATCCGCTGCTGTTGATTTTATTGACCGACAATTTCTGCGAGCCGCTGTATAAAATATTGTTGAAAAACCGGTTGTCCGCGTTGTTCCATTGTAAGGTTATGTCGCCGTAGCCTTGGGATAACGTGTCGTTTTCGATAAATGTGTTGTTCAAAATCGTATTCTGGGCGCTCCCGCCGTTACTGGAACTCGCGCCCCCCATAATCAGACCGGCGCCGTAATTATGATGGAGGTAATTGTTGCGCACGGTGATACCGCTGGTGTTTTTCCCCTTCTTTTCGCTGGCCAGTTCAATGCCGAAGTCGCTGTTGTAGACCTCGTTTCTTTCGATCACAATGTCCCTGGCCCCGTCGGCGTAAATCCCCCCGGCGGCATGAATACCCGTACCGTATGCGATATTATCGGATGAATCGATCAGGTAAACGATATTCTCCGCAACCGTGCCATTTCGGGTCTGGTCGGTACAGGAGCCGGAGCAGGCGCCGTAGAAACCGGCCAGCTCGATCCCGATGTTGTTATTGTCGTATACCTTGTTGCCGGTAATGGAGAAGCCGTTAATATTTCCGCTTAAGGTGAGCGACTCGCTTTTTCCCGTTTTCAAATGATGCACCTGGTTGCCGCTGATGATGAGATCCGTAATGGCCGTGGAGCTATTGCCCAGCACATGAATGCCATGGCCGTTTCCGCTCTTCGACGTGTTCTCGATATGATGCACATTGTTGTTCAGCAATTGGATCCGGCTGCCGCCGTCCTTGACCCGGATTCCGGCAGGGTCGTAAGAGCTGCTCGATGTCGATAAATTGCGGATTTCGAATCCGGAGATTGTAATATAGCTTACATTGGATAGAAGCATAAGCGCTTGATTCTTCGCCAGGGAGAGGCCGCTTCCGTCTACGATCGGAATCTCCTGCTCATAATTTTGGAAAGTAATCGGGCCGGTTGCCGTTCCCGACACCTTGAAATTGACGAACTCATTGTAAACGCCGCCCCGCACATATACGGTATCTCCGGGTTTGGCGGAACCGGCGGCTTTTTGCAGCGTTTTCCAAGGAGACGACAGCGTGCCCGGATTGTTATCATTGCCCGTCGTCGCGACATAGTAGGCGCTTCCCCCCGACGCGGCCATCACTTTGTTCGATCCGTTCATATATAATAGGGTGTAATTATTGGTAAAAAGGAATAAAACCGCGCACAGCATTCCGGCCAGCATTCGTTTTAAGGTTCTCATGACTCACTTCCCTTCTTTCCGAAAAAATACCATTTATCCTCGGCGATGTCCATAGGTGCTTGTTTGAATTGTGACAAAGTTGTGACGAAAGTCACCGCAAAATAAAGGCCCGAGGGCTATTCCTCAGGCCTTCAAACAGAAGGATTAGGGCACATACTGCTGAACGATTTTAGTTATCCTCCCGTTCTCGACGGTCAAGTGGTAAGGAAACAGGGTGAGATCCAACACTTCCTTGTGCCGGAGCAATTCCCCGAATTGTTGCAGACTGACTTTCTCGTTCCATACAATATCGAGATCGGCAATGTTGCCGGTATGATCATAGATTTGCATCCGCACCTCGGCATCCTTCGCCACAGGGTAATGCTCCAACCGCTCATCCTCATTCACGATATAATATCCGTCCGGCGGCCCGTCGATTCCGGCATCTGGCTCATACTTGGCAAAAACGTCATCGGCTTCTTTCCCCGTATACCAACGGATCGGATCGACGTAAATGTCACCGCCGTTCGCTTGAAGATGCAAGCGGTCAATGTAAACGGTCAATTGTCGGGACTCACCGGCCGGCGGCGAGTGCGGCGTCTCGGGTCCGGCAGCCTCGGAACCGGGCGCAGTCACTGAAGATATCCCAATAATCAGAAGCAGGGGGAGCAGTACCGATCCTATTTTTCTCATTGCAGCGTCCGCCTTTCCTGTCTTTCGTCGATCTACATTATAAGTATAAATAACCATTTCACGGGACTTTAAACTTCAGGTTCCGTTTCTATCTCCATTATATGATCGGGGAATGCCAAAAGGGTCACAGTGCGGTTAAACATGGGTGACAAAATCTTATCCGTTGGATGCGGTATCCCGGGTAAATCAAAATGTTTTGCACTGCAAATAAATTCATAAAATTACATCAAAATTCAAGACTCTGTCGAAAAACGATGATATATTGGTCATTGTGAAGAAATAACTGACATCTAATGTTAAAGGAGAACACGTAACATGATTCAAAACAACTCGCAACCTAAAGTCGCCTTGATTACCGGAGCCAGCCGGGGAATCGGCAAAGCGATCGCCCTGGAGTTCGCCAAGGCGGGAATGCATCTCTTCATCAACTATTTCGGAGATGAAAAAGAGGCCGCCGAGGTTCGGCGCCAGGCGGAATCATTCGGAATACGCGCGGAAATTTATAACGCCGACGTCAGCGACCCGGCTCAGGTACGGGAAATGTTCGCGGTATTGGACAGAGAGTTCGGTAAGCTGGATATTCTGGTCAACAATGCCGGGATTGCCCAAGCGGTCAAACTTACGGAGATGACCGACGAGCAATGGGACCGGATGATTAAAATCGACCTTTACAGCGTGTTTTATACCTCGCGTGAAGCGGCCCGCAGGATGCTGGAACGGAAATCCGGCAAAATCATCAATGTGACCTCCGACCTCGCCAGCCAGGGCGCGGCCGAATTGTCGCATTACGCCGCGGCCAAAGGCGGGGTTACCGCGTTCACCAAATCGCTCGCGCGCGAGCTTGCGCCCCACGTGCTGGTCAACGCGGTCGCGCCGGGCGGTACGTTCACCGATGTCCGCTCGTCCTTGGAGGAAAGCCACAAAAACGATACCCGCTATTTGCTCGGGCGGCTCGCCTTCCCGCAGGAAATCGCCAAATCGGTGCTGTTCCTCGCCTCGGACGACGCGAATATCTACACGGGACAGGTGCTTGGTGCCAACGGCGGCAGCGTTATGAACGGGTAGATCGGATCATTGCCTGATAAAAGTAAAAAAAATCCCGGCAAAACCGCCCGTTTATCGGACATGCGGTATTTGCCGGGATTTTTTATTTATAGGTTGATTTGCAGCTTCTTATTCCTCAGTGCTGCTGCGGTTGCGGCTGCGCCTTCGGGTGAACCGGATGGTGCGGAGCCTCGACCGGCGCTTCGGTACGACGAAGGAAAAAGCCGAGCACCAGCGCCAGAACCCCGACGAACATCGAAATCGTAAATGCGCTGTGAATCCCCGAAACCAGTGCGTTCGACATCTCCGCCGGATCCTCGGGATTCGCCGAAGCCTGCAGATAACGGACTTGGCCGGAGGAATAAATGCTCATGAACAGCGCCGTGCCGATCGCTCCCGATACTTGCTGCAGCGTATTCATGATGGCGGTGCCGTGCGGATACATCTGCCGCGGCAATTGATTGAGCCCCGTCGTTTGTCCTGGCATCATCACCAGGGAAATCCCGATCAGGAGCGCAATGTGCAAGCCGATTACCGTGCCGACCGGAGTGGTCGAGGTTAGATCTTTCATAAACCACAAGGTGGCGATCACGATAATGAGTCCGGGTACGACCAGCGCCCTTGGGCCGAATTTATCGAACAGCCTGCCGGCAACCGGCGACATCAGGCCGTTGATCACGCCGCCCGGGAGCAGCGCCACGCCCGCAGCGAACGGAGCCAGCAGCAGCGCCCCCTGCAAATACATCGGCAGCAAGATCAAGGTGGAGAACAGGGTCATCGTCATGACCATCAACAGCACGGAGGCAAGGGCAAACATCGGATATTTGAACACCCGGACATCCAGGGTCGGTTCCTTGACGACCAACTGGCGCCAGACGAATAAGCCCAGAGAAACAAAGCCGGCCACCAAACAGATATATACGACCGGGTCGGACCATCCTTTCCCTTCGCCGGCGTGGCTAAAGCCGTATACCACCCCGCCAAAACCGATGGTGGAGAGCAGGATCGACAGGAAATCGACCTTCGGGCGGGTGATCTCGGATACGTTGCGCAAATAGACGGCGGCGAACAGGATCGAGAACACCGCGAGCGGAATGATAAGGAAGAACAGCCAACGCCAGTTCAGCGAATCCAGAATCAATCCGGACAACGTAGGGCCGATCGCCGGACCGAACATGATGACAAGGCCGATGGTACCCATGGCCGCGCCTCTTTTTTCAGGCGGATAGATGGTTAAGATCGTATTCATCATGACGGGCAGCAGCAGCCCCGTACCGATGGCTTGAATGATCCGTCCCGTCAGCAGCACGGCAAAACTGGGCGCAACCCCGGCCACTATCGTGCCAATCAAGAACAGGATCATGGCCGAAAGGAACATTTGTCTTGTCGTAAACCACTGTATCAGCAAAGCCGTAATCGGCACCAGAATGCCGATCACCAGCATATAAACGGTAGATAACCATTGAATGGTCGAAGGGGTGACGCTCAATTCCTTCATTAAATCGGTATAAGCCACATTCAACAGCGTTTCGTTCAAAATCGAAACGAACGCGCCGATAATCAGCGCAATGGTGATCGGAAGCCTTCGAATTCCTTCCGTTTGGGGCGCGGAAGCCGTCCCCGTTGCTCCAATATTCATTGTATATTTTCCTCCAAACTATCCATGGTATATGTTTTCTTTGTCTCTATATGAACAAGGAGAACCGGCAGGTTGCGTCCTTGGCGTTTTAATTCTTGTAGACCATTCTATATATAAAATTTTAAGCATACTCCTGAGAAAAAATGAGCCCGGCGACCGCTGCCCCTTCAAGAAACGGTAAAGTCCGCCATGGGTCATATTTTCTTCCGCTATTCCGCTATTCCGCTACTTCTTAAACAGCTTTGGAACAAGCTTTGACGCAATTCGCAGGGGCGCGCTGCTTTGTTGAGTCAGGCTCATGATGATGGAACCCTCGATGATTGCATTAATCATGGTCGCCAGCTCCTGGGCCTCCTCCTCCGGGTATCCGGCGGACACGAATTTCTTCCGGAACTCCAACCCCCAGCATTCATAGGCATTGTTGCAGGCCTGGCGAATCGTATCATTGCTCTTGGCCGTCTCATGGGCAACGATGCCGATCGGGATGCCGATCGGTTCATCCTGTTCAAAATGCCCGATAATCTCCTCCAGAACTTTCTGAACCGCTTCGACCGGATCGGATACGGATTGCAGTGCGTTTTCCAAGCCGACTCTGGCCCGGGTCTGCGTATAATGAATGGCCTCGCAGGCAAGCTGTTCTTTTCCTTCGGGAAAATGATAGTACAACGATCCCTTAGGCGCCCCGCTAAGCTGTGTAATCTGATTCAGGCCGGTTGCGTTATAGCCCTGGTTCAGCAGCAATTTGGCCGTCGTTTCAATCAGGGTTTTGCGCGTAGGATTCTCATTCGCCATGGCAATAACCTCTCGTCTAATTTAAATTCGTACCAATCGGTCTATATATACTATAATCAGGTGCACCCATTGTCAAGAATCTTAAATATGGCAGGAACCATTTTTACTGTAAAATATAACTGGCAGTAACTTATGAGAGTGTGAGTGGAGGATGATCGTCATCAAAGCGTTCAAACACTGGGCCGTGAAAATGCTGGTCTTTATCGCCCTGTTCCAAATACTCTTCTTTCTTTTGAAGAACGTATTGTTTAATTCCATACACCTAGCGGTCAATTACGAGAACGTGGTGCAGATGGTCTCGGCCGCAGTCATAGTATTGGTTGCCGCTTTGCTGACAAGTTACTTAACCAACAACGATTCTTAGTAGTGTAACTAATCCTTATGAGCGCCTACGCTCGCCAATTCTCGCAATTAGCTGGATTTCCTGCAGTTAATTGTCCAAAAAAAGCGGGCAAATAAAAAATAACTGGAAAAGTTCCAGTTATTTTTGCGTTTATATCGGTTAATAGGCTAAAAATGTGAAATTAACTGGAGGTTCTCCAGTTAAATCCACGGAAAAGGCCAAAAGCGGGAAATTAACTGGAGGTTTTCCAGTTAATTTCGGTCCGGCGGCGGCGTCGGGCCCGGGGGACTTCACGGCCCGTGGCCATGCCCGTGGCCATGCCTGTGGCCGGGTCCGGGCCCACGTCCAAGCCCGGTTTCACGTCCGGGCCCGGGACCGGCCAGGCGGAGTGTTCCCCCATCCGCCGGTTCCCCCGCCGGGCCGCCGTCCGCTTCGGCGGACTCGACGTAATGCTTCAGCATAGAGAGCTTATTCTCCCAGAAGCGGTCGAAGTAAGCGAGCCAGCGCTTCAGCTCCAGCAGCGGATCGGCGTCCAGCCGGTAGCGCGTTTCCCGGCCGACCCTCCGCTCCCGGACCAGCCCCGCGTCGGCAAGCACCCGCAGGTGCTTGGAGACGGCGGTCCGGCTCATCGGGAAATGGCCGGTCAGCTCTTTCAGAGGCAGCTCGCGGTCGCCGAGCAGCCCCAGCAGTTCGCGCCGGGTCGGGTCCGCGACGGCCTGGAATACGTCCGGCTTTGACGCAGCGGCCGTCATGCTCAGCCTCCGACGTAAGCGGACAGCTTGCCGACCAGTCCCGCCCAGCCTTGGTCCATCCGGCCGCGCACAATCTTGTGGGGCTCGCCGAACTCGGTGACCTGTTCGGCCGTCCAGCCGCCGTGGATCAACGTGAACAAGGTTCCGCCTTCCCGCTCTTCAAGCTCAAACGTCAGCGTCCAGTCCTTGCCCCATTTGAAGGCAAGCTTATGCGGCGGATCGACCAGCGTCACCTCGCACGGAGATTCCCCAAAGGGTCCCGCCTGCAGATGGAAGCGGTGCCCCTCCACCGCCTGCAGATCGCTCGGCATGAACCAGGCCGACAAGCCCTCCGCCGTGGCGACGGCATCCCAAACCTTATCTATCGGCGCATTCAGCGAAATCGTATGCCGGATATCGGGCAGCGCCCCTTGCGCCCCGGTCAAATTGGTATCTTCCATAGGGTATTGCTCCTTCCAAACATAAAATTGGAAACCCAAAGGTTTCACTTCAACAAAGTCATTATACGAAACCAAAAGGTTTCATGTCAACAATAAAAAGGGCCGTATCCTTACCAACCCTTAGGTTGTGAATACGACCCTCTATTAATTCATTGCAATTTCTCCATTCACCGGCCATCGGCCCTACCGGTTGTTGAACTCCTTCGTTATTCCTTCACGCGAATCTCGAACAGTCTTGCCGTCTTCTCGGCCGGCAAGACTACCGTCAATTCCCCTGTCGCGTCGTTCCAATCGGCCTCGCCCGCAAAGCCCTGCGGATAAGCGCAGCGGATCTCCAGCGGCTTGCCTTTCAACTGGCCAAGCGGCAGCACCTTCTCCGCCGGAACCGCGGCGTCTTCGCTCCCGCTGGCGCGCACCCGCCAGACCGCCAGGTACACGCGGTCATCCTTGCGGAGGCCGAGGCTGACCCAGTCGTCCTGCTGGGTCGGCAGGCCGAGCGGCCAAAACGGCAGCGCCTCCGGGATGTCGGCGCGGATCGTTTTGTAGTAATCCAGCGCCTGCTTGACCAGTTCCCGGCGGCGCGGACTGAGCTCGGCGAGATGGCCGCTCTGGTGAACCCGCAGCAGCAGCGCGTTCACCATGTTGAACACGACCTCCTCGTCGTCGCCTTCGCGCAGCGGATATGACCAGACCGCCGATTGCTCCGGCGTCAGCGCGGATGGGGATGCCGCCGCGATCGCCGCATAGTTGACATAGTCCTCCTGGTCGCTGGTGGACTGAATGCTGTACCGGCTGAGCATCGCATAATCCATTCGCATCCCGCCGCTGGAGCAGTTCTCGATCACCAGGTCCGGATAACGGGCGAAAATGCCGTCCAGCCAGGCGAGATAAGCGCGGTTATGCTGCAGCAGTCCGTCGCCGAAGCTGTCCGCGTCCCGTTCCGTCCCGATGCCGGCGTTGATGTTGTAGTCCATCTTGATGTAGCCGACCCCGTAATCTTCGACGAGGCGGCGGATCACTTCCGTGGCATGGGCCGTCACCTGCGGATTACGGTAGTCGAGCTGGTAGCGGCTGCGGTCCTTGACCCTTTTGCCGTGCCGCATAAAGAACCAGCTGTCGTCGGTATCCTTCAGCTTCGGACTGTTGATGCCCATGACCTCCAGTTCCAGCCACAGGCCAGGGATCATCCCTTTGCCGCGAATGTAATCCAGCACATACTTGATCCCTTCCGGGAAGCGTTCCTCCGACGGCAGCCATTCGCCGACACCGTCCCACCATTCGCCGGGGGCGTACCAGCCCGCGTCGATGCAGAAATACTCGCAGCCGGCCTCGGCCGCCGCATCGATCAGCGGCAGCAGCTTCGCCGTCGTCGGGCTGCCCCACAGGCAGTTCATGTAGTCATTGAAAATAACCCGCAGCTTGCGGTTATCTTCATTCGGACGGCGGATCACGCGACGGTACCGGGTCAGCGCCCCGATCGCCGCGTCAAAACCGCCGGTAACCGTTCCGACCGCGGCCGGAACGCTGACGAATTCCTCGCCCGGCTCAAGCCGAATCCACCAATGGTTATCGTGTTCGGTCGGTCCGCTGACAAGCAGCGTCAGGTGATCATATTGATCGATGATCTCCCAGTGCCAAGACCCGTTATGCTCGATCTGCCAGAACAGGCTCGTTCCGGCCTCCTCGTTCTCCAGTACCGCCATCGGAATATGCTCGGCCGCCGACCAGGAGCCGGTATTGCTGCAAGATATCCGCTTGGAGGTCCGGTCGATCACATGCGACAATCCCAGCTCCGGCAGCCGGTAATCCCGCCATTGCAGCTCGCTCTGCCAGCCGGTATGCGGGATGAACAGCTTCATTTTATCATCGCGATCCATGCGCCCTTCTTTATCAAGGCCGGTCAAAGCGAATGTTGACAAGTACTCCACGCCAAGCGAATCGTGACCTTCATTCGCCAAAACCGTCCAGACCCGCGCCACGGGAATCCCGTCGTAAAATTGGAAATGCTGTACGGCCCGCAGGGAGGTCGCCGGATCGGCCAAAGCGATCTCCAGCTTGCGGCCAAGCTCGTTCCGGGAATCGATGTGAGCGTCGTAACGCATCCGCAAACCGGGATAGGTCGCCCGGTGCGTCCGGCCATGGTACTCGGCCCGGTCCTCGCCGGTCAGTTGCAGCTCCATCAACCTGAATCCGGGCTTCTGTACCTCGGCAATCAAGCCCTCATCAAATGCCTCCGCGCCGAAATGAAGCAGCCGTACATCCTTCTCCTCCGTGATTTCAACCACCAGATGAAGCCCGTTCTCCGAAATACGAATCCATTCAGACATCATTAAAGCACCCGCCTTTATTGTCGAATAATCCCAAGTCCTTATCATACTAGATTACACCTTCAAGGGAACTTATGAAATGAAAAAGCGCAGCACCGCCCGGTGCTGCGCTTACTTGATCCCATTCGTTATTTATTGAGCCGAACCAAGTTGTACCCAAGCCTGTTCAATTTCCTTCACGACGCTGTCCTTGTCTTTGTTGCCTCCGATGTAGGACTGCATAATCTCACCGAATTTTTGATGGAACGTATCCAGCGAGTAGTTGATGGCCAGATCGCCGGATTGTTCCGTTTTCAGAATCTCGTCCATTTGTTTCGGCATATCGAGATCCGGGAGCGGAGCATCCTTGATCGGCGGAATCACCTTCGCTACGCTGGAGAACCAGTTCTTGCCGTAATCCGAAGTGTACAGCCAGTTGAAGAATTCGACCGTTTCCTTCACGACTTTGGAATCCTTATTGATCCGCAGCGCCTGGTCGGCCCCAGTAATGATCATCGATTGCTCCGGTTTGTCGCTAACCGGGTAACCGGCGATGCCGATTTGAATGTCCGGCGTGATCTTCTTGATCGCTTCTTCATCCCATGCGCCTTTACCGATCATGATGGCTGCCTTGCCCGAAGCAAAGTCGCTGATTTGCGCGTTGCTGTCGCGTTCAAGCGGTTTGTCCGTGCCGTGCTTTACCGTCGTATCGACAAAAGAGAAGAAATTGTTGTACAGAACGGGATAGTCTTTAATTTTGGCATCCCCGGCAATGAATTTATCTACCAGCTCTTTGGAGCTTACGCCGGCGTCAATAGCAGCTGCATCCACGAAATGTTGGAATACATGCTTCCATACCCACCATTCTTTATAAGCATTTGCGAAAGGAATAGTCCCTTTGGCTTCCAGCTTGGCGATCGCATCGTCGAGCTCTGCCGTTGTTTTAGGGAAGGTCGTGATTCCCGCATCCTCAAGCAGCTTCTTGTTGTAAATGATCGAGAACAGATTGCCTTTTACCGGCAGACCAAGCACCTTACCATCGCTTGAAGACATGTTGGAGCGAACGGCGTCGGTCATGGCGGCTGCCAGCGGTTCATTCGTCAGATCGGCGCTATATTCGGCAAAAGTATCGATATCGCCGCCTGCGGTCGTTTGGAACACGTCAGGCGTACTGCCCGCTGCGATTCTGGATTTCAGCACCGTGTTGTAGTCCGCTTGCATAATCTCCAGGTTGATCGTTACATTCGGTTTCACTTTTTTGTATTCTTCGATGTAGGCGTTGAAGGCGTCCGTGTATTCCGGCGAAGCGGTGAACATGTTGATCGTGACCGGCGCGTTGTTGTTCGCGGCCCCGCCCGTGTTCGCTCCGTTGTTAGCCGCTTTGTTACCGCCGCAAGCGGACAACAGACCCAGGATCAGCGTCAAGCTGAACACCGTGGCCCAAATCTTTTTCTTCATAAAATTTACCCCCACTTTCCTGGTGTTGTGTTGTTTCTAGAGGTTGCCCTGCTATGGTCCCTATTCTAATGAAAAGGCTTGCAGATAAAAATGTAGATAAGTGGTGAATTGAGGGTAAAAAAGTGGTGTACTGGTCCAGTTCACTTTTTGCCCTTCCCGTTCCCTCCGGCTCTGTATTCCGAAGGTGAAATCGAGTAGTAATTCCGGAAGGCCTTGCTGAAATAGTTCTTGTCCTTAAACCCCAGCATTTCCGAAATCTCCTGGATTTTCAGCGAAGAATCGTCCAACAGCTGCTGTGCTTTGTCCATTCTTACCTTCTGAACGTATTCATGAATTCCGTATCCGAATTGCTGCTTGAACAGCTTCATCAGATACTCCCGGCTGAGAAAATACTTCTCCGTAAACATCGAAATCTTAATGTCCTCAAAATAGTGATTGTCGATATACTCCTTGATATCCTCCACATTAAACGGACGGTTTCCGGCCATCGACTGGCGGATTTGCTCGCTGTAGTATTCAAGTATTTGCATTATCCGCAATTCGAATTCATCAAAAGTGGCAAAATCCGTTCTCAATTGAACGGACCGCAAAGCCCGCTCGCCTCCGGAAGAAGGAAGCTTGTCGGCGGATGTGCCGAGCTCCAGCGCCACATCGTTAAACAGTACGACCATTTCGCGGATCATTCGATCGGCATCGCCGAAGGTGAAGGAATCGGCGGATCTCACCTTGCGGGTAAACTCCCCGAGCACTGTCTTCGCATGGTTTATATTGCCGGCTTCCAGCGCACTGCGCAGAATCGGCATCCGCCCCGTCAAGGAATGCACCTCCCGAGCCGGTGACTTGCCGCCTTGTCCGGCCGTACCGATCACGGCTTTCCCCGTCAGCTTCAACAGATCGATACCCTGTAAAGATACGCTGGCATCCTCATAGGACTTGGCCAAATCCAGCGCCTCGGTGCAAGGGGAACCGATCCCGCCCGCGGCGATGATCCCGAACAGCGAGCTTAAGCTCGACACCACCTGCTTCATGAGCTGCTCCGAACGGAACGAGAGCTCCTGGCTATATCCGCCGCTTGAGGTAAATACGGCGATAATCTCCCGCTCCTGCTTCGGATTGGCAAAGCTGAAGCATTGGAACCCTTCTTCGGACATCTCGTTGATCACGTTCTCGGTGGCGAAATACAACAGCTCCGTATCGGAATTGAAGCGGCTGTCCCGGATCGCCTCCATATTAAGAATGCGCAGCGCCATGACCCCGAAGCGCAGACTGGCGTCATCGGCGCCGATCAGGGACAAGAACGCTTTGTTCGTTTTGAAGCTGCGCTCGATAATCGAAAAATAAATCTTCTCCTTCAGCTTCGGCAGGGACATATTATAGGCGATATTGCGATTGATCGACTCGCTGCGGATCTGCCTTCTCGCTTCCGCCAGGCCGATCGCTTTGTGCAGCGCCTGGTTGAGATCCTGCCGGTTGATCGGCTTCAGCAAATAATCGATCACCTTGGAATGAATGGCCTGGCGGGTAAATTCGAAATCGTTGTATCCGCTGACCACAATCGTCATCAGCTCAGGAAATTCCGCTTCCACCGCCCGCAGAAATTCCACCCCGTTCATCTCCGGCATCTTCATATCCACGATCGCCAGGTCCGGCCGTTGCTCTCTCAACATCGCGAGCCCGGATTTACCGTCCGTCGCCTCCAGAATCTCGGAGACATTCAGCCCTTTCCAATCCCCCAGAATGGAGATCGCCTCGCGTACCGGCTCTTCGTCATCTATAATAAGCACCTTATACATGACTTTGTCCCCCCCGCGGAATCAGCATCGTCATTTGCGTCCCGGTATCCCCGCTTTGCATCTCCAATCCGGCCGCTTCCCCGTACAGCAGCTTCAACCGGGTATTTAAATTTTTCAAACCGATATTCTCCCCTTCCTGTTCCTCCCATTCCGTAAGGAACGACTTCAGGATCTGCTCCTGCCGCTCCGGAGAAATCCCCGGGCCGTTATCCTCTACAGTGATCGCCGCATGGCTGTCCCTCAGTTCCGCCCGGATGGTAATTTTGACCGCGCCCGATACTTTCTCCACGGCGTGCTTGATTGAGTTTTCCACCAGCGACTGAATCGACAGTTTCGGGATTTGCAGCTCCATGAGCGAGTCGTCCCATTCGACCGTAACGTCCAGCCGGCTGCCGAATCTGGCCTTCTGTAAGGCCAAGTAACGGTCGATATGCTTTAGCTCTTCCCTAGCGTATACGATGTCTTTTCCGCTTATACAATATCGCAGGGTCAAAGCCAGCGCATCGACCATATCCGCAACCTCATAATCCGCACTCTTTAGCGCCTTGGTGGAAATCGCCTGCAAGGCATTATACAGAAAATGCGGGTTGATCTCAGCCTCGAGTGCTTTAAGAATCGCGTTTTTCTCCACCAGCTTCATTTTGTACCGCTCGTTGATCAGATCATTGGTTCGGGTCACCATTCGATTGAAATGGCGAGTCAAGTAAGCCAGCTCATCCCGGCCTTTCACTTCCGCCGAAGCATCGAAGGTCCCTTCACTGAAACGCTTCATTTGGTGGGAGAGCTTCTTGAGCGGCTGTGTAATCGCATTGGAAGTTAACGTAACCAGCACAATGGCGAGCACGAGGAACATCAGCCCGATCATATAGTTCAAATTCCGCGTCGTTCTGGCCGCCTCATAGATCTTGCTGTATGGCAACGGCTTGATCAGCTTCCAACCGTCCTGTTCCCCGATATTGTAAACAACCAGATACTTCTTGTCCTCCGTGGTCCAGGTGATCGGATCCGGCTTCTCCTGATTGCCGAGCTCCGGGAGCCAATCCGACTGTGCCATTTGCCCGTAAAAATCAAGGTCGTCCGCATGGAACGGAACATTATCGGGGTCAAGGAACAACAGGTGCTCCCCTTCCTCGAAAGGGATATCCTTCATAATCCCGTCCTTGACGGTCGGCTTCAAATAAAATGAAATGACCGCACGCGGTTCCCGAGTAGCGATCGACCGCAGCACCCGGTGATAGGCCATGAACCCGGGGTCGGCCAGCGAGGAATAGCCCGGGTCGGCGTTTGGATCGACAAACGATTGATAGGACCGGTTATTCGGGCTTTCCATCGCCCGCTTGTACCAGTCCTGATTCGGAATCTGCCCCTCATAGCTGACCCTCAGCTTGATATCGTAAGCCTCCTGGGAAATCGAATAATATTTCCCCTGGTCGATCAAATAGAGGTAAATACTGTTCAAATCACCCCGCGAATAAAACAGGCCGCGCAAATAATCCTCCAGGTACATTTTGGAGGAATAGTCGTCCGCCTCGTTCACGACCGCGCGGATGAGATCGTCATAATCGATTTGCGGCAAAGACAACTGCTCAATGCCGGCGAGATAATCCTCCAGGTTCTGATTGACGAGTTTCAAGTTATTCGCCGTACTGGACATACTGTAATTAAAGGATTCCTTCTGAATCATTTGGTATGAAATTATGGTCAATGACCCGACAACAAGGATAATTATCGTCGAAAACAACAAAATAAGCTTATTGACCAACCTTCGCGACATCCGGTCAATCAAAGCTTGGAACGCTCTTCTCGTACGTTTAAACATGATCGTCACCTCCTGGCGGAAAAGCGTTGTGCGCAGTTTTTTACAGTTCACCTTTTTACCCTTAACTGTTTTCTTAAATCCATTTAGGACGGAAAACCCCTGTTCTATAATACACATTAAAGTAGTCGCTCAAAAAGTCAAATTTACAAGCAAGTCCGGATTGCGGCTGAAAACCAACAGCGATTGTCGAATGATCGCAAGCGAAAAAGAGGTGCATTTATGTTGAAACTTGGGAGAAAACGGGCCGAAAAAGTGGAATTTGCAGCCTTTACGATTCCGATCCTGATTTGTGTCCTGGCGGTGTTCTATTATCCGTTCATTATGACGATTCGCTATTCCCTGACCAAATGGAACGGGATTTCCAAGCATCCGACATTCGTCGGATTCGACAACTTTAAACAAATATTTATGGGCGACGCCAACTTTACGAACGCCGCCTGGTTTACTGTGAAATATGCGGTTTTGTATATCGTCCTGGTCAATGTGATCGCGATCCTGCTGGCTTTGATCCTGGACATGAAGCTGAAAACGACCTCCTGGCTGAGAGCGGCATTTTTCATTCCTTACATTCTTAGCTTGGTCATCGTCGGCTTCATTTGGAAATTCATCTTTATGCAAGGCTTCGAATCCTTGGGGGCGAGCACCGGCTGGGGAGTATTCGGGCTTAGCTGGCTCGGGGAACCGGGACTTGCGTTCATTTCCGTCCTGCTCGTCTCGCTGTGGCAATCGGTCGGGTTCTACATGGTTATTTACATTGCCGGATTGCAATCCGTGCCCGACGATTTGAAGGAGGCGGCCACCGTGGACGGAGCCGGTCCTGTGCGGCGGTTCTTCAGCATTACTCTGCCGCTGCTCGCGCCGTCGATTACAATTTCCGTCTTTATGGCGCTGACCAACTCGATCAAAGTATTTGACGTCATCCTGTCGCTGACCGGCGGCGGCCCCGGCGGCACTACTTACTCGGTGGCTTATGACATTTACCGCGATACGTTCCAAAATAACTTGTACGGTTACGGTACGGCCAAAGCGCTTATCTTGTTCGTAGCGGTCCTGATTATCACCGTCATTCAATTGACGATCTTCAAACGCAGGGAGGTTGAAGCTTGATGAGAACAAACAAAGCGGGACGCATCGTCCTCGAAGTCGTCATGGTCATCTTGTCTTTAATTTTCCTGTATCCGTTGTTCCTGACCATCATCAATTCGCTGAAAAGCTTCTCCGAGGTCATGACCGACGTGATCGCCTTGCCGAAGACTTTGACATTCGAAAACTATACTTATGTATGGAAATACATCAATTACCCGCGTCTGTTCCTGAACAATGCGGTGGTTACGATTCTCGGCCTGGCCGGAATCATCCTGGTTTCATCCATCGCCTCCTACAAGCTGGCGCGGACGAAATCCAAAACGAGCAGCATCATTTATTTCCTCTGTATCATGCCGATGCTGATTCCGTTCCAATCGATCATGCTTACCGTGCTGCAAATGGCCAAAGGCCTGCACCTGTCCGACAGCACGTGGGGGCTCGGCATTTTGTACTGGGGTTTCGGGGCTCCGCTGGCCCTGTTCATTTACCACGGCTTCGTCAAAGGGATTCCGAAGGAAATCGACGAAAGCGCCACGATCGACGGCGCGTCCGGGTTCCGGCTGTTCTTCAGCGTGATCTTCCCGCTGCTTAAATCCGTAACGACCACGATCATCATCATCGACGTGATGTGGATCTGGAACGACTTCCTGCTCCCGCTCCTGATGGTCAACGGTTCGCCGAGCACAAAGACGCTTACTCTGGCCGCCTACACCTTCGTCGGGCAGTACACCTCCGACTGGCAGTATGCGATGACCGCCATGGTCATGGCCGTCCTGCCGTCGATCATCGTCTTTATCTTCCTGCAAAAATACATCGTTAAAGGCGTCGTCGCCGGTGCGGTGAAGGGCTGAGTTTACGAGCCACATGGACTTGAATATGCATAAAAAACGGCCGTGCGAATTGGATATTCGCACGGCCGCTTTAATCAGCCGTTTCTAAAGCGGATCTTGATCTTACAGCAGATTAATCCTGTTGATAAGAAAGCATGCCCTCAATATAGTTTTTGAGCTGGCTGCTCGTTTCTTTTAATTGCTCGATGCTGTTCACAAATTGCGTGACCAGTTGGGCTTGATCTTCGGAAGCGGCCGCGATTTGGCCGATATCAGATTCCATCTGTACGATCGAATCCTTCACCGACGACAGGGACTGCTCGATTTGAATGACCGCCTGCTTGCTGTTGTCGGACAATTTTCTCACTTCCTTGGCGACAACTCCAAAGCCGGCACCGGCTTCCCCCACGCGCGCGGCCTCGATCGCAGCGTTCAGCCCAAGCAGGTTCGTTTGGTCGGAGATTTCCCGGATCATTTGCGTAATGTTCGTAACATTGGAGGAGTTCTCCACCGCCAGCTTGGAACTGCCGAGAATATCAATGACCGTGGCGCTCAGCTCTTCCGAATGCGCGGCGACTTGCTGAACGCCGCCGAGCAGGTCGGAAATGGCCGCGTCGGTTTCGGACATCATCTTTTCGAGCGCCGTTTGATTTTCCAGTGAGTAATTAATGGACAGAATGGCGACAACTTCGTCATGCTCGTCCTTGACGGGGATAAAAACGACATCGAACGGAATTCCGAAGAGTTCGGCCGGGATACGGGCCGTATTCTTCTCCCGCCCGTTCTTCAAATCTTTAAAGTCTCTGTTCTCCTCAAACAGCGGATCTCCCGCTTGCAGCCCCAGCTTGATCTTTTCGCTGTCCGCACAATATAACACTTTCTCTCTGTCCATAATGGCAATCGAAACTTCTTCCCGAAACAACTGTTTAACGAAGGGCATGCTTGCGATTAAAGCTTCTACGATGTTCATATATAGATGTCTCCTTCTATAAGAGTAAGAATAAAAAGGACAATTCCCTATGTTTAATATCGGTAAGTTACTTTAAAAATTATATAAAAGTTAAAATATTATGTGGTTGATCATCCGTTGGGGGGTTTTTTATGCCTTTTATTTTAAATTCGTTATAATAAAAGGAAGGCTCCGCTCAACCGCAAGCGAGGCTTGTTATCTCGAAAACGAAGGGGGACCTGCTTCATGCATCCATCCAATGACCGCAATGGTCGTTTACCCGATATTCCCGTATCCATATTAGATCTCGCTCCGATCACGGCCGGCAGCACCGCCGCCGAGTCGCTGCGCAACTCGCTCGACCTGGCGCGGCACGCCGAGAAATGGGGCTACCGCCGCTTCTGGGTGGCCGAACATCACAGCATGCCGGGCATCGCCAGCTCGGCGACTTCGGTCGTAATCGGCCATATCGCCGGCGGCACGAGTAAGATCCGCGTCGGCTCCGGCGGCATCATGCTGCCGAACCACTCGCCGCTCGTCATCGCCGAGCAGTTCGGCACGCTGGAGTCGCTGTACCCGGGCCGGATCGACCTCGGGCTCGGCCGGGCGCCGGGCTCCGACCCGCTGACCTCGCAAGCGCTGCGGCGCGGGCCGGGCAGCGACGGCCAGGATTTCCCGGAGCGGCTGCGCGAGCTCCGGAATTATTTCCACCCGGCGTCCGATGCCGGACCGCGGGTGCGAGCCATCCCGGGCGAAGGCCTGGACATCCCGATCTGGCTGCTCGGCTCGAGCGGCTTCAGCGCTCAGCTCTCCGCCGCGCTCGGGCTGCCGTTCGCCTTCGCCAGCCATTTCGCGCCGGATTATTTGCTCCCGGCGCTCGATCTGTACCGCGGCGGCTTCCAGCCGTCGGAAGCGCTCGCGGAGCCGTACGCCATGATCGGCGTCAACGTGATCGTCGCGGATAGCGACGAGGAAGCGCGCAAGCTGGCGACGTCGCAGCAGCAGCAGTTCCTGAATCTGATCCGACGCCGCACGGGCCAGCTCAGCGCGCCGGTCGATCAGCTAGATTGGACGCCGCAGGAGAAGGCGCTGCTCGACCGCCAGTTCACCTGCTCGGCGATCGGCTCGCCGTCCACGGTGCGGAAGCAGCTGGAGCTGATTCTGGAGCAGACCCGGGCCGATGAAATCATCGTCGCCGCGCAAATCTACGACCACCAGGCCCGTTTACGCTCCTATGAGCTGCTGGCCGAAATCCACGGCAACATGTAACAACAAGAAGCGAGGCTTAACCTTCTATCCGCGGTTAAGCCTCGCTTTCTTTATTGGCCTCTGGCCGTTTCGCCAGTACCTGCTCTTTATATTCCGTCGGGCTAAATCCGGTATATTCCTTGAACACCTTTGAGAAATAGTGTTGATCGCTAAACGACAATAAATCGGACAATTCCTTGAATTTCATGTCCGGCTTGCTTTCCATCAGTCTGCAGGCCTCTTTGATTTTCAGCCCCGTATAGTATTGGACAAACGTGCTTTCCGTGTATCTTTTGATGATCCGGCTGATATAAGAAGGGCTGACGTGAAACTTAAGCGCGATATCGTTGATCGATAGCTGGGAGTACATATTCATCCTGACGAATTCATCCATCTGTCCGAACAATTCCTCACCGCTCTTCCGGCTATGCGCGTGCAGCATGTCGAAGCACTGCTTCGTCCATTCCAGAAGCTCCCGGCTGAAATCGGCATAGCTCTTCTCCTCAAACAATTCCTTCGCTTTCGCCTCCAGGCCCGGCCGGATGTCGGAGCCCCGTTCCGCGTACATTTGAGCGAACGTACCTGCCACCAGTCCGACAAACCGCTCCAATTCCGCCACGCGGACATTTCCGTCGGCCCACTTGGCCAAATGCTCGGTCAGCTTAAGCGTAAACTGCTCCTTCCGGCGCCCGCGGATCAGCTCCGCGAAGGTGTCTGCCGTGTACGCATCTATGCTCCCCCCAGCCGACTCCGGCCGGGACGTTGGAACGCCGGTATCCACCACGGCGAAGCCTTCCGCGATCCGCTGCTGTTGATCCACGATTCCAGACAGCCGATGGTACATCTCCGGCAGCCTTCCGGACTCCGGAGAAGGCGGCTGCCCGCCGACGATGGCGGCGAGGCCGTGAGCGTGCAGATGCCGCCGTACCGATTCGAGGCATTCATATAAGGAAGAGAACGAGTCAACCGCCGCCCGGTTGACCAGGGCGAGGAATTGCTCCGGCCTGTTCGCCGGAAACACCCAGCAGCGGTGCGGAGCAAACCTATCCGCCAGGCGTTGTTCCACCTCCTGTAGGCTCCAAGGCCCTACCGTAAAAGGCTGCTTGCGGACAATCAGCATCATTTTTGCATAGTGGTGAAATTCCTCTCCAAGACTCTGCTCCGCATAAAAATCGGGATCGACGATTTCCCGCAGCAATTCGGCATCGTTCGGCGTTTGCCGGTTCAGCTGATCGATGGCCCGATCCATGACCTCCGCCAGTTGGCTGCGGTCCACGGGCTTCAGCAGGTAATCAAACACCTGCAGGTTCAACGCTTTACGCGTATATTCAAAATCGCTGTAACCGCTAATAAGCACGAACTTAAGCTGCGGACTGATCAGCTTGGCCTGCTCGATCAACGCTAGCCCGTCCATCTTCGGCATCCGGATATCTGTAAGCAGCAGGTTTATCGGCTGCCTCCGCAGCATGTCCAGCGCCTCTTCCCCGTTGGTCGCCGTTGCTGCAATCCGAATCGGCAGGTCCATGGAATCCAGCAGCGTCTTGATGTTTCGCAAAATCGGCTTGCTGTCCTCAACGATCATCACGTTATACATGGCGTCCCCTCCTGCTGTCAGTAGAAGTCCTGCGTGAGCGAACCGATGATTTGCACCGTCGCGCCCGTGCCCTCGCCCTCGTCCGAATGATTAAAAATATTAAAGAATAGCCTGTTTTGATACATCAGCTTCAGCCGGTTCACACTGTTGACGATACCCATATTTCCGATCGACGAGCGATGATTATGAATCTCATTTGCTCCTGATGCGGATTCATGAATGTTATTCAGGATTTCATTGATCTTCTCCGGCGGAAATCCTCCCCCATTATCCTTTATTTCCACGGCCCACAATCCGTTAAATTGCTTAACCGTAATTTTAATGCGCCAAGGAGGATCCGTGTTTGCAAAAGCATGTTCAATACAATTTTCCACGAACGGTTGAATCACCAGCCGCGGCAGCTGGATTTGCCGGGACAATTCGTCGGCTTCGATTACCCATTCTAGGTCTTCCTCATATTTATGCTGAACCAGGGACAAGTAGTGCCTTGTCTGCTCCAATTCATCGGCCAGCGTTACATGCGCATAGGGCGAGGATACAATATACCGCAGACTGTCCGAAAGATGCTTGCACATATCGGAGACGGCCTCCGTTTTCCCCTCTTGGGCGGCGATGCTGATCAGATACAGCACATTATGAATAAAATGAGGCGCGATCTGGGCCTGGAGCGCGGAATTGCGCGCCTTCACCTCTTCGTGCAGCGCGATCTTCTCCCGGCCGATCGATTCCTGAAGCCGCTCCATCAGGTCCTGGAAAGCTTCGTTCAGCAGAATCAGTTCGTTATTTTGCGGCCGGTTGTCGACCTTGAGATTCATATTGCTATAGTTGATGCGCCATATCTGACTGCGGAGCTTGCGGATCGGCAGCAGCAAATTACGCGTCGAAACGAAAATATAAACAAAGGAAAATAGCATCAATACGGTAATCAACAAAATGGAGATGTATTGCACCGATTTGACCGAACCGAGCACGGACTGCTTCGGGGTTACGACATAAGTCGTCCATCCGGTGCTGCCGGACTTGGAATACGCCACATAATTCTGAAATTTGTCGACGTAGACGCCGTTGCCGCTTAAGCTTTCGTTCAGCACGGCTTGATCGGATTCCGGTAAGGAACTGGAAATAGCGCCGCCCTGCTCGTCCAAAATGTACACCCTGCCTGCCGCGATCCCTTCCGTCAGATTTTGGATATAGGCTTGTTTCATTTGAATATTGAGATACCCGAATACCTTGCCGTTCTGATTATTGATCGCACGGATGAAAGATATCGTATCGGCTTGGCGGATGAGAATGAAGCCGCTGCCGCTCCATTTCTTTCCGATAACGCTATGGGCCAATAAATCGTGCAAGGAGGTGGCCCTGCTGCTATTGCCGTCACCGAGATAAGAAACGATAAGATCCCCCTGTTTGTCGTAGATAACCATGTCTTCGATGTTCATGCTCGGCCCGATGGCCTGAAACATAATGTCCTTAAGCTCACGGACCTGATTCAATCTGGCATAGCTATTTGTAGAGACGTCCTTGTCAAGCAGCGTAAAGATATCCTTACTGGACAAAATACGCTGCGACAACTGGTTCTGGCCGTCGATATAAATATCGATCTGATCGCCTACTTTGTCGGCGGTCATCATGGTTTCGTTGATCGTTCTGTCCTTAAGCGGCTTGATGGCAATGATATTGACGAAAACGATGAAACAAACAAGAACAAAAAGAAGCAGGACGACAAAGGTCAAAAATACCTTTGTTTGCAGACTGAATTTTCTCATCATCGCTGCTTTATGCCTCCTTGGCTCGACAAAATCCCTGTTCGTTGTCGTATTATTGCTCTAACCATACCATGGACATTTGCAAAATGACAACGGTTTCAAGTTCAGAATTTTACACATGAACTGTCATCCACAGACATGTACCTCGATTTCGGCAAAATTTATAATGAGTTTGTAAACGGATTCAAGACAACTTCATCATGGGGGGATTACAATGATCAGCAAAAATACGAAAAAAATCAGCGCCCTGGTCATGGCAAGTTTGCTGTCGGTTTCACTGGCCGCTTGCGGATCCGGAAATTCCGGTTCCAATAAAGCAGCCGATGGAGAGGGTGGCGGAAGCGGCGCCAGCGGCAAAAAGGTAACCATTGAATTGGCCATTTCCAAAAGCTCGCAGGATTCGGCCTTCATTCAACAAGACCTGCTCGATGAATTTGAAGCCAAAACAAATATTCACGTCAATCTGCAATTGATCCCGGCCGAGCAAACGACAACGGTGCTGCAAACCAAATTGGCCGTCGAAGAGACGCCGGACATTATCCAATATAACCTGGCCAGCGCCACGACCGACCTCAACCTGGAACGCAACTTTGAAATTCTCGACAACGAGCCTTGGGCCAGCCGAATCGTGAACAAGGATGTTCTTTCGGCCAGCGGACATATTTACAGCTTCCATGTCAGCCAGGATACCGGCATGCAAGGGGTCGTATACAACAAGCAAATGTTTGAAGATCTCGGCCTGTCGATCCCTACAAACTTCGAAGAATTCCTGGCCGTTTGCGAAAAGATCAAAGCGGCCGGAATCACGCCGGTGTTTATGCCTTACAAAGACAACTGGGCCGCAAACATTTGGCCGGCTGCAGCATTCGCCGACTTCGTGGCCAAGAATGATCCAACCTTCTTCGACGATCTGAACAGCAACAAGCGCAAATGGTCCGACATTCCGGAATTCAAAACATTCCTGGAACAGCAATATGAAGTGTATAAAAAAGGCTACACCAACGTCGACGTGCTTAGCGACAGCTACGACATGGCGGTCGGCAAATTCCTGAACAAGGAAGTGGCCATGATGTTCATGGGCGACTGGCTGATCGAAGGCGTTGCCCAGCAAGATCCTAGCATGAGACTCGGCGTATTCCCGATTCCGGCTTTGGATAACCCAAGCCTCGGCGCAAGCCCGCTCGGCGGACAATTGTTCATTCCGAAGAAAGCTCCGCATTTGGCGGAAGCCAAAGAGTTCCTGAACTTTATGGCCTCGAAGGAAGTTGCTCAGAAGATTGTTGATTCAAAAGGATACGTATCCAACTTGAGCGACGTAACTACCCCGGAACTGCCGGAATACAAACAAGATATTGTAGACAACTACATTACGCCGAAGAAAACCGTATTCACCACAGACGCTTACATGCTGGTTGACCGGACTGAACTGTACAGATTGCTGCAGGATCAATTCGCGGGCGGCGTGACACCGGAAGAATTACTTAAAGCTTGGGATGAGAAGTTCGCTCAACTCATGAAAGATAAGGGAGTAGAGGGTTTCTAAGATAGACAGAACAGACAGGCAGCATAAAGTCTCCGGATTTTATGCTGCCCAAGGCTATAATGGGGTGTGAGAACATGAAAACGATGAAGAACCTATACTCGTATTACCTGACTTTACCGGCTATATTGATTTATTCTATCTTTTTCGTCGTCCCTGCGGTTATAGGCTTCTACTATTCCTTTACCGATTGGCGTCTGGACCGCCTCGAGATCCATTTTGTCGGCTGGGAGAACTTCACCAGAATCTTTTCCGATAAGACGCTGTCTCTGGCGCTCAAAAATACGCTGATCTTCGCGGTTGCCACCGTGGTCGGCAAAAACCTTGTCGGTATTTTACTCGCTGTCGCTTTAAACATGAGATTGAAGACGAAGAACCTGCTGCGTGCGATTTTCTATTCGCCTTCCATCCTCAGCATTCTGGTCATCAGCATCCTGTTTACCCCGATGCTGCGCACCGAAGGCACCATCAATCAAATGTTTGAAGCGATAGGATTGCATTCGCTCAGTCAGGCTTGGCTCACCAATCCGTCGCTCGTGATCTGGACCATCGCCGGGGTATCGATTTGGCAGAGCGCCGGATTCCAGATGGCGATTTATTTGGCCGGTCTCCAGTCGATTTCTCCGGAATATTACGAAGCGGCCAAGATCGACGGAGCCAGCTCCTGGAAGAGCTTCTTCAAGATTACGCTGCCGCTCCTGCTGCCGTCGATCAATATCAACCTGATGCTGACGCTGATCGGCGGGCTCAAGGTGTTCTCGGAAGTGTATGTCATGACGGGCGGCGGCCCGGGGAACGCCTCGCAGGTTGTCGGCACGATTGTGATGCGGGCCTTCGGCGAAGGCAGCTGGGGTCTCGGGACCGCGGTCAACACGCTGCTGTTCGTGGTCGTGACGATTATCGCCATCCCGCTACTTATTTTCATGCGGCGTAAGGAGGTTGCAGAATAATGGGATACACACGTAAACTGGCGATCCGTAACTACATCGTGGAAGGTATCCTGATCCTTGCCTCGCTGATTGTAATTTTGCCGTTGCTGATTTTGATTTTCGGCTCGTTTAAAACGAGCGCTGAAGTACTCAGCTTCTCCCTTGCCCTCCCGGAAAAGTGGCAGTTCGCAAACTACGCACGGGTATTTGAGGAAGGAGGGCTCTCCAGAGCCTTCATAAACAGCGTCATGATTACGGTAATTTCATGCGTCATCAACATTATTGCTTCTTCCGCCGCCTCATTCGTCCTGGCACGCCGGGAAACGAAGTTCGCGAACTTCCTGTACATGTTCTTCTTTATGGGATTGATCGCCCCGATGTCGACGATCACGACAATCCGGGTGGTCCAATGGATGGGCTTCTACGGCAGCATTTCGAGCGTTATTCTGATCTATGCCGCGCTCAACACGGCTTTCAGTGTCTTTCTGTATAGCGGATTCATCAAAACGATCCCGAAAGCGCTGGACGAAGTGGCCTTCCTGGAGGGAGCGAGCGCATTGGGCGTCTTTTTCCGGATCGTAACGCCTCTGATCCTGCCCGTAAACGCAACCGTAGCCATCATGGTGTTCATGTCCGTCTGGAACGATATCACGATTCCGGTGTACTTCCTGACCGACAGCTCCACCTGGACGATGCCGCTTTCGATTTACAACTTTTACGGCAAATACAGCCGGGACTGGAACCTGATCTTCGCCAATCTCGTGCTTACCTCCCTGCCCGTATTCATTCTGTATTTATTCGGGCAGAAATATATTGTCAGCGGCCTCACGGCCGGCGCAGTAAAGGGTTAATCCCTTGCTGCCATAACCATCGGTAACCCCAATTTCATGGCGGCAGACCGGGACTTCTTTATCGGGGTCTTGGGCTGCCGCCTATTTTTATGCGAATAATGTTATAAAAATAATTGACCACCTTTCAATAGTCGATTATATTGTAATATAATTACAATTTTTGAACATAGTAGATTCCGAGTATGACTATTTGTCGAGGTGATTTGTATGACGGATACAACTCCAATTCTCGACCAGTTACATAGCTTTATTACACAGGAAAACTTAAACTTGCGCAGACTGGCTGAACTGGCCGAAATTAACCCGGGCACCCTGAGTTCGATATTCAACAACAACAAGACGCTCACCGTAGACCATCTGGACCGCATTACCGCTGTCATGAAACTGCCCGAGGGCTATTTTTATGAACAGTATATCCGCGACTTTCTAAGCACGAAAGCGCCCGATTGGCGCAGAGTCCGGCCGTTTCTATACCGCTGTATGGAACTGGACAAGCTGGACTGTATCAAGCAGGTCGTCGATCTGTTAATGGAAAATCTCATGTATGCCCCGATGCTGTTTGAAGCTGCGGAAGACTTTTTTCAGCAAGGGAAGCATGCCGCCGCGGCTATACTTTATGAGAGTGTGGCTTCCGGCGAAAAGCATCAGCATTCGGAAAGATTGGCTCTATGTCAGTATCGATTATTTTCGATAAGACTGGGGGATGATCAAGAGCAGAATTACCGGGCAGCGGTTCAGTTTGAGCCTTTTGTTGATCGGCTGGATGAGATCGATCAGTTGGATGCGCTAAAAGATGTGATCAATACTTATCGGTCATTGTATAGGTGGGACAAGGTCGAGGAATTGGCAAAAAAGCTAGAGTATATCGGAAAGATTCAATATCAGTTGGCGCAAAGTTCAGGAGGAAGGGAAAGAAAATCCCAGAAAAAAACGAAAAGGCCGTTGTTCACTTATATAGCAAGTGCCTTCTTACTTCGTGCTACTGTTTATGAAATCCGGGGCAATTATGAGTTGGCGCTACAATATGTAAATGCTTATTTAGACTTGAGTTGGGTAAAAGAATCAGACCCAGAAACGATCTATTGGATCAATAAATATAAGCAATGGGCCCAGGCAAATATATACGCCTACAAATTACTTTCTGGTGATACAAGCGTTCTTTATGATTATGTTGATTTCGTCGAATCGTTAGAAGATGAAATAATGCCAGCCCTAGTTAATATTTTGGAGGCGGCAAACATATATAATATTAATGTGGACGATATTATTTTAAAGTTCGAATCGCATATCACGGACTATCTTCAGGTTCAACGTCTAATCAGTGTATATTCTAACCTGGTAATGTCCAACGCCTTTGCTGACTTTTTACACGATTTAGCTTATTACTACTTGCATCGATATATTTATCCTGTTGGATTTAAATATTTACTCATATGTCTAGAATTCTCTTTAAAAATCAATAAGAGAAGCAGTATACTAAAGACGGTAGGATTGTTTGAACACTTCCGGCATTTAGCATCTTCAGAAACCATAAATTCCTACCAAAATTTGGTTAATGAGGTGTATAATAATGAAAAGAAGAAGAAAGATTCAGTATTTAGCAGCTAGCCTGTTTGCGCTAACTCTTCCTGTCCTGATTCAGATTCCGCAGCTTATCCAACTTCTTTCAGTATCGCATGGAGATTAATTAGAGATACATAGCCGTTATTTTTTAAAAAAGAACCACCGGGATTAGGGCTAGATTTTACCTATTTCCGGTGGTTCTTACTTTGGATAGAATCAGTTTACGATTGACCAGCATTAAGATTAATTTCTATGGAGGTTCTGTATACCGCAGTGGCAGCTTAGACATCGAAACGGTGAATCATAGGGAGATGATATTATGGAAAAACAGAATCTTAAGCCTTTCAAAAATCTGGCTTCATCATCTTCTGGCCTGCCTACTCGGATTTCGGGGGCCGCAGCTACCTACACAACAAAAAGAAAAATCAATAAAACGAATCCGTCTTCTAATCATGGAGTTATGATCGTTCCGCCATCACATGACATACGGTGTTTAATTGATCAGGATATGAAGAGAATTCAATCCGATTTAATCAAAGAGATAGGGCAAGAGGCTTACGATAAACGCAGGACAGAAGCTAACGAGGAATTTGAACGATTAACAGGCATGAAGGTTCGCTCAAAGTGAGCGGGCCTTTTTTATAGAATGTGGAACATAAAGCGCTCCCTTCCCCCCACTCCTTATACAGCAAAAAGACGCCGGGAATGGTCCCAGTGTCTTTTTTACTTATACTATTTAACTCTGCCTCACCCGATCATCTCCGCCGCCTGCACCTCCAACTGGTGAAGCTGCTCGCGGACCGCGACGGCTTCGCCGACCACGATCAGCGCCGGGTTGCTGAGCTGCACGGCGGCGGCGAGCTTGTGCATCTCCGCGAGCGTGCCGGTGAATGTGCGCTGACGGCGGGTCGTACCGCCTTCGATCAGCGCCACCGGCGTCGACCCGGCTTTGCCGTGCCGCAGCAGCTCGCCGCGGATTTCCTTGAGCTGGCCCACGCCCATATAGATCACCAGCGTGTCGACGCTGTGGGCCAGCAGATCCCAGCGGACGGGCGGTCCACCGGCCGCCTCTTCCCCGTGACCGGCGCCGCGGCTGCCGGTCACGCAGGCGAAGGAGGCCGCCACGCCCCGCTGGGTCAGCGGGATGCCGCTCGCGGCGGCCGCGCCGATCGCCGAGGTGATGCCAGGGATCACCTCGTACGCGATCCCGCGGGCGGCCAGCGCCAGCGCCTCTTCGCCGCCGCGCCCGAACACGAACGGGTCACCGCCCTTCAGGCGGACGACCCTTTTCCCCTCCAGCGCGCATTCGACCAGGCGGCGCTGAATCATCTCCTGGGTCATCGCATGATGACCCGGGGTTTTGCCGCAGTAGATCAATTCCGCCCGGGGATCGGCATAGGACAGCAGCTCCTCGGCGACCAGGCGGTCATACAGGATGACCTCCGCCGCGGAGATCGCCTTCACCGCTTTCACCGTGATCAGCTCCGGGTCGCCGGGACCGGCGCCGACCAGACTGACGAAGCCCGGCCGGGTCATGGCCGTTCACCCGCTCCCGCAGCGCTCGCCGGGATCAGGCGGCCGTCCTGTGCATCCGAGGAGATCGAGGCTTCGGCGATTCGCCCGGCCCCGGCTCCAACTCCTGCGGAGGCCTTCTTTTTCTGCGAATAGTATAATGCCAATCCCGTGAACAACACACCGCCGACGAAATTCCCGATCAGCACGGGGAGTTGATTCCATAACCACCAGTCCGCAATGCTGACATTCGCCCCCAGCATCATACCGGCGGGAATGACAAACATATTGACGACGGCATGCTCAAACCCCTGGCCGAAAAAGATCAGAATCGGCAGCCACATCGCAACGATTTTCCCCGAAGTGGAGCGTGAGGTGAGCGCCATGACCGCGCCTAAAGTCACCATCCAGTTACACAGGATCGCTTTGATGAATACCAGGCCCATACCGGCTGTGCCCATGCTTTTGTAGCCGATCGTCTTGGCTTCGCTCGTCTGAATCAGCGTCTGAATAAGCGGACTACTCATATCCGTGCCCATTTTGGTGATGGTCAACCCGTATAAGGCCGCATAGATCAGGCATCCGATCACATGGCCGAGAATGACCCAGCCGAAATTGGCCAGCATCCGGGACAGCGGGGCTTTGCGTTCCAGCACGGCGAGCGGAATCAGCGCAAAGCTGCCGGTCACCAGCTCCAGTCCAAGCAGGATAATGATGACGAAACCGACGGGGAAGATCAGCGCCCCCACGATCCCGAGTGAGGTTTGCGCCGTGGCGGTAAACGCCAGCGTGGTGGCGCAGGCCAGAATCGCACCGGCCAAGCAGCCTTTAAGCAGCATTTGCATCGTCGTCAAACGGGCCTTGTTCGTTCCCGTTTCGATCATCGAATCGAGCACTTCAGCAGGTTTTACATAATCCATCGGTCTCATCCGCTCCTTCTTTTCTATCTATTTATTCAATCGTGATATAGATGGAGCCGCTGGCGGCATCCACTTCCGTCTCGTACACCGTAACGGCCCCGTGATCCGGCTCCTGCACAAGCCCGGTGCGGAGATCGATCCTCCAATCGTGAAGCGGACAGTGCACATTCGAGCCGCACACCATCCCCTCCGACAGCCGCCCGTTCTTATGGGGACAACGGTTTTCGATCGCCCGGACACTGCCGTCGCTAAGCCGGAATATGGCGATTTCCTTATCCCCGATCGTAAATGTTCGCGCCCCTAGCGCGTCGATCTCCCGCACATGAGCCACCTTGATTTTTGTCAACATCGCCGTTCCCCCCGATAAAATATAATCCGTTTCAATCGTTGGCCCGCCTCCCGCTATTATCCGTTCACCGGCTGAGCGCTGGATAAAGGCTCGAAATTTTTGCGCAATTCTTCATTATGAATGATCTCTTTCCATGGGTCGGTCGTCCCGGCAAGCGCCTCATCAATCCGCCCGGCCAGGGCCCGCCGTTCCTCGGCATTATTCAGCACCGCCTTTATCGAGTCAAGACCGACGCGTTCTATCCATTGAGCGGTCCGTTCGTTCCAGCTTGCCTGCTCGCGGTAATATTGCAGGAAGGCGGCCGACCATTCCATCACCTCATCCTCGGTCTTAACCGTACAGAGCAAATCGGTCGCTCTCACCTTCACGCCGCCGTTCCCGCCGACATGCAGCTCCCAGCCGCCGTCAATGGCGATGACGCCGAAATCCTTGATCGTCGCTTCCGCGCAGTTGCGGGGGCAGCCGGAAACGGCCAGCTTCACCTTGCCCGGCGTGTTCAACCGCTCGAACGCCTTCTCCATCCGAATACCCATGCTAATGGAATCCTGCGTGCCGAACCGGCAGAAGGTGGATCCGACGCAGGTCTTGACCGTGCGCAGCGCTTTGCCGTAAGCATGACCGGAAGGCATATCCAGCTCCTCCCATACCTTCGGCAAATCCTCTTTCTTCACGCCGAGCAGGTCGATCCGCTGGCCGCCGGTGAACTTCACCATCGGCACATCGTATTTCTCCGCTACCGCCGCGATCCGTTTCAAATCGCCCGGGGAGGTTACGCCGCCGTAAATCCGCGGTACGACCGAGTAAGTGCCGTCCTTCTGAATATTGGCGTGAAAACGCTCGTTGGCGAAGCGGGATTCCTTCTCGTCCCTGTATTCCGCAGGCCAGAGCATGCCAAGATAGTAATTCAAGGCCGGGCGGCATTTCGAACAGCCCTCCGGCTCTCTCCAGTCCAGTACATTCATCACTTCTTTAACGTTCTTTAAGGACATCGCCTTAATGCTCTCCACAATCTCATCGCGGCTGAGCGAAGTGCATCCGCAGATGCCTTCCTTCACCGGTTCGCCAACGGATCCGTCCCCGTACAGTTCCAGAAGGCCTTCCACCAGCGGTTTGCAGCCGCCGCAGGAACCGGAAGCCTTCGTGCAGGCCTTGATCGCACCGACTGTATTGCAGCCGTCGTGGATTGCATCTATAATCGCGCCTTTGCTGACGCCGTTGCAGCCGCAGATGATTTCATCGTTCGCCATCGCCGCCAGCTTGGCGGCAGGGGAACTTGCCCCCGACGATCCGGCCGGGAAGCCGAGCAAGAGCTCCTTCTCTTTGCCCGCAACCGGCTCCCGGCTCTTAATGAGGGAAAACAAAGATGTTCCGTCCGAGGTATCGCCGAACAGGACGGCACCGACCAGCCGGTCTCCCTGGAGGACGATCTTCTTGTACGTTCCGTCCAGTTCGTCCTGGATTTTGAGCGACCGCGTTTCCGGAGACTCCATGAAATACCCGGCCGAGAAAACATCGACCCCCGACACCTTCAGTTTCGTCGATGTTACCGAGCCGGCATATCCGGCGGTCTCCACGCCGGCCAGGCGCTTTGCCAGCACGCTGCCCTGTTCATATAAAGGTGCTACCAGGCCGTAGGCGATGCCCCGATGCTCCGCACACTCGCCGACCGCGTAAATGCCGGGCACGCTCGTTTCCAAATAATCGTCAACGACAATCCCACGGTTTACGTTCAGGCCCGAGGCTTTGGCGAGCTCCACATTCGGCTTGATCCCTACCGCCATGACGACGAGATCCGCCTCCAGGGACGTTCCGTCGGCAAAGTCCAGCCCGGTCACCCGCCGGTTTCCCCGGATGCCGGCCGTTTGCTTTTCCATCAGGAATTGCATGCCTTGGGCCTCCAGCTCGCGCTGCAGCATCTTCGCCGCCGGTTCATCAAGTTGGCGCTCCATTAAATAAGCGTTCAGATGGACGACCGAAACGTCCATGCCGAGATGAAGCAGCCCTCTCGCCGCCTCGAGGCCGAGCAATCCGCCCCCGATGACGGCGGCTTTTTTATATTTTTTGGACGCCTCCATCATCAGATTGCAATCCTTGATATCCCGGAAACCGATGACACCCTCTTTATCCGCGCCGGGCAGCGGAAGGATGAACGGGTTGGAGCCCGTCGCCAGAATCAAGGCGTCATACTCGGCCGTAACCCCGGATTTGGAAACGACCTTGCGCTTGCCGGCATCGATCTTCACGACGGCATCGCCCGTATAAAGCTTGATCCGGTTCTCCTCGTACCAGCCCCAATCGTTAATTACAATGTCCTTCATGTCGGAGCCGCCCGCCAGTACCGATGACAGCATAATCCGGTTGTAGTTCGGATAAGGCTCGGCGCCAAATACGGTAATTTCATAGGCATCCGGCGTTAATTTCAGCACATGCTCGATGGTGCGGACCCCCGCCATTCCGTTGCCGACCAACACTAATTTCTTCTTCTCGCCCATATTCGGTCCTCTCCTCCCGCAGCTTGTCATGCCATTTGCAAAATAAGGAACAAAAAAAGCCCGCTCCGCCGGGGAACAGGCATGTATCTGGTATCTCCATGCGCAATTCCCCTATTAGGCGAAGACAGGCTCCGTTGCCGCTTCCTTCAGACACGCCATTGTGTCTGCCAGTCAGGTGTTTGTTGTTTTGTTGAGGCTACTATAACCAAAAATTTTAACCATGTCAATATATATAACATAAATTATTGATAAATATTTAAATGTTATGTTTATTAACCTTTTGAGTAACTTATATGATAAAAATCACATTTTCCTGCCCTAATCGTTTATTTTACTTGAAAATCATATTGCTTTTTACTGAAAATCACGAGAAAATACAGATAACCACTTTTGTTCGAAAAACTCATGTCAGGTTTTATTACCAGAATATTTGGAGAGGAGGGTGTAGCTCCCGATGCGCTTTCTATTGATCATTCGTGAAGATGCCTCCCCGATCGCGGACTTGCCGCACTTCGTTCCTCCGGAGATCAAATCCGAGCCCGAGTACGTACTGAAAAATAACGGCTATCAGGTATTCGCCTCTTGTCTGGCTACGGAGATCGGCCAAAGGATAAAGGAAGCCGATGCGGTTGTGCTGCATTTGCCGATACCGGCCATCGCCGTATGGGTGAGCCGTATGTCCAAATGGAAAAGCGCGCCGCTTTTCTGGTGGTGCAGCGCGGGGGCGGCGGCCTCCTCGCTGGAAGCATGCGAAGAAGATATTCCGATCGACGGGATCCTGACTCCCTCCATGTCGGCCCATGAGCTGCATTGGGCGCTCCACTTCGGGGTCAAGAATTTCTTTGACCGCCGGCAATGGCTGGATGAACGGGCCCAGCTCGTATCCCGGCTGGAAGAGCGGAAATGGATCGATCTCGCCAAAGGGATTTTATGCGATCTGAACCGGATTTCCGAGGCTGAGGCTTACGACGTGCTGCGCAAGCGGGCGATGAATGAACGGAAGCGAATCGTCGATATCGCGACATCGATCGTCAAGGCGCACCAGCAATTAAAGGCATAGCTCGTTAAATGTGCGGTACAAGGAGGAATTCACATGAATATGACGGAGATTCTGAGGGAAGTGGGCCGGGGCAAGCGCGGCGCGCGCGACCTGACTTTTGAAGAAGCCACCGCCGCGGCGGAGCTGATTTTCGGCAAACAAGCATCCGATGCCCAAATCGGAGCCTTTTTTCTGGCGGAGCGCTTTAAAATGGAAAGCGTCGAGGAACTGCACGCTTTCATCCAAGTGTGCCGCAAATACGCTTTCCGGTCGCCCCGGCCGAACAGTCTGGACTGCGCGGGGCCGTACGACGGCCGGAAATCGACCTTTATGACCGGCTTGGCGACGAGCTTCGTGCTTGCCGCGGCAGGATCGCCGGTCACCCTGCACGGCACCGCGCCCCTCCCGCCCAAGTGGGGCGTGACCCTGCCGGATGTTCTGGCGGAGATGGGCCTGGAAGGCGGCGCCCTGCCCCGCGCCCGGGCGGAGAAGGCCGCCGACGAAACCGGCGTGCTGTTCGTCGACGCCGAAGAAGGCTGCCCGCCGCTGGCGGAACTGCGGCGAATCCGCGAGGAGATCGGCCTGCGCACCATTCTCAATACCGTGGAAAAGCTGGCGGATTACGGCTGCTCTCCTTATCTCGTATATGGCGTTTACCATAATACGATCTTCGACCGCACCGCCCAGCTGCTGGAGCGCCTGGACTACCGCAGGGCGCTGATCGTCCAAGGCGTCGAGGGATCGGAGGACGTTTATATCGACCGGACCACCCGGGTCTATCTCGTCGAGAACGGGGAGGCCAAGCTGCATGTGATCGACCCCGAGGCGTACGGGCTGGAGGCCTCCGCCCCCGAGCCCCTCACAACCGCCGCCGGGCAGCTGCGGATCACGGAGGCGGTATTGACCGGAGAAGCGCATATCGCCTATATCAACCAAGTTCTGCTGAACGGCGGACTGCGCCTTCATCTGGTCGGGCTTTCCGATTCGATCGAGGAAGGAATTTATACTTGCAAATCGCTGCTGGACAGCGGCGCTCCATGGGAGGCGTACCGCCAGTGGAGAGCCGTCGTCACGAACCATTTGGCAACGGTTAAGCATCCATAAAGGATACAAAGAGGGCAGACGGTTTGAAGAATAAACCGGGTCTGCCCTTTCTTTTTGAAATCCTATGAAATTAAGGCTTCCAAATCCGGTAATTCCCACTTAGGGACAGGAGCGCGAAGAAATACAGGCAGTTGTCGTAATAGCGCCGGTCGCCCGTCCGCAGCGGCGTATTCCAGAACAACTCCACGCTCGCCCGGGCCTGCTCCCCTTCCGCCGCCAGCGAAGCCATCGCATTGGTCGCCAGCAGCCCGACGGGATGGAGCGCCTTTTCCTCAAACGGCTTGCCGCCGATCGTGTATCTGCGGTAGTCCTCCGGCTGCTTGTCGGCGAAGAACGCCTGAATCCGGTCCGCAGCCCCGCGTTCCCACGGGTCCGCCGCGAACCATTCCCAGTCCAGCCCCAAATTGGCGGCCACCCGGTAGGAATCGCTGAAGAAATGCCCGAACCCCCGCTCATTATTCGGCGTACCGTCGTAGTAGGCATATTCCGGAGCCAGTCCGGTTTCGGGGTGGCAGGCGGCTTTCAAGTATTCGCGGCTGGCCGAGGCCGCTTCCTTCCAGAACGGACGATCCTCGGGATAGGCCCACAGCGTAAACAATTCGTAAAAATGCGGCAAATGATAGGACGGGTCCGAAAACTCACAGTTTGGAATGAATTTGATCAGCTTGTTGCGCGGATTCCACATCGGGTCGCCGATGCCGTCTTCCCCTTTGTGAAGACAGGTCCGCAGCAGGTCGCGCGCCAACGTTCCGTAATTGAACGGGGCGTCCCGGTCTCCCCAACGGTGGGAAGCGAACAGCAGCGCCATCGCAAAATACTCCTCCCCGTCCGGAGCCGGCCCGTCCGACAGCCGCGAGCCGTCCGGGGCGCAGGACCAGGCGAAATATCCGGCATTTACTCCTTCGGTCATGTACATGTGCACCATCGTCCACTTCCACAGCCGGTCGAACACCTCCTGCCGGTCCATTTGCACGGCCATCATCATGCCGTAGGACATCCCTTCGGTCCGGACATCGAGGTTGCCGGTGTCGAGCATATATCCCATATCGTCGCCGGACTCATGATAGATTCGCGTCTCCTCTCCGCCCTCGAACAATTCCCGCCAGGCCTGCTCCAGACGCTCGCGAATCTCCGCCTCTTCATACCCGAATTCCGCCAGCAAATTTCTATATTCCCCCGTATAAAATGCTCCCGCATGATCCGCCATCGTTTCAAAATCCTCCCCATTCCTTCTTTTTCAAACCTATTCATGATTATCCCATTTTATTATCCTCTCCGGTAAAGCGGTTTCAAAGGGTCGCTTTTAAAGGAATTATCCTGCAAATTTCAGATGTTTGGCTTATGCCGTTCCGGCCGCCATACTTGTGTGGTAGTATGAAACATAATTTTTTCAAGATATCATGAGCATTTCGGGAGGTTGTTATGTTCAGGCAAAATTATATTCAGACTGTACCGAATGAAAATAGCCAGGAGTTCTTGTTCCCCCTGTTTCACGAGGGGGCCGTCGCCGATTTGTTCGTCGCGGACGAGGACTTCGAGGGCGTACGGCGGGCGGCCGCCGATCTGCGGAAGGACATTTGCCGGGTTACCGGTGTTCGGCCTTGTCTGTCCGGCGATTCCGCCGGGTTGGCCGGGCATGCGGTGCTGATCGGAACGATCGGCCAGTCTCCTCTCATTGACCGGTTAATCGCTGAAGGACGACTGAGCGCCGGGCAAATAAAGGGGAAATGGGAATCCTTCGTGATTCAGACCGTCGCCGAGCCAATGGAAGGTGTCGATAGTGCACTTGTTATCGCCGGCAGCGATAAACGGGGAACGATCTTCGGTATCTACGATGTGTCCGAGTCGATCGGCGTGTCGCCATGGTATTGGTGGGCGGACGTTCCGCAGCAGCGGAAGGAAGCTTTGTACGTAATCCCGGGGACTTATATTCAAGGCGAGCCTTCGGTGAAAT
The DNA here is from genome assembly GCF_036553665.1 of Paenibacillus haidiansis. NCBI lineage: Bacteria > Bacillati > Bacillota > Bacilli > Caryophanales > Paenibacillaceae > Paenibacillus > Paenibacillus haidiansis. The sequence goes on along the minus strand of NZ_JAZHPZ010000005.1, from coordinate 365,361 downwards.
ACCGGGGAATCTTCCTCAATGACGAAGGGCCTTCCCTGATGGCTTGGGTCCGTTCGAATTATCGCGATTTCACCCATGAGTTTTATGAAAACGTATACGAACTGCTGCTGCGCTTGAAGGCAAACTTTTTATGGCCGGCGATGTGGGACAACACCTTCTTCGAGGATGATCCGCTGAATGCCGAGGTGGCGGACCGTTACGGAATCGTGATCGGAACTTCCCACCACGAGCCGATGCATCGTCCGCACGGGGACTGGAAGAAGCACCGCCAGGGCGCTTGGGACTATTCCATAAACGACAAGGTGCTCTATGATTTCTGGGAGGAGGGCATTCGCCGCAGCCGTGACTATGAAGGCATTATCACGCTCGGCATGCGTGGAGACGGCGATGAGGAAATGGGCGGCGAACTGTCTTTTGCGGAAAAAATCGCCCTGCTCGAACGGATCGTCGCCGATCAGCGCAGCATCATTGCGGAGCAAACCGGAAAGCCCGCCGCGGAAGTGCCGCAGCTGTGGGCTCTATACAAGGAAGTGCAGGATTACTACGATCACGGCATGAGGGTGCCTGATGATATTACCCTGTTGTGGTCCGACGATAATCACGGCAATCTGCGGCGGGTTCCGACGGAGGAGGAGCGGAGCCGTTCCGGGGGAGCGGGAATATATTATCATCTTGATTACGTCGGCGGCCCCCGTTCCTACAAATGGATCAATACAGTGCCGGTTCCAAAAATCTGGGAGCAGATGAACAAAGCTTATGAATACGGCGCGGACCGCATTTGGATTCTCAATGTCGGCGATTTGAAGCCGATGGAGTTCCCACTTGAATATTTCCTGCGGCTCGCCTGGAACATTTCGGATTTCAGCAGAGAGAATGCCCGGGAGTACTCCGTCTGGTGGGCAGAGCGGCAATTCGGAGCGTCCCAGGCAGAGGCTGTCGCCGAGCTGATCGGCGTGTATACCAAATATAACGGACGAATCAAGCCGGAGCTGCTGAACTCGGCGGCATTGTACAGTCTAACCGATTACCGGGAGGCCGAGACGGCGATTACCGAGCTGAAGCATGCGGTACGCAAGGCACAGCAGCTGTATGAGGAATTGCCGGAGGCGATGCGCGACGCCTTCTTCCAACTGGTTCTGTACCCGGTTCAGGGATCGGTGCAAGTGCTGGAACTGCATTTGCGGGCGGCCCGCAGCCGGCTGTATGCCGGCCAGGGAAGAACGATGGCGAATGTGGAGGCGCGGGAGGCCAGGCTGCTGTTTGAAGCCGACCGCGAGTTGACGCTTCACTACAACAAGCTGCTGGCTGAGGGCAAATGGAACCATATGATGGACCAGACGCATATCGGTTACACCTATTGGAATCAACCGCCGGAAAATGTGATGCCGGAAACGGGCCTGGTTCCTGAACCGGAAGGCGCGGAAATGGGTGTGGCCGTGGAAGGCTCGGAGGAAGTATGGCCGGGGGCCGCCACCGAGTGCACGCTTCCGCTTCTAGATGCATTCAATCGCGGGACGCGATATATTGAAGTGTTCAATAAGCGGACGCAGCCTTTCGAATTTAAGGTCGAGGCGGATGTCCCCTGGATCAAGCTTTCCGCTGCGGAGGGCACGGTTGTCCGGCAGCGGCGGATTGAGGTGGAGATCGACTGGGCCGCCGTGCCGGAATGCGATACGGCAAACGGTGAACAATTGACTGTAGAAAGACGGAACCGTCCGGGACTGACCGACGCTGATGGGAAGCCCGATTGGGAGGTATCCAAAGGGCTGCAGCATTTTGACAGGCAGGACGACAAGGGACGTTCTACCCGTGAATGGTTTACTGTCGGACCGTGCGTCGTCGGGCGGATTGCGGTCCACGGGCCGGACGGTTCCGAGGTCATGATCAAGGTGCCCGTCTATCGCCCGGCTTCTTCGTGGCCCGCCGACTTTACGGGCCATGTGGAAATCGGCGGCGTCGTGTCGATCGAGGCGGAGCATTATCAAGTAATGCAGGCCAGCGCTAACGGCGCGGCATGGGAACGGATCGACGGCTACGGCCGGACCCTGTCCTCAATGGCCGTGTTCCCGGTCACTGTGCCGAGCGCGCCGCAGCCGGACCTCTCCTGCTCGCCGAGTCTGGAGTACCCGGTATATCTCTCCAGTTCAGGGGTCGCCGCCGTTAAGCTGTATCTGGCGCCGTCGCTGGATTTTGTGCCCGGCGGCGGGGTACGGATCGGCGTGTCGCTGGACGACGGGCCGGTCGAGATTGCCGATGCGATCATCCACACGCCCGATGGCGGTTTCCATGAGAAGGATTGGGAGCTAACCGTGGTCTATAATACCCGGACCGCCGCGGCTGCGCTGGAGGTAGATCATCCGGGGGTGCACACGCTGCGGATCTGGATGGTCGATCCGACCGCTGTATTGCAGAAGATCGTGATCGACTTCGGCGGGGTAAAGCCGAGCTTGCTCGGACCGCCGGAGAGCTTCCGCATCGGACCGCCGGAAGCGGCAAAGACGCCGGTACCGGAAGGTGCGGTTGCGGACGCCGCGTCCGACCCGTTCCCGGTGCCCGGCGTTATCTCCGGGCCAGGGGCGGCGGGCGAGCCGTTCGACGTGTTCGTCCGCACCGGCGGACTCTACACGCTCGAGCTGGCCGCCATCGTTAAGCCCGGAGACAGCCCGCTGCTCCGGGTCTTCTCCGGCGAGCGGGACCTGACCGGCCCGCTGCGCCTGCGTCATGCCGAAGCCGAGCACGGCTCGCTTCGGTACGTGGCGGAGGGCGTGCCGCTCTCCGCCGGAAGGCACACGCTGCGGCTGGCCGCCGAAGGCTGCCGCAGCGTGCAGCAGGAGCTGCGCCTTGCGCTGACAAGGCCGGACCGGCTCGCCGTCCGGCCGTCCCTGCGGCGCAGCCTGGGGTCCGATCTGCCGCTCACCGCGCAGATCGGACTGCTTGGCGGCACCGTTGCCGCGTGCCGCTATGCCCTGACCGTCTCCCTGTATGCGGGAGACGGCGATGGCTTAGGGCGGCTGCTCGGCAGCGCCGCCCTAAGCGGGATCGTCCCGCGCGGCGGGGACGAGGTACAGCGCGTCTGCTTCGGCGACGGCAGCGCCCCGGGCGATGCGGCTGCGCCAAGCATGCGCCGGGCGTACAGGCTGAAGCTCGCTCTGTCCTATGACGGTCATACTCGCGAGTACTGGTCGAACTGGATCATATAAGGCATTTGTAATGACCTAACCTGAAGCTGAAGACAAACCGCCCTCCGACGATCTCATTTTGAGACACCGGGGGGCGGTATATTCGCATTCTTCCATATCGAACCGGGCGATAGATCACCCTACTTCTTGATGTACTCCGAAAATTTATTTATAAATTCCAGCGAATTCATATCGTCTCTTAAGTGGTGGTGCACCAATTCATCAATTTTTGCCGTGTCCTGATTCACCATGTATTCAAGCATCAGTTGGTGCTCCCGCCAAATTTCCTCGAGCTTCCCTATCTTCTGCATATGAAGCTTGCGGTATCTGAGGTAGTGGACATTCGATTGCTGAATCAGATCCCACAGGAACTCGCGCCCCGCCAATATGTACATCATTTGGTGGAACAGATCGTCCAGACACAGAAACTCATCCGCGGCGTCTTCTCCCTGGATCGCCGCCTTCTGCCGGTCCAGAATATCCTTCAGTTCATGCAAGTCTTTTAAAGCTAGCTGTGCGGAAAGGTCCTTCAATATTTCTTTCTCCAGGGCGCTCCTCAAATAGATGATTTGCTCCACGGAATCCAGGTCAATGTAGGAAACGATGTTTCCTTTCTTGGGGTAGATATCGATATAAGACGCCAGCGAAAGCTGTTTCAGCACATCGCGCAAAGGAGTTCTCGAGAGCTGAAACCGTTCGGACAGGGCCGTTTCGCTCAAGATGGTGCCCGGCTTCCATTTGAGGGACAGGATATCTTTTTTCAGCAGATCCATGATTTGTTCCTTCGTATACATCTCGTTCCTACTTTCGTTTCTGTATTAATCTTATACTAGTATACAACAACTGGTTATGACTAGAGAAAAATGATTGACAAATCCATTTATGTTACTTTATTATCAAGAAAAATCTTGTATACAAGATTGATTGTAAGCGTATTAAATATTTCGGGAGGGTTCGACGATGAATATGACTTGGAGATGGTATGGCGAAGGTAATGACAACATTACGCTGGATCATATCCGGCAAATCCCGGGGGTGATGGGGATTGTCTGGTCATTGCATGACAAAGTGGCCGGCGAGGTTTGGGAAATGGAACGGATTCAGGAGGTTGCGAACCAGATTACAAGCAAGGGGTTCAGCCCTGCCGTTGTGGAAAGCGTTAACGTTCATGACGATATCAAAATCGGCCTGCCGACCCGCGACAAATACATTGATATTTATATCGATACGATTCGCAAATTGGCCCAAGTGGGCGTGAAGGTGATTTGCTATAATTTTATGCCCGTGTTTGACTGGACCCGGACGGATCTGTACATGGAATTGCCCGACGGTTCCAACGCCCTCTTTTATGAAAAGGCTGCCATTACCGACGACCCGCGCGCCATGGTTGACCGGATCCTCAAAGGTGCCGGCAAGTTCACGATGCCCGGTTGGGAACCCGAGCGGCTGGCCAAGCTGGATGAACTGTTTGCCGCTTACGCCGATGTGACGGAAGAGAAGCTGTTTGAAAATCTGAAGTATTTCCTTGAACGCATTATTCCGGTGTGTGAGGAAGTGGACATCAAGATGGCCATCCATCCCGACGACCCGGCATGGCCGATCTTCGGGCTGCCGCGGATTATCCGCAGCCGGGATACCATCCGCCGCTTTCTCGACATGGTAGACAGCCCGTATAACGGTTTGACTTTCTGCACGGGTTCGCTGGGAACGAACCCGGAGAACGATTTGCCGGCGATGATCCGGGAGTTCCATGACCGCATTTATTTCGCTCATATCCGTAATGTCAAAGTATTCGATAACGGCGATTTCATCGAGGTGTCCCATCGCGGCAAAGACGGCAGCGTAGACGTGGCGGAAGTGGTCAAAGCATACCATGAGAACGGATACACGGGTTATGTTCGTCCGGACCACGGCAGACATCTGTGGGGCGAGGAGAAGAACTGCCGTCCGGGATACGGCTTGTATGACCGCGCGATGGGGATTATGTATTTGCTTGGCGTTTGGGACAGTCTGGATCATGCCAAAGGAGTGAAGTAACATGCTGCAGTTGAACCGGGAGGGACTTTCTGACAAGGCAGCGTGGGAGGCCGCAGGCATCGAGCTTCCTCAATTTGATCTGGATGCCGTTGCGAATAACACGAAGATCAAACCGCAATGGGTGCATATCGGCGCAGGCAATATTTTCCGCGGGTTTGTGGCCAACGCCCATCAAAAACTGCTGAATAGCGGAAAAGCGGATACCGGCATCATCGCGGTGAAGACCTTCGATTTTGAAGTGATCGACCAGGTTTTCAAACCTTATGACAATTTAACGCTGCTTGTATTAATGAGTGCGAGCGGCGAGTTTAAGAAGAACGTGGTCGGCAGCATCACGGAGATACTTGGTGCAGACATGAACCGGCGGGGCGACGTTGACGTTGATCGTCTGATTGAAGTGTTTGAGAATCCAAGTCTGCAAATGGCCAGCTTCACGATCACGGAAAAAGGATACGCCCTGAACGGCCCGGACGGGAATTACCTTCCCGTTGTGGAGAAGGATTTAGCGAACGGACCCGACCAGCCTGTCCATGTGATGAGCATCGCCGCTTCCCTTGCTTATCGGCGTTATTTGAAAGGCCAATATCCGATGACCTTTGTAAGCATGGATAATTGCTCCCGTAACGGCGACAAATTGAAGGACAGCGTGCTGACCATCGCGAAAGGATGGGCCGGGAACGGACTGGTGGAAGAAGGGTTCGTTAAGTATCTTCAGGATGAGAACAAAATTAGTTTCCCGCTATCCATGATCGACAAGATTACACCGCGGCCATCGGAAAAGGTTCAATCCGCCTTAACCGGGCTGGGTCTTTCCGGAATGGAAATTATCGTAACTCCCAAGAATACATACACCGCGCCGTTCGTGAATGCGGAGATCAGTGAATATTTGGTCATCGAAGACAAATTTACGAACGGGCGTCCGGCGCTTGAGGAAGCGGGCATTATTTTCACCGACCGGGAAACTGTCAACAAAATCGAAACGATGAAAGTTACGACCTGCCTCAATCCGCTGCATACCGCGCTCGCCGTTTCCGGCTGCCTGCTCGGGTATACGCTGATTGCGGATGAAATGAAAGACGATACGCTGCGCAGATTCGTCGAAATCATCGGCTATCGGGAAGGACTGCCGGTCGTGGTGGACCCCGGCATTATCCACCCGAGGCAATTTCTCGATGAAGTACTCCAAGAGCGGTTCGCCAATCCGTATATTCCGGATACCCCGCAGCGAATTGCTACGGATACCTCCCAGAAGGTGGGCATTCGCTTTGGCGAAACGATCAAGTCCTATATTCGCCGGGATGATCTGAATCCGGCGGATTTGACCGCCATTCCATTGGCTATTGCCGCCTGGTGCCGTTATTTGCTCGGAGTGAATGATCGGGGCGATTCGTTTACGCTCAGCCCGGACCCGTTGCTGGATACGCTGCAGGGGCATTTGCAGGGTACGGCCTTGGGCGACCGGAGCTCGAATGTGCGCAAAATTCTCGAAGACGACAAGCTCTTCGGCGGAGTCCGGCTTTATGAAATCGGCCTGGGCGGCAAAATCGAATCCATGTTCCACGAAATGCTGGCCGGCCCGGGAGCGGTTCGAAGCACGCTGGAAAAGTACATGAAATAGGTTGTAAGGCGCCAAAAAAAGCGGCCCGAAGGGATCACCCTCAGGCCGCTTGTTATTTAATAGATGGTTCTTCCATGCTCATCCGGCACCCCGGATTTGCGGTAGAAGTACGTGTTGATAACATCCCGCCAATGCTTGGCGTGTTCGGCCTGCTCCGCGAACCGGTCCGCGGCGGCCTTGTGACGGGCCGCATCCACGCGCCCTTCGAGCGAAGCCCAAATTTCCCGCAAGCCGTCCGCCGCTTCCGCCCCGCTGAAATGCGTGTCGTAAATATGCTGGATGACGGTTCTGCCGGAATGCAGCACATGTCCGTAAGGAACATGGTGGAAGAAAAGAAGCAGCTCGTCCGGGCATTCTTCCAGCGACTCGTACATCTCGCGGTTCGGGCTGAAATATTGTCCGGCGTATCCGGTGCCCGTCGCCAAAGTCCGATCTACGCCGATGCCGTCACGGTCCGCAAAATGGTAAGTCCCCCAGCGGGAATACTCGTAACCGTCCACATCGGGACCGTAATGGTAATGCGGCACAACCATCCAGCCCACCCCTAAAGGTGCCGTATAGCTCTCGTAAATCGGCCAGGAAGCCATCAGCATTTCCGTCACTTTGTCGACCACGTCCCTATCGCTTCCAAACGTAAGCTGCGCCCATTCCCGCGCAATTTCCTCGGCGGAAAGGTCCGGATTCCAGATCAGGCGTCCGTAGCCGTACAAATTCGCCTGTGCCAGCGGATGGCCGGTCCAGCATTCGTCGTCCCCGATGTTGGACACCGCGGCCACGCCGCTGTACTTCATGCCGAACAGCGAACCGGACACGATCTGTTTCACTTGGCCCTTGCCGCCTTCGGCCGCATGCGTATCGAAATCCAGCACCTGCTTCCACTGCGGAACCAGATAGCATAAATGCCGCTGCTGCCCGGTGTATTCCTGCGCGATCTGGAACTCGATGACCTGATTGGTGGCGCTCATCGCCCCGAACAGCGGAGACACCGGCTCCCGCACCTGAAAATCCATCGGCCCGTTCTTGATCTGCAGCAGCACATTATCCTTGAACTTGCCGTCAAGCGGCTTGAAATGGTCGTAAGCGGCCCGCGCCCGGTCCGTGGTTCTGTCCCGCCAGTCCTGCATGCAGTTGTAGACGAAGCAGCGCCAGACCACGAGCCCGCCATAAGGCTCAAGCGCATCGGCCAGCATATTGGCCCCGTCGGCATGATCCCGCCCATAGGCAAACGGACCGGGGCGGTGCTCCGAATCCGCTTTCACAACGAAGCCGCCGAAGTCGGGGATATGCCGGTAAATCTGCCCGGCCGCCTCTTTCCACCATTCCCGGACACCCTCGTCAAGCGGATCGGCGGTATCGAGTCCTCCCACCGCGATCGGAGCCGCGAAATTGATGCTGAGGAACAGCGCGATTCCGTAATCCCGGAACACTTCCGCCACCCGGGCCACTTCGGGAAGCCCTTCCTCGGTAATAAACCCGGTTTCCACCTCATGAACGTTCACATTGTTGATCGAGATCGCGTTGATCCCCACCGAGGCAAGAAGCCGCGCATAATCGCGCACGCGTCCCAAATCTTTGACAATCTCCCCGTCCGTATAAAAAATAGATCTTCCCGAATACCCCCGCTCAATCGAACCGTCCGCATTGTCCCATTGATTGATCATCCGTAGTTGGTTGGCCGGATGCTCCTCAATGGCCCATTGTGCCGGTTTGAAGCCGAGGGCGATTCCCCGAAGCAGGTGGAAAATGCCGTAGATCATTCCTGTTTTCGAGGCAGCGGTGAGTTCAAGCCGCTCTTCTTTCGCGGATAAGACGTATTTGAGCGAATAGGAAGCCCGCTTGGTTTCCCATCTCCGCCGGTCAGCACCGGAAGAATCCTCGTCCGAATGAAGCCGAATCCATAGATAAGGCCCTTCGTCGTCCGTTGGAATTTGGTCCATAAATTCGGGAGTTGCGCCCAGCATCGCCTTCGCGCCTGCCGAAAGCTCCCGAACGGCGGCCGGAGGGAGCCCCGAAACTCCTCCTTCCACCACGACGCGCTTCAGTATCCCCTTGTACAAATTGCGAAGCTCAGGCGATTTTAGTTCAGTGTACTGCAGCCATGCTTTATACAATGCACTTTCCGTCCCCATTTTCCAAACTCCTCCCGCAATGTCCTAATTACATTATAAGAAAAACGTCTATCGACGTACTCTCTAAGAAGCCAGATCGCATTCAGCGGTAGTTTTTCTTGCGATATCAGGAAGCGGATGCTCCGAAACTTATACTTTCTGATATCTTAAGAAAAGAAATACCCCACATTCGAGGGGTTTTCCTTTTTTTTATTGAATTTACTTGCCGGTGAGAGCGGCCACCCGGTAGTAGGCCGGCTTCGGCCGGTGCCCTTCATCAAACAGAAACGGCCAGTTCTTGCGTCCCTGAACCGGAAAGTCGCTAAGCCAGGTGTAATCGTCCGCGGCTCCCCAGAACGTGACCGAACCGATGCAATCGCGGTATTCCTTAAGCAGCTTGAATACCGCTTCGTAAAGCTCCGCCTGCCGTTCCAGCATGCCGGGAGCCGGCTCGGTCAAATCGGCCCGTTTGTCGTCGAAACGAAAAACCGACATGTCCAGTTCGGTGAGTTGAAGCTGCAATCCAAGGGAGGCGTACTTCTCGATCGCCGCCCGGATGTCGTCCAGCGACGGGTCGTACAGGTTCCAATGCGCCTGCAGGCCGATGCCGTGAATCGGAACGCCCCGATCCAAGAGCGACTTGACCAGTGTATAAATCTTATCGCGTTTATGAGGGTGGGATTCGTTATAGTCATTATAAAACAGTAAAGCGTTCGGATCGGACTCGTGCGCGTATTCAAACGCTTTAGCGATAAATTCGTCCCCGGCGATGTCCGTCCACAGTGATGAGCGTAACAGCTGCTCGCCCTCGTCGGCAATGACCTCGTTCACAACATCCCAGGCGTAAATGTCATCTTTGTAGCGTCCGACCACTGTTTGAATGTGCGAGCGGATTCGTTCAAACAGCACGGCCTTGCTCACGGGCCGGCCCTGCCGGTCACGGAACAACCAATCGGTGGTCTGGTTATGCCACACCAGCGTATGCCCGCGAAGAGCCATCCCGTGTTTGCGGGCGAAGTCCGCGATTTGATCCGCTTCCTCGAAGGTGTAGAGGTCCTCCCGCGGATGCACGCTGGCGAATTTCATTTCGTTCTCCGCCGTAATGCTGTTGAAATGATGAGCCAGCAGCTTCTCCTGGGTACGGATCGTGCAGGGATTGACCGCCGCTCCGATCCGAAAATCGTCAGCAAACAGGTCCTTGAGTGCGGCCGCTGTTTGTTCCAATGAATTCATATCTCTGCCTCTCCTTTATCCAATCCGGGCCTCGAACCAGTCAAACTGAGCCGCCCCGGAAGCGGGCTTGCCGTTCCCGCTGGCATATAACCCGATAACCACACCGGTAAAGCACATCTTGTTCACGAAGTCTTCCGGGGACAGCGCCCGGGCGGATCCTCCGCCGAGCGGAACCCATTCCTGCCCGTCCATAGAATATAGCAGCTCATAATCGGTAACACTTGTCCGGATTTTCAGATATACCCGGTCCGTCTCGACCGGAACCTCGGCCGCCATTCTCGATTCGCCTCTCGCGGTCAATCTGACGCCGACGGACTTCCGGCCTCCCTCTTGCTTCAAGAAGATTTCATAGTGGGCGTCTTCATCTCTTCTGGCGCAAAGCCCGGCCTCTTCGCCGTCACCGATCGTGGCGTATTCAAGCAAAGTGCTCCATTCCGACTGCACATGCTGCTGGCGTCTTCCGGCAAAAGCAACCCGGCCGACGTCGTTCAGCCCGGCGGATTGTCCGTGCAAGCTGAGCCAGCCGTCCCGCTCGCTTAAAGACCAGCTGTCCTTCGCCGGGTTGCGGAGAAAGGTCCAGCCATACGGAAGCTCCGGCCCTTCGAAATGATCCTTGCCTTCAAAAACGGCCGTCGGCGCGGACATCGTCTCCTCCGGTTTCCCCGGCAGCCGCGGCACGCTCATTTCCAGATTTACGGTGCCTTCATTGTTGTCGATCATCGGCCATCCCTCGTCATTCCAGGTTACGGGAGCGAGAAACGTCTCCCGGCCGAGTACGCTGTATCCCGAATCGACGAGCCGGACACCGAGGAATACGGCCCACCAGTCGCCGTTTGGAGCCTCCACCAGATCCGCGTGGCCCAAATACTGAATCGGATGCTCTATCCCCCGGTGCGTCAGAATCGGATGCGGATACAACTCGAACGGCCCGTAGGGGCTCGCGCTGCGGCCGATGATTTCCCGGTGGTCCTTCGCGGTGCCGCCCGAAGCCGTCATAATGTAGTACATGCCTTTTATTTTGTACAGGTGGGGACCTTCCGTCCAGGGACCGCCGTCCCCCTTCCAAATGACTACCGGCTCCGACAACGCATTCCCCGTGGCGATGTCGATCTCGTATTGGATCGCATGGGAGTCGTAATCCGCGCCCTGCTGGGCGGTCACGTAAACCTTGCCGTCATCGTCGAAGAACAGGGACGGGTCAATGCCGCCGTACGGCACTTTAATCGGATCCGACCAGGGGCCGGCAGGATCTTTGGCCGTCACGTAGAAATTGCCGATCCCGCGTACATCGGTCGTAATCATATAGAACGTGCCTTCATGGTATCTCAGCGTCGGCGCATAGATGCCGTCCGAGCTGCGGCGGCCGCGAAGATCCAGTTGGCTGTCCCGGTCCAGCACATGGCCGATTTGCTCCCAATGCGCCAGATCCCGGCTGTGAAAGATCGGCACGGCCGGGAAATACTCAAACGAGCTGCAGATCATATAAAAGTCATCCCCGGCCCGAGCGATGCTCGGGTCGGGGTAGAATCCCGGAAGAACCGGGTTAGAATAACCAATTAAATTTTTCGTCATGTCTTACTCCTTCACGCTGCCGACATTCAGTCCAACAACAAAGTATTTTTGCATGAACGGATAAACCAGCAGAATCGGTACGGACGCTACTACCGTTACCGCAGCACGGATCGAAATCGGCGTTACCATGCTGGAACCCTGTGTCATTCCGACACCGTTAGACACCGCAGGGTTACCGTTCGCGTTCATACTGGATGATAACAGCTTCATCAATTCATATTGCAGAGTACTCAGTTCTTGATGCGACGAAGTATAAATGAATGCATCGAACCAGGAGTTCCAAGCGCCTACGGCTACAAACAGTGCAATTGTAGCCAACACCGGTTTACAAAGCGGGAAGATGATCCGGATGAAGATTTTAAAGTCTCCGGCTCCGTCGATTCTTGCCGATTCGACCAAGCTTTCCGGAATCGTTCCGATATAAGTCCGGATGACGATCATATTAAATGCGCTGATCATCGATGGGATGACATAAACCCAGAACGTATTAAGCAAATGCAGGTCCTTCATCAGGAAGTATCCCGGAATCAAACCGGCGTTAAAGTACATTGTCAGAATAAAAATCAAGGTGATCGGTTTGCGGAATACGTATTCCCGACGACTCAGCGTATAAGCCAACATGGTGGTTAGCCCTAGATTCAGCAGTGTCGAAAGCACCGTTCTTGCTACGGAAATCCAGAACGCGTCATATATCGTTCCCGAAGCGAATACCGCCTTGTAATTCTGCCAAGTAAATTCTCTCGGCCAGAGATATATTCCGCCTCGAATCGTATCGTTCCCCGCATTCAAGGAAACAACAATCGTATTCAGGAAGGGATATAACGTGACAATAACAAGGCCTATCATAAAAAGAGTATTAAAAGTATTAAAAAGGATCGGCTCAAGTCTTCTTCTTACGACCGGTCTAGTCACTGCGGCAGCTGATGCTGGCCCAGGGATGATGGTTTGATTTGCCATAACTATAACAGCCTCTCTTCCCCTAGTCGTTTAGAGATTCCGTTTGCAATTAGGAGCAACGTCACACTAACGACCGTTTTAAATATACCGGCAGCAGTTGCTAATGAATAGTTTCCTTGAGCGAGCCCGTATTTCAGTACGAAAATGTCAATCGTTTGCGACCAGTCGACAACAAGACCGTTGCCAAGCAAGTATTGAACTTCGAAGCCCGCTTCCAGAATGTGGCCAACCTGCATAATCAACAGAATAATAATCGTGGGTTTAATGCCCGGCAAAGTTACATGGAACATTTTCCGGTAGCGGCTTGCGCCGTCAATATCGGCGGCTTCATAAAGCGCCGGATCGATGGACGACATCGCGGCCAAATATATAATCGTATTCCAGCCGACTTCTTTCCAAACATGCGACGCTCCGACGATTCCCCAGAAGTACTTGCCTTCACTGAGCCATTGGATCGGCTCCTTGATCAGATGCAGCTTCATCAGGAGATCATTGACTATTCCGTCCGAAGCCAAGCTTGTCGCCACAATCCCGGTTACGATAATCCAGGACAGAAAGTGCGGAAGATAGGAAATCGTCTGTACGGTTCTTTTCCAAAATATTTTTTTGATTTCGTTCAGCAATAACGCCAATATAATGGCGGTCACAAAGCCGAGAATCAGGTTGATGACACTCATGGCCAGCGTATTACGAAGCACCTGCAAAAAACTGTCGTCTTTAAAAAGGAACTCGAAATGCTTAAACCCTACCCATTTCTGCTCGCTAAAATCCCTAGCCGGTTTGTAGTCCTGAAAAGCCATCGTCCAGCCCCAAATCGGAACATAGGCGAATAACACGATATATGCCAACAGAGGTACGGACATATAAATCAGCTGGCGCTGATCCTTGATGAGGGACCAGGTGATTTTCTTTTCTTTTTTCGACCTCCGGACGGCTCGATCTTTCTTCAAGGTCTGATCCATAGTTTTTTTCTCCCCAAAACCTATTTATTTCGGAAAATGGAAGGCTCACGAATGCCTTCCATTTTCCGATTAAAGCCAAAACTTTATTTCACTGTCCAGGTATCTTTTCTCCATTGCAGCACTTCATTGATCCGATCTTCGTAAGCCTTGATGTTGAGTTTTCCGATCTCCTTGACGTACTCATCCCAGACACCGTCAAATTCGGCCGGACTTGCAAGAATGGCTTTCGGCAAATATTTCGTGGACAATTCGTTTTGCTTCGTATTGACGATCTTGGCTTCGGATCCGTCTACCAGGTCAACAGACCATGCCGGGTAAGCAATATCGTTCTCTGGAGCCGGACTGAAGAAGTCAACATAAGTATTGAATCCGTATTGGTCAAGGAAGTTCTTGTCATACTCTCTCAAAGCAGCCAGCATTTCTTCAGGCTGAGCGGCGGCATCGGTGGCGTTGCCGTCCGAGAATAAGCCTTCCATTTTTGGAGCAAACTTGAAGTAAGCATCAGCTTTATTCGCAAGCTTCCAGGTTGCATCGGTAAACACATCACGTTGCTCTTGTGTTTTCATGAAGCGGCCATTTTCGACAATATAATCTTCCCCTTCGATACCCCAGGACAAGATTTTTTGCCAATCTTCTTGCATCAATGTATCCAACAGCTTAATAATTCTCACAGCTTGTTCTTCGGATGCGTTGACTGTAATCCCCAAACCGTTATTCAGGTTCAGAGCCGGGCGATCTTTGTAATGATCCTTGGTGCCTTCATCAAACACAAGCGGAAGGCCGACATAAGTTCTATTATCTTTCTTCTGCGTGATCAGCGCGTTCTCTGCATCTTGGAAGTTCCAGTGCTGGTCAAACATACCCAGAACGGCGCCGCTAGAAATTTTGGCCATATACTGGTCAAAGTTTTGGGTAAAGGTTTCCTTGTCGATGATACCTAGAGCATTCATTTCGTTGAGTTTTTGATAATAACGTTTGGCATAGTCCTTGTCGGCAAAAATTTCCGCCTTGCCGTCTTTAACGACTACACCGCCATCATTCGGATGACCGATCAAATGCTGCGGTGCGTTGAACAGACCCCAGTTTCTCCAGTCATAGTTCAGAATTTCAAAGCCGATCGTCGGGGTTCCGTCGATATTCGGATGCTTTTCCTTGTATTGTTTAATCAGGTCAAAGTATTGATCCAATGTTTTAACTTGTGGATATCCTGCCTCTGCCAATACGTCCTTTTGAATCCAGAAGGCTGGGCCAGAATACCAGGAAGAGTTAACGTCTGCATTAGTCGCGCCATAGTTTGGAAGATTGTAAATATGACCATCATTAGGATCCTTCATCATGTTCCAATACTTCTCATAATGTTTCTTCAGGTTTGGAGCATGTTCTTCAATCAAATCTTCGAGCGGGATAAATGCCCCGGCAGCTGTCAGCTTTTGGTTCGCTGTCATCATGTCCGGATAATCGCCGCCTGCGATCATAACACCGAGCTTCTGGTCGATGTCGCCTGCCAGGAATTCGAATTTAAAGGATGCTCCCGTTTTTTCTTTTATCATTTTGTAAATCTTGTTGTCAGGTGTCGGTTGTTGGCCGGCTTCACCGATAAAAACCGAAATTTCAAACGGCTCAACCCCATTCGCGGTATTTTCTCCGGCTGCCTGTCCATTGTTTCCGTTGGCGGCTTCCTTATTGTTGCCTCCGCAAGCCGACAAGACCAGGCCGAGCGAAAGCAGCAACATCATGCTGAACCGGAGTACCGATTTCTTCTTGCCCCCCATTTAAAGCACCTCCGTAATGATTTAGCCATTCCAGGGTGTAAGCCCTTTCATCGACTTATCTTTATTGTAAAAGCGCTGCCAAAAGCGAACTATAACACAATTAAAGCATTACCCCTAAAAACTTTAGTTCCTGTTTTTATATTCGCCCGGAGACATTCCCATCCGTTTTTCGAACTGTTTCAGGAATTGGCTATAGTTCACGTAGCCTACCCGCTCCGCGATTTCGCTGTTTTTATACTTGTTTTCCAGAAGCAGCCGGGAGGCCTCCTCGATCCGGAGGTTATGCACCCATTCGTTGAATCCGACCCCATTCTTCTTCATGAGCAATTGCCCCAAATAAACCGGATGCAAATAAAAACGTTCGGCCAGCTTTTTAATCGTTAGCCCTTCCCGGTAATGCTCCCGTATGTACTCGTTGATTTCCTGCACAATCCCCTGCGATTTAAGCGCCTGCTCCCGGCTGAGCAGATCGATGCATTCGAGACCGAAGTTCAGCAACAGGTTCATAAAATCGTTCAGGTTCATCACCGAATCGGCCAAAAAGGAAAAATCATAGTTGGCCAGCGTTGCCGACGCCTCCTTGCCGAGGGAATCCTCCAGATAGTCTTTCATTTTGTACATTAAATGAAAGACTGTCTTCTTGACCGTTTCGGGCGCGAGCGGCAGTTCACGAAACAGGTCTGCCGCGGCCGCGATCGTTTCGTGATAATTGGCGGCATTCAAAAGAGTCAATGCCTCCATCACGTTATCCACCAACCGGATCGGGTCGTAGTGGTGTTGAAAATTCCTGTTTTCAATTGAAGCGTAAGAAATGACCCCGGCGTAATCGGGGTCATAGAACTTGAATTTCAAAGCTTCTTCCGCGGTTCTATAGCAGTTTGCAAGACGCAAGAGCGACTTCACCGGGGCGCCGGTGGCCATAAACACCCGGTGAGCAGCGTACCGCACTGAAAGTTCGGCAAGCGCCCGGCATGCATCGTCCGCCTGCCCTTGATCCGGCGAATATCCGAACACGATGCCGAAACGGTTCATCTCCATATCGACCAGAAACATCGATTTCTCCTGTGAAATCAAATCCGTCAAAATCCCCCTCAGTTCAGCGTACGTGGACGGCTCGGTTTGAATCAGGCAGATGTTCCATGCCTCCCGGCCCGATGACAACGCGCTTAGACTGTCCGGATATTCCCTTTCCTGGCCGGAGCGGTCCTCGAGCAGTTGTCTGATCAAGGAGACCTGCTCCTCCAATGAGGCAATTTCGCTCCATTGCTGTTCTTCCGCCTCATCCAGCAGTTCGCTGTAAATCGCGCGCAGCTCGGCAGCGGCTTCTTCCGCCTCGACCGGTTTCAACAAATAATGCGTGATCCCGTAACGCATCGCTTTCCTCGCATATTCGAACTCACTGTATCCGCTGATAATGGCGAAGCTGATTTTTTTGGTTCCGTTCTTCTGCCATTCTCCAATCATTTCAAGGCCGCTCATCAGCGGCATATTCACATCGGTGACGACCAAATCCGGCGAAAGCTCCGCCATCATTCTCAGCCCCTCCGCGCCGTTGGAGCAGATGCCGCAAACTTCGAAGCCAAGCTCCTCCCAGTCGATCCACAACTGCATGCCTTCCAAAGCGCCGGGCTCGTCGTCGATCAAAAGCACTTTAAATCTCATATCCGTCACTCTCCTTGCGGGTAATCCTGATGTTCCAGCAGCCTGATCGGGATCTTGAAAGACACCGTCGTTCCCTGATAAGGTTTGCTGTCGATATCGAAGCGGACGAGGTCGTCGTAATACAGTTCAAGTCTCCGGTATACATTACGGATACCGATACTGGTGCCGGACGTACTCTCGCTGCGCATGGATATAAGCATCTCTCGGCGCTTTTCCGGCTCGATGCCTTTGCCGTTGTCCTGGACCGAAACGCAGAGGCAGCCGTCGGATACCAAAGCGCCGATTTTGACGACGCCCTTCCCCTCTACCGCCTGGATGCCGTGCTTGCATGCATTTTCCACCAGCGGCTGGATGCTCATCTTCGGTATTTTGTAATGCAGTGCCTCCGGGTCGATATCCAGCTCGTATTCGAACTTGTCCCGGAACCTGAATTTTTCGATTTTGAGATACATTTCGATGAATAAAATTTCTTCCTCCAGCGTCACGATGTCCTCTTTCCAGCTAAGCAGTCTCCGGAGCAGCTTGGACAAGCTTTTGATAATATCGGTCACATCGGAATAATTGTTTTTGGTACAGACGACCAGAATGGCATTCAAGGTGTTAAACAGAAAATGCGGATTCATTTGGCTCTGCAAAAAGTTCAGTTCCGCCCGCACCTGCTCCATCTCCAAATTTTTCTTCTGAATCTCAAGCTTGTATACGTTGTTGATTAAGGAGTTGATCCGGGACGTCATGATATTGAAATTCTGGATCAAGCCGCCGATCTCGTCGTTTCCTTCGTCGATCCGAATCAGGTCGAATTTCTCGTTGGTCACCTTCTGCATGTGGCGGGACAGCCGCTTCACCCGGTAATTGTAGGATCTTAGCATGATGTAAATAAATATAAGCGAAAACAGCGTAATGACGGCTGCAATAAATCCCACATAAAGCTGCATATCGAGCATAGCGCTGGATAACCGTTTCCCCTGCGTTACGCCGACCAGCTTCCAGCCCTTTACGTAGCTGGCCGTTCCGATAGAGACGGCGTGAATGTCCTTGTTCCTCTCATTATCGGTAAGCCGAAAAACCGGATAGTCGTCGGTAACCCCCCGCTGGTAGCCGCTGTCCGCGGACATAATGATTTCATTATGCTCATTGACCAGGTACAGGTTTAAATAAGCCTGCTCCCGCACGATGACATCGTAAATTTTGCTCAAGTCGATATCGATCCGAAGCAGTTTGCCATACGTACTGTAAGTATCGAAGTAATCCATCTTCTCAATTACGCTGAGATATGGCCCCGTCAAGGTGGCGCTATTGGCTTGGGTCGCCCGGTAGGCCGCCACCAGCACAGGGGACGTCGATTGCTGCCACAGCCGGTACCAGTCGCTGTTCCTCACCTCGGCATCGAGCACCTGGTAATTTCCGCCGGGTACGATCGTCTCGTTCTCCGTATAGATGCTGATTCTCTGAATTTGATTGTTGACCGGTATGTAATTTGTGACCCGGTTGCGCAGCTGTTCGTCGAACGTTTCGTAAAACTCGACCGGACTTTCGTAAGTTCTGTCCAGCGTTTCATACAGCATCTTGTCCGTGTTGAGTGCATGGCTGACCGCCACCCCGCCGTCGATGAAATCGTGAATATCCTTTCTGGCCCGTTCGAGCGAGATTTCGAGGTTCTGCTCCTCCCGTTCCTTGATAATTCCGGTCATCCGGTCCAGAAACACGATGTTGATCACCACAATAGGCAGCAGTACACCGATCACGTAGATCAGTATAAATTTATAATTCAGCGGAATATCGTTAATGAATGACCGGAATCTAAAGCGTTTTTTCATGATCTATGCACCATCCTGCCGTTTAACCCGCCGTTTTCCGCTCGGATTCCTGTTTGTAGACCGAGGGCAGCACCCCCGTCTTGCATTTGAATTTGCTGATAAAATAGTCCGTATTGGGATATCCGACCTGAAGCGCGATTTCGGAAATTTTCATCTGGGTGCGTTTCAGCAGCCGTTTGGCTTCTTCGATTCTTTTTTCGTTCAAGTAGTCGTTGAACGGTTTACCGGTTTCTTTCTTAAACAACTGACCCAGATAGGTGGAATTCATATGAAACATTTTGGCCAGGTCCTGCAGTTGCAGCTTGCCGCGGAATTCCCGGTCCACGTATTGAATCACATGGAAGATCGTATTGTTCTCATTCTTGGCCTCCAGCCGCGCCAGGACATCGGCCGCTTCCAAGCAAAGCTCAAGGACGTATTTTCTCAAGGACGAGTAAGTCTCGAAACTCCCGATACTACCATATTCATCCTGAAGCTTCTTCATGAAAGCATCCGGGTCCCCGTTCATTTCCCCGATCCGTCTGCAAAGATTCAATTCGAGGTCGGCCACATGGGCCATGGCATGCTTCAGATCGGACAGCCCCTCCGTAATGGAAGCCAGTGCGTCTTCCACGGCGGAGTGAATTTTGCCGGTCCGGGCCGCCGTCACGATCTCCGTGAGCTGTTTGAATTTCTCCTTGGCGTGCTTGCGGGAAATTCCGGCCCGCCGCAAATCCCTGTAATTATACACACCGTCTCTTCCTTGACAACGCTTGCATTTATTGACCTCAAGCGCCTGCATATACAGTTCGCGAACCGATGCGATTCCCGGAAGAGCGCCGCTGATCGTCACAATGACAGGCCGGTTTGATTCATCCGTAAGTTCATTGTGAAGTTGTACGGCGAGCTCCTGTACCCGGCCGAATGAAAAATTATCGTCAGTCAGAATCACGCCGATCCTTCCCGCGCTGTCCTCGAATATACGGCCCGGTGTCTGCGCGAAATACTTCGCCGCCCGGCTGCGCAAATCGGAAGCAGTTCCGGAAGCCTCAATCAGAACGCAGCGCAGCCCGGCATCCTCCGAAAGAAGAAGGGCATGGGCGGCCTGTTGCATCAGCTGCACGCCGTCTTCACCTTGAATCAGGCGGTTCAGCAAATTGTTCACCAGCAAAAAATGCATGCGGGTTTGGCTCTGCTCCGTTTCAAGCTCTTCCTCGATTCTCTTGCGCAAGCGGACCAGCAGCGCCTCAATCTCTTCCTCGTCGATCGGTTTGAGCAAATATTCCGTTACCCGTTGATGCATTGCGGTACGCGCATAATTAAAATTGTCGTAGCCGCTCAATATAACAAACTTAGGAGGCCTGGCCAGCGCCCGGTTCGATCGCTCAATCAGCTCCAACCCGTTAATCACCGGCATATTGATATCCGTCAGAACCAGCTCCGGCCCAAGCTCTTGAATCATCCTGAACGCATCAGGACCGTTGGAAGCATCTCCGCACACTTGAAACCCGTGGTCCGTCCAATTCACCATCGTGCGGAGTCCCTCAATTACCCAAGGCTCGTCATCCACCAATAGCACATTCATCATAGATATATCGCTCCCCTGAAGTTGTACTAAACTGCTATTTTGAAAGCGCACTCATTATTTATGCTATCATAGCTTCATGGTTTGAGAATAGGAAAACTTTTAACCTCAACCTAACCGAGAACCCGTATAATTCTCTATGCCGGAAATTAAGTATTTACCCGGAAAATTTTAGTTCTTGCTTAGAAAAACTATAAAAGTTCATAAAAATACAGCCTTCCCAAATTATCGAGAAGGCTGTATCATATCCGTTTATCCCGGTCGCGGTATCGAAAATGTGGGACCGAGTTTGGCATAATCGTTTCCGGCGAGGCGGCTGACGGCTTTAAGTGTATCGGCGCTGATTCGCCCGTCCTCGTACACGGACTCGTCGATATGGAAGCGGACCACCCGGCCGATCAGCAGATCGGCCGCCGGTTCCCCGGGCTTGCCGCCAAGCGGAATCGCCTGCTCCAGCAGGCATTCCATCCGGACCTTGGCCTCGGCCACGCCGGGGACGGCGATGGTCTCGCTCGGCACCGGCGTCAGGCCGGCCAGCGCCGCCTCGCTCTCCTCCGGGGGCAGCGAGGCCGCCGTCTCGTTCACCTGCCGGATGTAGGATTCATCGGCAATGTGAACGACAAAGGCGCCGCGCTCCGCCGCGTTCCGGGCCGTATCTTTGGGCCGGCCCTGCTTGCGCTGGACCGAAACCGAGACGAGCGGCGGATCGGCGGTCACGATGTTGAAATAGCTGAACGGGGCCGCGTTCAAGGTGCCGGCCTCCGACAACGTCGTCACCAAGGCTACCGGCCGCGGAATAATGCTGCCCGTCAGCAGCTTGTAATTGTCCCGCTCGCTCTGCAGGTCGGGATCTATGGAAAGCATGGCGTCCACTCCTTTAGGTTAGGCAAAAGTCCGCTGATACCAGGCCGAGGCGGCATCGACCTCGGACGGGGTCAACTGGTGGCCGGACGGTTCCCAATGGACGTGCGCGGCCGCCCCGGCCCCGCTCAGCAGGCGCTCCAGTTCTTCCGCTTCCTGCGGCGGACTGATCGGATCGCGCTGCCCCGCGGCAATGAATACGGGGACGCCGGACAGGTCCGGCAGCGCGATCCCCCGGCGCGGCACCATCGGGTGGTGCAGGATCGCCCCGCGCAGTGCGTCCCCGAAGTGGAACAGCAGGCTGCCGGCGATGTTCGCGCCGTTGGAGTAACCGACCGCCACGATATTGCGGCGGTTAAACCCGTAAGTTCCGGACGCCTCATCGAGGAAGTCGTTCAGTTCCTTGGTCCGGAACACAAGGTCCTCTTCATCGAAGACCCCTTCGGCCAGCCGCCGGAAAAACCGCGGCATTCCGTTCTCCAGCACATTCCCCCGGACGCTCAGCACCGAGGACTGCGGGGAGATCATGCCGCCCAGCGGCAGCAGGTCGCGCTCCGTTCCGCCGGTACCGTGCAGGAGCAACAGCACCGGCGCGTCGTTGCTCGTTCCCTGCTGAAAAATATGTTTCATTCTCTATCCTCCTCCAATACCCGAACCTCGAACGGTTCCAAATTCGCTTCAATCAGCGCCCGATGTTTCTCATACCAGTCCGGCAGCATCAGCTTCTCGCCAAGCATATCGGCGGGTTCGTCCCGGGCAAATCCAGGGGGATCGGTGGCGATTTCGAACATGATGCCCCCTTCTTCCCGGAAATAAATCGCGTTGAAATATTGACGGTCGACAAACGGGGTCACATGATAACCAAGCCCGGACAGTTTAGTTCTCCAAGCGGCATGATCTTCGTCATCCTTTGCCCGCCAGGCGATATGATGCACGGTTCCGGCACCCCCGGCGCCGTATTCCATGGGGTTGATGTTGATATCGATTATATTACCTAACTCCCCGGTCGTTTTGTATCGGGCGTAGGACCCCTCTTGCCCTATTTTTTCCATTCCGAGCACATGTTCCAAAAGATGGCTCGTTTTCTCGGGAGCCACACTGTACAATACCGCGCCGCCAAAGCCCTTGATCGCTTTATCCGCCGGCACTCCGCCGAACGACCAGGTGCTTGCCGGCCCTTCCGCCCGCTCTACCAGCTCCAGGATCAATCCCGAGTTGTCGCGGAAGTGCAGAACGGTCTCGCCGAATCTTTCCCGCTTTTCGACGGAAACGCCGAACCGCCGCAGGCGCGCTTCCCAGAAATCCAGCGTCCCGTCGGGAATCGCGTAAGTCGTAATTCCGACCTGCCCGCCGCCGACCCGGCCCTTGCGGGAACCCGGCGAAGGGAAGAAGGTGATGATCGTCCCCGGGCTGCCCGCCTCATTGCCGAAATAGAGATGATACACCTCCGGCGCATCGAAGTTGATCGTTTTCTTGACCAGGCGAAGCCCCAGGATACCCGCATAGAAATCAGTCGTTTCCTGAGCGCTGTCCACAAAGGCGGTAATATGATGAATACCTGCTGTACGTTGTGTCATTTTAATTTCCTCCTTAAATGAATTTTACGAATTCGGCTACGGGTTTGCGGTAGCCGCGCGGACGAAAGCTGGACGTGTCCTCTTTGCCGATGGTGACAAGCATGACCGGAACATAGGCTTCAGGAAGCGCAAGCGCCTTGCTCAGCGCCTCCGGGTCGAACCCGTTGATCGGGCACGTATCCCACCCGTGGTCCTTGGCGATCAGCATCAATTGCATCGCGGACAGGCTGGCATTGCGGATCGCGTCCTCCCGCCGGAACGTCTCGCCCCGTTCTTCGTAGAAAGCAAGCGTGGATTCCACGGTCATATCGTATTCCTGCTTGCTGAGCACACCCAGATTCAACAGGCCTTCGTTTAATACCGCCGCATCCTTGTAAGCGTCAGGATTCCCCAATACGACAATAACCGCCGATGCTGTACGTACTTTGTATTGTTTATTCGCAGCTTCATATACTTTTTCCTTAAGCTCGGGATCCTTGACCACGATATAATGGGTATGCTGCAGATTGAATGCCGACGGAGCATATTTGACCAGATTGAATATCTCCTCCAGATCCTTTTGCGGGATCTCCACGCCTTGCATGAATTTATTGGCGGATCTGCGGTTTTTTAATACTTCCGTAAAATCGCTCATCGCATAGTCTCCTCACTCCGTAATAATTTCATGTTTATGTTTCGTTTAGAACAGCAGGGCGTCGAAAGAAAAGTCGCCCGCGCCAATCAAGGCTACACCGAGAACTACGGCAATAATCAGCAGGTTGTATTCGTAGCCGTTCGCCGTGGACCAATAACCGTTCTTGCCATGAACCGCGAAGATCGCCATGATCATCGTCAGGATGATCAACAGCGCGCCCAATGGGGTCAACAATCCCGCGGCAAACAGCAGCCCGCCGGCAAATTCGGCGCCGCCCGCCAGGACCGCCATCAGCACGCCCGGTTTGAACCCGAGGGATTCCATCCATCCTCCGGTCCCTTTCGGGCCGTGGCCGCCGAACCAGCCGAACAGCTTCTGCGCGCCGTGCGCCATAAAAGACAAACCGACAACCAACCGTATAATCAACAATCCAATAGCTATGCTCATTGTTTATTTCTCCTTTAATCATTAGTTTTGTTAAAATAAAGACTCTTTATATTAAGATATTTGACCCGAGAAGGCCTTCCGCTTTCTAAACCCGGATTTATTATCTGGGCTAGGTTTAAGCAGTCGGCGTTGTAGTGCGGATACGGCTTCGGATTCGTGTTTTCATGTCTTCATGTTTATGGCCGCCTCCGGCTACTTGAATCCCTCCTGCGCATGTTTGCCGAGCTTCTTCAGCAGCTCCGCCGCGATCCTCTTCTCTTCGGCATTCAATCCCGCCGTCGCCTTGGCGATGACTTCCGCATGCTTGGGGAACACTTCTTCGATAAACTTCGTGCCCTCCTCCGTGATCTCCGCGAAGATGAGACGCCGGTCCTCGGCGCAAGGTTTGCGCCGGACGTACTGCTTCTTCTCGAGCTTGTCGACGACATAAGTGATGTTGCCGCTGCTCATCAGCACTTTCCCGCCGATTTGCTGGATCGGCTGCGGCCCTTTGTGATAAAGCAGCTCCAACACGCCGAACTCCGTTCGCGTAAGCCCGTAGCTGCGGATATCCCGGTCCGTATGAGCGTTCACCCATTGGCTAGCCCGCGACAGGGCGATATGAAGATTCAAGGCGTCGTCTTGTTCGTATTTCATAGGATGTACCTCCTCTAGCAATCTATTTGCGTTGTACATTGTGCGCGGTGTGCGTTTCGCGATTTGATCATCGAGCCATTTATGTGTATTTATCTTGATGTGATTTATCTCTATATTAATTATCTTGATATAAAGATAATACAATTGATTTATATTGTCAAGCATTCGCCGAGAATAAATTTAGTTCAGTAAAGCGTGAGAAATTAACTGGATTTCCTCCAGCTATTTTCTCCAATTTAACCTAATCCACGAAAATAGATGGATAACCTCCATTTAATTTGGCCAAAAGCCCAGCCCCTTAACATAAATTACGGGATTAGATGTAGGTTTTCCAGTTAATTGTTCCATGATCAGATAAACCGCTGAAATAGCTGTATGTTTTCCAGTTATTTTGGATTCGCCCAAAAATCAGCTTTGACGACAAAAACAACCCGGCAGCGCCGGGTTGTGCAAAAACCGCCTCTATTGTCGCAGAGATAGCAGCTTACTTCGCCGTGAAGCCGCCGTCGATCGGGAGCTCGATCCCGGTGATATACGATGACTCGTCCGAGGCGAGGAACAATACGCCCGCCGCGATGTCTTCGGCGAGGCCGAGACGCGGAAGCGGGGTGACGGAATGGAACCACGCCTTCATGTTCTCGTCCTTCATCAAGCCTTCCGTCATCGGGGTTTGAATGATTCCCGGATGCACCGAGTTGGCGCGGATGTTATGCTTGGCGAAATCGACGGCCGTCGCCTTCGTCAGCATCCGCACCGCCCCTTTGCTGGCCGTGTACGGGCCGGCGCCGTTGCCGCCGGTCAGGCCGGCGATCGAAGAGATATTGACGATCGATCCGCCGCCGCCCTCGATCATTTTCGGGATGACGTATTTTTGCCCCAAAAATACGCTCTTGATATTAATATCCATTACCTTGTTCCAGAGCTCCACCGTGGTGTCGAGCATCGGCGTGGGGCTGGAAATCCCGGCGTTGTTGACGAGTATGTCGATTTTGCCGAATTTGGCCATGGCTTCGTCCACGACTCGCTGCCAATCTGCTTCGGAGGTCACGTCTTGCACCAACCCGATCGCTTCCCCGCCGTTTTTGTTAATCTCCTCGGCCGCGGCGGCAATTTTCTCCTCCTGGATATCCGTAATGACAACCTTTGCGCCTTCCTTAGCGAACAGCACCGCGTCCGCTTTCCCCATACCTCCGGCTGCACCGGTAATAATAGCAACCTTGTTATCCAATCTTCCCATCATGATTCCTCCTGTTTTTTCGTATTCACTGCATGATTTGATTCCGAATTCCGGCCCGGGATTTGCCGAAAGCTATCCACCATTTTCCGATAGGATGCCAGGAGCAAATCCAATTCCTGTTCCGAAAACTCCGACCATAGCTGACTTGTCAGCTCCTTATACCGTTCCACCAGCCGGGACTCAACCTCGCGGCCCTGATCGGTCAACTGCAGCTTTATGCTCCGTCTGTCATTGGGAACCGACCTGCGCTCAATATACCCTTTGCCGGCCAGTTTGTTCGTCAGGTTCGTTACCGCAGGCAGGGTCACATCCAACTCTTCGGCCAGCTCGGAGCTGGTTTTATCCCCCGCCCCCAATATCTGCAAAATCAAGTACTGCTGGGCGGTGAGATCGGGATCCAGTATTTTGCCATAAGATACTACAAATTTGGTCATTTGCTGCGACAGCAAATAGGAAAGTAGATCGCTCTTCT
Source organism: Paenibacillus haidiansis (assembly GCF_036553665.1). Taxonomy (NCBI): domain Bacteria; kingdom Bacillati; phylum Bacillota; class Bacilli; order Caryophanales; family Paenibacillaceae; genus Paenibacillus; species Paenibacillus haidiansis. The sequence goes on along the minus strand of NZ_JAZHPZ010000005.1, from coordinate 339,016 downwards.
CCAGTCTCCATCACCTCCGCTTTCCAAAAGAAATAACCAAGTGTTATGACCGGCCACGCAGCGCCAGTATAATTAAAAGATTTAAATGGTTAAATACATTTAACTATTGTAATTTGATATTACTTCTTGAAACAGGGCGCGTCAAGCGAACCTTATTTCCAGCTAAAATTGTGTCCATTTCTGAAAAGTTTCATGCAAATGCCAATTTTGGCGCAGATCGCGAAAAAGGGTATCCTTTATAATGGAGAACAAATCCTACAAATTATCCATGAGGGAGGCTGCAGCGGAATGAATCTTCAAAATCAAACTGCCATCATCACAGGGGCAGGCAAAGGGATCGGCAAAGCGCTGGCCGTCGCGCTCGCCAAGGAAGGCGTGCATTTGGGCTTGATCGCCCGAACCGCGGGGGATCTGGAGGCGCTCCAGCAGCAGCTTGGGAAGGAATACGGCGTCCAAGTACATATCGCTGCCGCGGATATTTCCAAGCAGGCCGAGGCGGAAGCCGCCGTATCGAAGTTGATCGAGGCGCTCGGAACGGTGGATATTCTGATCAACAACGCGGGGATCGCCCAATTCGGCAAATTCCTCGATATGGACCCGGCCGACTGGGAGCGGATCATTCAGGTGAACCTGATGGGGACTTATTATGTAACCCGCGCCGCCCTGCCTACGATGCTGGAGAAGCAAAGCGGGGATATTATCAACATCGCCTCCACGGCCGGGGAACGGGGCTTTGCCACCGGTTCGGCCTACTGCGCGTCCAAATTCGCCTTGCTCGGAATGACGGAAGCGCTGATGCAGGAAGTCCGCAAATCGGACGTCCGGGTGGTGGCCTTGACGCCGAGCACCGTGAATACCGAGCTGGCGGTGAACGCCGGGCTGAAGATCGGCGAAGAAGACCGGATGATGCAGCCGGAGGATGTCGCGGAGCTGGCCTTGGCCACTTTAAAGCTGCCGAGACGGGTCGTCGTCAAAACCGCCGGCATTTGGACCAACAATCCGCAATAAGCGTTCACCCGCGAAAAAAGTCTCGACCCAGCCCAAACACAAGGGCGGGTCGAGACTTTTCTTCCGTTTGGGATCCCCGTTATTTTCTCCGGACATTACTTTGCGGTCTTACATTGATCAGCACGTTGATCGCAAACAGAATCACGCTCACCACAACCAGCGTCGCCCCGATCGGAATGATCGCTTCGAACGAGGCCTTTCCTTCCAGCACAAAAGCCAGGCCGATCATCATAATCGGCAAACCGATGGTGTACGTCCAGAACTGGATTTTCCCCAGAAGACTTGCGCCGGCCTTGGGAAACAGCCAATAAATGATGCCCGCAAGCGCAAACGAGGCCCAGCCCAGCAAATTCACATGCACGTGTACACTCGCCAGCGTGTAATCATGCGCCATGGACATGTACATGCCAAGCAGCACCCCGATTACAAAATAAACTACGGAAACTTTAATATACGTGACTCCTGTGAGCGTCATGCGTGTTTATCCCCTCTTTCACACAAAGTTCAAACGCTTCATTCGTCACATGTGTATTCAGGAAGGATCCGATTCATGACCATTCCATTCGTCCGGCAGCAAATGGGCATAGTGCGGATGGAGATAGCGGTCGTCCACCAGCAGCAGCACGCCGCGATCGTTCTCCGAGCGGATCAGCCGGCCTCCGGCCTGCAGCACTTTGTTCATCCCCGGAAAAACATACGCGTAATCAAATCCGTCCTTCCCCTGTTCATGAAAGTAGTCGCGAATGATGTCCCGCTCCAGGCCGATCTGCGGCAGCCCGACGCCGACCACGGCGACGCCCGTAAGCCGGTCTCCGACCAGGTCGATCCCTTCGGAAAAAATCCCTCCCATCACCGCAAACCCCACCAGCGTATCCTCATTGGCGGCATCGAACGCGGCCAGGAAATCCTCCCGCTCCCCTTCAGACATGGCGCTCCGCTGCACCAGCATCCGGATTCCTTCCGCCGGCAGGCCGTCGGCAAACCGTTCGCAGACGAGATTCATATAAGCATAGGACGGAAAAAAGAACAGATAATTGCCCCGGCGCTCAAGCACCGTTTGCCGCAGCAGCAGGGCCAGCGCCTCCTTCGTCCGCTCCCGGTCCCGGTACCGGGTCGACAGCGGATGAATTCGCACATCGAGCTGTTCGCGAGAGAACGGGGACGGAAGAGAAACGGTGTAGTCTTCCGGCGTTGCGCCGAGCATATCGCGGTAATAGGACATCGGCGACAACGTGGCCGAGAAGAAGATGCGCGACCGAAACCCCTTGCCCATTTCGCGCAAAAGATGCGAAGGATCGAGGCAGAACATTTTGATGACGACATCCCGGGAAGAAACCTCGGCATAGGTCACATAACGCTCGTCGTAGAATTTCCCGGTTCGGACAAAGCCCTGTGCGGCGAAATAGGCATCCAGCAGCAGCGCTCCCCGCTCGCCCGCATCCCCGGATGCCCCGGGAGAAGCCAGCTCCCGTTCGGCTTCCAGGATGAACTCCTCGGCGAGCGCGAGCAGTGCCTCCGGCTTGGCGCGGTCGATCCGGTGCGGGCCGTCCGTTTCTTTGCGCAGGTCGATAAAGAAGCCGTTGACCGCCTTGGCGGCCCGGTATACCCCGGTGTTTACTCCTTTGTACTCCCGCTGCAAGGCCAGAAAGTCGGCTTTGTTCAGGGAAGCCGAATACATCTCCCGCGCCCGGTCCACGAGGTTGTGGGCCTCGTCCACCAGCAGCGCCGTCGCTCCCTTTTGCTCGGCGAACATTCTTTTCAAGGACACCTTGGGGTCATAAATATAGTTGTAATCGCAGATCACCGCATCGGCGGCATAAGCCAAATCGAGCGAGAATTCGAACGGGCACACGCGATGCTTGCGGGCGTACCGCTCGATGATCTCCCGTCCGATCAGCGTCTCATGGGACAGCATATCCAGCACCGCGTCATTGATCCGGTCGTAGTGGCCGTCCGCGAACGGGCAGTCTTCCTTCCGGCAGCTTACCTCGTCCTGAAGGCAAACCTTCTCCTTGGCGGTGATGGTCACGGCATGCAGGTGCAGGCCCTTATTCTGCATGAAGGCAAACGCCTCTTCCGCCGCCGTCCGGGTAATCGTCTTGGCCGTCAGATAGAACAGATGCTGTAAATGCCCTTCCCCGATCGCCTTGATCGCCGGAAACGTGGTCGAGATCGTCTTGCCGATTCCGGTCGGCGCCTTGGCAAACAGGCTCACCTTCTCTTCAATTGTCTTGTAGACCGCGCCCGCCAGCTTCCGCTGCCCGGCCCGGTAAGCCGGGAACGGAAAAGACAGCCCCGCGATGCTTTCGTCCCGCGCCTTCCGGTGGTCGCGCAGCATTTGCGCATAAGGCGCATATCGCCGCACCACTTCGTGGATGAAAGACTCCAGCTCGGCAAAATCGGCCTCCTGCCGGAATTGCTTCCGCTCGCCCGACGGAAGCTGCACATAGGTCAACTGGACTCTCATCCGCGGCAGGCCCTGATCCTTCGCGATCATGTACGCGTAGCATTTGGCTTGCGCCCAGTGCACCGGATACGTCTCCTCCGTAATGAGCGCCAGATCGCCCGAGGTCGACTTGATTTCGTCGATCATCAGCATGCCGTCCTCACCCGCGAGCAGCCCGTCGCAGCGTCCGTCCACGGCAAAGAGGAGATCCCCGCAAGGGATCTCCGCCGATACGTACACTTCCTTCTGATCATTCTCTCCGTACTGCCGCTGCACCTGCTGATGCGCCCTGGTACCCTCGATTAAGGCACTGGCGGTGCGGAATCCTCCGTCCAGGTCCCCGCCGCGAAACACATACTCGACGAGCGGCCTTACCGCTATGTTTACTACCGGCTTGTTCATCGTTTCACCCGCTGCATGATTTATAGAACATTTGTTCTAAGTATAGCATAGGTTGGATGCTTCATGGGAACAGCCGGATTGGATTACCCTATTTGCAATACCCAAAATATTTTACCAAATCTATCCCGTGTTCCTCGATTTGTTCCCTTAAGACCGGACTGTTATCCAGCATCTCCGGTACGATGACATCCGCCGGAACAATCCCCGTACTATCGGCGACATCTTCCCGGATCGTCAAGCTGTCCTCTCCGGCATCCACATAAAGATCGATATCCGAGTTATTCCTGGCTTTGCCTTTCGCTCTGGAGCCAAACAGAACAAGACGTTTAATCTCCGGATGTGCATAAAGAAGAGCCTTGAGCCCCATTTCCAGCTCTTCGGACAGTTGCGGCTTACTCATGGCTCAGCACATCCATCAATCTCTCAAGTTCCTCATAATACCCGCCGGAAAGAATTTTATCGGCAAATGAGGCAGACATTGATCTACTGTAAACATGAACCGTCAAATTTCTGACCTCCAAAAGGTGCCTCCAGATTCTCTCATCCGAAATCCAACCTCGTCGGAATGCAAATTGAATGGAATCTTTGGAATGAGGGCAGTTTTCAAAGAACTCCGTCTTGGCTATAAAAGCAATGTACTTCAAAACATGTTCAACAGTCACTGCAAAGGATACAACCAAGTCACGGCGCAAGCTGTCTATCAGTTCATCATTGCTTGAGTACTTTTTAAATACTCGGATAGATCTCTTTAGATCGTCAAACTCCTCCAGTAGGCCGTTAAGCTTCAGTTGCTTATCTCCGGAAGGTCCTCCGACTCGATTGGAGCCTTGCACATGCATCCTCCTTCCAACCACAAGATTCTATATAATTCTAGTAAGAGTATACCCTAATTCTAACGAATATAAGAAGGTTAGGTCGCCCACCTCGCCCTACCGGCTCACCGCGATCTTATAATCCTTCTCCAGATACTGATGAATCCGTCTGAAGTCGGCGGGGGTCAGCTCGTCCAGCCGTTTGCCCTGTTTCAGCTCCCGGCCCAGGATGATGCCGATCGTCTGGCCCGCCAGCGCGGTCGTCGGCACGATCCGCGCGCTGCCGTAGGCCTTGATCGTAGCCCCGACATTTTTGCCCGCGACGAGCACATTGTCGTACGATTTCAGCATGAACGAACGCAGCGGAATCCCGTAGCGGTCCGGCTTGCCGTAACCGACCCCTTTGGTGACGATCCGCGTGGCCTGCAGGTCGACGGGATAGCCGCCAATCGTAACGTTATCCCAAAACATCCGGCTCGACATCAGGTCCGGATAATCCAGCACATATTTCGTTTCGTAGCGGTTATAATCGCGGATGTACAAATACTCCGGAAGCCCGCCTAACTGGGCTTTTTCGAAGCCTGGGATATTTTTTTGCAAATATTTGAGGACATGCGGAGCCTCCGCCTTCCCCTTGCGCACGGCATTCTCCACCGACTTCGGATCGGAAGGATCGACATCGTATACGAGCAGCGCGTTAATGGCGACCTCGCCGTCGTTCTGATAAGTCGCATTAAGCCCCCGCAGCATGAATTGCGTATCCTGAGGTTTGTATTTGAAAGTAATATTGCTGAACCCCGCGGCGAAATTCCAGTCCACGTAGGTATTGGCACCGTATTTCTTGCGGACATTGGTCAACGGATAATCGTCCAGAACGGCCTGATGCAGCTTGCCCCAGTTCACATTTTTGAAATTCAGCATATATGTAGCGGCCATATAATCGGGCTTCTGCCCGTTATATATGCTCTCCATTCCCGGAATGCGTTTCTCTCCGAGCTTGCCGGTCAGCGCGTTGAAATCGGTATTTTCCACCCAGTATTCCGCCTCGACCGTAAATTCGGTACCGAGTCTGTTCCTGTACGTCAAAGATTTGACCGTTTTATCGGCGCCTTCCCCCACGATGTCCACGGCTTCAATGACAACGCCGCTTTTCAGCGGGATACCCTGAATCAGCTTCTGATAAAATTTCTCGAATGAGGCCAGCTTGCGCACTTTTCCCGCTTTATAATCCGCGTACAGCGGCTTCAACGCCCCTTGGACCAGGCTGCGCCCCTTATTGTCGTTGGGCTCGTCCAGCACGATCATCTGGCCCTGAATCAATTCTCCGCCCGGCTTGCTGCGCGGGTCCAGGATCAGGACGTCCAGGCCCAGATCCCGGGCCGACTTCGCCAGCAATACCCCCTGAAGCTCGCTGCCGATGACGACCACGTCATAATGAAGCACGCCGCTAGCCGAGGCTTTGGCGGCCGGCGCCGCCTTTGCCGCCGGGAGAATGCCGGGCGCCTGCAAAATCAATGCCATGATCAGCAGCAAGAACACGTACCGGGAATGCTTTCTCTTTCTCATCGCTTTCATTTTTCCCCTCTCTGATAACCATTTAACTTTTAAAGTTAGTGTTCCGAAAGCCTATTCAAATTAACATAAAATCACTGTTGAACCTTCTTCATAAAGCTGTCCAATTCATCGCCCTTAACTTCAATATCGGGAGCAATGCCCTTGTCGGAAATATTGTTCTGCCGCACATTCCAATAGTGGTTGACCGCGTAAACCATGACCTTATGCTCTTTGTCCTCGAACACCTGCTGTCCGACGCCTTTGCCGAAGGTTTGGCGACCTAATACCGTGACGTTGTTCAGATAAGTTTTGAGGCCCAAAGTCAGCAATTCGGCGGCGCTGGCGGTGTTCTCGTCCACAAAAATAGAGATGCTCCGAAAGTCGACATGCTCGGGGTCGGAGTAATAGTTGTATGTATAGCCATCGCTATAGATTAATGTGCTGGTCACCAGATCGGGAAGGAGCGCATCCAGCATATTGTTGGCGCTGTCGGTCAGGCCGCCGCCGTTGCCGCGCAGGTCGATGACCAGCGTCTTCTCCGCCGGGGCCGGAATCTCGTCGAGCAAGCGGATGAACTGATCGTCCGTCGTCCTGGTGAAGCTGTCTATTTTGAAGTATTGGAGATCGCCCATGTCTTTGTATTCGATTTCCTCATCTTGCGCTTCCGTGATCAGGTCGTACAATTCGCCATAAGCCATGAACGTGAATTTATCTTCGGGGAGCTTCGCCTTGTCGATCGCGGCGGCTATCTGTTGCTCCGAGATCCCCGGAGTTTTCAGTACGGCCAGCTGGTCGTCCATGCCAGCCTTGTTTTTCCCGTAAAGATAGTTATCGCGGAAGAACTGCCCGATCCGCTCGCCAAGCGGCTTTTTTCGCTCTTCCAGCGAATCCTTCACATAGAGGGCCATGCTGTCCTCCGAGTAGATCTCCAGCGCCCTATTGCTGGCTTCCTCGGCTTCTTCCGGTTCTCCCAACGCCAGGTACGCGGTCGCCAGATAAGACCATGCTTCGTAATCCTCGGGATCGATTTCTGCGGCCAGCCGAAAATTAAGTTGCGCATCCAGATCTTGGCCAAGCTGAGACTGACATTCGCCGGTGTACCAGGGAATATCCGAGGTGGCGGGGGTCAGCCATGTCATCGCCTTTTCCCCGAAAACGGCGCAGCGGGAGTATCTTTTGCCCCAGTTCAAGGCTTTCAGCTTGCTGATATAGCCCTCTTGGTTCTCGGGCTCCATCTCAATCGCCTTCTCAAAATACGGGACGGAGGCGGTATACAACCCGTTATTCAAATAAGCATTGCCCACGGCCGTATGGATTTCCGCCGCTTCCGGAGCATCCTTGTATGCCTCCTGGACCGAATCCAAATCTCCCATGGAACTGTATGTCTTAATGAGCCCCAAGCGAATCGAAATCGTATCGGGGTACTTCTCTTCCAGCTTCTTGTATTGGCTCGCGGCTTCGTCATATTCACCGTAATTGTAGTAGAAATCACCGAGCTTCAACTGGGGTTCCAGTTGATCGGGGAACTTTCCGGCCATCTGCAGGTAGAAATCCTCGACTTCTTCATACTCCGCTTCCCCCTCGAGCGCAGTTCCCTTAACCCGGTATCCGTCATACACGTCCTCATGCTTGGCAAAATACCCGTCCGCGTACTTCAACGCTTCCTGCCCACGGTCAAGCGCTTGCAGGCAGTATATTTTCATCTCCGCCGATTCCGCGTCGCCAGGCTCCGCCTTCAGATAGGTTTCGAACTGCCCCAGCGCCTTTTCATATTCCCCTTGGTCATAATAAATCAGACCTTTGCCGTAATTGGCATTGATGACCCCGCTGTCCATGGTCAAGGCCTGATCATAAGCAGCCATAGCCTCCTCATACCGGTCCAGGCCGTAAAGCACATTGCCTTTGTTGTTATACTCCTCGCTCGTATTCGGTAAAATCAGCAGCGACTTCCCGATGTATTCCAGGCCCAATTCGTATTGTCCCAGCTCATTGTAGGCCCAGGCGATATTGTTAAACGGGGAGTCGATCAATTCCGTTCTCTCCACTTCATGATCCAGATTCTCCAGCCCGGGCTCTAACTCATATATGTATTCAATAGCTTCTTCCAATGCCTCAATCGCTTCCGTTGGCTTCCCCTCTTCGTTTAGACGATAACCCTCCTCATTCTTTGCGTAAATTTTTTGTTCCAGCTCGCTCCCGATGTAGCTCTCCCCCAAGTCGGTGAAATTGCCGCATGCACTCAGCAGGATCATACTCCCCAGCAAGATCAAGCTTAATGGAAATCTCTCTCTTCTCCCCAATGTACCCGCCCCATTTTGAATTTTTTAACTTATATGGTCCTTATATCTTATCTATTCGGCAAAAAAGTTCTTGATCTTAACACGCCCAGCCCTAATAATAGGTTACTGGACTTACTTTTTTCTAGTAAAAATTACAATAGGGGAAAAAGCCCGTTGGGGTTGACTATAGAAAGGTCGTACTTCATGAATACATCACCTGCGATTAGCCAACAAAAAGCACGAAAGGAATCCTTCCCGGTCGCGATTTTGTCCCTGACCGTCGGATCGTTCGCCATCGGGATGACCGAATTTGTCATTATGGGGCTGCTGCCGAATGTGGCGGACGACCTGCACGTCAGCATCTCCGCCGCCGGACAGCTGATCACCGCCTACGCTATGGGCGTCGCCATCGGCGCGCCGATTCTGACGCTGCTCACCCAGCGCATTCCGCAAAAGGCGCTGCTCTGCCTGCTGATGTTGCTCTTCATCTTCGGCAACGGCATATCGGTGTTCGCCCCGAACTATGCCGTGCTGATGGCCGCGCGGATTCTGACCGCGCTGACGCACGGCACCTTCTTCGGGGTCGGGGCGGTCATCGCCGCCGGCCTCGTCCGGCCGGAGAAGCGGGCCGGCGCCGTATCCGTGATGATGGCCGGGCTGACCATCGCCAATATCGTCGGCGTCCCGCTTGGAACCTTCATCGGCCAGCATCTCGGCTGGAGAGCCTCCTTCGGGGCGATCGCCGTGATGGGCGCGGTCGCCTTGATCGGCATCCTGTTGCTGGTCCCCCGGTTCAAGCCGGAACCGCCGGAAGGAATCGCCCGGCAAATTCGCGCCCTCATGCATCCGAAGCTGCTGCTGTTCCTGCTGATCGGCGCGCTCGGCAACACCAGCCTGTTCGCCGTCTTTACGTACATCGCCCCCATGCTTCAGGAAATTACCGGCTTTGCCGAGCACAGTGTCACGTGGATTCTCGTCATCTTCGGCTGTGGGGTGACGCTCGGAAACATCATCGGCGGCCGTCTGGCCGACTGGAAGCTGATGCCCTCCCTGTTGGGGCTTTATCTTTTGCTGGGCGTAATTTTGGGCCTATTTACTTTTACCATACAAAGCCCTGTCCTTGCTGTGATTACGATCTTCTTCTGGGGGGCCGCTTCCTTCGGCGTCATGCCCGGCCTCCAGGTACGGATCATGAATTTGGCCCAGGCCGCTCCGGCCCTTGCCTCCACCTCCAGCCATTCGGCCGGAAATCTCGGCAACGCCGCCGGCGCCTTCATCGGCGGCCTGGTCATTACCCATGCCGGGCTTCCGGCGCTGCCCTGGGTCGGGTCGCTGATCGTCACGCTGGCGCTCATTCTCGGAGCCGTCAGCTACGCGCAGGAGCGGAAACAAGCGGCGAAGTAGCCCTTGAAGCAACGGCCTATATTGCGGAACGGCCCGCCATCCTAATAAGATGGCGGGCCGTTTTTTGCGCCTTACTCCAGAGCCGGGACAATATAAGATTCCACCAACCCATGCACATTGGAATCTTGTGAAGAGGTTACCACGACCACTGTATCCAGCTCCGGAATGACCCGGATATGCTGCCCCAGATAACCATTGGCTTCATAAGCCGACAGCAGGTTGCCTTGACTGTCGCTTACATTCATAATCCAGAATAAATATCCATATTCCCCGCCATCGTATGCGCTCACTTGTTTGCGGGTAGAAGCTTCTACCCAATCCCCGGGGACAATTTGCCGATCTCCCCATTTTCCCTTATTGAGATACAAGTAACCGAATTTGGCCATATCTCTCGGCAATAAGAAGAGGGTGTTGCCTCCGTTGTAAACCCCTGTCGAGTCGTGATCCCAATTATAATTTGTAATCTCTAACGGACCGAACAAATATTTATCGGCAAATTCTTTCGTCGACATCCCCGACGCTTCCGTCAGTGCGCCCGAGAGGAGATGCGGCAGCCCGGTATTGTACTCGAATACCGCCCCGGGTTCATCCGTCAAAGGAAGACCGACCGCGGAGGCGACCCAATCCGAGGTGTAATACCACGCATAATAATTATCGTCCACCCGCTCCAGCCCTCCCGTCATGGTCAAGGCGTGCCGAATCGTAATCTCCTGCTTCCGTTTGTCCTCCTGCTCCTTAATTGCGGGCAAAAACTCGGAAAGCTTCTGGTCCGTTCCCATAAAATATCCCTGCTCGATCGCAATGCCGGTGAGAGCGGACATGACGCTCTTCGTGACAGAATATACGGGCACCGGCGTATCTTTGGTCGCGTTATTGAAGTATTTTTCGTATACGATATTTCCGTTCTTGACGATTAGAAGGCTGTTTATGGCCGGGTAATTCTCCGTTACCTCTTCTTCCATCTGCAAAAGCAATTCCCCATCAGCCCCCAATTCCCCCGGCGAGGCTTCGGGCCAAACGAACGTTGAGTTGTTATCCTGGGCGACCTCCGTTGCAATCGGTACTTCTACCGATGAATTTTCCGGCTGATTCCCGCTTCGGTCACATCCTGTCATAAACATGGCTAGTATGCTCATTATAACCATACTCTTTTTAACCATATTTTTAATTCCCTTCTAATCTGGAAATAACTTCTTACCCTATATATGCATGAGGAGCACTCGTTGGGGCAAGTCGAAAATATTCTTTTTCGTGTAAAATATCCTCAGTGAATCCTCAGGGAACAGTCAAAGATTATTCAATAGTAATAATTGACCACAGTCCAAAAAATGGATATATTTGAAATATAACGGAATAGAATGTTGTGTTTTCATAGAGAGACACCGTTTATAACTGTATTGGATTTGTGGGGGTGGTTTGGTTGAACTCAAGCACGATTCTTGCGGAATTAGATTCATACATAAAGCATCACGGGCTTAATGTAAGACAATTGGCGGGGAAATTGGAGCTTAACCCGGGAACGGTCAGTCATATCCTGAACGGCTCACGGAAACTGACCATGGACCAACTGGACCAGATCACCGAAATGCTGGGATATTCTCAGGGACACTTCTACAGCAACTACATTCATGAATATCTTGTAGAGAACGACCCCAATTGGCGCAGAATCAGACCTTTTCTATTCAATTGTGCGGAATTGGGCAAATTGGACTGTATCCGGGAGGTGGTAAATGTACTGCTGGATAATCTGATGTATTCCCCATTGTTATTCGAGGCGGCGGAAGAGTTATTCTACAACGGTAAATATGAAGCGGCGGAGATTTTATACGAGAATGTGGCCGACAGCGAGCGGAAGCAGCATTCCGAACGGCTCGCCATGTGCCAGTACCGCTTGTTTACGATCCGGATCGGGAAGGACCAGATGCAGAACTTCAAAATCGCAAGTCAATTTGAGCCTTTCGTAGAACGGTTGGATGAGATTCAACAACTGGATGCGCTTAAGGACTTGTGCAATCTGTATCGCTCCCTGCGCCATTGGGACCGGGTAGAGCATTTTGCCCGTGAGATGGAGCATAAGGCGAGAATTCAGTATTTCACAACAGAACAAAAGTTTCAGCAACAACAAGAAAAGTTGAGCGCACCACTTTTTGCATACATAGCTTATGCAAAACTTTTGTATGCTTGTGTATCCGAGGGTAAAGGCGATTACGAACAGGCTTTACATTTTACTTATGATTATGCGGATTTAAACTGGGTAAAAGAAACGGATAATAAATCCGTATATTGGAAGAATCTATTCAATGATTGGGCTCAGGCTAATACCTATGCAAATAAACTGATGAATGGGGATCTAGATGTCCTTTCGGATTATGTAGCATATATTGAAAAAAGGCCCCATGAAGTTCGTACAGCCCTTTTTAATATTATGCACTCTGCGAACCGTTATAGCTTCAATGTAGATTCTGTTTTGTTACAATTCGAGTCAGAAATTAAAGGCTATGATGATCCCCAAACCAATAATATATTTGAGGGACAGGTTATCCCTGACGACTACGTCAGATTATTATACGAATTATCTCTTTATTACTTACAACGTTCTGATTATCTAAACGGGTTCAATTTTACGATGAAAGGTCTAGAATATTCAGTTGTTATAAATAAAGAAGACATTATACTTAAGTATGTAAGCCTATTTGAAGAATTTAGAAGCGCCGCATCCAATGAAATCACTGATAAGTATAAAAATCTGATTAAAAAGGTGTGTGTAGCCCTATGAGGAGAAAAACGGCTTATATTATGGGCAGCGTTATTCTATCGTTGATTTTACTTGTTCCCGAGCTAACTGAAACAAGTGAATTTATTGTTACAACTCTTTCTCAACATGGTGGTTGGTAGTTCACTTGAAACATATTTAAATATTATTTAAAAGACCTGCAAGTAAACAAAGCCCCCAAATCACGTTATTTGGAGGCTTTTCGTTATTATAGTCACTTAGTAACAATTATTGACCATAACCTACAATATGGATATATTTTCAGTAATAGGTGGTTTTTATTCACCTTATAGGAGATAACGGGGGATGGTCTAGTTGAATTCAACTTCAATTCTTGCGGAACTCGATTTATACATTAAGCGACATGAGCTCGGCGTTAGACAGTTTGCAGAAAAATTGGGGCTTAATGCCGGAACCATCAGCCATATCTTGAATGGAACGCGCAAGCTAACGATTGATCAATTGGATCGAATTACTGAAATATTAGGATTTTCAAAAGGATATTTCTATACTAATTACATTCACGAGTATCTGGTAGAAAGCACTCCAAATTGGCGGAGAATTAGACCATTCTTATTTAAATGTGCAGAATTGGAGAAATTAGATTGTATCCGGGAAATCGTGAGTTTTTTGCTGGATAACTTGATGTATTCCCCACTGTTATTTGAAGCCGCAGAGGAATTATTCCACGCAGGAAAACATGAAGCGGCGGAAATCCTATATTTAAATGTTGCGGAAAGCGAACGAAAGCAGCACTCCGAACGGTTAGCCCTTTGTCAATATCGTCTGTTTACGATCCGGATCGGGAAAGATCAAATACAAAACTTTAAAACGGCGTGCCAATTTGAACCATATGTAGAACGGTTGGATGAGATACAACAACTCGACGCACTAAAAGATTTATGTAATATATATCGTTCTCTTCGTCAGTGGGACCGGATGGAAATTTTAGCCCGAGAAATGGAGCGCAAAGCTAAAATCCATTATTTCGCTGTGCCAAGGTCTGAGAGAAAAATTCAGGAGTTGCAAAAGAAGCTCAGCAGACCGCTGTTCGTATATATAGCTTATCCTAATCTTTTATATGCTGCCGCATTCGAAGGCAGAGGTGATTATGAGCAGTCTTTACAGTTCACTTATGAATACGCTGATTTAAGTTGGGTAAAAGAAACTGATGAAAGGACTCTACATTGGTTGAAGTTATTTAAAGATTGGTCTCAAGCAAATATATATACTAACAAGCTTCTAAGTGGAGACTTAGACGTCCTTGAAGATTATGTCCTATATGTAAAGGATAGACCTGATGAAATTCTAACGGCCTTATCGAATATTGTTTATACGGCAGACCGTTACCACATCGATGTAGATCATATTATTAGGCAGTTTGAAGCTCAAATTGAAAGCTATGAACATCCTCAGACAAATGATTTCTATAAAGGACAGGTAATTCCCAGTGGCTTTAGCGAGTTTTTACACAAATTGGCTCTTTATTATTTGCGTAAAGGCGACTACACAAATGGGTTCAAATATATGCGAAACGGCATGGACTATTACGTGAATATCAACAAACTACTTTTGGCGAATATGGCCATGCTTAACCAGTATAATTCCGTTCTTGAACCATCGTTTCTCGAGGCCTTGCCTGAACGATAATAAAGAAACCTCCATCAATAATGGAGGTTTCTTTATGCGTTATAGGGCTTTCCTTTCCCCTACTCCGCCTCCCGCAGCCTTTCCACAATCGTAGCCTTGGATAGCCAGCGGTATGCCGCAAGCGTAACGGCGAGGGAGATCACGACCAGCAGCGGAACGGAGGTGGCGATCGGCCAAACAGACATGTTGAACACGGTGAAGGCCAAATTGTCCGCAATTCCCTTGGCTACCAGATAAGTGAGGTAAAGCCCGACCGTTCCGGCAATAACGCCGACCAATATTATACCGTACAACCCTTCGTACATCAGCGTCTTTTTCAATTGCTTGCGGGTCATGCCCACGCTTTCCAGAATCGCAAATTCATTGCGCCGGGAGATGATGCCGGTAATGACCGTATTTACATAGTTCAGAATCCCGATGAGCGCGATAATGAGGCTGAGGCCGTAGCCGATCGTGCGGAAAACGCGGATAAAGCCGTTCATTTCCTGCTTGTAGTCCTCCCTGGATTTCATCATCAGATTGGGATCGGAGTCGACCAGCGCACGGACGGTTTGCTCTACTTGCCCCAGTTTGGCGGGATCGGCATGGATCGTCGCCGACAGGATTCCCGGATGTTCAATCGCACGGGCAAATTCCTCCGCCGGGAAAAATACTTTAAAGCCGCCGGATGTATAAAACTGAGTACCGGCCGCATAAAGGGCATCGGGATTCAGCACCGCCATAATTTTGTATTCTTTGTCCATGCCATCCAGTTTGATCTTGTCTCCCGGCTGATAATAGGAGGCATACAAGTCTTTGTTCCCGTCCAGGAGTGTTTCCGTGATCAGGACATAATCCCCGGTGGCGAACTTCTCCCGGTCAAACGTACCCGAGACTATATCGTCTTTAAGCACGACATCATACCACCCCGGGCCGATGCCATGAAGCTGAAGCCAGACGATGCCGCTATTCAGAATCGATGTAAAAAACGGCCTCCGAGGATCTTCACTTTCAGCCATGGGTTCCAGCACCTGCTTGATATTTTCATCGATCTTTAATTTTTCGGATTGAAAATAGACCTTGTCCACACTCTCAACCCCATCGACGGCCGCCAGGGCCTTCGCGATCTCCTCCGTAACCGCGGTCGTTCCCGCCGCCCCGCGGGCTTCGCCGGCTGCCGGCTTCTCCTTGACCACAAGGTCCCCGGAAATAAATGTGCTCAAGTATTTGTCCACATTCAGTGAACCGATCACCGTATATATAATGCTGAACAGAATTAGGCTCAGCGATAAAGACGCCAGCATCAGTACCAGCTTCTTCTTATGCCGGAGTACGTTGGCCAAAGCCATCCGGGATAATTTGGCACCGTTCGTCGAACGCTTTGTAATCTTCCGGCCGGTATCGTTCAGACCGGTATATCTTACGGCTTCAATGGGGGATATTCGCGCGGCGGTTCGCCCGGGCTTGCTGGCGGCTATCCGCACCGTCAGATACGAGAACAGCGCGGCGGCCACAAAAATAAGCGGGCTGGCCGAGTAGGACGCCACTTCCTGCTGCGTCGAAAAGGCGTTCATCATCGGCGTCAGCCAGAGTCCAATGCCATAGCCGAGCAGCAGACCGATCGGCAGGGCGATCAAATACAGCCGATTGGCCTGGATCGTAATGGTCTTTCGGACTTGACGCGGCGTCGTCCCGATCGTTTTGACCAAGCCGTAAAATTTGATATCCCGTACTACGGAAATATGAAAAATATTATAGATAAGCAAATACCCGCTTAGCATCGTAATGAGGATCAATCCCACGAAAGGCAGAATATTGACCGGGTCTTCAAAAATGCCGACACTGGCGTAGGCCCAATTCACCCCGTAGTCCGCATTCATGCCGGTGTCGGACAGCACCTTCTTGATTTTGTCCTCAATGCCGTAAGAATTGTAGAACAACACGTCAAGCCGCGTCGTGTTGACATAGGAGCCGGTATCCCTGGTTTGCTTGGGATCGATGCCGGACAAATCTTCTTGCACAAACGCCTCCGATACGAACGCCATCCCCGATACGGCGAGATACTGGTCCGCTTCATAATAGCCGGACAGCCTAAAGGTTTTGGACATCCGCTTGCCGTCGATCTCCATGTCCAGATTCACCTTGGCCCCCAATTGATGCGGCACGCCGAGCAGATCGAGCGTCCAAGTGCTCAGGACGATTTCATCTTCGCCGACGGGCAGCCCGCCTTCGTCGAAACGGATAAAGCTGTGTTTGGCGGAATTCTCGTCAACCTGATCGATTTCCACCCTTGAGCCCCGGAACGCCTCGTTCGCGGCCCAACCGACGAGGACGGCCCGCCCATACTCTTTGATCGAGGAATGTTCCGCCAGCTTATCCGCCTCATCCGGCGTTAGATATTTGAAACTGCCGTGGAAATCGCTGCCCGCCGTCCTCATCTGCGTCTGCTCCATCGACCGGTTGATGCTGAAGGCCATCGTAAACACCGAGGTAATCAGCAGGGTCGTCAATACGATGGCACAGACAATAATCAGGCTCCGCATCCGATTGCTGCGCAGACTGCGGTGTGCCAGCCGGGCAACGGCTCTACCATTATGCGTTTGCATGATCATGACTTACCTCCCGGCTCCGCGGATCATGTCCGGGCGGGACAGAATCCGGCCGTCTTCGATGCGGATGATTCTGTCGGCGGTCTGGGCGATTTCCTCGTTATGCGTAATCATCACGATCGTCTGATCGAATTTCTCGCTAAGCTGCTTGAGCAGAATCATCACTTCCTGGCTTGTCTTGCTGTCCAGGTTCCCCGTCGGCTCGTCCGCCAGCACGATCGAAGGCTTGGTCGCCAGGGCCCGGGCGATCGCCACCCGCTGCTGCTGTCCCCCGGACAAGCTGGACGGCAAATTGTGCACCTTCTCCTTCAGCCCGAGCGCCCCGATAATCCGGTCGACATGCTCCTGATCCACCCGCGTCCCGTCCAGCTCGATCGGCAGCACGATATTTTCATAGACGTTCAGGATCGGAATCAGATTATAACTTTGAAAAATAAACCCGACCGACCGCCGCCTGAATATCGTCAAATGCTCGTCGTTCATGCCGAAAATATCGTTGCCGTCCACGTACACCTTGCCCCCGGTCGCCCGGTCCAGGCCGCCCATCATGTGCAGAAGCGTGCTTTTGCCGCTTCCGCTCGTGCCGACAATGGCGACAAATTCGCCCCGGCTCACGGTAAACGAAACTCCGTCCAGCGCTTTGACGACCGACACGCCTTTGCCGTAGTATTTTTTCAACTGATCAATTTGCAAAATCGACATATCCGATTCTCCTATCAGAAAAATGAAAGTCCGTACCTTCCGGTACAGACTTAATGTAGCAAATCAATCTGACAGTGCCGTGTCCGAAAAATAACGGAATGGACATATTTGCCCCCTTTGCTTAAAGCGCGGGCAGGAAAACGGAGAACACCGAGCCTTCGCCGGGCGCCGAGGACACCTTGATGTATCCGCCTTCGGCCGTGAGAATTTCACGGGTCAGGTACAAGCCGATGCCGATGCCTTCAACCTTCGACGCTCCCTTGCCGCGATAGAACCGCTTGAAGATGTCGTTCCATTCGCCTTCGGGAATGCCGGTGCCGTTGTCCGCGACGTCGATCCGGGTGAACATCTCGCTCGCCTGGACCGTAATGGTAATGCTTCCCCCGGACGGTTTGCCGTACTTGACCGCGTTCTCCAGCAGATTAAACAAGGCCTCCGTCGTCCACTTCGCGTCATGCCTCGCCTGAACCCCCGAATCGCAATGAATGCGGACTTCGATTCCCTTTTGCTCGGCCGCGGCGTAAACCTGCGACACGGCCAGGGTGATCGTATCCAGCACCGGGGCAAGGTCCGCCCGGATGGCGATGATGCCGGTCTCAAGCCGCGACATTTTGACCAGGGATGAAATCAGCCAATCCAGCTTCGCCGACTGGTCCTTGATACTTGCGACATGCCCGCGCGCCTCTTCGCTTAACCCCGGAGTTTCCTCCAGCAGCCCGCTGTACAAAATAATGTTCGATAGAGGGGTTTTTGTCTGATGGGAGATGTCGGAGATCAGCGCTTTGATCCGGCTCTTTTCTTTTTCCAGCTTGTGTTCATTGGAGCTGGACAGCTCCACATAGCGGGTAACCTTATGTTCGAGGGCGGAGGCCGCGCTTTCCGTATACCCCGTATCCCGAGACTGGGACCGGCCGCTGATGGCCCGGTCCACAATTTCGTTTAACGTCACGGCGGAATCGGAAGTCTCGGCTTGCATCGCCCTCACCAAAGCAAAGATGAGCATCAGAAGTATTAGAACAAACAAGAGCGACGCCCAGCCGACCGCCGTATCGAAGCCGGTAAAATACGTTATCGCCCCGATATATCCGGCCGTCAGCAGCACGAATAAGACGCCGTAAACCGCATAGACGAAGCTCCAGCGGCGCCGGTCAATCCTTTTTCTCATCGCCGGCTCCTTCGGACCATACGTACCCTAGCCCATACACGGTTTTGATGTAAACCGGAGCGGCGGGGTTGTCCTCGATCTTCGCACGCAGCCGCTTTACCGTTACGGTCAACGCATTTTCGTCGACGAACTCGGCCTCCCGGTCCCACACCCGGTCCATCAGTTGCTCCCTCGTCAAGATTTGACCGCGGTGGGATACGAGCACCTTGAGCAATTTCTGCTCCGTTTTGCTAAGCGAAAGACTAAGCCCCCGCTTGCGAAACTCCATTTTGCCGAAATCGAGCTCAAGCGGGCCGATTGTCAACCGCTCCTCATAATAGGAACGGCTTCTACGCAGCACCGCCATAACTCGCGAGCGCAGGACCATCAGGCTGAACGGCTTCGTGATATAGTCGTCTCCGCCGAGTTCAAAGCCGAGGACAATGTCCGACTCCATATCGTTCGCCGTCAAGAAGATCACCGGCACCTGCGAGGTCCGCCGGATTTTCTCGCAAAAATCGAGCCCGCTGCCGTCCGGCAAATTCACATCCAGCACGATGAGATCGATGCCTCCTTTGGCAAACCGCCTCTCCGCCGCATCCAAATCATAGGCTTGTTCGATCTCTATCCCGTCCTGGGCCAAGGTAAGCGCAATTCCTTTATTCAAACTAACGTCATCTTCCACAATAAGCAGTGTAGTCATACCGCATTCCTGCCTTTTTTCGCCCTCAAGGCGATTTGTTGCTTTTCTGGCCTTATTATACACAAAGCGGGAGATGTTTGTAGCAAAAAACCCCGCACCACGGAAGCATGACTACTACGCTCGCGCTTCCGGTTACGGGGTCTTTTTACAATTTACATGAAAATTTAGATTAATTTTCGAGATCGATCTCGCCGATGAGTCCCGCCTCGATCAACAGGCGCTGCACCATCGCGGCCGTTTCGGCCCGGGTGATGCTGTCCTTCGGCGACAGCTTGCCGCCGCTCCCATTGACCAGGCCCTGACGAACTGCCGTGGCGACGTCCTCGCGGGCCCAGCCGCCAATATCCGCACTGTCTTTATATGCGGCCAGCGGGCCAAGGGCATTCCCCATGCCGTCCGCTTGTTCCAGCCCGGCCAGCTTCATCGCTCTGACGAGGATGACGATCGCTTCCTCCCGCGTAATGGTCCCGCTCGGTTGGAATGTGCCGTCTTCGTATCCCCGAATCAAGCCATATTCGGAGGCTTGTATGACGGCTCCGCCAAACCAGGCCTCGGGCGCCACGTCTCTGAATTCCGAGGCCGCCTCGCCTTGGCCGCCTTCCAGTCCCAACGCCCGAACGAGAATGATCGCGAATTCCGCCCGCGATACCGCCTGTTCAGGTACAAACCGGGAAGAATCCACGCCCTTGATCACCATGCGGGAAGCGAGATCATCCACCGCCGGCTCCGCCCAATGCCCATCCATATCGGCAAAAGCTGCCTCATTCTCCACAAGCGCGTAGAGACTGTTCGTCAAACTGCGGATTACCGCATAAGAGACGCCATCCCGCACCGTAATGGCCGTCGGAACCGGATGAATCGTTCCATCGCGGTCCAACACGATGGCTGTCACTCGTTCCGGGAGCGTCCCTTCAGGAAGCGGAAGCTCTCTCGTCACAAAGGAGTCGAACCGGTCGATAGGCACGCTGTGCTCTCCAGTAATGGCCAAT
The DNA here is from genome assembly GCF_036553665.1 of Paenibacillus haidiansis. Taxonomy (NCBI): domain Bacteria; kingdom Bacillati; phylum Bacillota; class Bacilli; order Caryophanales; family Paenibacillaceae; genus Paenibacillus; species Paenibacillus haidiansis. The sequence continues at coordinate 318,562 of NZ_JAZHPZ010000005.1, read as the reverse complement.
AACTCAAAATCGACGGGAGCGCCAATCGGTTTGAATCCCGCTCGATCGGCCGCTTGCCCGAGCAATTCGGCTGCCTCAGAACCGCCCTTGGCAATCGTAACTTTAAAGTTTGTCCCCGTCGGCCATTTGTCCGCCCCGAGCTGCGAAACGGGCACGGTATAACTGCCGATCGGCGTTACAATTTCAAGCTTCGCCTGCTTAGTTATTAATTCCGCCGCCGATTCGCCGTTTAAAATAACCTCGACCGAGTCCGCTTCCGTCGAGGAAATGAGCCGAATAACGGCTGCCTCGCCGGTATCGTCCAACAGCTTTGTCAGTTCCGCCGCATCAAGCTCCACGGTCCATATGGATTTTCCGTCCGCTTGATGTTCTGTGATCTTGCCGAGCATCCCGCTACCCGTTTGGCCGTTGACCGAAAACTGCAGAGTTCCCGCATTCGGCTCGTTCGGTGTAATTTCCTTGTCGGGAACGGTGGTGGTTCTGTCGGAACCGTTTTTACCGGAATCCCTGCCGGAGCCGGAACCCGAATCGGAGCCACCGGAGCCGGAACCTGGATCCGGATTCGGGGACGAGATTTCACTTTCCCTGGTTACAATAATTTGATAAGTTTTGCCGTCGCCGTTCCCGGTATCGACACTGACAAGGATCACATTCGTTCCTACGTTTAAGCTGATCGGGGCGGATGCCTCACCCGCAGCCACCTCGGCCCCTCCAATCGTAATCCGCAATCCCGAATCGGCGGTCATCGGCGTGATGGTGATGCTGGTCACGCCGTTCGGCACGGTTACCGAATAATTCGTGACGGCGGGATCAAACCCCGGACTTAACGTCCCGCCCGAAACCAGCAGCCCGCTTAAATCCGCGCCCCCCGGCGAAGGCAATGCGGCAGGCGCAGCCGCAGCTTCATTGGAGAAATCGCTGGAGCCCGCTTCATTCCCGGCTTTGACCGCAAAATAATACGTCGTTCCGTTCATCAGTCCGGTTGCATTATACGTTGCTTCCGTCACCGAGAAGACAGGAAGCTCCCCGTAATCCCCCGGCGACGTCCCCTGATAGATATCATAATAGGTAGCTCCGGTGACCGTGGTCCAATGGAGCATAACCCGCCTGTCGCCGGGCGTCGCGATCAAATCCGCAGGAGCCGAAGGGGTCGAGACAGATATCGAATCTCTCCACTTGGCAAACAACGTCAGGTTATCCGTAACCGGAGATTGAAAATCAAAAAGCTCCCGGAACAAATTATCCGTATACCATCCGGCAAACGTAAAGCCGGTTTTGGCCGGCTCGGCCGGAATGGAGGCCGTGTCGCCGTAATTCACGGTTTGCGCGTCTATGGAAGTTCCCCCATTGCTGTCAAAGGCGACAACCCGGGGATAATAGAGCAAGAAATTAATCTTGGTCGTATTCCCCGCAGCATCCGTAACCATCAACGTGTGATCACCTTCATTGCTGACAACTCCGCCGTTCGAAAAGGGACTTCCGTCCAACGTAGCATACCCCTCGTTGAATAGAATCGCCACTTCCGAGTTATATTTGCCGCCCGGGCTTACTCCAACGACTGTCGGAGCGGTTTTATCAACCGTGAAATGGACGCTGACGGACTTCGCCCCCGAAGGGGATGTGACCGTCAAGTCATGGACGCCTTCCGCGCTTACCGTACCGCCGCTGGCAAAATCCCTCCCGTTTAATTTGCCTGTCCCGTTCGTATATTCGATGATGACGTCACCGCTATAGATTCCGCCGTCTTCAACCCCGGTAATCGTCGGTGTCGCTTCGTCCACCGCAATGGTAACCGACGTTTTCTCGCTGCTCGTGTTATCGTTGCTGGCGATGTACGTAAAATGATCGGTACCTCTAAAGTTGGCCTCGGGCTCGTATGTAAACGATCCGTCTTGCTTAAAGCCAAGCACGCCATGGGCCGGCATGTCGACCGCTTTCGCGGTGATCGCGCCCGTGTCATTGCTCAGCACCCCGTTTTCCCGGTTTACATTAAGCTTACTGTTCTCGGTGGTGTTGTAGCTATCCTGCAAAGCCATGGGGGCCTCGTCTATTCTGCCGGGATCAATGCCGTCGTCGGCCACATAGTAAGTAAACCCGTAGCTGTTGTTCCCTAGATCGGGAAGATTAAAATTTGCCCCATCGTAACCGTACTGGTTGTTCAACAGGTCGGATAATCCCGGGTTATCGATAACGGGCAAAGCTCTCCCGTCCGCCTCCGGCCACGGAGAATCCGCCCATTCCTTCGCAAACGAGACTAGCTCGCCGGTGAAATAATCGGAATTCTCCGGGCCCGCTGTCGGATTATTGGACGTCGATACGTAGTAGCGGATGCCCATATACCCGTTGTTATCCATCATAAACGGTTCCAAATCCGGCAGGCGGAAAGAGTCAGAGCCGAAGGCTGCGCCAAAAGTGTCGCCGTAAAAATCGTAGAGCTCGGGGTAAGCGGATTTACTGACCTCGGCCCCGTTTGCGGGCAGCCATCCCAGAACGGAACGGTCATACGAAAAAGGAAACATCCTGATTTCTCCCGCTGCTCTGGGCCCCCCTAAATTATCGTCTTCCGCAAAAGGGTACTTCCCGTCGACCGCAATGTAATAGCCCGTACCTTTAAGCGGCTCATAGCCCCTTAAATCGGGCAGAGCGAATGTAGTTTTGCCGTCTCCCCCAAACTTATTTCCAAAGATAGAAAATAGCGCCGGGTATTGGGCGAAAAACAATTCCTGCCCCGCACAATAGATCCATCCGTTAATCCCCGTATTGTAGGGAAACAGTCGGATTTCGCTGATAAACGGCTGCGTTGCCGCGGCCATGGCCGTCTTGACGGCCGTAAATCCCCCGCCTCCGCCGAATGCCAGGGGAAGCCCCAGTAAAAATACCAAAAACGTCTTAAAAGTAGTGCCGAAAAGCCTCCTCTTGCTTAACCCCATGTATCGTGCTCCTCCCGGCTAAATTCTATGAATTTTAAACTTTTATAAATTAGAATTATTATATATTAATTTTTAATATTTTGTTGCACTTATTTACCAGAAAACTAATCTCGGCGATTCCCACCCTATGGTCCAGTAGGATAACCCGACCGGAGTCTTGGCGGGGCCCACGTCGTCCGCCCGATTTCATATGCCCTTCCAGTCGCTATACTAAAGACGAATTTCCAAACGGAATGAAAGAAGGGGTATTAACATGCAAGCGGCGGATGCAACAAAGTTTAAACGATTGATTCAATGGGTCTGGATGGGCTGGGAGCAATGTTTTGAGAAATTCGGCCGGGCCCGGGCCCTCTACTCCGGAGAATACGGCATATGCAAAATGTTCGTCACAAAATATCGCGGTCCGAGCATTCCCTGCCAGGACGGAACTTGGATTCAAAGCGGGGACTGGATCGGCGAGCTGCATTTGAATAACCGGCTTATTCTGGATATGCTCCGGAATCATGACGCCAATCAGGTGGCGCTGCGGGTCGCTCGGCTGACGCGCGGTTCCATGCGGCAAATCTGCGCGGAATTGCAGACGCATCCCCAGCTCGGGCAAGTAAAGGCGCTGCAGGGCATCACTTTGCTGCATAGAGGAATTACTCATGGTTTGGGGTTCGAGACCTATCCTTTAAAACAAGGAACCTTCCGGACGCTCACCACATCCTACCTGCGGCTGCTGCTTACCGTCTTTCATCCCCAAAACGGAGGACGCATTGGTCCGCATACCGAGAAGCTCGTTCCTCTACGGCTCGTTATGTCACGGAAAGCGCTGGTGCAGCGGTTTTCGATCGCCTAGACAAGACGCTCAAGTAGCGAATTCGTTCCGCAATGATCTCCATACGAAAAAAAGCCCCGAAAACGGGGCTTGGGCAAAGCTGATAATAGCTTATAAAATTAATGAAATTCAGCCGTTCATCTTGAATTTATCCAAGGTACGGTGCAGTTCGCCCGAGATTTCGGCCAGTAAGGCGGCCGAATCGTTCAGCTCCCGGATCGCTTCCATCTGGCTGGCCGTGGAAGTCGTGGCCTGGCGGGAGCTCTGGCTGGTCTCTTTGGCTATTTCCGATATGACCGTAACGGAAGCGGTAATTTCCTCAATCCCGGCCGACATTTGCTCCGAGGTTGCGGCGAGCTGCTCCATTTGCTCCGCAATCCGGCCGCTGGTGTCCACGATCCCGGCAAAGCTGCGATCCGTCTCCTTTGCGATTTCCAAGCCGCTTGCCACTTCGCGCATGACATGCTCCATGGCGCCAAGCGACACCTGGACGTCCGCTCCGATCTCGGTGACCACCTCGGATATCCGGTTCGAGGAGGCCGCCGACTGCTCCGCCAGCTTGCGGATTTCCGACGCCACCACCGCAAAGCCGCGTCCCTGCTCCCCGGCCCGCGACGCTTCAATCGACGCGTTCAGAGCGAGCAGATTGGTCTGCGTCGAAATGCCGCGGATCAGCTCCATCATCTCGCCGATTTCCCGGGACTTCTCATCCAGCCGCTTCATCAGCATATCCGTTTCTTGAACGGACCGGGAAATCGAATCCATCTGCTCCAAAGTCCGGCGGACATGACTTGCCCCGGTTTCGGCCTGCAGCTTCGAACGGCCCGCCGATTCGGCCACCTCCTGCGCATGCTCGGCGATGCTTTGAACCCCGATCGAGACTTCCTCGACGGCTCTCGCATTTTCCGCCGTACTCTGGGTTTGGTTCTCCGCGCCCTCGCTCACCCGCTCCATGGATTCCGCGATCCGGGAGGACTCCTCCGCAGTTGTCCCGGCAATCTCCTTAAGTCGTCCGGTGGAAGCCGCAACTTCCTCCGAGGCTTGCAGCCCCTGGCGGATCAACTCCTTCAGGCTGGCTCCCATTTGGTTAAAGCTTGTCCCGAGGCGGCCGATCTCGTCTCCGGACTTGTCCCGGACCACGGCCGTAAAGTCGCCTGACCCCGCCTGCTCCATCGCTTTCGTCACGGCGGTAAGACGTCTTTGCATCCGCTTGATATACCAAATAACGACGACGCACGCGAGCAGGATGGCGAGCACGACCACGATCACGAAAGTCGTCAGAAAATCCTGCTGAATATCCAGAATCAGATGCTGGGAGGCACCGACATAGAAAATGCCGATCGTTTCCCCTCCCGCATTTTTGATCGGTTCATAAGCGGCTTGATAGGTTTGGCCCAACACCTCGGCTTTCCCGGAAAATTTCTCTCCCCGCGTCAGCACCGCGTCCGCGACCCTTTGTGAAACAGTTGTGCCTACGGCCCGCTGTCCCTCGCTCATCACATTGGTCGCCACGCGCACATTTTTTTGAAAAATCGTTACCGTATCGCCTGTGGCCTCGCCGATCTGATCCACAAGCTCCGAATTGTCGTTTATTTTGATATCGCCCTTGAACAGCAGCCCGTCACGAATGTCCCAATCTCCGGGGTATTTGGCGTCCAGCCATTGATGAGCCAGTTCCAAATCGCTCTTCGCCTTGGCGGTGGCGAACAACTCGATCCCCTTGTTCATTTGCCCCACGGCCACAATCGCGGTAGCCACCGAGAATACCAACAAAATGTTGACGACGATCAGGTTGATTTTGGTTCCGATACTTCTTCCCCGCACCTTTAGTTTCCACCTTTCCGTTTTCCTCTGTCTTCCATTCCGGGCTGCCTGAATTCATCAATCCATAGCGGAAGCAGATATATTATAAATGGTGGAATATAGAAAAAATACTAGAAATGATTCACATTTTGACGATATTTCGTAAAAATTGTTCCATGGGAAACATTTTTTGTCGAAATATGCGATTATTCGTCTTTTCGGTAGACGTAAATCTTTGTCCGGTACATATCCCGGCAGGTGATGACACGTTCCGGCCGCCAGCCGGGAAGCGCGAAGCAGATGCTGATGACGCAGGCTCCGAGAGCCAGCTTTTCGCGAAAAAGAGGGTCCAGCCGCTTCATCGCGCCGGGAAATAAATAACAAACGACGACATCCGCCTGCTCATAGGGAAATTCATAGAGGTTTCCTTTCCTAAAGACCGCGTTCCGAGCCCCGCCCCACCGGGCGGCAAGCCTGGAAACGGCGAGCGGCAGCGGAGAATTCTCGATACCGATGACCTTCAGCCTCGGGTCCGACCGGGCGGCCTGCAACGCAAGCGTCCCCCAGCCCGACCCGGCTTCGACAATGACAGAGGCGTCGCCGAAGCGTTTCAATTCGCCGACCGCCCTTTGCCGGACCGGGGCCGAGGACGGCATCGGCGAAATTCCGTTTCTCCAGCTTACATAAACGATAGACAATACGGCCATCAACAAAATGGCAATTAATAGACCCGATAATATGGAGTAGAAAAGATTCATGAAGTCACCCCGTCAGTTCTCCCACACAACTTCCCAATTATGATTGCACACGGCCGGAATACTCCCCAGCTTCGCGATATATTCCTCAACGAGGTCCGCGGACTCCGTCATGATTTCTCTGACGACGGGCTTGCCCCGGAACATGTCGTAGTCTCCGCCGCCTCCCGCCCGGTAGCTGTTCAGCACGACATCCAGCTCCGTCTCGTCGCGAAGATCTTCACCCTTGTAGAGCAGGCGGACAACCCGCTGCCCGGGAGGCTTCACAATGTTAAGCGTATACTCGATGCCCTCCCACATGTCATAATTATAATGCTGAACTTTAGGCGAGAGATACTCCGGATTAACCGCGGGCTTGCCGTCCTGCCCAAGTTCGAAATAGCGCGCCGTCTGCTCCAGGGCCGCCCGGATGTCGCCGCCGGTCAGCTTTAGTACGGTCAGCGTGTTCGGGTACATGAAGTTCGTCAGCACATCCCGCCGCGTAATGATCTCCCCGAAGCCCTTCGACTCCTCGCTCAGCAGGGCCGTACACGAAACCTCGACGCCCGCGCAATCCATCTGAACCCGGTTGACGAATTCGATAAACGGATGCTCCGCAAGCCGGCACACAAACGGATCGGCCAATATCATGCCCCCGTCACTCCGCCCGATCGGTTGATCCAGCCACCGCTGCGTTTCTTCCTCCAGCTCCCGGCTCAGCCCGAGCACGGCCGCGTCCGGCTTTAACGAAGAGTCCGGCTTGAGCAGCTCCGCCCGCTTATCGCGGATCACAAAGCGGCCCCGCTCCAAGACGAGCTCAACGCTGATTTTGCCGAGCGCCTGCCCGGCGAAGCCGGGCTGCACGACCGTCACCCCGTTCACCTCCCCGGCGATAAGCCGGTGCTGGTGCCCGGTGATGAGTACATCGATCCCTTCCACCTCAATGCACATCGCATATCCCTGATTCTCGCCGGTGTCTTGCCCCGCCGGTTCACCCGTCTCAATATCCCGTTCGAACCCGCCGTGATAGGCCACGATCAATACGTCGGGCCGTTCCTCCCGGCGGATGCGGGGGACCCACTCTTTTACCGCCGCCAGCGCGTCATGAAATTCCAAACCTTCGATATGTAAAGGATTTTCCCAGTTCGGTATATAGTGGGTGGTAACCCCCAGGATCGCTATCTTGATCTCATCGATCATTTTAATAAGATACGGCTTGCCGAAAGCCGGCTCCGTGCTTCCTGCCGCCGCAATTCCGGCGGACAACCAGGGAAACCGCGAATCCTTCACCGCCTTGTCCAGCGTCCATAACCCGTAATTGAATTCATGATTCCCCGGTACGGCGGCATCATAGTCGAGTTCGTTCAGCGCCGCGACGGCGGGGTGAATCCGAGTTCCCGTTTTGATCGCGTAGGAGGCCAACGGGGACCCCTGGATCAAATCCCCGTTATCCAAAAGAAGCAGATCCGGGTTGTCCCCCCGTTCCTTGTGAATCAAGGAAGCCAGCTTTGCCAAACCCAGATTCCGTTTGCCCGGACCCCGATAATCCGTAGGATGAATATGCCCGTGAATATCGCTTGTAGCCAACACTGTAATCCATTTTGATTCCGTTAATCCCATACTGCCGGCACCTCCGTAAGCTCTTTTCGAACATTCTAGCATCGAAATTTAAGAGCAATATAAAAATCCCACAACTTTACATATATTTTTCAAATTGATGACATGCGCTTAATAGTACCTCTTTAAAGTAAAAAAAGTAGGCTCGTAAATATTTTTAAAAAAAGAGTGGAGGTCAACCCTTTGAAAAAAATCATGAAATTCATCATGCCCCTGTTTGTATCCGTCGCGGTGATCAGCGGCTGCGGCGCCAATAACGCCGCCACCGGCACCGAAGGGCAAGCCGCGGCAAACGCCGCCCAAGGAAATGCGCAGGCGGGGAACGCGACGAATACCGAGGCCGCCAAAGATACCGGCTATGTTCCCGAGAAGCTGACCGTGCAATTCGTTCCGTCGCAAAACGCGGATACGCTCGAAGCCAAAGCGAAGCCGCTGGAGAAGCTGCTGTCGGACAAGATCGGCATTCCGGTCGAGGTCAGCGTATCGACCGATTACAACACGATCATCGAAGCTATGGCTTCCAAGAAGGTCGACGTCGGCTTCCTGCCTCCGACCGCTTATGTTCTCGCTAAAGAAAAAGGCGCCGCCGAAGTCATCCTCCAAGCGCAGCGTTACGGCGTAAAGGATGAAACCGGAGAAGCGACCGACGAGCTGGTCGACTTTTACAAAGCGATGATCATCGTCAAGAAAGATTCCCCGATCCAATCGGTTGCCGACCTGAAAGGCAAAAAGATCGCTTACCAGAACGTGACCTCGTCCGCAGGTTATGTATGGCCGGCCGCCGCTCTGATGGATGCCGGAATCGATCCGCTGAAGGACGTGGAGCCGATCACGGTTAAAGGGCATGACCAGGCTGTGCTCGCCGTACTGAACGGCGATGTCGACGCCGCCGGCATCTTCCAGGATGCGCGCAACACGGTTAAGAACGATTATCCGACCGTATTTGAAAATACGCGCGTACTGACCTATACGGAGGAAATTCCGAACGACACGGTCAGCGTCCGTTCCGACATGAGCCAGGAATGGATCGAGAAGCTGCAAAACGCCTTCATCGAAATCGGCCAGGAAGAAGAAGGGCACAAGATCATTTCCGAAATTTATACGCATGAAGGATACGTAAAATCCGACGACAGTATGTTCGATACCGTCCGCGAATACGACGAAAAGGTGAAGACCGAGTGATAGAAATCCGCAATGTATCCAAGACCTACGCTAACGGAACCAAAGGACTGAATCAAATCAATCTGACGATCGGCCAGGGCGAATTCGTGGCGATCGTCGGATTGTCCGGCGCCGGCAAATCGACCTTACTACGGTCGATGAACCGGCTCCACGACATTTCCGAAGGCGAGATCCTGATCGACGGCAAGTCGATTACCGCGGCCAAGGGCAAGAGCTTGCGCCTGATCCGCCGCGATATCGGCATGATATTTCAAAGCTTCAATCTCGTGAAGCGCTCGTCCGTGCTCCGCAATGTGCTGGCCGGACGAGTCGGCTATCACTCTACCTTGCGCACCGTATTAGGCCGGTTCCCGAAGCAGGATGTGGAACTGGCCTTTCGGGCGCTGGACCGGGTCGGGATCGCCCAGAAGGCTTACGCCCGGGCCGACGAATTGTCCGGCGGCCAGCAGCAGCGCGTGGCGATCGCCCGCGTGCTGGCGCAGGAGGCCAAGATCATTCTCGCCGACGAGCCGGTCGCGTCCCTCGATCCGCTGACGACCAAGCAGGTGATGGACGATCTCAAACGGATCAATCTCGAATCCGGCATTACCACGATTGTGAACCTGCATTTTATCGACTTGGCCCGGCAGTATGTCACCCGGATCATCGGTTTAAGAGCGGGGGAGGTCGTGTTTGACGGCCCGGTCGCCGAGGCGACGGACGAGCGGTTCGCCGAAATCTACGGCCGGCCTGTCGGCAAAGAAGAACTGTTGGAGGAAGCGGTCGTATGAATACCCATCTGCAAGCGGGGCAGCAAGAAGGCTCTCCGGGGGCTTCGCCAATCCGGCCGAAACCGCCGGGCAAGACCAAGCATTACCTCACGGCGGTCTTTATCCTGCTCTTGGTCTGGGGGAGCTTCGTGCAGACGGATTCAAGCCTGAAGGAGCTTGCCGCAGGTCTGCCGAATATGCTCGATTTGCTGCGCGAAATGTTCCCGCCGCGCTGGAGCTATCTCGACAATATTCTGGAGGCGATGCTGGAGACGATCCGCATGGCTCTGATCGGCACGACGGCCGGAGCCCTCCTGGCGATTCCGGTCGGCCTCTTGTGCGCCGCCAATCTGATCAAAAGCGGATGGATCTATTACCCGGTCCGCTTCCTGCTCAACCTGATCCGGACGATCCCCGATCTGCTGCTGGCCGCTCTGTTCGTCGCCATCTTCGGGCTTGGCCCCTTGCCGGGAATCTTCGCCCTGTCCGTCTTCTCGCTGGGTCTGATCGCCAAGCTCACTTACGAGGCGCTCGAGGCCATCGAGTCCGGACCGCTGGAGGCGATTACCGCCGCCGGAGGCAACCTCGTTCAGATCATCGTCTACGGCGTCGTCCCGCAAATCCGGTCCCATTTCGTCTCGTTCGTCCTGTACACCTTCGAAATCAACGTCCGCGCCGCGGCCGTGCTTGGCCTCGTCGGCGCCGGGGGGATCGGCCATTATTATGAAGTGACGCTCGGCTTTTTGGAATACGACAAGACCTGCATGATCATCCTGTTTACCCTGGCCGTCGTCCTGGTCATCGATTATGTCAGCACTAAACTGCGGGAGAAACTGTTATGACGAATATGAGGAATACGACGAATATGACCGAACCGAAAATCTGGAGCGAACTTGTCCCCAAGCCGAAGAAAAGCCGCGCCCGCTGGCTGATCTACCTCGCTTTGGCCGCCGTGTACATTTGGGCCTTTGCCGGCGTCCCTTACAGCGGCATCAAGGAAACGGCCGGTCAAGTGACGAAGGCGATTCTTGCGGGCTTGTTTTCTCCGGATTGGGATTATGTATATTTGCCGGACGGGGAGGATCTGCTGCGGGGGCTCCTCGATACGCTGGCGATTTCTATCTTGGGAACGATAATATCCACCTTGATTTGCATCCCCTTCGCCTTTTGGTCCGCGACGAATATGAGCCGGTCCCGGTTCACCTCCGGCTCCGGGAAAATGCTGCTCAGCCTGATCCGTACATTCCCGGAAGTCGTGATGGCCTTGCTGTTCATCAAGGCGGTCGGCCCCGGATCGTTCGCCGGGGTGCTGGCGCTCGGCCTGCACTCGGTCGGCATGCTCGGCAAGCTGTTTGCCGATGAGGTCGAGAATATCGACCCCGGCCCGGCCGAAGCGCTGATCGCCTCGGGGGCGAGCCGGCTGCAGATTTTGCGCTTCGCCGTCCTGCCCCAGGTGCTGCCGGGCTTTCTGTCGTACACCTTGTACCGGTTCGAAATCAACCTCCGCTCCGCCACCATTCTCGGCGTCATCGGCGCCGGAGGGATCGGCACGCCGCTCATCTTCGCGCTCAGTTCGCGAAACTGGGACCGCGTCGGCATTATCCTGCTCGGTATCATCGTTATGATTACGGTGCTCGATTTCGTTTCCGGCGCGATCCGGAAAAGGCTGGTGTAACCGGAGAAGCGCATGGCAAGGTACCATGAGCTTTCCCAACCAAACGTGCCCACGCTCCATGCATAACTCAGGAACAATCCTCCATAATAGGTTAAGGACAACATGAACAATATCCGACCAAGGAGGAAGCACCATGCTGGATAATCTGGAAAGCGACTATGATTGCGCGAGTGCCGGGGAGGATCTGCATCAGCTCAAACAGGAGCTGGCCGCCCTGCGGGGCCAGGGAGCCGAGGACAAGGAAACCCAGGAGCGCATCCACCGGCTGGAGAATCAAATCTCGTTCATAATGAACAAATGCGATATTAACCATTAAGGCAAATTACATGGGAATCACCGACACCCCCATTGAAACTGCGAAGTTTCTAAGGGGGTGTTTTTATAGGTGCGGCTGTTTCATCGAATCGGGGGCACTGGATTTTTTCCCCAATTTAGTGTAAAAACTTTATATCAAACGTATATTGAGGGTGGAACTGATGAAGAATATTAAATTTGTATTGGCTGCAACAATGCTAGTATTGTCTTTACTGGCCGGGTGCTCAAATAATGGGGAGGCGGCGGAGCCCAAGACGGAAGCACAAGATCCTGCGATTCAGGTATCCGCGACGAACTCCCCCGGAAATCAGGCAAGTGAAGAAGCTGCCGATTCGAACAATGGCGAGGTTGATATTTCCCTTTATTATGAACAAGACAAGGACGCAATGATCGCAGTCACCGGCGACCAAATTTCCTGGCAGGAGAACGGGGTAAGCTTTCTGGCGCATAAAAGGGATGCCACAAGCGAGGAAATGGCTGAAGGTAAGCAGAGAATCGATTCCATGACGTTGACCAGGGGAGACCAAAGCTTCGCGGTTAAAGTGAGCCCGGAACCTACGGAAATAGAAAGCGTCTCCCTGTCCTCGACCGGTGAGCAGCTTGCCATAACCGTCTACAATCTGGAGTATAGAAGAGTCATTCTGGTTGATTTGTCGGAGGGCGATTATTTTGTGCTAAATGACGTTTTGGAATCGGAGGGACAGGGTCCGGTTGAAATCGCCAGCGGAAATTGGTCGCCGGACGGGAAGTCTTTCGCATTCAGTTACGGGCTGATCTCCGTTGAAAAGATAGGACTTTATCGGATGGAATCCGAAACCTTCGAGTACCTCCCCATCGACAAAGGGTACATTAGCGTCTCTCCGATTTTGTGGCATGCCGACGGGAGCAGCTTTGATTATATCAGCGAGACCGCCTCGGACGTGATGGAGCTGTTCCGGTACCGTATTAGCGACAAAGAGATCGAACGGATTAAGCAGGTGCGGGCGGAAGACATTCAGAAGTACACGGTCGTCACGCCGGAAATTTTAACAAAGTAATTCAACCTGCAAAATATCTATAAAAGTTGTATGGTTGCCCTCTGTGATTTGTGATACGATTCTCCCTGTTCGGCAATTCAATCACTTCACGGAGGGCACATGAACAGCACGCAACCGGAATTAACGAAAACGAAAACCAAACGAAATTTTTATACCACCGTTCTTTTTCCGATCCTGACCGTATATGTCGGTTTCTTTATCTTCGGTTTCTCCGAAAATGTCAAAGGTCCGGCTATTCCCCGGATTCAGACCGACTTTCATTTGGATGAAATGCAAATCGGGACGCTATTGTCCCTCAACTCGCTGGGCTACTTGCTGGCCTGTTCCTTTACGGGGCTCCTTGTACGCAAATGGGGCGTGAAATGGGTCAGCATCCTGTCCTTCGGCCTGATGGCGCTCACGGGAGTGCTGATGTTCTTTTCCCAGACTTATCCGGCCTTGTCCGGCTCCTATTTCCTCATGTACATCGGCAACGGGATGCTGGAAATCGCACTGGCGGTGCTCGGCGCGCAAATCTTTGTAAAGAACACGGGCACGATGATGAACCTGGCGCATTTCTTCTACGGACTCAGCTCCACGGTCGCGCCGATGCTGGCCTCCGGGCTGATGAAGCTGACGATCGGCGGTTATACACTTGATTGGAGAGGCATGTACCTGATCATTCTGCTGCTCTCGGTCATTCCGATGATCCCGGCGTTTCCGGGCCGTTTTCCGGATAAAGAGACGCCCGCCGAGGAACGGATTCCGACCAAGTCGCTGATGCGCGATCCCGCCATCTGGCTGCTGGTGATCATTTTATCGTTCGGCGTCATTTCCGAAATGGCGGTGGGCGGCTGGCTGGTCAACTTCCTGGAGAAAGCCTATAGCTGGGACACAAGCTCCGCGTCCGGCATGTTGTCCGCCTTCTTCCTCTGCTTCACCTTCGCCCGGCTCGTGGCCGGGCCGATTACGGACAAAATCGGCTACACGCTGTCCCTCATTCTGTTCGCGGGCTTCACCGGCATATGCACCTTTGCGGCCATCCTTGCCGGCGAACCCGGGGCCGTATTATTCGCCGTCGCCGGGGCCGGCATCGCCCCGGTATACCCGACCGTGATGGCCCTCATCGCCGACCGGTACCGGTCGAACAGCGACACGGCGATCAGCTTCATCGTCACGATGATGGGCGTCGGCAGCGTCATCGGCAACTATTTGATCGGAGCGATTACGGACGGCATCAAGCGGTTGTTTATGAGCGCTCAGGACCCGGAGATCGGCCTATTAAGGGGCCTGCAAGCGGGGTATGCTTTCATCGGCCTGTGCGCGGTGATCTGCTCGTTGGTCAGCCTGATTCTTTACGTCCGTTTAAAGAAACGGAAGGAGCTGCTATAAACATAATTTTCCTTTCTCAAGAAGGAATTTCGGGCAATTTGTCGAAATATAGTCGGGATATTCAAACTTTTTGAGGGAGGATTTTTGTATATGTTGTGGTTTGCTTTTCTGCTTGCACTCGCACTCTATTTTCTTTACGCGGGCGCCTTTTTCTCGCTCGCCAAGAAGGCGGGGCTCGACCACATCGCCTGGTTCGCTTTCATCCCGATTCTCAGCAGTATCCTGCAATTGCGGATGATCCAGAAAAGCGGGTGGTGGGTACTCATGTACTTCGTGCCGATTGCGAGTTTCGTGTTTGCGATCATCTGGCAGGTCCAATTGCTGAACGCTTTCGGGAAGAACGGGGCTTTTGTCATTTTTAACATTTTATTAGCCCCGGTGTACATGATTCTATGGATGGTTTGGGGATACTCCAGCGAGACGACATATCAGCTGGGCAATCCAATCCCGCCAAACGGCGTGGCGTATTAAGTCAAAGTACGGCTGCGGCTAACATAAACAACCGGACGGTATCTGGCACCGTCCGGTTGTTTTGTTTTGTATCTCAGAAAGGATACAGCACATGGAAGAATACGTTGGGCGAGGCCATCCGGTAATAATAGCTGCACCAGCCCGCGCCCCTATGGTTGAAGCGGTTGGACGAGCTGTACACCAGGCGCTCCTGTTCCAGTTCTTCGATCCGGGCGATTCGCCCCTCCGCATAATCGAGCAGCCGGGCGGACGCCGTATCCAGCCGGTTCATGACGCCGCCGTAGCGGATGTCGAGCACCTCCCAGCCGAACGGCTTGAACATGCGCAGCCATTGCGTCCGGTGCGCCGCGCGGAGCTCGCCGACCGCCGCCGCGACCCGGGGCAGCACGTCCTCGGCGATCCGCCTCAGTTCGGCCGGATTCCCCGTGTCGTAAGCCCGCTTCAGCTCGATGCCGAGCTCGCCCTTATGCTTCAGCACCGCGCACAGCTTCTCCGGCACCTCGAAGAGGTAATCCAGCTCGGCGTCCGGCGTCCGCCGCTCGTGAAGCTCCCGTTCCAGGTTGGCGTAATGAGCGTTCATCGCCAGCCCTTCGATCTGCTTGTCGAACAGGCCGAGCAGCACGTCCTGGTAGAGCAGAAACTTGGAGGGGTTGCTCTGGATCACGTTGCCCGGCTCCGCCCCCGGGGTCTCGTCGAGATCCTTCAGCTTGAGGAACAGGTCGGCGTCGATTCCGGTGCAGAACTTGACCCGCTCCGCCACCTGCTCCCAAGCGGGCTGTCCGTCCGCGTAGGCATGCTCCGCATAGAATTGCAGCCCCAGCAGCGCCCCGAACGGGCTGCTCTCCATCCCGTCGTCGCCCCACATCGTGGCATACACCTCGCGGATGCCCTCCCGCTTGCAAACTTGAAGCGCCGCATCGGTCGCCCGCAGCGATAGGCCGTAATTAACGCCGAAGGTGTTGAACACCCAGACCGCCCCGGCAAACGCGAGATTGCAGCCGAGCGGCTTATGCTTGGCGATCAGCTTCTCGTAGTCCGCCTGCTCCTGGTGCGCGTAATCCCAATACACCAGGTCCACATCCTTCGGTACCCGGCGGGCCATTTCCTCGGGAATCGGCGTGTCGGCGTCGTAATGCTCACTGCCGTCCGCAGAGGCGAACTTGAGGAACATATCGCTCCACATCATCGGTTTCAATCCCCGGCCGCGCGCGGCCTCCAACACTCGCTCCAGATGCCCGGTCATAATGTCGAAGCGGTCCTTGTACCCGTTCCGGTCCAAATATTTGCCCCGGCCCAGCTCCTCCGCTTCGTCCATGCCGACGTGGATTTTACGGCTGCGGAACGGCGCGCTCGCGGCGTCCAGCATTTTTCCGATGAGTCGCTCCACCGCCTCGTCGCCGACGAGCAGCGCGCCCTTGGTGTCCCGGTATCCGGCTGCCGCCTCCCATTTGAGGAATTCCTCCAAATGCGCGAGGGTCTGTATGCTCGGAAAAGCCTCGATGCCGAACCGATCGGCGTAATCGTCGATTTCCATAAGTTCGGCCGTTGTATAACGGCCCCGCATATATCCGAAGTAGGGTTCTCCCTCGATCTCGTAGGTGTCTTCCATATACAGCATGACCGTATTGAGACCCATCAAGGCCATCTTGCGCAGCATGAATTTGAAGCTGTCGATGTTCAGCACCCCGTTGCGGGACAAGTCGAACATCGGCCCGATCGTATCGAAATGCTGCTCCTCCCGGATCCGAAAAGCCTTCCCGGCCCGCCCGTACTGTACCAGCAGACCGAGCCCGCGGAAAAATTGATGCTTTCGCGCATAACGGATGTAGGCCGCGCCATCCTCAAGACCGACTTCCAGACCGCCATCCGACTGTTCCACCTGGACTTGCTGGCCGTCCTCGGCCTCGGTAATTCCCAGCTCCGGCAACAACGCCCGGGTACCGGGCAAAAGCTCCTTCACATCGCCGGTAAAATGCAGCTTCATTCCTTCCTCCCCCTTTGGAAAAGCGTTTACACAAATTGTATCTTGTTCCAAGGAGTCCGGGTAGGGTGAAAATCCGCTAATCGGGGTGTCCCATCTTACAAATCGATTACAATACGATGAGTGCCTTGTTCAGCCGCAATCCGTACGCCCTGCGGACCTTCGGAGGAAGTCCCGCCTTGAACGGCCGCAATCTTGCCGA
Source organism: Paenibacillus haidiansis (assembly GCF_036553665.1). NCBI lineage: Bacteria > Bacillati > Bacillota > Bacilli > Caryophanales > Paenibacillaceae > Paenibacillus > Paenibacillus haidiansis. The sequence goes on along the minus strand of NZ_JAZHPZ010000005.1, from coordinate 301,675 downwards.
TGCCGCGCAGGACCAGTTCCCACGGTTTGACTGCGCCTTGGGCCGTTACCGTCAGCTTGCCGCCCGTGCGTTCAACTTTTACTTGCAGCTCAAGCTCGCCGCTTGTGTTGCAGACGGAGGTTGACGCCGTCTCCCCGTCGCCGAGCTCGAACAGATGCAAGGCCACGCCGTCGGCGTAGTCATAGTCCGGGCGAAGGTCGTTGGCGCCGACCGCGATCAGGCTGCCCGGGCGGACCATCAGCGGCAGGCTGAAGTAATCATGCCGCTCCTGTACCCAGCGGCCGCCTTCCATGACCTGGCCGCTCAAATAATTGGTCCAGCGGCCTTCCGGCAAATAATATTTGGCCAAGCCTTCGCTGTTGAAGATCGGCGCGACGAGCAGGGAGTCGCCGAGCATGTACTGCCGGTCCAGCGTTTCGCAGGCCGCGTCGCCCGGGAACTCCAGCACCATGGCGCGCATGACCGGAACGCCCGTCTTGGTTGCCTCGACGGAGGCGTTGTACAAATACGGCATCAGCGTCGATTTCAGCTTCGTGAAGTAGCGCAGCACATCGCTGGCTTCATCGTCGAACAGCCAAGGCACCCGGTAAGACTGGCTGCCGTGCAGGCGGCTGTGCGAGGACAGCAGCCCGAACGCGCTCCAGCGCTTGTACAGATCCGGGGTGGCCGTGCTTTCGAAGCCGCTGATGTCGTGGCTCCAGAAGCCGAAGCCCGACAGACCTAAGGACAAACCGCCGCGCAGCGTTTCCGCCATCGAGTTGTAGGTCGCCGAGCAATCGCCGCCCCAATGGACCGGGAACTGCTGGCCGCCCGCCGTGGCGGAGCGGGCGAATACCATCGCGTTATTTTTCCCCTTCGTCTCCTCCAGTACCTCAAAGACCGCCTTATTGTATAAATGCGTGTAGTAGTTGTGCATCTTCACCGGATCGGAGCCGTCGTAGTACACGACATCGGTCGGAATGCGCTCGCCGAAATCGGTCTTGAAGCAGTCGACGCCCATGTCGATCAGCGCTCTCAGCTTATCCTGGTACCATTTGACCGCCGCCGGGTTCGTAAAATCGACCAAAGCCATGCCGCCCTGCCAGCGGTCCCATTGCCATACGTCGCCTTCCTTCGTTTTGACGAAATAGCCGTTCTCCTTGCCCTCGTCAAACAGATACGATTGCTGCGCGATGTAGGAGTTGATCCAGACGGAGATGTTCAGGCCCTTGGCTTTCAGCCGGTCCAGCATCCCTTGCGGATCGGGGAACACATCCTTGTCCCACTGGAAATCGCACCAATGGAATTCCTTCATCCAGAAGCAGTCGAAGTGAAATACATGCAGCGGAATATCGCGTTCGAGCATGCCGTCGATGAAGCTGTTGACCGTCCCTTCGTCATAGCTGGTCGTAAACGACGTCGTCAGCCACAGTCCGTAGGACCAGGCCGGCGGCAGCGCCGGTTTGCCGGTCAGTTTGGTGTAATTGTTCAGTACTTCCTTCAGGTTAGCGCCGCCAATGATATAATATTTTAACGTTTCGCCCGGTACGCTAAACTGCACCTTGGACACGACCTCCGAAGCCACTTCATAGGAGACGCGCTCCGGATGGTCGACGAAAACGCCGTAGCCATAGTTGGAAAGATAGAAAGGCACATTCTTGTAAGCCTGCTCGCTGCACGTTCCCCCGTCTTCGTTCCACAGATCGACGACCTGCCCGTTCTTCACGAACGGGGTAAACCGTTCGCCGAGACCGTAGATGTACTCGCCTACGCCCAAATCGAGCTGCTCGCGGATGTAAGTCGACTGATTGGGCATTTTCATGTGGCCCGGGCTTTTGTAGCCGCTGCCGGTCAGCCGCTTGCCATCATACATGAAATGCGTGCTCCAGCCTTCATTCTTATATACCTCGACGCTGAGCTTTCCGCTCGTCAGTCTGGCGATTTCCTCGCCGTTTTCGATCGATACCTGTAAACCCTCTTCCATCTGTTTGTCGAACACCGGCCCTTTCGGTTGTTTGCCGGCATGGTGAATCAGTTCCACCGCGATGACGTCGGGCATCGGGGAAGTATAGTTTACCGTCAACACCGCGGTATTCAGCGTATCCCCGCGCGTCACGATTTTCTTGCAGGATGCCAGTACAGTAAGCTTCTCGGGCGTAGTGCGGACCGCGCGCACCTCCACCGGATAATTTAGCGTGACCCCTGGTCTGACATGCCAGTACCCGTCCGTAAATTTCATCTCTGTTCCTCCACTCTATTATTTATATTTATAAAGACTTGTTCTTAAAGATCGGGAATTTTATCCACCGGTCCTTGTCCGGTTAAGGCGTTGACCAGATTTCGGGCCGCCGACATCGCCATGTTCAGCCGGGTTTCGGCCGTGGCCGAGCCGATGTGCGGCAGGGTAACCACGTTATCCATGCGCAAAAGCGGGTTATCCGGGGAAACTGGCTCCTGTTCAAAGACATCCAGACCGGCGCCGGCGATCGTCTTGTCCTCCAGCGCCCGGATGAGGGCCGCTTCGTTGACCGTTTCTCCCCGGGATACGTTAATGAAGATGGCATTCGGTTTCATGAGCTTGAACTCGCGTTCACCCATTAAATGCCGGGTTTGCGCGGTTAGCGGCGTGAGCAGCAGCACGTAATCGGAGGTGCGGAGCAGTTCTTCCAAGGTGCAGTAGGCGAGTCCTAGCTGCGCCTCCGCTTCCGGCTTCGGGCGGCGGTTGTAATACACCACGTCCATCTCAAAGCCGAGGCTGGCCCGGCGGGCTACCCGTTCCCCGATCCGGCCCATTCCGATAATGCCGAGCCGTTTATGATGCACATCCAGCCCGAACAACTCATCGCCCATACCCTTAATCCAGCGGCCGTCCTTCACCAGGCGATCCAGCTCGGTCACTCTGCGGGCGGCGGCCAGCATCAGGGCCATCGCCAGGTCGGCCACGGTATCGTCGAGCACATACGGCGTATGCGTGGCCATGATTCCCCGCTCCCGGATCGCCTGAAGATCGAGGTTGTTGTATCCGGCCGACAAATCGCTGATGGCCCGTAGGTTCGGTGCGGCCGCCAGCACTTTGCCGTCAATCGGCGTGCCCGTGACGAGCAGTCCTTCGGCATCGCCGAGCTCCTCCGACAGCCGGGCGGCGTCGATGTTTCCCGGGCCCCGCCAATAACGGGGCTCGCAATGTTCTTCAATAAGGGCTGCCGCAGGCTGCGGCAAATCCCGGGCGATATATACTTTTGGTCTTTTAGACATGACTAAGTTTCAGCTCCCTTTTTTGGCTTTGACATAACCTCAGTATAAGCCAACCGCTCTCTGTTAGTCCTTCATCGCCCCCGCCGTCACGCCGCCGACGATGTATTTCTGCATGGCAACGAAGATCACGATAATCGGCAGAGCCGCCAGCGTCGCCACGGCCATCAGGTTGTTCCATTCGGTGCCGTATTGGCCGATGAACCGGTACAGGCCGAGCGTCAGCGGTCTGACCGCATTGTCGGAAGTCAGCGTCAAGGCGAAGATGAAGTCGCCCCATCCGAACAGGAAGCAGAACGCCGCGACGGTCATGAGACCCGGTTTCACCAGCGGCAGAATGATTTTCGTAAAGGAAGTGAATTTGTTGCAGCCGTCGATCTTGGCCGCTTCCTCCAGACCGCCCGGCAGCGCCAGGAAGAACGGACGAAGGGTAATGATCGCAAAAGGCAGCGCATGGATCAGGTCGGCAAAGATCAATCCGGCGAAATTGTCGATCAGCCTTACCTTGGAAAACATGATATAGAGCGGCATCGCCATCATAATCCCCGGCAGCATCTGAATCGACAGGATCGAGATCATGATCAGCGCCTTGCCCTTAATCGACAGCCGCGCCAAAGCATAGGCGGCGGGAACCGAGATGAACAGAGACAAGATCATCGTCCCAAGCGCGATAATGAAGCTGTTGCCGATATAGCCGATCATATCCTGGTTACGGATAAAGTTGTCGATGTAGGAATCGAATGTAGCCGCCACCGGCAAAATATGCGGCGGATTATGGTACAGCTCGGTAACCGGGGTCACCGATGTTTTGATCATCCAGTACACCGGAAACAGAAAGACGATCATGATCAGAATGCCAATGAGGGTCCCACCTGCTGCACGCCATTTTGTCTTCGTCATTTAGTGGACCTCCTCTTTGCTGGACATTCTCAGGTATACGATGGAGATGAGGATCAGAATCAGGAACATGATCATCGATACCGAGGCGCCCTGACTGAATTCAAGCGTCGTAAAGGACATTTGGTACGCGTAGATCGGCAGCACGGTCGAAGAGGTGACCGGTCCGCCCGCAGTCATGATAAAGATCAGGTCGAAAACTTTGAAGGTATTGATGATACCCAGAATCAGCAGCACGAGAATGGTCGGACGCATGAGCGGGAGTGTGATATGGCGGAATTGCACCAGCCGGTTCGCTCCGTCAAGCTTCGCCGCTTCGTACAGGTGATCGGGAAGGCCTTGCAGACCGGACAGCAGAATGATCATATTGAACGGAACGCCGATCCAGATATTCGCTACAACTGTACCAAGCAGCGCCGTGCTGCTTTCGCTCAGCCAATTGACCGGATGATCAATGATTCCGAGGGTTTGCAGGAAATAGTTGATGACCCCGAAATCGCCGGACATCATCCATTGGAACACGGTGCCGCTGATCACGACCGGCAGCATCCAGGCCAACAGCATCAAAGAACGGAACAGGTTGCGTCCCGGAAATTTCGTATTAAAGAACAGCGCCAGCGCAAAGCCGATCGTAAATTGGAACACCAGGCTCAGCACCGTGAAAATAACCGAATTTTTCAGAGAGACATAAAATACCGGGTCTTGCAGCGTCTTGATGTAATTCGCGAATCCGAGAAAATCATGCTTCCCGGTCAAGTTGTAAACATTGACGTTCTGGAAGCTCATGATCAGGTTGTAAATCAGCGGGAAGCCGATGAATACAACCATGAATAGAAGTGCGGGCAGTACAAACAGATAATTGTTCCACGACGAAAACCATTTCGCTCTACGGGACAGCGTATAGCTCCCGCTTGCTTCCGATTTGTGGGACATGACTTCTCCCCCTATTTCCTTGGTTTAGGGATGCACCGGACGATAGCCGCCCGGCGCATCCCGCTGTCATAGCTGTCTAATGTCTTATGCAAATACAATTGCGGTCTTATTTACCGAGAATCGTGTCGATTTTGTCCCCCGCCTCTTTCACCGCTTGCTCCGGCGTCTTGCCGCCCGTAATGACTTCCTGCAGCATGATTTGAATCGCTTCGGAAATTTTCGGGTATTCCGGTCCGTAAGCTCTGGCCTTGGCCACTTCCATCGCGTCGGCGAACACCTTCAGGTCCTTGTCGTCCTGCCAGAACGGATCCTGCAGCAGGTCGGAGCGGGCCGGCAGACGTCCGGCCGCCTGATCAAACGCTTTCAAACGTTCGGGCTCATTGGCGAATTTGATGATATCAAAGGCGATATCTTTATTTTTCGAGGCGTTGGTAATCGCCCAGTTCTCCCCGCCGAGGATCGTGCCGCCTTGCTTGTTCACCGGCAATTCCACGACGCCCCAGTTGACTTTGCCTTCTTTTTTCAATAGCGGAATTTGCCAGGTGCCGTTGATCATCATTGCGACTTTGCCCGTGGAGAATTGCACTACGGTGTCGGATTGCTTCTGGTTAATGACTTCTTTGGACATGTAGCCGTTCTTCACCATATCGGAAACCAGTGTCGCCGCCTCAATCGTGCCTTCGCTGTTGAAGTTATCGATGTCGGAGCCCGACTGGTACATCAGCGGCAGGAATTGGAACGTGCCCTCTTCGGTCTTCACCGCGGTCATCGCGAAACCGTATACATCTTTGGTCGTCAGCTGCTTGGCCGCTTCCTTCAGCTCTTCCCAGTTCGTCGGCGGCGTCAGCCCCTTGGCTTCGAACATATCTTTGTTATAGTAGAGCGCCAGATTGTTGCTGCCGATCGGGACGCCGTAGTTTTTGCCGTCATACATGGTCGAGGACCAAGGACCTTCGTAATACTTATCCGCTTGTCCCCATTCCTTGATCGGCTCGGTCAGGTCCGCCAGAATTCCCGCCGCGGCGAAAGCCTGGTGGTCCGGGTTATCGAGCCAGACAATATCCGGCATTTGATTGCCGACCGACCCGAGCAGCAGCTTGTTTTTGATGTCCGCGAACGAAATATATGTGCGCTCAATTTTGACATTCGGGTGAGCGGCCTCATAATCGGCGATGATCGTTTGGATCGCGCCTTGAGTGGCATCACTGGTCATGGAATCCCACCACTGGATTGTCACTTTGTCCCCGTCATTCCCGGAGCCTCCGGAATTGCCCGAGCCCGATTGCGTGCTGGGAGCACATGCCGTCAACAACACAACCAACGCGACCAATGCAACCATGAGAGCCCTTACATTTTTGAACATTACCCATTCCCCCTGCTGTGTGTATTTTGCATATTTGCATGCACTGCCGTTTTGTCATAGATCTTGGCTGAAAACGGGAGGCAGTTATGCCGGTAAATCGTCCTGAGTGATTTTGATTGCTAAGCAATCATCAATCACTCATAAAATGATGTACGTACATCATTTTGGGTTAAAAAACAGCGTTATTACGATGAAGCTGTTCAAATGTAATAACGCGCATTTTCTTTGGTCACCAGTTCCAGCTTGGTGATGTTCTCTTTCTGTGCGACCTTGTCGCCGGTCACGAGATGGTCGAACATCGACCGGACGGTCAGATATCCCTGATTGAAAGGGTCCTGGCAGATCGTCGCGGTGACGACCCCTTTTTTCATGTATTGATAAGTTTCTTCCGTCATATCGTGGCCGATCAGTACCGGCCGGTGCTCCGGCTCCAGTTCTTCCAGGTATTTCGCAACCACGTCCAGCCGGGCGCTGGATACGTAAATACCGTCCACTTCGCGGAAGTAATCGGCGAACGCATCGGGCGAATCGTAGTCCTCCTGGCGGAGCTTGAGCGGCCCGATCATTTCGATATGATCGTATTCCGCGACCACTTCCCGGAAGCCGGTGATCTTCTGCTGCATTTGAAAATTGGTGTACGACATCACCAAGCCGACTCTCGTCTTATGTCCGATGAACTTGCACAAAGCGTCGGCGGCCAGGCGGCCGGCAATGCGGTAATCGCATCCGACGTAGAACAGCCGCTTGCTGAGCGGCGAGTCGCTGTTGAACGTGCAGACGGCGATCCCTTGGTCCACGCCGCGGTCGATCAGATCGGCCATTTCCTGCGGATCGTTCGGCGACAGCGCGATCGCGTCGTATTTCCCGGAATCGATGAGCTGCTGCACCACCTTCTTCTGCGGCACCAGATCGTAGCCCTCGGAGCGGATGATGCTGACATTCAGGCCGTAATCGCGGAAATCGTCGACGGCGACTTGGATGCCCTTCTCCACCTGATTCCAGAAGTACTCCGGCAGCTCCGGATATACGATTGCCATAGAGAAATCATTCATCCGCGACAAGAAGCTCGCCGATCTGTTGGGCATGTAATTCAGCTCTTTGATCTTCTCCATGACCTTATCGTAGGTTTGCGGCTTCACATTCCCCCGGTTGTTGAGTACCCGGTCGAGCGTGGCGACGGAAACCCCGATTTGCTTGGCCAATTCTTTGATGGTTAGTCGTTTCTCTTGTCCCATACTATCCTCTGCCATTCTATTGTTTCTTGGCTTTCATGGCTTCATCATATCAATTTGTCGATTTTGTGTCAACGCTTTCATGATTGAAATTTTAATATTTTTGATTATCGTACGTCAATATCAAATTTGAAGAATATGCGGAGGTGTTTTAAACGAAGCGGAGAAGGCTGAAAAAATCCACCGCAAAGGGTACCCTAACGTGCGGTGGATTTATTAAAGTCATAAAGCTCTGGTATGGCGACATTTTGGATAGTTGCTGCACCCCAAAAATTCAACGCCTTGCTTGCTCTTTCTCCGAACCATCGGAGCGCCACATTTGCAGATGACGGTATTGGTTGCAGCAACTTCCTTTCTGGCCTTATCGATATCTGAAGGGTAGGCGGCTTCTTTCTTTTCGGCCGGGCGTCGTTTCTTGCCGGGCTGCCATTTGTCCCACACGCTAAGCTTTTGCTCAACAAGTCCACCATGCCAGTAGTCAACTTTGAACTGTTCCGCTTCTTTCTTGGCAGGAGGCGTCAGATCGGAGGTTGTGATCAGTAAGGACAAAATACAATCATGATTTCGTTTTGCCCCAACCAGTTCACGTACAGTCATAACTGGAACAAGATGATGGTCGGCATAACACTTGGCCTGTACCGCCGTTTTTTCGCCGCGTCGATCGATAATAACGAGGTCAACCCCACCATCATTGCCGCCCACGCCAACCTCCTTAACGGTGTACCCCTGATCTCGGAAGTAAAGAGCAAGCAGCCGTTCGAACTCTGCTCCTGATAAATCATCTAAACGGCTCGTCAAAATAATTTCATCAGATCTAACCGAATTACTTGAACGTCTCGAAGCCGTCTGTGCAGTTTTCTTTTTATTCGATGTCTTGGACTTCTGCTTTTTCCGATTACGTCGTGATCGTGTCCACATCGCACCAAGGATCTCTGCCACAATGACGGAACCAAGCAAAATTCCGAAGAAGAATCCCCAATGTAACCCCGGAATGCTGAAATACAGAGAAAGCCCGCCAATAATGAATAAACCTCTTAGCACATAAGCGACTTGCTTCCCTTCTGCCTTATATGTTCTGGCCATTTATGTACTCTTCCCTCCTTTTATGTATACATCCATTTTTCGACAATTGTGCATGTATTTCCTTCATGATCGGTAAAAGAAATGCACCCCTGAAGGGTGCATTTGATCTGATGATCGTCTTTAATTAGTTCTACCGGACTTATTTGCCTGGGTCCGAATCATTCAATAGCGTAATCATAAGTTGCACGCCGTCTCGAAGCCCTTGTTTATACAAACGTTCATTTTCAGAAGCACGCCTTAAGAGGTGCTTATCCTCCCATTCCATATATCCCGGCATATTCGATTTATCTACCCCGAGAAACAACGCATCAAAGGCTTCGTGCTCTTCGGCGCGGAGCTTCCGAAACTCGGGATGACTTTCGATTCGAGCCGAAACGTGGTCCAATCGTTGCTGAATCGCACTTTGAAACCAGGCCGGAATCTGTATCACCTCTGATCCTCCTTCCAAACTAGCTTGATCGCTGTACGGATCCTCTTTTTTCGTGCAACTGGATTATGAGTTCATCCACTTTTCTGCTTTGGGCTTGGAGCGCATCGTTTTCAAATAATGGAGTTCCATTCGCAAGCGATTCGTTACCTAGCTGGTTCAGCTTTTGCCTTTCAGTATCAAGTAACCTCACCCATTGGTTCATTTAATCATCTCTCCATTTCTTGTCAAGAATAAAGATTGATCTTGAGCGTTAGCGTGAAACTCAAGAATTGGCTCAATTTTATTGGGAATACTAGAAATCATACACTTTTAAAACTACTAAAAATAATACCTTTATAACTCATTAAAGTCAATTATAAACTACACCATAATATGAATTGAAAACTCCGATTTAGGGAGGTTTTGACATGAGTGATTACGATAAAAGAGCCGTAGGCGAACGTATTCGTTCTCGACGAAAAGCGTTGGGACTCTCGCAAGAGGACTTTGCGGAGCGAATTGGACGAGTCCCTAAATTCTGCGCAGATATTGAGCGAGGACAAGTCGGAATGTCCATTGAAACTATGCTCGGTATTTGCTCTCTGCTTAAGATGTCCCCCAATCAACTCCTTCTCGGGGATTTGGGGCAAAGCCAAGTCCATGATGAAACGGAAATCATTATCGATGCTCTGAATCAATGCACCGAAAAACAGCGGAAAGATGCCTTTGCTCTGTTAAGGCTGTTTCTTACAGCGATTGGTTAAGTTAAGCACTACAAAAAGACACTCGGTCCTTTGAACCGAGTGTCTTCACCACATGTTAATGGGAAATGCAACAAACTAAAATTATAAGTTAAACTGAAAAGAACCTAAAGGAGAAATTTATTTTGAATGAATCCATGATGATCAGCAAATCATCGATAATAAGCAGTGCTACCTTTCCATTATTGCCTTACTCAACTTTCTAACTGTTCCGATTTGTTTTTCAAACATCATATCCCAAATTTCGAGACATTCTTGTGCAATCATTCTTAACTCAGGTCGCATGGCTTCAGAAGTTTCATCATATAGTCCAATAACTAGCTTAGAAATTTCATCTTGTACTCCCCAAACATGTTCGTACTTTTCAAAGCCACTATTAATTAGATGCCAACTCATTTTCAGTATAATATCACTATATTCAATTACTGACCTCGATTCTTCTTCTAGATAATGTACAAATGCATGCAACGTTCTGCGACTTAAATCAGAACTCAATATTTCTATCAAAAAATCCTTATCTCTCTCTAAATCAATTAAATTATCATAAAATAATCTCGAAATCGGCATTTCTAAATCTAATTTACTCGTATTAAATCTTCGTATGATAGTTTTAGCTAATGAGTTATATTCATCTTTATTAAAATATAACATAACCATATAAAGAACTTCTTCAGCTTGTAGTTTGCTCATAGTATCTACATTAGTCATTTCATCAACGAATTCATTTTTAAGAATAAACATTTCTGATAAGCAATGTGCTCCTCTTTTGATTAAATCCTCATCTTCAGAATCGAAGCATTGTTTAATAATTTCTAAAACACGTTGACGATATTGCTGTTGCTGATACAATAAAAAAAACATATTTTTTGTACCATAGAATCCTGCTAGCCGATAATCTTGCTCATAAAGTTCAAGTATCTTTTCAGAAGCCCACCCTCTATTAATATTATATGAGGGCCATAACGCAGATAAGCTTGCCAATCTAACTGCTGGATTCTCATCCAATACCAACTTTTCAATTGTGTCTTTAAATTGTTCAAACAAATCACTATCTTTCCATAGAAGGTTAGCAATTGCTTGAGCAGCTTTACCTCTTACGCAATTTATCGCATTAGTTTGTAACATGTTAAAGCTACGCATTTCTTTATCTTCATTATTGGTTACATTTGGCTTGCCAAGTTCGGGATTTCTATGGTTAATCGCAATGTCTTTAAGAATATCAAGAATCTCTTGCGACCATTCCTTTTCTTCCCTTTTCTGAATAAGGGTGCAAATGTAACTTGCCCTGTGTGAAGTATAATCGTATGAGTATTTCAATATCATTTTCTCCAATAATTCTAGTGGTACTTTATTCATATTTTCACTATATGCCACCCCGCTAAATAATGAGTCAATATATACATTTAAAATGCTGTTATGCGACAGCACCAAATTTATCATTCTTTCAGGTTCCATTGAGACAGCACTACTAAAACTCGTCGAAAACATTTCAACCGAACTCTCTACAAATCCCCCCGTCACTTCTTTCCAACGGGAAGTATGTTTTTTATTTAGTTTATTATTAGTCAATATCTCTATCCATTTTTTGTTACTTAGCTTTTTCCCCGAAATAGGGGAACTTACAGATCCGCTATGTCCATCTGAATAATTATATAAAGTAGGTTCTTTGAGAAATTTACGTCTTAAAATACTTAATAAATCTCTTGCCTTGCTACTTAGTCGATTATACGGAAGCACTTCCAGGATTTCTTTTTGGAGATCTCCCCAAAAACTCCAATAGACTCTATCATAACCATTATCTTCCCTATTGAATTCAATTCTACGTTGATATAAATCTTTACTGCGCGGTGACATGTAACCAATAACCGTTTTTTCTAATACATCAAAAACATCTTGGCTACAGTGCTCAGAATGCTTAGATAATACTTTTTTGGCAAGTAATAATTCATCGCCATTACCACTTGTTTTTTCAAATAGGTTACTGTCAAAGTCACTACATAAATACCTAGTAACTGAGTCGCTATACATAGGCGGTAACTTGCAAAATCCATCTAATATTATCTCGTTAAATAAATCATTTCCCATTCCCATATATTCTTTATACCGTTCCCAAAAAGCTTCTGGATTTATACCGATTAATGCTGCATTCGCCTTTTTGATAACTTGAATGCATGTTCTTTCAAGACCTGATCTCCCAGACCAATCACTATAAGACAACATCTCATCTTTTTCAGTCGGAATATATGGTAATAGTAGACTAAGCACTTCAAAACCATTTTCAATTAATATTTCTGAATCCTCTTGCAATAGCCCCTCTTCATATCTATAGATATCCTCACTATTTTTTTTAAGCTTATTCTCTAATAGAAATGCAAACACTTTTATGGTTCTCATTTCACAACGCTTAAACATTTCCTTAAAATCAAGATATGTGTCGGCCATTTGTGGATACTTATGATAAAATTTCATTCGCAATTCAAACATTTCATCCGTATCTTGATTGATATCGTGTAAAAAGCATCGTGAAAAATAACTATCATCTTCTTTTGATTTAAAGGCATGCTTTTCTATAAACGCAACATCTTCTACTTCATATTTAGGTGACATACTTATAAGCAGATTAAATACAATACTTTTTTTCTCTGGGGTATCAAACCATTTGTCTAAAAGACCGCAATCCCTAAGTAATCTAATATATTGTGGTTTGGAATATATGACATTATTAATTATTTGAGTACCATATGTTTCATCTTCACAATTTTCAACTATATAGTTCTGAATATTCCTGTTTAAAATATCCAGTTGATTTAGTACTTCAAAAAAGACAAATTTTACACTATATCTGATTTGCTTGGATGCAAGCATTTTTTGACCGGCTTTAAGAAAATCCCCGCTATCGAACTCAATTAAATTCTGTAGAAGCATTTGCACCTGATATCTTCTTCCGGGAGACTGTCTTTCTTTAGGCCCTATAACTTCTAATATATCTTCGCTTTCATAATATTTCTTCAGCATTTCATCAGCTAAAAAACAATCTAATATTGATTGATGAGCAAATGAAATTTTATTACCTTGAACCAACAAAAAACCATTCGAAGTCAAAAAATCTAGGCATGATCCATTGACACTCAGTATATTCAATGGAATACATATTCGACCTAATTTATCAAAATAATTAATGATTTTCCCCTTAGTTTCATTCAGATCACCCTCGCTCAAACCGACTTCAAAACATTTTCTTGTTAGTTGTCTCCACCATTCCGAAACCAAATGATTTGCAGTTGAACATTCATTATATTCTTTACTGGTGTCTAACTGTCTCCAAATAAATAGATTGCTTGGAACTCGCAGTATATCCTTCAATTTACCTGTTAAGCTGTTATACCGATCCCCAATAACAATTTTGACTGTTTCGTCTTCCAACTCATTAATAAGTATTTTATGCCACTGAATAGTGCTACTTTTTTTATCACTCTTATTAAATAGAGACTTAATATTGTTATCGTTTTCTAGGTCATATGTTCTGCAAACAAAAACCACGGATATTTTATGCTCTCTTTCATAGTTCAATCTCTCTACTTGATCTATAATCTGAGCACAAACCAATAAAGCATCTCTAGAATGCGCTTGAGTCCATCGTAGCGCGTCTAGTTGATCCAATATAATTACTGCTTTTTCGAATTTAGAAACACTATGAATACAATGAACTATAGATGCTGGAAGCCCTAAATCCCCCCCCCATTTCCCTGCCGTTCCACTCGGAATACGTTTATCTAATTTGATTCCTAAATATGGTATAGCATTTTCTTGACAGTAGTTAATGATATCCTCTGTACACCCGCTTTTTCCCCTTCCAGCCTTCCCGTGTATTACCAATGAACTTCCCGAATCAATTGCTTTTCTGCATATAGAAAATTCTTTCCTAGGGATCAATTCACCATCTAAGGGAATAAACATGGATCTATATTCTCTATTTAATTCTTCCAACTTAGGTACAATTCGACTGTCAGTAGCAAGATTTTTTAGTCTAATTCCTTTTTCTCTAAGCAGTTTATACAATACAGATTGGTTGATCTTTTTTCCTAGAACGTCTCCGTCTACTATCCAAGCAATCAATGTTTCATATATGTCTTCTTCACTACCTAAGAAAAAATAGCTAATTTTAGATAAGATTATCTGTTTTAGTTCGCTATCCGGAAACTGACGGTATGATATTCTTTTTAGATACGAGATACATTTTATTAGTTCAACATCTTCCTTAGGGTCGATATCCATTGCCTTACAAAAGTTTTTAAAAAAATCTATTAATTCCTTGCTAGCATTAAGTACTTGATTATAATAAAAGTCTTGAGGAATGTTACTTGTATTCTTTGATCTATTTACTAAGTCCTCTAATTGTGTAAATACTAGCGGGGATACTAATGCAACTGTATTTGACTCGTCCCTATCCAATTGAAATTTCCAATTGGTGAAGATTCCTTTAGCATTCGCAGTGCCATAGTCCCAATACTCCTTACTCGCATTTCTCCCTTTACATTGCTGAGCTTCTCTACTACCATTCTTTTTACCAATCCATAGGTCAACCCCTCGCTCATCATCACCAAGGGCTTCTAAAGTTATATAATCCAATTTCTCATCCAATACTTCGAGAACTTGATATACTATCCATCTAATTTCAAATCTATTGCCACTTTTATCGGCTCTTCCTCCAACTTCATATGGCATAGCTAGACCCCTCCTGAGTTAATTACGCTAAAATGACATTATTTAAACGAGTTCATGATGATCAAGTAAGGCATTGGGAAAATCATCCTTCCAGTTTATCAAAATAGTTAAAACAAATTTATGAAGTCGATAAAGGAACAAAAAAACAGATAAGAGCGGGATGAAAGGCTGATAAGTAGCCTATCTCGCTCTTATTACTTATAAAATTATTTGTATGCTTGATGTGGCGCTCATAAACTGGCTACAATTTTTCTTTTCCATAGGACAGTTCGTTGATATGATACACTTCAACCCCCGTACAAACAAAAAGTTCCGGATAAAAGATAGCTAAGTTCTGCCCGCTTTGATTGATTGTACTATTGTATTCAATGCCGGCGTACTCCGGTTTTCCTTCGTACATAATACTTTTGATGAAATCGGCAATGTACTGAGTGGGAATGTAATCCAATATACTGTCACTTCTTCTCAATGGACGTCCAATTTCTAAGTTAATTCGCTTCAAATGCTCTTTATTGATCGCATGTTCCAGCGGGTCCAAACCCTCAATAAACGGACTGATATGATCAATGGCCTTTAGATCAACTACGACAATATCTTGTGTTAATTCAAAACGCCCTATCGTAACATAGTCGAAGACACCAGCCCGAATCTCATGGATCGTCGTATCAAGATCGCTTGCTAAGTACAGACAACGGATGCCCGCTGAATTTACACGTCCTGCTGAAGCTTTGTCTGAAGGAGGCGCACTCATATCCTCAGCCGGAAAACCATCCTCCGTAGATAAACGCCCTCTGAAAAAAACAGTACCTTTTTTGTATACTTTTCGAATATAGGAGCAATACCGATCAAGAATCGTAAATTCTATATGATTGGTATGAAATCTATTTTGCTCTTTTAAAGATTTAACAAAATCATTCCATGAATTTGAACGAAGCAAGGAGTGAGCTCTGAGAAACTCTGTGTCGTTGAGTTCGGCAATACCAATTGGAGCATCGAATAGGCTGGGCATGCTTGTATATTTTTCGGCGCAGACTGCACGGATAATACGATATACATCCGTCGAACTGAGCTTATCATTGAAGATATGCCAGCGATCTATCAATTCTGTGACTAACAGTTTTTTCTCTTCAGCAGGAAAATCGTGAGGGAGCGCAAACTCAGGAGTATAAATTTCAAATAACTGCTCGAAATTATCTGTAAGTTTTGAATGGACATCGGTGTCATAAATAAACGCTTTTCTTTTCCCGCAAACAGGGCAGGAGTTCTCGACTTGTCCAAATGTTTCAATTATCGGCCTTAATTCCCCATCAACTATGCAGTGACTACAAAACTTCATTTTACTTTACCTCATCTAAATAACGACTCATAAGCTCTAGATGATGCATAATAGAAAGTTTCTTCACTGTTCCTAATCCGGGATATGAACGGTCTTTATACATATTTTCAAGACTACGAATTCCATATGTATCGAGTTGTTGGGTTTGGTTCCACGCAACCAATTTCTCCAAGGCCTCGGCAAATTTACCGACGGGGTCTGTTATGTCGTCGTTCGTATCGGACACGAAATGCCGTACCCTTAAAGTCTTATCATTTGCAAAATATACGATATGAATTGCAACAGCATAGGGAGCAAAACCCGTTTCTGTATATTCGTCGCCAACCACCGAATAGTCTGAAAATCCTAAATAGTCGTCCTGCAAATAGTAAAGGTGATCCGAAGAAAAATGCTCATCTTCAGGGTTTAAATAGTCAACATTGCGTTTTTTTTTGGGAAAGCGGTCTTCAAGGAGTACTTTCTGATTTGGCATTCGTCTTCGAAAAGCACTTTCATCCCGTATAAAATTATAGCGGGGATAATCCGAAGCATACGCAGATTCAAAATAGGGAATAGAGTCTTGATTGATGCATATGGTGGCGATATCGCGTTTATTCATTCCTTCGCTCTTTATGGCGTGAAGATGAGTTGTTAAGTTCACATCCGCAAAAAGAAAGGTTAGTATGTCGGATGTCTGAAGTAACTCATAAAATCGTTCTCTATCCTTTTCATTTTTTTCCTCGGCTAAATCTCTATGTAAGCTCCCTACTTGAGGATTTCGAACCAGCCCCAAAGCCTGGTCCTGTTTCTTAAACGATGCCAGAGTTTTGATCAAAGCTGAAGACAATTTCACCGGTTCAACAACCGGCATTACATTTTTGCTAAGTAGTGACTTCTCAATTAGTTCTCTGATGGCGATAAGTTCAAACTGACGTCCTCTTAAATAAGGGAAGTACATGGAATAACCTCCTTCTGTTGCAAAAATGAGTGAAGTTTCCTGTAATCGTCTGTTTTAAAGCCTGAGAAGTAAACAAGGAACTTTAATTCATAGGGGATTTGATTATATAGCTCTATATCTATCTGCCCGCGCTTTTTTAGAGCAGCTATAAACTCTTTATATGCAACGCAAGTATCGATTTGGCAAAATAGATGCTTACAAGCCTTGTAGTATTCAAATTGGGAAACATCGGGGAGAGCGCCAAAATGTTTTTCGATAATGCCTTCATACTCCTGTTTCCGAAGTACTCTGAACATCGTGTCTTTATTTAATTTATCGGCATATTCCTGCGGTTTTTTTTCTTCCCTAATCGTGCCCTTTTTAGTTAAAATACAAATGCCTACGGGGGAGTTTTCCAGGCGCCTTTGTAATGCATCGCTATGTGCTTCGCAAGTAAGGATGGACACGCGTGTAATAGCTTTGTAGTAATTTGTAATCTGGGATTCAAGGCGATCAAGATTATCCAATTCCGTCTTGATCTCATAAACAATTGCACGTCCATTTATCAGCACAAAGTCAGCCTTTGACTTTCCGATGGAAACCTCTGTCAAAGCTGTAGTTGTTGTCGGCTTATGAACACCAAGTAGCAATTTATTTAAAATCGTATTTTTATAATAATATTCGTTGCGGTATTCTCTTTTCAAAACCGTGTATATTTCACTAATAAGTTGTTTGTTGTCCTTACCATATGAGTTGGCAACATATCTACGAATTGCGGTTACATAGGCATCGCTATAATTACTTTCCACGATTTCGCGTAATGTGTTTCGTGTAAACACACGATTTAACAGAATGGAGTTGTCCGTACTCATGGGTTTACACCTTCCTTATAAATCTCACCATTAATTTGCCCTTGCTTAGTTTATTTATAGTTCGATTTCAATGATTGTATTTCCTGCTAAAATGATTGGTCGAAGTATAACTACCCCAATGAAATCGTTAATTTAGCACGGTGATACTCAAAAAGACGCCCGGGCTTGTTAATCCAGGCATCTTCACGAGAGTTCTTCACATAAGGTTTGGATAAACATTCAACGTTTCTAACACCGTACATATTTTCGTTTAAATCCCAACTGCCCCTTATCTACCGCCTTTTGAATACTGTCGGCAGCGAGCAGGATGCTATTTTTCTTCTTGTCACGTTTGATTTCCACCGGTCCGACCGCCTTTGCGGTCTCGACCGCTTGATCATGGAGCGGCAAATAGGATACCCCTACCGTGTAGAGAAAATTATTCATCGCCGACTTCGTTCGTTCAGGAGAATTGTGAATGGTCTTTTGTACCGTTTCCAGCATACCCTCGAGTTTGCCTTCGGAAAATTCACTGTCCGGCCGGCTTCCCAAGAGCCAGCAGTAGCAGCTCCAGCCCGCCGACATTCTCAGCTCATCCCCGCTTGTGATCCACTTATCGGCAACCTGTTGGGCGATATCCGTTTCCGCCAGGGTGACGGCAACGACATAATCGGACAGCATATAGAAATAAGCCCCGTCGATCCAACGCTCGAAATCATCTTCGGTCATCGCCTTTGGATCGGCAATGATGCCGGCAAAGTACATGGCGTCGTAGTTCCCCGTAGCGTAGAGCTGCTCCGCCAAAGGCTGATCCATTTTGATTTTCTTCGCAATGGGCTTCATTGCCCCCGTCGCCACGCCAAAAAGCGGTTCGCAGGCACCATTCGATATATACATTTTCTTAAGTCGTTCCTTGCTGAGAGCTTCAAGCTCCTGCATGACCGATTCCAGATTCATTGTTCGTCGACCCCCTTCATTTCCATAAAACCGTCTTTGGGGCACAAAAAATCCCCTCCATTGATTCTTTATCTAGCTTACTACGCGAAGTAACCCAGACTCAAATCTAATTTCAGGGAAGTCTTGTTCCCGTTTATTCGCCTATTCACTGCGACTCACGCGAAAGCCTTGATCCGGGCCGAAGCCGTTCGCCTCGAACTTGCCCCGAAAAGACACCTCGCTGCTGTTGATATCGCCGATCCAACCGCCGCCCTTCACCACCCGGAAAGAGCCGCCATCGCTATTACTGTCCGGCTTGTCCCCATACCAGTCCCAGCACCATTCCCTGACATTGCCCGACATATCGTAAAGTCCGAGCTCGTTGGGTTTCTTGTCACCGATGGACCTTGTTTTATTTTTGTTGTTTTCTATGGCAGGCCAGTTCCAGTCTCCCGATAAGTATTTATCCCCGGCGTTTCTCCAATACCACGTTACTTCATCCGCACGGTTGCTTCCGCTGTAGGTATAACTCTTGCTCATCCGACCGCCGCCTGCGGCATATTCCCATTCCGCTTCCGTCGGCAACCGGTAGCCGTTCGCATCCTCATTGATCGTTACGGTCCATTTCACATTATCGTTTTCACTCTTATTGTTCGGGTCCTTTTTACTCTTGTCTATATTGTAATAAGGCTCTAAGCCCTCTTGTATACTTCTTTTATTACAGTACTCAATAACGTCATACCAACTTACCATTTCCACCGGTAAATCGTCGCCTTGGAACCCGGAGGGATTACTGCCCATGACCTCCATCCACTCTTTTTGAGTTACCTCATATTTGCCGATATAAAAGTTCGATATAGTTATACTTTTCCCGTAGTAATTAGACTTCTTGTTCTTAAAAGTCCCGCCTTGGACGAATACAAGCTCATCGTTCTTTTCCGGCTTTTGTTGCGAACAAGCGCTGACTGCAAGTATTGTTGCTGCTAAAAGGAAAACCAATATCTTTCTCATGGATAGATCTCCTTTGGCATTTTAGGAATGGCATTGTTCCAGTAGTTATGCAGGCAAGTAACCCTTTGTCGGAAGTAAGGCCGTCGGCTGAAGGACCGGACGGCCTCGGCAATAACAAGGATCAACCGGTTACCATACCGTTACGTTAGAACTCCCGCTGCTTTGATATCCTTCAGTCGCCAACACCTGGTAAGCCCAATTGCTCCCCAGATTCATGCCCACATTTCTCCATGCATTAACATGGTTGCCAAATGTGATGGAGACATTGCTTCCGGTCGCTCTCTTCGACTGTCTTACGCTCCAGAATTGTTGGAATGTTTGTGTACCGTCAATCGAAGGTGCGTTGTATCGCATAGTCGTATAGATGTCGTAGGTTCCTCCATCACTGGTCACGGAACCTTTATACGTTCCGGTAGGTCTATAAGTACCCCAGCTATCCACCACGTAATACTCAATAAGCGAGTTTCTTGTCCACCCGTAGAGCGTCAAATACGCATTGCCGGATGGGGCCCAGATGCCGGCATTATAGTTTATCGTTCTGTTGGGCGATCCCGTATTCCAGCCTTTGCCGACGACAAAGTTTCCGCTGTTTTGCCATGTAACGCTGTAATTGCCGCCGGAGCCGTTGACCGCATTTACTGTGCCTCCGCCATCAGTCCAGTTTTGCCAATAATCCGTCGTCGCTGCATTTGAGGTTGCTCCGAACAAGCCAAAACTCATTGAAGCCGCAAGACAAAGCGTCAAAATTTTCTTACTAAATTTGAACATGTATTTTGCCTCCTCAATTATTTTTAATTGCCCCTTCTTGCCTTCGCCCACTTCTTGTCGGTTTTTCCTCTTTGCAGTACATCACTTATCCGGTGTCATATTTCGGAATCATCTTACTATCACCTCCTTTACTAGAAAATTATAGTAAGTAAGCGCATACATTTCTCACTACAAATTAAAGGTCTTACCTTCCATTTTTTACATATATACAAAAAAAGCAGCCCGTTCTCTCAGGAGACGGACTGCTTTTTCTTAAAACCTAGTGTATTTACTATGATATTTTCTCCATCCGTTTGATCTGCTTGCTGCGGAGCTGGCCGCAGGCGGCGTCGATGTCCGTGCCGTGCTCCAGCCGGATGCTGCAGCTGACATTTTGCTTCTTAAGCGTATCGTAGAAGCCCAGGATCGCTTCCTGATCACTCCGCTGATACTGGCTGTGTTCATCCACCGGATTGTACGGAATCAGGTTCACGTTGACATACGTTCTGCGGTCCCCGATCAGTTCGGCCAATTCCAGGGCATGCTCCCGCTGGTCGTTGACTTCACGGAGCAAAATATATTCCAGCGTAATCCGCTGATTCGTCTTGTCCAAATAATAATCGATCGCCTGCATCAGCGTCTCGATCGGAATCGCGCGGTTGATCTTCATGATCCGCGTGCGCAGCTCGTTGTTCGGCGCATGCAGGGATACCGCGAGGTTGACGCGCAGATTAAGATCGGCGAATTCCCGGATCTTGTCGGCCAAGCCGCTGGTGGAGACGGTGATATGTCTCGGTCCGATCGCCAGCCCTTTGGGCTCCATCACGGTGCGCAAGAAGTTAATCAGGTGCGTGAAGTTATCAAACGGCTCCCCGATTCCCATGACGACGATATGACTGACCAATTCGCCCTGCCCCGCTTCATCCAGAAACAGTTGGACCTTCATAAGCTGCTCCGTAATTTCCCCGGACGTCAAATCCCGGCTCTTCTTCAGCAGCCCGCTCGCACAGAAGCTGCAGCCGATATTGCATCCGACCTGCGTGGTTACGCAAACCGAAAGACCGAATTTGTGCCGCATCAGCACCGTTTCGATCAGATTACCGTCCGTAAGCCTGAACAGGAACTTGACCGTTCCGTCGGCCGATTCCTGCTTCGTATGCACCGTCAGCGTTTGAATTTCAAAATGCTCCGCAAGTAAGTCCGCGACCTCCGGCTTGACTCCGCTCATCGCCGCAAAGTCGGTCGCCCGCTGCCGATACAGCCCTTCCCACACCTGGGAGGCCCGGGATCTTCTCGAACCGTGCTCCTCCAGCCAGGCGCCCAATTGATCCAATGTCAATCCATAAATGGATGGTTTATTCATGTGCCTGCCTCTTTCTATTTAAAAACTATACAAGATAAGTATTTTTCTTCATTTACCGACCATGTTCTATTGTCCCAAATTTTTAATATGAACACAAGCAAGTTCGTGATGCCAGATTATTGCTTGGGTCCGGCCTCCATCGATGAATATTTTCCATTACTTAGCACACAATAAAACAAATTCTTCCAATATCCCGGGAAGCGAGGAGTCCGCATGCGCCGAAAATTCATCGGTCCTTTTCTCCGTCCACTACTGAAGAACAAGCATCCGGACAGCCGCCGGGAGGATCGGGAAAGTAAAAACTTGCCCCCCTCCGAACCGTGCCTTCAGCAGTCGTTAGTCGAGAATCTCGCTTTATTGCAAAAAATCTTCGATCATTGCGAGGATGTCATCTTTCGGGAATTCACGATCGGGGAGCAGCAAGCCCGCGCAGCCATTATATGGCTGGACGGTACGGTCGACAGGCAACTGATCGATGACATAGTATTGCAGTCGTTGATGCAGGAGGCCCGGAAATTGCCGCCAAACGGCGATATAAGCCCTCCACAATTGCACACCTTGATCCGCGACTCCTTGTTAAGTACGACATCGATTGTCGAGTCCTATAAAATTCCGGACCTCGTCGACCGGGTGTTGACCGGGTTCTGCGCCATTCTGATCGACGGAGTCGAGGTGTCCATTGTCGCCAGCGTCCGCGGGGAGCAAATGAGAAGCGTAACCGAGCCGGAGACGGAGGCCGTCGTCCGAGGTCCCCGGCAAGGCTTCACCGAGAACATCCGGGTGGGCTCCGCCCTGATTCGCCGGATCATCAAAACGCCGGATTTAAAGCTGGAAACGCGAAAGCTCGGCAGATTGACCAAAACCGATGTAGCCATTCTATATATTCAAGGCATTGCCGATGAAAAGGTGATCCAAGAGGTCCGTCAAAGGCTTGGACGAATTCAGGTCGACTCCATCCTGGAAAGCGCGTATATCGAAGAGTTAATCGAAGATCAGCCCTTCTCTCCCTTTCCGCAAATCGCCCACACGGAACGTCCCGACAAAGCGGCCGCGGAATTGCTGGAGGGACGCGTCGTCATTCTTATCGACGGGACCCCGTTCGCGCTGATCGTCCCGACCCTGTTCGTCCAGTTCCTGCAATCCAGCGAGGATTACTACGAACGCTACTTCTTTGCCTTTTTGATCCGGTCGGTCCGGTTCCTCTTCCTGTTAATCGCGTTAAGCCTGCCGTCCATTTACATAGCCGCGACCACCTACCACCAGGAAATGCTCCCCACCCCGCTCTTGATCAGCATTGCCGGAGCTCGTCAAGGCGTTCCGTTTCCGGCGTTCTTAGAGGCGCTGCTGATGGAGGTCGCTTTTGAAGCGCTGCGGGAAGCCGGGGTGCGTTTGCCGAAAACCGTCGGGCAGGCGGTGAGCATCGTCGGGGCTTTGGTCATTGGCGAAGCCGCCGTACGCGCGGGAATCGTGTCGTCCGCCATGGTGATCATCGTGTCTCTGACCGCGATCGCCTCCTTCGCGATTCCGGCCTTTAATTTAGCCATCACCGTGCGGATGCTCCGTTTCCCGCTCATGATCTTGGCCGCGGTGTTCGGGTTTTACGGGATTATGCTCGGGTATCTGGCGCTATTGATCCATATCTGTTCCCTGCGCTCCTTCGGGGTTCCCTATCTTACGCCCATATCCCCGTTTAAGCGCCAAGGGATGAAGGACGTCTTGTTCCGGGCTCCTTGGTGGCGCATGAATAACCGGCCCGGCGGGATCAGTCCAAACAACCGGCAGCGTCAAAACACCCCCAGGCCCGGTCCGAAATCCTAATCTGCTTGCATGAAAGGATGTTGGACTTGCATAACAAGAGGAAGCGCAGCTCCTTCACCGGTCTGATCCGCCGTTGTGTGGCGCTGGGGCTAATATTGCCGCTCATGGCCGGGACGGCCGGATGCTGGGACCGGACGGAGGTGGAGAAGCTGGCGATTGTCGCCGGCCTTGGCATCGACTTCATTCCCGGCCCGGAGCCGATCCTGCTTACGGTCCAGATCGTCAATCCTTCCGGTCTGCAAAAGGGTGGCGGCGGGTCGTCAAGCCCCCCGTTCCTTACTCTGTCGGCCACCGGAGCAACGATACTCGATGCGATGCGGAATTTTGCGAAAGCCTCCCCTCATCGCTTGTTTTACGGGCATACCAACGTCATCATTTTCGGCGATCGGATGGCACGTGAAGGATTGCACCCGGTCATGGATTACTTGGCCCGGGCTCCCGAGTTTCGGAGGACGTTTTGGATCCTGGTAACTCCCGCCACGGCCAAGGAAATCCTATCGGTTAAGCTGGATTTGGAGGATATTCCTGCCCTCGGAGTCACGGAGATGGTCAAAGAATTCCGTCAATCGGCGGCGGCAGTCATCGAGCGGCAAAAGGATTTCTTAAGCGGTATATCCAGCAAGTCGGGAGCGGCCCCCGTCTCCAGGCTTGAGCTGCTCGATGCGGATGCGTCGATCAACGAGCGGTTGCAGGAAGTGACCGCCGGCGATTCGCAGCAAACCAGCATGCCGGCGCAAGGAAAGAAGCAGTTGCGCCTGAACGGCACGGCGGCCTTTCGCAAAGATAAGCTCGTCGGCTACTTATCCGATGCCGAGAGCAGAGGGCTGTTGTGGATTACCGGCAAGCTGAACGGCGGATCCGTGATCATGCCCTGCCCGGAAGATCAGCAGCACAAGATTTCTTTTCACATTGAACGGACCAAATCAAAAGTCATCCCCTACTTCCGGGATGGTAAATTAAATATCAAAATCGATATTGAGGAAGAATCGTCCATCGCCGAGGTGTCTTGCGACAAGCTGGACGTATCCAAACCGGAAACGATCAAACAGTTGGAAGAGCTCCAGGCCAAGGATATTGAGGCCCGGATCAAGAGCACGGTTGAGAAGTGCCAGGCGCTGCGGGCGGATATCCTCCGCTTCGGAGATACCGCGTATACGCGGTTCCCCAAGCTATGGAAAGAGAGATACGAGGAGGACTGGCCGGACCATTTTGCCAACTTGCCCGTTGCCGTCAAGGTAACCAGCAAAATCCGGCGCGCCGGGATGACGTCGAAGTCGGGCGGAACCACGAAATGAATCGGAAGGAGAAGCCATGGAAAAAGCCGCGATCCCTTTGCACCAAGTCTTTTGGATGTTCGTATGCAGCCGTTTTATTCTGAACCTGGTCTCCAACCCTTTTTTTAACGAGCTGGCCAATGACCGCGATATCATCCCCGCGCTGATTATCGGCGTCCCGGTGCAGTTGATTTATGCCGTTCCTTTCCTCCTTCTGTGGCTCAAGTACCCGGAACGATCACTTATAGAGTACAGCTCCTCCATCCTCGGCCGGTTTTTGGGGAAGATCGTAGGTCTGCTTTATATCGGCTATTTTTTAATGCAGACCGCCATCACCGTAAGATTCTTCGACGATTTTCTGGTGACGCGTTTCTTTTACCATACCCCGATGGAAGCGATCGGACTGGGCCTTTTGGTCATTGTCGTTTATGCCGTATATATGGGGGTCGAAGTGATTGGGCGATGTGCCTCGGTGCTCGTTCCCGTTATCTTTTTCGGGATGCTCCTGCTCGTGGCGCTGGCTTTCTCCCAAGCTCACGGTTACAATGTCGCTCCGACGTGGGAAACGAGCCCGGGAGAGTTCATGATTACGATGCTTCCGACCGCCACCCGCTGGAGCGAGCTGGCCTGGACGGCCGTGCTTTTTCCGCTCATCCGCAAACGGCAGAACATCAAGCCCGCGGTCTTCGGCGGGATTATTTTCGTTAATTTTCTCTTTTTTATCGTCAATGTTTCGGTGGTGGCGATATTCGGCCCCGTAAGCGTAAAGAATATCCGCTTCCCTACCCTTGAAATGGTACAGTCGGTCTCCGTCGGCGAATTCCTGGACCGGGTCGAGTCCCTGGTGCTAGGGCTTTGGGTGTTCGGGGCATTTGTCAAAACGGCTATCTTTTTTTATGTTTGCGTTCAATGCGTAACGGAGTGGTTCAAGTTAAAGGACCGCAAGCCTCTTATTATTCCGATGGGGATCATCGTTTACCTGTTGTCCATCCTGTTATTCTCCAACATCGTCGAGCTCTCCATTTTCAGCGGCACTGTCATTCCGATCGATTTTGCCTTTACTTTCTTGCTTCCCTTGCTGATGCTGCTGATCTATTTTGTCAAAAAACCGTTCCAAAAAAGGAGCTCATGAACATGCTTTACTTTGTCCTGCTCGTCACGGCGGTCATATGCTGGATCGAAATCCCTTCTTTCTTTCGGCAAAAACAGTGGAAGGAGATGACGATCTTCGCTCTCGTGCTGCTGATGGGAATCGCCCTCGCAATCGCGCATAAGCTGCAGCTTCCGCTGTCGAATTTGACCTTGGCGGCGGAAAACGCCGTTAAACCGCTGACGAAGGCTATCTTTGGCATACCGTAACAAGGGAAAAGCATGAAAAAACCGGCGGAGATATCCCCGCCGGCCCAAGCCGTCTGCTGATCAATTTGGCATTATGCCGTTCCTATCCGGTTAATCCCGGCTGGCAATCTTCGCAAGCAAACGCACGATCTCCAGATACAACCATACGAGCGTGACCATCAGTCCGAATGCGCCGTACCATTCCATATATTTCGGTGCGCCGTGCTCGGAACCTCTCTCGATAAAGTCGAAATCCAGCACCAGATTCAGCGCGGCGATGATGACGATGACCAGCGAAATGCCGATGCCGATCCAGTTGCTTTCATGCAGGTAAGGGATCTGGATCCCGAAGAAGCTCAAAATGAAGCTTAGCAGGTACAAAATTGCGACCCCGCCGGTTGCCGCCACGACGCCCAGCTTGAAGTTCTCCGTCGCTTGGATAAGCCTTGTCTTGTAAGCGATCAGAAGTGCGAGGAAGACACCGATCGTCAGCAAAGAGGCCTGTAGGGTGATCCCGCGATTAAAACCCTCATACTGGGCGGAGATGGCTCCCAGGAACATCCCTTCGGCAATGGCGTAAATCGGCACCAAATAAGGCGCCGTCGTGGGGACGAAGCTGACGATCAGAGCCAGGACAAAGCCGATGATGGCTCCTCCGATCGCCATCGGAATCACATTGTAATCGTCATAATAAAGCATCCAGGTGCTGAATGCGCTTGCCAGTAGGATGATCAGAGTAATAAACGATTTGTTGACCGTCCCCTCAATAGTCATGGCATTCATTCCGGAGTTATATTGCTCCGGCCTGTCAAATGTATCTTCCCGAAGTGTAGGGTTACCGCTGCGTCCGATCAAGTAATTACCACCTCATTCTTAAATTTTTTTCATAATAACATATTTTATCCAAAAATTAAGCAACTTTTCTTACTTTATTTTTCCGCAAACTCCCTGGCCCTGAACGGTCATGATGAGAGCGGTCCAGAATGGGCTTCTCTATGAAAAAATAGGACAACGAAGCGATTCCATAGGAGACGACGATGACACCGGCCGACAGCAGGGCCCAGCGGTCCATCCGGACGACGCCGCCGACCTGAAAGTCCTTGAGCCAGTACAAATTGGCCAGCTTCATAATCATATGGTGCCAGATATAGAGCCCGAAGGACACTTTGGCCGTATACCGGAAGAACGGATTATCCACGAGCCCGCCGACCCAGCGGGATAAGGGGGCCGCCATCAGGAAGAGGCCGATCAGCACGGTGAAAAACGGAAAGAAGAACGGCTGGTTCTGCAAGCTCCAGCCGAATTCCGGCTCATGGCGCATCGCCCACAGGAACACGGCGGCGGCGAGCAGGCTGCCCGCGGCGAGCAGGTCGAACAGCCCGGCGGCGCGCAGTTTCTTGGCCGCGCGTTCGCTCTTTTGCAGGCGGCAGACGAGCCCGGACGCCAGAATGCCGATCGCGAAGTGTCCGAAGAAACCGACGGGGTTATAGTTCGGGATCCAGAACTTCGCGCCGCCGATGAGGCCATACTGCCAGCCGCGCAGCTCTTCGTCCGGCGTGAAGGCGGCATGCACCGCTTGGTTGGCCGCGATAATGACAACCAGCACGCCTGCCCAGTAGAGCATGGCCGCGGGAAATGAACGCTTGTTGCGGAACAATCGGAATAAGCCGTACATGAACAGAGGCATGAGAAGATAGCTGAACACTTCGAAGCTGATCGACCAGAGCGGGCCGTCAATCTCCGAGGGGAAGAACGTGATGTAGTGAAAGCCCGAGGTGAAGGTAAGGCCCGCCAGGGAGCGGAGCCAGAAATGCTCCGCATCGATATTCAGGGCAAGCACGAGGATCATGGCGACCACGAACGCGACGTAATAGCCCGGCATAATTCTGGCCGCCCGGCGCAGCGCATACTGCTTGATGCTCGGAAATTCGCCGCCGTGCATGTACTGTTTCCAAAATGGATATGACAGCAAGTAGCCGCTTAGTACAAAAAATATGCTCACGCCCACGTTGCCGAGCAGTAAAAACGATTGCAGCTCTTGCACCGCAGCCGTTTGCCGCGGCACCTGTATCGTCTGTGAAAGGTGATGAAACATGACCACCAGACACGCCAAAGCGCGGAGCCCGTCAGCGCCGATCAACCGGTTCGTTGACGACGACCGTTCCTCTTTAAATTGACTCATACGACAATCCTCCTATTTATTTCCTCTCCATTTTCCCCTATCCTATCTCACAGTTTGTCTTTGCGGCTAGCGTAACTTCTTCTGATCGGCAGTGTAATTTTTTATTTCTGAGCCGAAAATTAAGAATTAACTGGATAACCTACAGTTAATTTGTCCGATTTCGGCGTGTGGGGGTAATTAAATGGAAAACCTGCAGCTAATTTAGATTAGATGCATGGATTTCCTCGTTGGGCAGTGAATTAACTGGAGGTTTTCCAGTTAATTTCTTGGTATAGCCGGATTCGAGAAAAATAACTGGAGGTTTTCCAGTTATTTTTGAGTACCCCGAGCCCCCTACATTTACTGGTGTCCAAAACCGGTATAGCCATTAGCAGTAATCTGGCATATACTTGTCCTAGAAGAGACGAAGAACGTCCCGTTTCACTCCTGAGGAGTGCGGCGGGGCGTTTTTATTATCATTTGCTGCGGAAAGGATGAGTTGGATGGATTTTGAGGAAGCGCATGCTTTATGGCTGGAGCGACACTTGACGGAAAGAACCGGGGAGCGCCGCGGACGGTTGGAGCGGGGCCACCTTCATGCGGAAAAGCTGTTCCTGCGCAATGTTTGGTGGCCGCTGCGGGGCCATTTGGAGCACCTTCATCCGGAGTATGAGATCACGGACTGGCGCGGGCGATCGTACTTTGCGGATTTCGCATGGTTGCCGGGGTATGTAACACTAATTATCGAGATTAAGGGGTACGCTTCGCACGTGAGGGACATGGATCGGCTCAAATACAGCAATGAGCTAAACCGTGAAACCTTTCTGTATGCGATGGGCGGCAATGTAATCTCTTTTGCTTATGATGATGTGGAGCAGCACCCGGAGGTCTGCATCACCTTACTGCGGATGGCGCTGAGCCGGTATCAGCCTGAGCGGATCCCGTCCGCCCGGGCCGTGTTTGCCGAGAAGGAACTCATCCGCTATGCGATTCGGGTGGGCGGGCAATTGCGTCCCAAGGATGTGGAGATCCATTTCGGAATCGACCACAGAACGGCCGTCCTCATGCTGCGCAAGCTATGTGACAAGGGCTGGCTGCTCCCCGCCAAGCGCGGAACGGGACAGAGAATTGTCCGGTATGAGCTGGCCCACGGGGTGTTAGATTACTTTAACTAGCTTGTTACTTCGACCTTCGGTGCTTGGGAGGGGACTTGGGGAGTTCAACGAGCCTTGGGGGGGCAACGGTTTGGTGGATTCAACGACTTTGGTGGATTCAATGAACCTCTGCGGGTCCAACGAACTTCCGGGCTCAATGAACTTTTAAACGAACTTTGGACGCAACGAACTGGGTAGACTCCAGCAAATCTTAGACACTTCAAATCATGGACACCTCAGTGCCTTAGCAACTTCAACGAACCTTGAGTAACTTGAATGGACTTGGCATTTTAAGGAACCGTGGGAATTTCATCAAACCTGACAATTTCAGCGTCCTGGCAGCTTATCGAACCTTGAAACTTCAACCAAACTTAGGAACTTCAACGAACTTTAGAAACTTCAATGGACCTTGGGAACTTCAATGAACCTTAGAAACTTCAATGAACCTTGGGAACTTCAATGAACCTTGGGAACTTCAATGAACCTTGGGAACTTCAATGAACCTTGGGAACTTCAATGAACCTTGGGAACTTCAATGAACCTTGGGAACTTCAATGAACCTTAGAAACTTCAACAAGCTTAGAGACCTCAAAGAACTTTAGGACCTTCATCGAACCTGGACGGTTTGACCAACCTTAACAACTTTAGTAACTATAACGTACCTTTGCAGCTTCAACAAACCATTAGTAACTTTAACGTACCTTTGCAGCTTCAACGAACCCCTAGTAACTTTAACGTACCTTGGCAACTTCAACGAACCCCTAGTAACTTTAACGAGTCTCGATACCTCAACGAACCCTTGGTACTTTAACGAACCCGACACTTCAACGAACCCTTGGCACTGGCACTTCAACCAACCTAGATGCTCCGACTAACTGTAAAACCTACAGCTAATTTGCCTGATTTCCGCGCTCGAGGTCAATTAGATGGAAAACCTACAGTTAATTTTGCCGAATTGCGGAGTTTGGTCTGTAAGGCGGCGAAATAACTGGAAAACCTCCAGTTATTTCGCCGCCTATCCCGTTCATCCGGGAATTAACTGTAGGAATTCCAGTTAAATAAGCACGGCGGGCGGTCCGGGGAAGTCCGGGTGCTGCCCGGGCACTTCCCGCGCTACAACAAGAATATGGCGACGACCGTGGTCACGCCGAGGCCGATCAGCACCGGCTTCAGGTTGCGCCGCGCCAGCTCGAACGGGCTGACGCCGCAGATCGCCGCGGCGGGGATCAGCGCCCACGGGATGAGCGTGCCGCCGCCGACCCAAATGGCGGCGATCTGCCCGAGCGCCGTCAGCGTCGCGGCGCCGGAATGCGTCGCGACCGCGAACAGCTGGGCGATCGACCCGGCGAGGGAGATGCCGGAGAAGCCGGACCCGTCGAGGCCGGTGATCACCCCGGTCACGGCTGCCGTCACCGCCCCGACGGCGCCGTTCAGCGGGACGCTGCCCGCCAGCGCGACCCCGAGGTCGTTGACGATCCCGTGCGACGCTTCCGGGAGCACCTTCCCGAACAGGTCCGTAAAGCCCGCGTCGCCGAGATAGAAAAAGGCGGCGATAGGAATGACCGGACCGAACACCTTGAACCCGAAGACGAACCCGTCAATCAAATAGGACGTTACCTTCTCTAGCCCCTGATTGCGGTGCGCAAGCAGTGTCACCGCAATCAGAATAAGCACGGCGGTTCCGCCCACAAGCGCCGTGGCATCCCCGCCTTGCAAGTTCAGCCAGAACATCGCCGCTACATCGGCCAGAAACAGAATCGGGATGAGAATGGCCAGCGCTTTTTGCGTACCGGGAGCAAGCACCGCGCGCTCCTCCCCCACGCCGTCGGCCGTTAGCGCACCGGCGCCGTGCTTATCCGCAACCAGCCCGTCTCGCCACGTTCCCCGCTTCATGTCCCTGCGCATCATCCAATACGCCAGAACCGTGGTGACGAGCCCCATGACCACCACTAAAGGCACGCTGGCGGCCATAACCTCGCTGACCGGCAGCCCGGCCGCATCCGCCGTCAATTTCGGCGCGCCTTGAATAATGTAATCCCCCGAGAGCGCAATACCGTGGCCGAACAGATTCATCGCCATAGCCGCCCCGAGCGCCGGCAGTCCCACACGGAGCGCCACCGGCAGGAGCACGGCACCGATCAACGCTACCGCGGGTGACGGCCAGAAAAAGAACGAGGTCACCATCATAATCAATCCGATGCCCCAAAAAGCAACCGCCGGAGTGCGAATAAAACGGGTAAGCGGCGCAATCATGGTCTCATTTATGCCCGTGATCATCAGCACCCGGCTCATCGCGACGATGATCGAAATAATCATGATCGTCCCCATCAATTCCTTGGTCGCATATATAAACGAATTGAACACGCCGGAAACCGACCCGCCGAGCGTTCCGGTCGCCAACAGACCCAGCAGAAAGATGCCCGCCACACAGATCATCGTCGTATCGCGCCGCTTGATCAGCAGCGCCAGGATGAACACGATGAACACCAAGTAAACATAATGGATCGCCGCGAGCTGAATCCCCATTGCCCAATCACGCCCTTCCCCGCTTCCGATAGTGCTATATGCTATGCGATGATCTGGGCAGGGGTTCGACGGGAAATTGGGTCGGGAGATTATTTAAAATTCTTATTTTATAAATTAAAAAATAATTAATTACAAATATTTAGCAATCCATTATGATAGAAATGAAATTTTACATAAACAATTTACTCACAAGAAACCTCGCATTATATTTCAAGGAGGAGAAATATTGAACAACAAACTTTTATTCAAAGTGATGACCACGGCCGCACTGCTCGGTGCGTGCGCGCTTCCGGCTTCGGCGGCCGTTACGCTGACCGACATTAACGGTTCTTACGCGGAAGACGCCATCAATGAACTGGTGGAGAAAGGCATCATTAACGGAAAGGGCGACGGTACCTTCGACCCGACGGGTAAAATTCAACGCCAGGATTTTGCGATCCTTATGTCCAAAGCCCTTCAGTTGGACATCGGCAGCGCTCCGGCAACCGCTACATTCAGCGACGTTCCGGCCACGCACTACGCATACGCCGCAGTAGAAGCGGCCGTGCAGGCCGGCATCATCAAAGGGCAAGGGGACGGCACCTTCGGGCTCGGTCAGAACTTGTCCCGCCAGGACATGGCCTTGATTTTTGTGCGCGCCCTTGGCGTGGATGCCGCCGGCAAAGGGGCCGACCTGAAATTTACCGACGCCATGCAAATTGCCTCGTATGCCAAGGATGCGGTAGCGGCAGCCGTCGAGCTGGGGTTGGTCCACGGCAACACCGACGGAACATTCAATCCGACCGGAGGCGCAGAGCGACAAGCAGTTGCGGCCGTAGCCTCCCAATTCCTCAAGAAAGCCGAAGAATTAAAAAACCAAGCCTCCGCTCCGTCCGAAGGCGGGGATAACAACACATCCGGGACAACCGAGCCGCAAACTCCGGATACCCCAACAGTTAATAATCCTGCGAATACCAGCGGTTCCGGCAGCTCCAGCGGCGGCAAAAGCGGCAGCGGCAGTAGCAACAATGGCGGGGGAACGACCAATCCGGGCACGGACCCTGTCAACACGGAGCTTGCCTATCCGACATTTGCTTTTTCCGATTCCCGAACGATCGCCATCACTTATAATGAAACCCTTGATACGCGGTATGTGCCCACGGCAGAAGATATTCGGGTATACGGTAAAGACGGCAGTATGTCTTACCCGCTAACGATCAAAGGAATCGCCATTGCCGAGAAATCCGTGGTTGTCACCTTGGCAAATAAGCTGGATCTGGATAAATCGGTGGAAGTTACCTATTCCTCAGGGCGGCAGGAGCAGCACGCGATCCGCGGCATTTCCGGCAAGAGATCGCCGGCCATTACCTCCGAAACGGTAACCTACCGGACCGATGATCCGGCCGCGCTGTTGGACAAGCTTATACAGGAGGCGCAAGAAATTCTCGACACTGCTCAAGAAGGAAATACGACCGGGAAGTACCCGGCTTTTGCTATTCAGAGCCTGGCCCTTAGCATCCAAAGCGCCGAGTACGCTAAAAATTATCCCGGAGTGACGGCGGACATGCTCAAATCCGCCATTAACTGGCTGGAGCAGGCTCTCACGCAGTTCGAGAACGCCCAGGTGAAACCGCTGAACGCTTCGCTTGTTCCGTCGGCATCCTTCGTGCTGAACAACGACAGAGAGGAAGCCGTTTTGATCGGGGACGACAACTTTATCTCCGAAACGGACAGCTATGACGTGCGAAATATTAATAATTTAATTCAAATCCGGCGGGGAGATGAACAGCTCTCCACAAATATTGTTTATACTCGCGAATCCGAGAATTCCGATTTTAAAATCATTATCGATGATTCGAATGTAGGGAGCATCCAAATGGGATCAACCGACAGCGATATCGAGTTGTATAAATCCGATGGGGGAATTAACCTGACCTTCCCGGCAGGCCGAATTGATGAGGGTGCATCTCTCCTGTTCAACATTTACGAAAACGGAAATCCCGAACCGGTGCAGCGGTTGACGCTTCCAATCACGTTGGATGAGACGCCGCCGACCGTCACCGAAAGCACGTATAGCGATGGCGTAATTACGCTGGTTGCGAACGAACTGTTATACAGCGAGGAAATGGACGTAGAGCTTCGCTTTGTTATGGAGGACTCCGTTACCGGGGACAGTATAGAATTATCGCATGATGAAAATGATTTCGATTCCTTCTTTCAAATAGGAGAACACGAATTTGTGATCACCCTGACCGATCAAGGCATCGCCAAAATTTCGGATCTGGGTGCGGGCCGGTTTGAAATCCGGATTAGCGGTCTGACCGATTTTGCGAGAAATGAACTGAATTCGGGCGAGGTCATTACGATCCCGGTTTCTGTCCGATAGGAATCAAAATATTATGAAGAACGGTCAAACTTCTTTGACCGTTCTTTTTCATTTTAACGGCCCGTTAGCGGAAATAAAGCGCCGAAGCCTCGCTACCCCTTCCCTGATCTCCTCCTCGTTCAGTCTGCCGTATCCCAGCACCATTTTGCCCGAATAGCGGCCTTTAAGAAGAGCATAATCCTCGAACGAATTCACCCGCACGCCGAACGATTCGGCGTCGGCCCAATTCAACCCGCGGGGGGCCACAGCCGAAAAATCGGCCTGGATATGCATCCCGGCTTCATCTCCGGAAACGGTAAGGTCTTTCCCGAAGATTCGCCCCAGTTCCTCCGTTAGGCATAAGCGCCTTTTCTTATAAACTCTTCTCATACTTTGAGCGTGACGGTCAAAGCAGCCGTCCTCGATAAACCGGGCCAACGCCCGCTGGGGAATGACTTGCGTGAATAGATTAAGCTCCATTTTGGCATTCAGCAGTAAACCGAGCATCTCGGGCGGTGCCACCAGGTATCCCAGCCGCATCGCGGGAAACAGCGTTTTGCTGAATGTGCTCGTATAAATGACGCGGGAAGGGGATAACGTCTGCAAAGGAGGAATCGGTATCCCTCTATGGCGAAACTCGCTGTCGTAATCATCCTCCACAAGGATATGGCCCGCCTGTTCGGCCAACCGTACCGCTTGCCTTCGCCTCTGTATCGACAAGACACTCCCGGTCGGATACTGGTGCGATGGAGTCAGTACAAGCAAACCCGGCGGATCGTTCGGTCCGATTTGCCCGATATCGGCTCCTTGTCCGTCCACGCCGACCGGGTGAAGCGCATAGCCAAGACGCCGCAAAACTCCCGGGATGAAATCAATCGTCGGATCTTCGACATAGGCCGTGCGGAACCGGTCCGAGCAGGCCGACGCGATCAGCAGCAAGCCTTCCGACGTACCGGAAACGATGACGATTTGCTCCGGGTTGGCCCGGATGCCTTTGGCGCGAAACAAATAGTCCGCCAGGACACGTCTAAGGCTCGCGTCGCCGCGGGGGTCTCCGTAATCGAACCCTTGTTCATCCATGGTGTTCACCGCTTCGCGCAAATATCTCCCCCATGTTTTCCGCGGAAATAAACGCAAATCGGGGGTGCCCCCGGTAAAATCAATCATCCCCTCTTCCGTCCGGAATCCGCTGCCATTAAAAGCCGCTTCCCAAGTTAAATGATGGAACGTCCACTCCTCTCCTAAACTCGTCCGCTCTCCGACTCCCGACGCGACGAACGTTCCCGAGCCGATCCGGGTTTCCAAATAACCTTCGGCCGCCAGCTGCTCGTAAACTTCGACGATGATATTCCTTGCGATATTCAGTTCCTGCGCCGCAATCCGCGTCGGGGGCATGCGCATGCCGGCCGCCAGCTCCCCGCTTTCCACTTTGGCGCGCAAATGGGCGCACAGCTGCCTCATCGCCGAACCTTCCGACGGGTTCATTTTAAATCCGAACACAGGCGTTCTCCTCCAAATTGGTTCCTGAAATCTATCAGAAATCGGACCTATATTAATCCAATTTCCACCATTATACTGAATGTAAATACTTGGAGAAAGGGAGTTGTTACAATATGATCCAAAGAAAACTTGGAAAAACCGGGATCGAAATCCCGGCCCTTGGGGTCGGATGCTGGGCGATCGGCGGCCCTTGGCATGACGCGCAAAGCGGTAACCCATACGGGTGGGGAGAAGTGGACGATGCCGAATCCGTCCGCGCACTTCAGTACGCGATCGATCAAGGGGTACAGCTCATCGATACGGCGGACAACTACGGCGCCGGGCATAGTGAAAGAATCGTCGGCAAGGCCATCCTGGGCAAGCGGGATAAGGTCGTGGTCGCCACCAAATTCGGGAATGTCACTAATGAAGCGACAAAAGAGGCGACGGGATCCAATGCGGCCGGATCCTATATCAGACAAGCGTGCGAAGCTTCTTTGAAACGGCTGGACACCGACTATATCGATCTGTATCAGTTTCACCTCAACGATTACCCCGCCGAGCTGGCTCCCGAGGTGGCCGGGGTGCTCGAAGATCTGGTGGCGGAAGGCAAGATACGCAGCTACGGGTGGTCTACGGATTTTGCGGACCGTGCCGAAATTTTTGCGTCATATCCGCACTGCGCAGCGATTCAGCATGAGTTGAATCTGTTTCATGACAATTCCGAGGTATTGGAGATCTGCGAGGCCCATCAATTGACGAGTATCAATCGGGGGCCGCTTGCCATGGGGCTTTTGACGGGAAAATACTCCGCCGGAACCGCCATCTCCGATCCGAAGGACATCCGGGGAAAGAACACCCCCGATTGGTTGGCCTATTTCCGGGAAGGAGTTCCTTCTCCGGTCTTAGTAGATAAACTTGAAGCGATTAAGGAGATTCTTACCTCCCAAGGAAGAACGCTTGCCCAGGGAGCCCTGGCCTGGTTGTGGGCAAGAAGCGGAAACACAGTTCCGATTCCGGGGTTCCGCTCGATGCGGCAAATTACGGAGAATGTAAGGGCACTGGACTACGGCCCGCTTACGGCGGAACAAATGCGGCAAATCGACGATATCCTCAAATAAAAATGCCGGGAAACAGTTTTGAAAAGTAACGTTTTTTGTTACAATGATTGAAAATCATTGTATGCAAAGGGGATCGTTATGGAATACATCAGCACTAGGGGGAAAGTGGCGGGCATCGGCTTTATCGACGCGGTCCTGATGGGCTTGGCCGACGACGGCGGTTTGCTCGTTCCGAAGGTTATCCCGCAAGTATCGGAAGACACGCTGGCAAAGTGGCAAAAGCTTTCTTATCCGGAACTGGCCCTGGAAATTTTCTCGCTGTACATTGACGGGGAAATCCCGCGCGGCGAGCTTAAGAAGCTCGTGGACGACAGCTACCGGACATTCCGCGACAAGGAAGTGACGCCGCTCCGCCGGATTAAGCAAGACCTCCACGTGCTGGAGCTGTTCCACGGACCGACGTTCGCCTTTAAGGATATCGCGCTGCAATTCCTGGGGAATCTTTATTCTTATATTTCCCGCGAGAAGAAATCGATCATCCATATCCTCGGCGCCACCTCCGGCGATACGGGCGCTTCGGCGATCGAGGGCGTGCGCGGCAAGGAAGGAATCAAGATTTGTATCCTGCATCCGCACGGCAAAGTCAGCAAAGTGCAGGAGCTGCAAATGACGACGGTGAATGACGCCAACGTGCTGAATCTGTCGGTCGACGGCAATTTTGACGACTGCCAGCGGATTATCAAGGAACTATTCGCAGACGTGGCGTTTAAGCAGGAGTATCACCTGCGGGCGATCAATTCCATCAACTTCGCGCGCATTCTGGCGCAAATCGTATACTACTTCTACGCCTACTTCCGGCTGGCCGATCAAGGCGCTGTGGCCGGGGGAGTCAACTTCAGCGTTCCGACCGGGAATTTCGGGGATATCTTCGCGGGCTATTTGGCGAAGAAAATGGGCCTGCCGGTGGGCAAGCTGATTCTCGCCACTAATGAGAACAACATTCTGGAGCGCTTCGTGAACGAAGGCGTATACCAGCCGGGCGAATTCCATATGACCTACAGCCCGTCGATGGATATCCAGGTCGCCAGCAATTTCGAGCGCTACCTGTATTATCTGAACGGCGAAGACGCCGAAACGGTCGCCGCCCTGATGGACGGCTTCCGGAAGGAAGGCCGGATCGCCGTAGCCGGCGAGGAGCTGGCGCAGGTGCAGGGCGATTTTGCCTCGGCCGCCGTAGAGAACGATGACTGCCTGGCCACCATCGGGCAGGTCCACGACGACTACGGCTATCTGCTCGACCCGCACACCGCCTGCGGAGTAGCCGCCACGGCCCAATTCACCGCCAAGGGCGAAGTCACCGTCGCCTTGGCGACCGCGCACCCGGCCAAGTTTAACGAGGCGATCGAGCTGATTCAAATCGAACAGACCTTCCCGCCGCAAATCAAGGCTCTGTTCGACAAGCCGCAGCATCAGAAGCTGGTCAGCGGTTCGAACGACGCCGTGAAGGATGAACTGTTGAAATTCTTCTAAATTAATCCGGCAGCCTAAAAAAGGCCGGCTCCTGTCATGGAAATCATGATGGAGCCGGCCCTATTTGTTTGGATTTGGATGATTTTCTTTTTTTCCGGAATGCTGTAAGATAGAGTTATCAAAAACGCAAACAAATGTTCGAAAAGGAGCGTGCCTTCGTTGCAAGAGAATGTAACCCGCTGTTCTTGGGCCGGTACGGACCCGCTATATGTCGCCTATCATGACGAAGAATGGGGCAAACCGCTTTACGATGATCAAAAGCTGTTCGAATTGCTGATGCTTGAAGGAATGCAGGCTGGCTTGAGCTGGTTTACGATTCTGAAGAAGCGCGAGAATTTCCGCGAAGCCTTCGATCGCTTCGATCCGCGGGTCATTGCGGAATACGGCCCCGACAAAGTGGAGGAACTGATGCAGAACCCGGGCATTATCCGCAACCGCTTGAAAATCCAAGCCGTCATTACCAACGCGCGGGTATATCTCGGCATCGTTGAAGAAAGAGGCAGTTTTGCGGACTACCTATGGAGCTTTGTGGACGGAAAGCCGATCGATAACCACCGTGAACGCACCTCGGATGTTCCCGCGTCCACTCCGCTTTCCGACGCCATGAGCAAAGCCCTGAAGAAGAAAGGTATGAAATTCGTCGGCTCCACGATCATTTATGCGTTTATGCAATCCTCCGGCATGGTGAACGACCACACGGTCGACTGCATTTGCCGGAAAATAGGATAGAACCGCTCGACAAGCAAAAGAGGCTGCCCCAAGCCGCCGTCGCTTGGGACAACCTCTTAATCAAACTGCCAGGCGCTCAGACTCAGGCTGCCCCATTGATAGCTCTGGTGCAGCAGCCGCGCCTTGCGGTCGGCATCGCCGCTGCCCATGGCAATCAGCAGCGGCACAAGATGCTCGCTCGTCGGCACCGCCTGACCTGCATGCGGAGCCAGCTCGCTGTAACGGAACAGCTCGGCCGTGTTCCAGCCTTCCAAAGTCCGGCGAATCCATCCGTCAAACTCTACGGCCCAGGAATCCGCATGACCAAGACCCGCATTCCAATTCATCCGCCGTAAATTGTGGACGATTCCCCCGCTGCCGATAATCAGAATATCCTTTTTACGCAGCTCGCCCAGCGCCTTGCCGATCTCATATTGCTGTTCGTTGCTTAAATGCCGGTTCACCGACAGGGCGACTACGGGAATGTCCGCCCCGGGAAAGGCCAGCTTCAGCACGGCCCAAGCGCCGTGATCAAGCCCCCGCCCGGTATCCGGACGATTCGGAATGCCCGCACCGTCCAGCATGGCGGATACCTGCCGGCTTAAAGCGGCGTCGCCGGGCGCCGGATAGGTCATCCGGTACATTTCATCCGGGAAGCCGTAGAAATCGTAAATCGTCTCGTAAGTTTCCACGGAGCTCACCTGTTGCACCGCACTTTCCCAATGGGCCGAGAAAATCACGATCCCCTTCGGCTTTACCGGCAGCGACGAGGCAAATTGCCGCAAAAACCGCGAATAATCATGATCTTCGATCACCAGCGACGGCGCTCCGTGCGCCAGAAAATAAGCGGGCATCATCGCTTAGGCGCTCCCTTTTCACGGAACAAACGATCCAGCGACCAACTCTCCGGATTGGCCAAGACCAAAAATACCGCGATCGCAAGAAGCGCGAGATCAAGCTCGTACCCGCCGTTGCCCAAGAGACCGACAGACAGTTTTGCCGTGAAGATCGCCCCCAGCATCACGACCGCCAATACAGCCGAGACATACCGCGTAAACAAGCCTATAATGAGCAGCAGACCGCCAAGCAATTCGATCGGACCGACCAAATAGGCGGCAAACCCGGGAACATGAATGCTTTCAAACCAACCGGCCACATTTCCCAGCCCCATTCTGAGTTTGTCGATCCCGTGCGCCAGAAAAATAATGCCCAGCACCACCCGCAAAATCGTTGACGCCAATTTTATATTCATAATGAAAAGCTTCTCCTTTCAAATATAAGTAATATAAATTTTTTATTTATGCAAACTAAGTTACAAGAGATGCACTGGATTGTCAATAAAAATATTGATATTATGAAAATATATTTTATATTACTAATATATGTATTCAAGCCGGTTAGGGAGGATTTACCTATGGATATTGGCTCAACCGTACGCGCGATCCGTAAACGTAAAAATATCACCATCGCTCAAATTTGTGAAAAAACGGGGCTATCCCAAGGTTTTATGAGTCAGGTGGAAACCAACAAAACCTCGCCTTCCATCGCCACGCTGGAAAGTATCGCACAGGCCCTGGAAGTCCCCTTGGCGTATTTGCTGCTGAAGAAGGAAGACCGGATGCGCATCGTCCGCAAGCAGGAGCGCCGCGAAACGTCCAGCGGACCGGAACGGCTGAAAGTGTCCCATTTGGGAGAATCACAGCATATGCGGATGATGATCGTCGAGTTTCCGCCCGGGTCATCGACCGGCGAGCTTCCGCACGCCCACGAAGGCGAAGAAATTCACCTGGTGCTTCAGGGCAAAATCTATGCCGAACAGGGGGAGGACAGCTCGGTTTTTGAAGAAGGCGATTCATTCATCTGGAACGCGTGCACCCCGCATAAAGTCAGAAACATCGGCGACGGGATCGCGAAGATATTGATCTCCATCTATCATGAGGAACCACGGGACTGGAACCTGATTTAACCGGATAAATGAAGAGCCCGGCCAGCTTTCGCTTGCCGGGCCGCCCCCTTTGAGGCGAACGCCGCCTTTATTTAAACTTGTCCGGAAACTGCGCAATAAGTCCCCGTGTCAGAGCGTCGGCCAGCAAAGTAATGTGGTCTCTTCCCTGGTCGAAGGCCCGGATATTGCCCTCCCAATCTTTTTTTATTCTGGTTACGGCATCGTCCGTCACCAATTGGAGATGACGATAGTACAGAGGCTGCAGTTCTTTAACCGTCCAATAAGGGTTTAACTTGTTGAAATATTTCACAATCTCGTCCGCATTGCGGAACCATATTTTGTTTAGCTTATCTACTTCTTTTTGATTCCCGGCTTTCGCCGCGTCCACGATTTTCCCGGCAATGATTATGTGCTCGGTCAGCAGTTTCGCCAAATGATTCCCGGCTGCTTCCCCATAATAGGGCTTAACGGCGTTGCCAATGTCCTGCTGATTTCTCAGCAGTCTTGCCAACACCTGGCCCTGATCCTGCAGGCCGTCCACCGCACTGACAATATAGCCGTGCGTCCATAACACATGTTCTATCCAGAGCTTTCTCATCTCGTTGGAGAGTTGAAGCGCCGCCGGACTTATACAGGCACCTTCTTTGGCGGACGGCTTTCCCTTTTCTTCGGCTTGGGCATTCCCCGGTACCGCAACCCCGACAAGAAGCAGACACACCAGCATAAATTTCAAAAACTTCGTCATCATCAAGCGACCACCCTTTGGGTTAAATTTTAACGTCTATATTTTGGACAATCCTCTATATACTTCATTCATGGCCGGCCTTATTTTCCGTACCCCAGCGGAGCGGAGCGAAGCAGCGCGGCCGGCAACAACGCACGATCCTATCATCGCTGACGAAGCAGCAGCAAAGCGTGGGGGCGGGCGGCAAGGCCATCAAAATCTCTACGGCAAAGGCATCAAAAGATCCCGAGGCAGACGGAAAATCGGACGTTAGACGCGGATTTGGATAGGCGTTGAAAAATAACCCCGCCGGAAGCGGCATCCGGCGAGGTTATTTGCGTTTGACAGTTACGAATGGATGGGAGTTATTCGCTCCGGTTCGAAAGCTGCTGCTGGGCCAGCCGGATCATCTCGCGGACCATCGATCCGCCGATTTTCCCGCCGATCTGTCCGGCCGATTCCGTGGTCAAATTACCGTTGCCGCCCGGCTTAAGCGGGACACCGAGCTCTTTGGCCACCTCATATTTCACATCGTCCGGGTGATTCGGGTCGACGTCGTATCCTTCGCGCTTCATCACTTCGGCTTTAAAGGACTGCATGCCGCGCTCCACACCCGGAACCGCATATTTTCTGTTCCTTCTGGACATTTCGCTTCACTCCCTCGGCCTTTGTTGTATGTAACATGCCCGTCGAGAATGTCATTTATCCTATTGGGAACCGTCCTTATATTGCCTCATCACCGGCCGTAGTCCAAAAATTGGCACACAACTATCCCTATCGGCTTTCGTCCAATGGAGTGTATAAACTTACAGCAAGGTGTGATAACAACATGAATAAACTTACATCCAAAGGCGCGATTCTCTCCCTGTTAAGCGCCTCCCTGCTCTATTCCGCTCCGGCCTATGCCGATTCCGCTTCGGCCGCATCTCAGGCCGTATCGGCTTTGCATCCGGTGTCCATCTATTTGGACGGACAGCGGATGCAGCCGGAGACCGAGCCCGTGATCGTGAACGGGACGGTGCTCGTTCCGATGCGCGGGCTGTTTGAAGCGCAGGGCGCCGATCTGTCCTGGGATGCCGACAGCAAGACGGCCAAGGCAACCAAGGGCGCCACAACGCTGACCTATCGCATCGGCGCACTAACCGCCGAGTTAAACGGCCAAACCATGGACCTGACCGAACCCGGCCAAATTAGAGACGGATATTCCTTGGTACCGCTGCGTTTTATCAGTGAAGCGCTGGGAAGCACGGTGAAGTGGGACGCCACTAATCGCATGGTTCAAATTACAACAAGTATCGACTATGAAACGGCCGTTCTTTGGGGAGTCAATTTGCGCAGCGAGCCCGACGCCGAAAGTGAAACCGCCGGAGACATGCTGCCGGCAGGCGGCAAAGTCCATGTCATCCGCGAAGCCGGGCCTTTCTGGCTGGAGGTCCGTACCGCTGACAGCCGCACCGGATATATTTCGGCCAAGCCCAAATATACCGACTATACCAGCGCTTCGCTTCGCGAACGGCAGGCGGATGAGCTGATTGCCTACGGAATGACCTATGCGGGCACGCCTTATGAATTCGGCGCCTCGCCGGATCAGACGGACACCTTCGACTGCTCCTCGTTTGTAAAACGCGTGTTCGGCGACATCCTGTCGCTCGATTTGCCGCGAGTATCCTATAACCAGGCCAAAGAGGGTGAAGAAGTCAAAATCGACGAGCTGCAAAAAGGCGACCTGCTGTTCTTCGGCGCACGTGGCCTGGATATCGGTCATGTGGCGATCTATGCGGGCGACAACCGGATTTTGCACACCTACTCGAAGACGCTCGGCGTTCATATCGAGGAATTCGACGGACAATGGAAGGACCGGTTCGTTACGGCACGCAGAGTGTTTTAAAGCAGCTATCATTGCACCCTATAACATGCTCCAGAATGTTATAGGGTATTTTTTTGATTTTGTTGTCGAATGCCTTGTGAATTGACAAGAGATATAGTATGTATGAAATGTTAATAATTAACTTTCCCCAGGATGAGGAGCGGTCTTATGAAAATAAATCAAAAGTTCTGGCTCATCACTCTCATATCGGCTGTCATGATTGGCTTAAATGCAGGTCCGGTGTTCGCCGGCAAGGTCTTGTTCCAGGATGTCTCTCCATCTTATTGGGGGTACGAAGGTATTCAGTGGGCCATCGAAAACAAAGTGGTGACGGGCTATTCCGATGACCAGTTCAGACCTGACCAAACGGTCAAACAAAGCGAATTTCTGGCTATGTTAATCAGAGCCTTCGGACCGTCCGATTTCCAACCCGATCCAACCCTCCCATGGGATAGTGCCTATGTAAATTATGCAGAAAGACTTGGATGGCATATATCGCCTTCTAACCCGCCCCTATCCAGGGGGATGGCCGCACAGCTTATTGCCAATGCAACCGGGAAAAATTACGGCATCGACGAATCCGTCCAATATCTTCTTGATATCGGCTTGGCTGGGGGGAAAACCGCAAAGACTGTAGCGGGGTATGGCAAGGAGGATACATTGTCGCGTGCGGAGGCGGTTTCTTTGATCAAGATATATAAACAGAAGTTTTCCTTACTACAACCCTGTTCTTCCGTAAAACAGCTCTATAATCGCGATGAGAATGTCATCGTTTACAGAAATAATTCTTTTCACTTTACCTTATCCCTCCCCGTAAGCTGGAAAGAAAAATATGAAGTCATGGATTCGACTCGCCGGGAAGCGCCGAATCACCATAATTTCCATTTTATTAACAAATCATCGACAAGTAGCGGCATCCTCTT
Source organism: Paenibacillus haidiansis (assembly GCF_036553665.1). Taxonomy (NCBI): domain Bacteria; kingdom Bacillati; phylum Bacillota; class Bacilli; order Caryophanales; family Paenibacillaceae; genus Paenibacillus; species Paenibacillus haidiansis. The sequence continues at coordinate 257,029 of NZ_JAZHPZ010000005.1, read as the reverse complement.
CACCCTCTCCGTATGGCCTGAAGAGTCCTGGCAATCCAATAGTAATAATATGATTGAAAATATCCCCGTGATAAAAAAACTTGGCGAGCTGGAAGGCAATGTTTACTTTTTCCATCTCCCTACCGATGTTCAATACGATCCGAACGATGAAAACGACGTGCAAAATTTTAATTCTATGTTCGAGGATGTAAAGACCATTATTTCTTCCTTTGAACTATTGCCGTAAAACATAAAGAAGTGAGATGAAAAAAGCCTTAGCCCGGCTGATTGCGGGCTAAGGCTTTATCCATTTCGGTTATCTTTCAAACAATCCCGCTTGCCGGTCCTCTACCGGTATAAGGCAGCTCGTCGATGAAGCGGTAGTATCGCGGCTTCTTGTAGCTGGCCAGCATCGGATGATTGCTGCAGTATTTGTTCAGTTCTCTGGCGGTAAGAGCCGGATCGTCTTTGATGATATAGGCGACGACCGCTTCGCTCCTTAGTTCGTCGGGAACGCCTACGACAACCGATTCCTTCACCTTCGGATGCTGGTTCAGGATTTCTTCGATTTGCACCCGGTGAATATTATCGCCGGAAGAAACGATCATATCGTTCTTGCGTCCGACGATGGTCACAAATTCATTCTCGTCCCAAGTCGCCATATCTCCGATGTAGATCCAGCCTTTATAGAAGACCTTTTCGCCTTCTCCCGGATTATTGACGTAGTCAGCGTTTGTTGGAATTGAATGCAGTCTTCCCGTTCCAGCGGGGCGCCCATCGTTACGATCCCTTTCAGTTTGGACAGATCCGCCGGGCGTTTCTTTTGACTGTCGTGCAGATTTTCAGCATCGGCGGTGCACCGAAAAGCCCTAGCATATCCCTTCCGTTTCGGAACCATACTAACGGCATTATCCGAATACGGAGGCATACTATGGCGGAGAAAAAACTGAGCCTGCTTATGTTTAGCGGGGAATACGACAAGGCGATGGCGGGGCTGATTCTGGCCAATGCGGCGCGGGATATGGAGATGGATGTGACGATGTTCTTTGCCTTTTGGGGATTGATGCTGCTGCGCGACCCCGACAGGATGAACCAAGAGGACAAGACGGTTTACGAAAAAATGATGGCCTGGATGACTCCCAAAGGCCCTGAACAGCTGCCTCTTTCCAGAATGAACTTCAGCGGGCTGGGCAAGCTCATGCTGACGGAGATGATCGAAGATAACGAAGCCCCCAAGCTGATTCATTTCCTGAAAGGGGCGCGAAAGAAGAATGTGAAATTTTACGGCTGCAAGCTGTCGGTCGAGATTATGGGCTTTAAACCGGAGGAATTCATCCCGGAGCTGGAGATCGTCGATGCCCAGACCTATCTCCGCGACGCGATGGAGTCCGATGTCCAACTGTTTATATGAATCCATACGAGGGCCAGGCTTATGAAATTTGGGCTTGGCTTTTTTGTGTCATCATTGTGACATACGCCTATTTCAAATGACCGGAATAGGCGCCCTTGCGTACCCTAAACCGAATGAATCAAATGGAGGGTACGGTATGCTAAAAGCCATTATCGGAAACAGCATTTATGCTTATCACACCACGAACGAGCATTATTTCAGGCGGTTTCGGGAAAATACGATCGGATCCCGGCATACCTTCACCTCGCCGTACGGAAAAAAGACGCTGATCTACGCCGATTGGGCGGCCAGCGGACGGCTGTACGGACCGATCGAGTCCAAAATCATCGATGATTTCGGACCCTTCGCCGCCAATACACATTCGCATTCCAACGTTTCCGGCCACACGATGACTCTGGCTTATGAGGAAGCGAAGGCGATCATCAAAAAGCATGTCAATGCCGGCAAGCACGACATTCTGCTGTTCGCGGGCACCGGTATGACCGGGGCCGTGAACAAGCTGCAGCGGCTGCTCGGATTAAAAGTCCCGGACGGCCTGAAGGACCGGTTCCATCTGAGCGAAGAGCAGCGCCCGATAATATTTGTGACTCATATGGAGCATCATTCCAACCACATCTCCTGGGCCGAAACGATCGGGGAAGTCGTATGCGTGCCACCGGGACCCGATGGAGAAGTGGACCCCGGACAGCTCGAACGTCTGCTGCGTAAGTTCGGCCGCCGGAAGATCAAAATCGGCGCCTTCACCGCCTGCTCGAATGTGACGGGATTCGAAACGCCTTATCACGAGCTGGCCCGGATCATGCATCGGCATGGCGGGATGTGTTTTGTCGATTTTTCGGCGAGTGCGCCCTACGTCAACATCGATATGCATCCCGCGGATTCTCCGCAGGACCGGCTCGACGGCATTCTGTTTTCCGCGCATAAATTTCTGGGCGGCCCGGGATCAAGCGGCGTGCTCATCATGGACGAAAGACGGTGCGCCAGCCGGATTCCCGATCAACCTGGCGGAGGTACGGTGGCCTGGACCAATCCCTGGGGCGAGTACATTTACAACAAGGATGCCGAGTCGCGGGAGGACGGCGGTACTCCCGGCGTGATGCAGGCGATCCGGACGGCGCTTTGCATCCGGCTGAAGGAGGAGATGGGGGCCCTCTGCATGCGGGAGCGTGAGCGGGAATTGACGGCTCTCTTGCTCAAGGAGCTTGAAGCGGTCCCCGGTATCCACGTCCTGGGAGGAAACCGCCGCAACCGCCTGGGGATCGTCTCTTTCACCGCCAACTCCGTTCACTATAACCTGATGGTCAAATTGCTGAACGACCGCTTCGGGATCCAGGTCCGCGGCGGCTGCTCCTGCGCCGGCACCTACGGCCACTATCTGCTTGACATCGGCCAGGAAGACTCCCATCAGATCGCCGGGCTGGTCGCGGCCGGAGATTTCTCGCGGAAGCCCGGCTGGGTGCGCGTCTCCCTGCACCCTACGATGACCAACCGGGAAGTCGGCTATATCGCCGCTTCCGTGAAAGAGGTTATGGACCACATCGCCGAATGGAAGAAAGATTATTCCTACGATGCCGCTACCGGGGAGTGGGAACACTTGAAGGAGCAGCCGGAGGAGCGGCGGAAGGCCATCCGCGAATGGTTCACGCTCTGAGTGGCGGCCTGCCGGCCGGAAGAATGCACGCTACCTGGCCAAGGTTTTAAAATACCGGTATATTTGTTGCAGCTTTTCTTGCTGCTTCCCTTTCGGACGCTCCATATTCCCGAACTCAAAAAATTTCACGTTGCGGATGCCGACAAATTGAAACAACGCTCTGCGCATCAGCATTTTATGGGCATTGTTCAACCAGAATAGCGGGTAGTGGGCGGGGCCTTTCATGGTGGAAACGCAAACCGCCGATTTGCCCTTCAACAATCCTTCCGGCAACAGTTTGCCGTTATCCTTGTAGGCGAAGCCGGAGGCAAACATTTGGTCTATATATCCGAGCAGCATCGCCGGGGGGCGTCCCCACCAGATCGGGTAGACGAGAACGATTTTGTCCGCCCATAGGAGCTGTTCCCGGTACTTTTTTAGAGCGGGATCGGTATGCATATCCCTTCTTCGTTTGTGTTCGTGAAAGACCAGCACGGGATCAAACCATTCCGCATATAAGTCCAGGACCTGTACCTCCGAGACCGAGGAATTCTCTCCGCTGCCCTGCAACGCTTTTTGCAAAAAAGCATAATTTAAGCTTTGATGATTGGGATGACAGTAAATTACCAGCAGGTTCATTCTCGCCACCTCTTTACTTATCATTTGATAAGCAAACTATAGCCGATTGAAATTTTGTTGTCAAATGATAATTGTTATTTGATAATGATTTTGCTATTGTGGGGATGAGGTGGTACGGTGAACAAGCATTCGCTTTTTGAGCAATTTATCGCCTTTACGGCGTCGGTGCATCAGGTCAAACACGAGATGACCAAGGGCATCAAGCCGGAGGAGATTACGCCGGTGCAGTACGGCATTCTGGAATACATTGCGGTGAGTCAGCCCGTGACGCTTAGCCAAATCAGCGATTGCCAGCATATGTCGATGCCGAATACGAGCCGGGAAATCCGCAAACTGCGGGAGAAGGGACTTTGCGAAAAGTATATGGCCGAGGAAGACCGGCGTATGCAATATATCCGCCTTTCTCGGGAAGGGCAAACGATGATGGATGAAGCCTTCGGGCGGATTGAATCGCGATTCCTTGAGCGGGTAAAAGGCTTTTCCGAGGCGGAGCTTGAGGAGATCAACGCCGCGCTGAATCTGTTGCAGCATAAAGTATTCTGAAATCCGCTATGAAAAAAGGCGATTTCTCGTCAATGAAACTCCGTTTGACGGGAAATCGCCTCTTTGCTTCGATTTAGGCAAACGGGTTATGCTTTCGGCTCGCCTTCCGCTTCCCACCGCGCAATTTCCTCGCGGACGCGCGGCGCGACTTCGGTGCCGAGCAGCTCAATGGAGCGCATGACCTCTTCGTGAGGCATCGTGCCGAGCGGGCAATGCAGCATGAAACGGGTGATGCCTACGTTTTTGCGCAGGTAAATGATCTTGTTCGCGACCGTCTCCGGGCCGCCGACGTATAGCGCGCCTTCCAGGCTGCGCGCGGCATCGAAGGACGCCCGGCTGTAGTGGCCCCAGCCCCGCTCCCGGCCAAGCACATTCATGCTGTACTGGGTGGAAGGGAAGAACTTGTCGGCCGCGGATTCCGTTTCCTCGCCGACGAAGCCGTGCGAATGCGAAGCGACCGGCAGCTTGGAAACATCGTGGCCGGCCTGTGCCGCCGCTTTCTTGTACAGCTCGACCAGCGGGGCAAATTGCGCCGGACGGCCGCCGATGATCGCGAGCACCAGCGGCAGGCCGAGCAGACCCGCGCGGACCACCGACTCGGGATTGCCGCCGCTTCCGATCCATACCGGCAGCGGATTCTGCACCGGGCGCGGGTACACGCCGAGGTTGTTGATCGCCGGCCGGTGCTTGCCGCTCCAGGTGACTTTTTCCGACTCGCGCAGCTTTAACAGCAGCTCCAGCTTCTCGTCAAACAGCTCGTCGTAATCGTCCAGCGCGTAGCCGAAGAGCGGGAACGATTCGATGAATGAGCCGCGCCCCGCCATAATCTCGGCGCGTCCGTCCGAAATGCCGTCCAGCGTGGCGAAATCCTGGAACACGCGCACCGGATCATCGGAGGACAGCACGGTTACCGCGCTGGTCAGCCGGATCCGCTTCGTCTGGGCCGCGGCCGCGGCCAGGACCAGCGTCGGCGAAGACGCCGCATAATCCTTCCGGTGATGCTCCCCGACGCCAAATACGTCGAGCCCGACCTTGTCGGCGAGGACGATCTCCTCGACCACTTCGCGCAATCGCTGCGCATGGCTTATGACTTCGCCGGTTTCAACGTCCGGCGTGGTTTCCACAAAGGTGCTTAATCCGATTTCCATGGGCAGTTCCTCCGGTTACTTATTTATAGTTGCTATACTTATTTTCGCTGATTAACGATACTTTTTCAAGCATTACTTCTATTCTTTCGGTAGCTTCTGCATCAGGCCGGAAAAACATCAGAAAAAAGACGCCTGGTAAGATAGACTCAAGTACCTTTTGCGGCTAAACTTTCATTCATATGCACAATATAACTTTGACATCCGAAGGAGGCGGCTCCATTGGCATCGTTTCAGCTATCCGAAAGACAGGCCCAGGAAATCGTAGACAAAATGATGCGGGACATTCCCTATAACATCAATATTATGAATGATAAAGGCGTGATCGTCGGAAGCGGAAAGCCGGAGCGGGTAGGCACCGTGCATCAGGGCGCCGTGAAGGCATTGACTACGGGAAAGATGGTGGAGGTATGGGAGGACGGCCGGTTTGAAAAAAAGGGCACCAATGAACCGATCGTCATCGATCATGAGCATGTCGGCGTGATCGGGATTACCGGCAATCCGGACGAGGTCCGTCCGTTTTGCAATATCGTCAGAACGACGGTAGCGCTGCTGATCGAACAGAAGACCGCAATGGAGAATCTGGCCCATGAAGCGAGCCGCAAAAAAGCCTTTCTGGAGCTGCTGCTCAGCCACCAGGGAGCCTACTCCCAGAAATTAAGAAAAACCGCCGCAGGGTACAAAATCGATCTATTGCTTAAAACCCGGGTTCTCTACCTGAAAAATTTCAAGCCGGATGACGAAAAAGCCAAGCTGCTGCTGGCCCACCCCTTCTTTGATATGGGAGAAGACGTCCATCTGCTGCTGGTGCAGGACGACCATGAAACGGACAAGCTGATCGCCCACTTGCGGCAAGGCCAATCCGATCTGTTCATCTCGGCCGGCAAACTGAAAAGCAATGTCGCGGACAGCTACCGGCAGGCGAAATCCGCGATGAGCGTGTTATTGGCTCTAAGACCGCCCGTACAGGTCGTATACTATGAAGAGGTAGACTTTCTGGTGAAATTGAGCCGGGCGAACTTGTCCGACAACGCGGGCATTATAGGCAAGCTGGAGGATTCCGCGGATCTACTGGACACGCTGAGAACCTTTATTAACAACAACGGCAGCATCTCCTTTACGGCGGATCAATTGCATATTCACCGGAACACGCTGCAATACCGCCTGAAGCGGATTCACACCCTGACCGGCAAAGATCCGCGGAATTTGCTGCAGCTTTTTGAGCTTACCCATGATCTGTTGTCCCTATATAAATAAAATAGGGCGGCCCCGAAGCGAAGATTTCGAGGTCGCCTTCCAACTAGGTTATTCGCTAAATTTAAGCACTCTGGCGATATTCTCGCAGGTCCGCTCCACGTTTTGCGGCCCTGCGGCCAGCACCTTCTCCAGCTCGCCCGCGCCCGGGACAATGCCGAAGATCGCATCGAAGCCTTCTCCATAGAGGGTATCGATCCCCTCTCCGATATAGCCTGCCACCGCAATAACTTTCTTGCCGCGTTCTTTGGCGGCCTTGGCGACCCCGTAAGGCGTCTTGCCGAATTTGGTCTGAAAATCGATGCCGCCCTCGCCCGTAAAGACGAAATCGGCCTGCGCCACCTTTTCTCTTAAACCGGTATACTCAATGACGATTTCGATCCCTCTTTGCAAGACGGCCTGGGTAAAGATCAGCAGCCCCGCGCCCAGGCCGCCGGCGGCGCCAGCGCCCGGAATATCGCGTACATCCTTGTGCAGCTGCCGCTTCACGATTTCCGCATAGTGAGCGAGATTCGCGTCGAGCCGCTCGACCATTTCCGGCGTAGCCCCCTTCTGCGGGCCAAATACATGCGAAGCCCCATTGTCGCCGCAAAGCGGGTTGGTCACATCGCAGGCCACGATCATGCTCACCTCTTGCAAGCGGGGATCGACAGAGGACACATCGATCGTCGCCAGCTTTTCCAGGCTGCCTCCGCCGCGTGGAAGCACATTTCCCGCCGCATCGAGGAATTTGACGCCCAGCGCTTCGGCCATGCCTGTGCCGCCGTCATTCGTCGCGCTGCCGCCGATGCCGATAATGATCTTCTTGATCCCTTTATCCAAGCATTGGCGAATGAGTTCTCCCGTTCCGTAAGTCGTCGTAATCAGCGGATTTTTCGTTTCCTTCGTGACATGGTGAATCCCGCTGGCCGACGCCATCTCAATGGCCGCGGTCGTCCCGTCGCCAAGAATGCCGTACTTCGCGGTAACCGGCTGTCCGAGCGGGCCGGTCACTTCTTTCGTAAAGATCCGCCCGCCCGAAGCGTCGACGAGGGATTGCACCGTCCCCTCTCCCCCGTCGGCCATCGGAACATGGATATATTCGGCCTCCGGGTAGACTTTGCGCAGTCCTTTTTCCATCGCCACGCAAACCTCTTTTGCCGTCATGCTCTCTTTAAAAGAATCCGGCGCCAGTACAAATGTCGTCTCCTTCATCTTCTCTCACCCCATGTTGTGTATTAGTTGTGTATTATAGGAAAAATCCGTAGATCAGCGTCGCCACAATCGCCATGGTTCCGCCGACGATCGCCTCGTAAGGAATGAGCCCGAGCCGTTGCTTGATGCTCATCTTCATCGCCCCGGCCGTGACGTGGAAGTAGTTGCCCTGCGGCAACGAGTCGATTACGGTCGCCCCGGTATGAACCATCGCGGCCGCGGCAAGCGGTGCGGTCCCCATATTCAGGATCGCCTCTCCGAACGAGCCCGTCGCCAAAATAACGCCCGTCGATGTGGAAGCCGTGGCCGCCGCCATCAGAATACCGGCGATCGGAGCCAGGAACGTTCCGGAAATTCCCGACGTTTCGATCAGCGCCACGACCTGGTTGGACAAGTCGGAAGCGGAGATCAGCCCGGCGATGCCGCCCGCGCCGATCAGAATCAATACGGTCGCCGTCATTTTATTCAAGCCTGCCGCCGAATACTCCAATATCTTCTTTCCTTTGCCCATCGCAAGCATCCCGATGATTCCGGCGATCGGCAAAATATAAAGCGCATCCACTTTGAACGCCTCCAAAGCGTCGATACCCAGAATCGACCCGATCGGGTTGATCATCAGCAAAACTACGGCAACCAAGGGGGCTACGATAGCTCTGCCGAGCGGCGGATATTTTGAAGTATCGATATCCCCGTCTTGGGCTTCTTCGTCCGAGACCAGAACTCCTTTTTTCTTAATCAATGAAGCAACGATAACCGTAACGATCAAACCGCAGACTGCCGGAATGAATCCGGCCAGCATCACATCGCTAAGATCGAGATTGAAGCCGCGCGCCGCCGCGATCGTATTCGGGTTCGGGGAAATAATGTTCCCCGCTTTCCCCCCGCTGGACAAGGCGAGAAGAAGCGCGAGCTTCGAGATTCCCGATTTGTTGCCGACGGACAATGCGATCGGGGCGACGATCAATACCGCAACCGGAATGAACACGCCGACCGCCGTAATAATCATAGTCGCTAACGCCAATGCGAAGATCGCCTTGCCTCCGCCGAACTTCTTGACGATGGCCTGGGCAATCGTCTCGGCCGCCCCCGATTCCATCATCACACCGGCCAATACGCCGGCCGCCAGTACCCGGAGCACCGTCCCCATGACGCTTTGGGTACCGCTTACAAGAAAGTTTAAGGTTTCTTCCAGATTCGCCCCGCCGATCAATCCGCCCAGAATGGCGCCTACGAACAGAGCATATACCGGATTCAGTTTTCTTAGAATAAGAATAATGGCAATCGCTAGTCCGGCAATGGCACCGATCCAACTGATCGTAAATTGTTCCATTTGTCTGACCCCCATGTCTTTTATTGAATACGCTTTCAGTATATAGCTTGTTCGCTTGTTTTAATATTGATGAAGGGACGAAATGTATTGTGCAAGTGCACAACTAAAATGAACAGGCAATAAAAAAGGACCGGCAGTGAAACTGCCGACCCTCATAACGTTCTGCTCTCCTATTCCGTCACCGATTTTGCCGCCGTCTCCAGTGCGCCGATCACCTTATCGCACCAGAGATCGAACTCAGGGTCTTCCACCTGATATTCGGGATGGGCCAGAATGTGCCGAATCGTTTGCTTGATGCCTTGATCCACCCGGACCGTTGCCGTAAACCCGGGCACCAGCCGTTTCAGCTTGGAGTTATCGAATACGACGGTGTTCGCCTTGTCACCGAGGAGACTGCCTCTTAAATCGTCTTGACTGCATGCGGCGAGAAATTCCGAGGAGACATGCACCGCCTGCAGCTTCACGCCGAGCGCATCCGCGATAATTTCGTAGATTTGATTCCAGGTTACGCTCTCGTCCGAAGTAATGTGGACCGACTCGCCGATGGCGTGGATATTGCCCATCAAGCCGATAAACCCTTTGGCGAAATCGCTGTTGTGAGTCAAGGTCCAGAGCGAGGTGCCGTCGCCGTGAATGATCACCCGTTTGTTGTCCAGCATCCGCCGGGCCACTTGCCAGGCACCCTTGCTTCCGTGAACTCCAAGCGGGATGGACCGCTCGTCGTATGTATGGCTCGGTCTTACGATCGTAACCGGGAAACCTTGCTCCCGATACTGCTTCATTAAATATTCCTCACAGGCGATTTTATTTCTGGAGTAAGCCCAATACGGATTGGATAGCGGAGTTCCCTCAGTAATCCGGTAATCGGACAGTGGTTTTTGATAGGCGGAAGCCGAGCTGATGAAAATGAACTGCTTCGTTTTCCCATGAAACAAACGGTAGTCTCTTTCCAGCTGCGCCGGTTCAAATGCGATGAAATCCGCCACCACGTCGAACGAATGACCTTCGATCAGCCTGGATACCTCTTCCTCCCGGTTGATATCGGCCTGTATAATGCGGACGCCCGCCGGCAATTCGTCATTCCGGTTCCCCCGGTTAAGAAGGTACAGCTCGCATCCCGATTCCGCCAGTTGCCGGGTGATGGCCGAGCTAATCGTTCCCGTTCCTCCAATAAAGAGCGCTTTCATAACGTCGCCTCCCAAAGTCGTTAGTTTGCCCTCATGTTACCACGAATTGAGATAGAAAAAAATAAAATGCGGGTTTACACTCGTGCGGTTCGTTGTATGATTAAATAAAATTTAAACCAACTATGCATTCTCGAAGCGCTTGAGCAGCCGAAGAAGAGCGGGCACGATTGGGGAATTTAGAAAAATTTGTAAAAAGACCGCCCTCTAATTTAAGAGGACGGTCTTTCACTGTTCCATTCTTATTGGGCGCCCAAGCCCCCGTCGATGACAAATTCCGATCCGGTGGAATAGCTGGATTCATCGGAAGCCAGGAAGAGAACGAGGCTGGATACCTCTTCCGGGCGGCCTACTCTTCTCATCGGGAAGCTTCTTTCCAAATCATCGTTGATCAGAGCTTCCGTCATAGGTGTTCTGATAAATCCCGGGTGGATGGAATTTACCCGGATTCCGTACTCTCCAAGCTCCAGCGCCGCCGCTTTGGTCATGCCTCTAACCGCAAACTTGGAAGCCGTATAAGCTATCTTTTTGTAGGCTCCGATAAGCCCGGCAAGCGAAGAGATATTTACGATGGAGCCCCCTCCGGCTTTGCGCATGGATGGAACCACATATTTCATGCCGAGAAAAACGGAAACCTGGTTTACATCGATTACTTTGCGATACATATCTTCGGGCGCATCCTGAAGATCGACTTCCGGCACATCGATGCCCGCATTATTCACCAGAACGTTTATAGGCCCGAATGTCTCTTCCGCCTTTTGAATGACCGCTTGCCAGTCGGAAGCCTTCGATACATCATGCTTCATGAACAGCACGCTGTCTCCCAATTCTGCTTGCAGCTTGATTCCGTCTTCTTCGAGAATATCCGTAAAAACAACCTTGGCTCCCTCTGCGGACAGCTTCCGCACACTGGTTGCACCCATACCGCGCGCTCCCCCCGTGATTACGACCACTTTTCCGTCCAGTCTAGCCATTGTAAACATCTCCTCGTTAGTCCAATTTGTGTTTATTGTTCCCGGAACATCTGGCTGTTCACCATGCTATTGAGGCCCTTACAAAAAATTAGTATGTTAATAATCAAATATCAAAATTATAATAATTGTATAGATAACCGCTTTCAACAAACAGGAGAATTGAATGTGACGGAAGTCCGCCATTACGGCCCTTTTTGATGGATTTACACCACAATTCATACATAGGAAGGTGATTCTGTTGCTCATTTCCCGTCGTCAGGAACGGAAGAAACTGCAGTCGATCCATGCCCTTAAGAAAGCTTTCATCCAGCTCATTTTGGAGAGCGGGGACAGCGGCGCCATTACCGTCTCGGAAATCGCCGACCGTGCCGACTTCAACCGCAGTACCTTCTATTTTCATTACAAGGACAAAAACGATCTTCTGGAGGATTTATTTCACGACGCGATCAAAGGGGTTAAAGAATCGCTCATTATTCCCTTTCAAAACAAAAAACAGATCAGCCTCAGCGATGTTATCCCGACCACGCGGCTATTGTTTGAGCATATTGAAAAGAACAAAAACCTGTTCAGGGCGTTGCATGCGATCCCATCGTCCCCTTCGCTCTACGAGCGGCTCGAACAGCTCTACTGGAGTTTATTTTCGGAAGAAATGTTCTTGCTCAAGCACGACTCGATTCCCGATGTCGATTATGAGCTGATATTAAGCTATCAGACGAATGCCTTGCTGGGCCTGATCAAATACTGGGTTCAATCCGATTTCAAATTTTCGTCGAATTATATGTGTGATCAAATGACCATGATTATTTTGAACAGACCGGCCGACATGGTCATTATGAAAAGAGCCGGCGCGATGTAGCGTGCCGTCGTTGAAGCCTTGAAACCGCTTTATATCTGTGTCAAACTACAGAAGATTGAACTTTAAATGGAGGTAATATGCATGAAGACGATGAAACTTGGCACCAGTACATTGGAAGTTCCCGTAATCGCGGTAGGCTGTATGCGGATGGAATCGCTCGATAAGCCGCAAGCCGAGCGCTTTATTCAAACCGCCCTGGAGGAAGGGGCGAATTTCTTTGACCATGCGGATATTTATGGAGGCGGTAAATCCGAGGAAATTTTCGCGGAAGCGATCCAAATGAGCCCGAGCGTTCGCGATAGCATCATTCTGCAATCAAAATGCGGCATCCGCCAAGGGATGTTCGATTTTTCCAAGGAGCATATTCTGAATTCGGTGGACGGCATCCTGAAACGGCTCCGCACCGACTACCTGGATGTGCTGCTGCTGCACCGCCCGGATGCGCTCGTCGAGCCGGAGGAAGTGGCGGAAGCCTTCGAACAGCTCGAGCAAGCGGGCAAGGTCCGTCATTTCGGTGTATCCAACCAGAATCCGATGCAAATCCAGCTTTTGCAAAAGTATGTGAAGCAGCCGATCGTCGCCAACCAGCTCCAGCTCAGCATCACGAACGCCAACATGATCTCTCAAGGATTTAATGTTAACATGGAGAATGCGGCGGCCGTAAACCGCGACGGCAGTGTTCTTGATTTCTGCAGATTGCACGATATTACGATTCAGCCTTGGTCCCCGTTCCAATACGGATTTTTCGAAGGCGTATTTCTTGGAAACGAGAAGTTCCCGGAACTCAACCGAAAGATCGACGAGGTTGCGGCCAAATACGGAGTCAGCAACACGACGATCGCCATCGCTTGGCTGCTCCGCCACCCGGCGAACATGCAGCCGGTCATCGGCACGATGAATATCGAGCGGCTTAAGGATTGCTGCAAGGCCGCGGAAATCCGCCTGACACGCCAGGAATGGTATGACATCTTCCTCTCCGAGGGTAATATCCTTCCTTAAATGAGAGATAAAAATCACACTAACGGGATGGTTCCACCGGCTGGCAAAGGTTATAATAGAAACTGAAAGCCTACGCCAATTTATGGAAGGAAGGGATTTGAAATGGCAAAATTAACGCCTTATTTCTATTCCAACGATGCCAAAGCTCAGGCAAAATTCTATGTTGAAGCGCTCGGTGGAGAAATCCAGCATCAAATGACTTATGGACAAGCCCCCGGTACAGAGGAAGCGATGAAGGACAAAATCATTCATATGTCGTTTACCGCCGCGGGCGTAAGCTTCTATATCGCCGATTCCATGCATGAGCCGCCGGGACAAGGGGTCCCTTACGACTTGAATCTGGAATTCAAAACGGAGGCGGAAGCGCGCGAGGCGTTCGCCAAGCTGTCGGAAGGCGGCAAAGTCATCATGCCGCTGGAGAAGCAGTTCTGGGGGACTCTCTTCGGCCGCCTGCAGGACCCGTTCGGCGTCACCTGGCAGATTAGCACGGAAGCCTAGGGACGAAGTTGAATATCACGACCGCAAAATAAACAGCAGCCCTTTCCCGTCGTATAACGGAAAGGGCTGCTTATTTATAGGGGCTCTAGTTGAATGGAATATTACCGCAAAGTCTTCAATGCGCCGCTCCAAGCGATCACTTGATCGAGCATCCCGTTTAGGTTGGTCAGATGCAGATCGGCCGGCTTGAATACAGAGCCGTTCTCAAAATCGGTAAACAGGGACAATGCAGGATGAACGCGCACGTCCGCTACGGACAATTCGCCCAGAATGCCGCGCAAATGCTCGGCCGCGCGGGCCCCGCCCACGGAACCGTAGCTGACAATGCCTGCCGCTTTATTGTTCCAGGCTTCGCGCGCATAATCGAGCGCGTTTTTCAAAGCTCCGGTGATGCTGTGATTGTATTCCTGTACGACGAATACAAAGCCGTCCAGGCCAGCCAGCTTGGTATTCCAAGCGGTGGCTTGCTCCGTCGCGTCGGCTTCGCCGAGCAGCGGCAGCTTGTAATCCGCGATATCTACGATTTCATAGTTGGCGTCGCCGCGCTCGTCGCCGATCTTTTTGACCCATTCTCCCACTTGCGGGCTTAAGCGGCCTTCGCGGGTACTTCCCAAAATAATCCCGATATTCAACTTCGACATAATCCTTCTTCCTCCTTGGCATTTTGCTTTAGATTATATTTGACTTTAACTGCCTTAAAATTAAGTGTCTTGAATATGAGATAATAATAAATTATACAGTTCCTTTTGTCAAGCTGCTTACAAAAAGTTTGTACATTTAAATAAAAGTAACAGTAACATAATTAAATGTTTATCGCTTTATACTGCCAGCTGTCCGGGCTTCATGCCGAAGGAGCCATTCCTTTCTCCACAATCCCCCGGCATAGCCTGTTAATTTCCCGCTGGCGCCGATAATCCGGTGGCAGGGAATGACGATGCTCAGCTTGTTCTTCCCGTTAGCGCTACCGACCGCGCGGATTGCCTTTTCGTTGCCGATCGCCACCGCGATGTCCGTGTAGGAGCCGGTTTGGGCATAAGGAATCGCGGTTAAAGCCCGCCATACTGTTTTCTGAAAATCCGTCCCTTCATATTTGTAAGGAAAAGAGAAATTAACACGCTCCCCCTTAAAGTATTCGTCCAACTGCGTATAACATGCCACCAATGCGGCCGGGGTATTCCCGTTTTCGATATCCTTAACCCCGTCCTCGGCTGAGTACATAATCGACCAAACGGCCTCCTCGGTTCCCACGATTTCAATGACCCCGATAGGCGATTCGTAATCCAGTTTATGCAATGGCTTCATCGGATATCCCATATTCATGGCTAAAGCTCCTTTCCCTCACCCGCACGGTACTCATTGGGCGAACAATGCTTTAACCGCTGAAATATTTTATAGAAATTCGACGGGCTCTGAAAGCCGGCCTCATAACAAATCTCCAGATTGGTAAGCCCGCTGCTGCGCAATAGGCACGCGGCTTTGTCGACCCGGATTTTCTCCAGATACGTCCGCGGCGTTTCGGAGGTTTCCCGCTTAAATAACCGCTCCAAATAAAAAGGGCTCACGCCCACATGGGCGGCAATATCCCGCAATACCAGCTTCTGTTTATAATGGTTAATCAGAAATGAGATGACATCCCGGACAAGCCCGGCATGCGGAGAATGCTCCACTTCGGGCTGGCACCTTTTGCAAGGGCGGAAACCGGCGTTTTCGACCTGCTTGCGATCGTCGTAAAATTCCACATTGATTCTCTTAGGCTTTCTGGACCGGCAGGAAGGACGGCAATAGATTCCCGTTGTTTTCACCGCAGTATAAAATAGCCCGTCATACTTTTCGTCGCAAGCTATGATCTTCTCCCACTTTTCGTCAAATGAAAGGTTCAATTTTTTCTCCATCCGCGGCTCCTCCTCTGCAATGTAAACCCATTTTAACAGGAATGGGATGCCGAATTCATCCTCGATCTTGCGCTTACGGTCTTTCGGAGGTTGTGCTCATTCTCCATTTTGCGGATATGCCGTTACACCGAATTGCCGCTTACATATTTTGAAGGGAGACGTGCTTTGATTCTTGTAGATAAGGAGAGCGATTCAATGGATGCGGGCCCAAAAAACGTTAAAAATTCGCAGGGAGTTTCCATTATCACCTGCACAAACCGCCAAGGTTATTTAAAAAACCTGTTCAGCAATTACAGCAGACAGAAGCATTCGAAGAAAGAACTGATCATTATCGTCAACAACGATAAAATTTCGCTTGCGCCTTACGAAAACCTGGCCAGGAAGCATAAAAACGTCACCGTATTCCGGGTTCCCGGACATACCTCCTTGGGGAGTTGTTTGAATTTCGCCGTCAAGAAAGCAAAATACAACTATATCGCCAAGTTCGACGATGACGACTATTATGCTCCTCTCTATTTAAAAGACAGCTTGCAGGCGTTTCGGCGCACCAAAGCCGATGTCATCGGCAAACGCGCGCATTATATGTATTTACGCGGGTCGAAGACGCTCATCCTTCGCTTTCCGCATGACGAAAACCGGCCCGTCGCCAAGCTTCCGGGGGCTACGCTTGTCATCAGAAAGAGCGTATTGAACCGCGTCCAATTTCCCGACCGAAGCGTCGGCGAGGACGACCTCTTTTGCGTAAGAAGCAAACGGAAGGGATATAAGGTGTATTCCGCGGGAAAATACAACTTTGTCGCCGTACGCCGGAAAAATTCAGCGAACCACACCTGGGTCATCAGCGACAAAGAGCTGATCGCCCACCATCAAAAAATTCCGAACGTCAAAAATTACAAAAGCTATGTCCAAAAAAAGCCAAGGGGCGCTCAATAATGCCCGGGCAGGAGCTCTTGCGGGGCAACCCATCCGTCACCATTATCACCTGCACGAAACGGCGGCGGTGTATGGACACGCTTTTTCGGAATTACAGCCGGCAAAACTATGAAAATAAAGAGCTTATCGTCATATTGAATCATAAAAGCTTGAAATTAGATGAGTACATCGAAGCCGCGAAACCATATAAGGACGTCAAAATTTACCGCCTGCCGAGCCATGTGCCGCTTGGGCAGTGCCTGAACTACGGGGTCAAAATGTCCAAACACGATTTAATCGCCAAATTTGACGATGACGACTATTACGCACCCGGCTATTTGACCGACAGTGTACGAACCCTGCTAAAGACTAAAGCCGATATTGTCGGAAAACGGGCTCATTACATGGAATTGAAGGGAAAGAAGCCCCTTCTGTTCCGCTATCACAACAAGGCGGAGCAATATGTTCCCCTGGTTCAAGGAGCGACCCTGCTCGTTAAACGGCATGTATTCAACCGGGTTAGATTTCCCGCCCAAAACCGGGGAGAATGCGTGAAATTTTGCTCCCGGAGTCTCAAGAAAGGGTTCAAAATATATGCGGGAAATCCATACCATTTCCTCGCGGTCCGCGAGCGCAATTCAAAGGATCATACTTGGATCGTCAGCGACAGAAAGCTTCTAAGGAGTAATGTTAAAACGATGAAGGTGACAAACAAGCGAAGATTCGTCAGCCCAAACTAAAAACCGGCCGGTCAGGAGCTTATTCCTGAACGGGCCGGTTTCTTTTTGACGCCATCCGTTAATTCATAGTGTTCTCGGTATGATCCGCCTCGGGCTCCATAATCACCTTCACCCTGAGGATTCTTCTGTCATCAATTTCGCTGACCACAAACCGGATATGATTGTAAGTGATCGTCGGCCGCTCCTCGTTGCTCGGAATATATCCAAGCCGGCCGATCAGAAATCCGCTAAGTGTATCGTACTCATGGACCGGCAGATTCGCCTTCAAGATTTCCTCCGCTTCGTACAGATGAATCGTTCCCGACATCCAATACTGATTCGCGTCGATCCGGTCCACATCGTGCAGCTCCGGCTCGTCGTGCTCGTCGTAAATGTTGCCGACGATCTCTTCGATCAGATCCTCAATCGTAATCATGCCGTCGGTTCCGCCATACTCGTCGATGGCAATCGCCATATGGATTTTGTTCTTCCGCATATCTTCGAACAGCTCGTCGATCGGTAAGGATTCCGGCACATAGAACGGCTCGCGCATCAAGTCCCGCAATTGAAATTGATCCCTGTCGCCATGCTCCATGAAATGGATCAGATCCTTGACATGCAGAATCCCGATAATTTTATCGATATTCCCTTCATAAACGGGAAACCTGGTGTACTTCTCCTCATTGACGATATGCACGGTCTCGCGCAGCGAATAGTCTGCCGGGATCGCCACGATGCTGGTCCGGTGGGTCATTATATCCGATACGATCTTATCGTCGAACATAAAGATGTTGTCGATAATTTCTTTTTCGAGTTTCTGAATCGTTCCCTTTTCTTTCCCGACATCGACCATCATGCGGATTTCTTCTTCCGTTACCTGATCGTCCTCCGCATTGGGGTCCACTCCGAACAAACGGACGATCCCGTTCGTGGACACATTCAACAGCTTGACGAAGGGAGTCGTCAACTTCGCCAGCCAGATTAACGGAGCTACCGCGAAAAAGGCGATCGCCTCCGCCTTCTGCAAGGCAAGGCGTTTCGGCACGAGTTCTCCCAGTACCAATGTAAAATAAGACAAGATGAGTGTGATCACAACGGTGGAGATCGTTCTCAGCAGATCCGGATCGAGCGGAACTCCCCAATTGTAAAGGGCGTCCGCCAGTACACCGGCAAAGCTGTCGGCGGCAAAGGCGCTCGACAGAAATCCGGCCAAGGTGATCCCGATCTGAATCGTAGCCAGGAAATTGCCGGGCTGCTCCAGTAAATTTTGAACCAGCTTCGCTTTCTTGTGGCCTTCGCCGGCCATGTGTTTGATCTTATTATCGTTCAATGAAACGAGTGCCATCTCCGACGCGGCAAAAAAGGCGTTAATCACGATGAGTACGAAGAGCACTATGATTTCGGGGCCCAACTATGCATAACCTCCCTTTTGATTTTTAAATCTTACGATTCGTGCTCCGCTACGGGTTTGTTTGCTTTTCCTTTATCGCCTGACAGGAACCAGCCCGTCACGCCCATAGCAATCAGAACTACGTAGAAAATGACTTTCCAGAGCGTCGAGTGGGCGAAGTCATGAGGGATAATCCCCACTTCCTCATGCCCTAACGTCAATACGGCCAGCTTAACGCCCACCCAGCCGACGATCGCAAACGCGGCGACCTCAAGATTCGGTCTGGAATGCAGCAGCTTGACGAACAGGTTAGCCGCAAACCGCATTATGATCAGCCCGATAAATCCGCCGAGGAACACGACGATGAATTTGCCGCCGTCCATTCCGCCGATCGCCGGAAGCGGTGTCTCCGGCAGCGTCATGGCCAGCGCCACCGCGGCCAGGATAGAGTCCACCGCAAAGGCGATGTCGGCCAACTCCACCTTGAATACGGTCGCCCAGAATCCGGACGGTTTGCGTTCTTTCTTCTCCTTCTCCGTTTGTTTCCCTTTAAATGCGACCTTTCTAACAATATGATTAATCGAAATGAATAATAAGTACAGCGCGCCGATGGCTTGAATTTGCCACACATCGATCAGGAAAGAAATGATGAACAAGGAGGCCAGACGGAATACGAACGCCCCCGCCAATCCGTAAAATAATGCCTTCTTTCTGTCGGCTTCCGGAAGATGCTTCACCATGATCGCCAGCACCAGGGCGTTATCCGCCGCGAGCAGGCCCTCGAGGACGACCAGCAACAACAAGACGCCCCCATATTCAAAAAATAATGATAAATCCATATGATCCGCACTCCTTTTCTTTAACTTTTTGTATTGTTTCCCGCTTACGGGCCTTACATCCGGGTCTACATGTCTCGGAATCTGCTCCCTTCCAAATTTAGTCGGATAAAAACAATAGAGCCTTTACCAGAAGCGGTAAAGGCTCTATACAATAAAAGACCTTTACCTATTCGTTAGGTAAAGGTCTTGCTAACAACGTCAACCGTCGCCAACAAAGCCGGAAGATTGAGGCCTCCGAAATGACGACTTTGTTGTAAAAGCTACTCCCCTTTAGGAAGAATATTAATTTTTAATAAATATAACTGATCTGATAGGGTTTGTAAAGAAGAATCTTGTTTCCGATTTTAAACCGGGTCCGGAATTTTGACGAAAACCCGATATTGGGCACCCGGCTTGATGTCTTTAAGAAATGCCGTCTTCCAGGCAAACGCCGTCCGCATACACTTCCACCGCTGTCACGTCGGTATTATTGTCCAGCACTCCGAACCCGTCGATAAGCTCGGTATTCCGAATCAGGCTGACCACCTCGGCTTCAGGATACAGTCCTTTTGGAACAGGATAGTCTTTATTCACCAGTAGCAGATTGCCTTGATACACCATTTCCTTGGTGACGTTGATCGTTATTCCCTCTATCGCCGGTCAGACTCCTCCGGAGCGCTATCTCTTTCATCAATCTGGATTTGCGATGCTGCGCCCTGCAGCGTCCGGGCCATATTTGCTTTAAATTTTGCAACTCCAAACCCCAACAGCACCGGGATCATCAGACAAATTAAGCCGAGGGTTCTCCTCCCGCGTGGCTGGCCCCTTCTTGTAGAAAAGAAGGCCCTGGCTTAGAATAGGGGTTAAATTCCAAGAGGAGAGGCGAAACCATGGAAGGCAATCTGTTAATGATTGAGGACGATCCGGCCATCAGCACGATGGTCAAGGATTATTTGGCCAAAGAGGGCTACAATGTCACCGTCGTCGATGACGGCGAGCAAGCGCTTCAACAATTCGCATCCGCTAGCTATCATCTGGTGTTGCTGGATCTCATGCTGCCCAACCGAAGCGGGCTCAACATCCTGGAGCATATTCGAAAAGAGAGCAGCGTCCCGATCCTGATCTTGTCCGCCAAGGACAGCGAAGTCGATAAGGCGCTGGGCCTGCGGATCGGTGCCGACGATTACATTGCCAAGCCTTTCTCGCTTATAGAGCTGGCCGCACGCGTGCAAGCGTCCATCCGCCGGGCCACGTTATACTCGAACCAGGATGAGGCCTGGCATGGGCCGGACTTGCAACGATTGTCCATCGGCGACTTGACGGTGGACCCCGGCAATTTTACGGTGACCAAACGGGGCATGGAGATTTTGCTGACGCCAAAGGAATTTCAAATTCTGAAGTTGTTCCTTCAGCATCCGACACGGGTATATACGAAGGCCATGCTCTATCAGCAGGTGTGGAACGAAGAGTACTACAATGACGATAACGTCATTAGCCTACATATGAGAAGGCTGAGGGAGAAGATTGAGGACGATCCGTCCCATCCCCGGTATATCCGGACGTTATGGGGAATCGGTTATCGGCTGGGGGAAGGGTAAATGGCCGGTTACGGGTGGTTGCTGCTGATCCCGATCACCGCGCTGACGATCTTGTACATAAATGAACGTGGGACAAATCTCGCTCTTCGCAAAGAATTAGCTTACATCAACAAGAAACTGGGGCCTCTAACAGATCCCCGGCATCCCTTAACGCAGGAACGCATCCTTACGCTGACATCCCTTCCCGAACTGCGGGAACTCCTGCAGGCGATCAACGGCCTGCTTGACCGGGCCGTTCAATCGGCTTCGGACTATGCCGGTACGGAACGGGCGATGCGCAGGATGTTATCCAACGTTTCTCATGATTTGAAGACGCCGCTGACCGTCATCATGGGATATGCCGAGATGCTCTCGCAGCAGGCCGACCTCCCGGAAGAGGAACGCAAGCGAATGCTTGGGGAAATCCATAAGAAGACCGCGCAGGTCCATGAACTGATCAATACTTTTTTCGATTTGGCCAGGCTGGAATCGGGCGATCTGGACCTCCCTTTCTCGGTGATGGAGGCCGGAGAAATCTGCCGCCAGCGGATTCTGGCGTACTTCGATCTCCTCTCCGAGCGGGGATTCCAGGTTGATCTCGATCTGCCTGAGCAGCCAGTGTGGATCTATGCCAATGAAGAAGCGTTATCCCGTATTCTGGATAACTTGTTATCCAACGCGATGCGGTATGGAGTGGAGGGCCGGTATTTGGGCCTGTCGCTCCGGCCTTCGGGGAACAAAGTTCACCTCCGGGTGATCGATCGAGGCCGCGGGATCTCGAGAACGGAGCAAACCCGGGTGTTCGAGCGGATGTACACCATGGAGGACTCAAGGAATCGGAATATGCAGGGCAGCGGGCTGGGCTTGACCATCGTAAAGCGGCTGGTGGAGCGATTGGGCGGCACTATCGAACTGGAGAGCACGCCGGGTGTCCGCACTTGCTTTACCGTCACCCTGCCCCGTTCGGAGCGGGCCTGATACCCGAAACGTTCCGAAGTAAGAAATAAGTAAGATCTACGACATAAAAAAGAGAGTTTCCCCCATTACGATAAGGGTAGAAGAAGACAAAGGGAGTGAAACCATGAAAGAAATCGTAAGGACGCACCAGCTTACCAAAACCTTCGGAGGGGCGGAAGTGGTGTCGGGCGTTAACATGACCCTGCGCCGGGGCGAGATCTATGGATTTCTCGGACCTAACGGGGCCGGCAAATCGACGGTCATGAAGATGCTGCTGGGGTTGGTCAGACCAACCGGCGGCGAAATCGAGCTGTTCGGGGAGAAGCTCATGCCCGGTGCCACGGAGCACCTTAAACGGATCGGCCACTTGATCGAAACGCCGGTGTTTTATGAGAAGCTGACGGCGGAGCAAAATCTGGAGCTGCATGCCGAATACATGGGTTATTACAAGATGGATGCCATTCGCGAGGCGCTGGAGATGGTGCAGCTGATCGGCACCCATGACAAGCCGGTCAAGCAGTTCTCCCTCGGCATGAGACAGCGGCTGGGAATCGCGCGGGCCATCTCCACCCGGCCGGAGCTCCTGCTGCTGGACGAACCGATCAACGGCCTCGATCCGGAAGGAATCCAGCTCATGCGCCAATTATTTCGTCGGCTGCGTGACGAATGGGGAATCGCGTTGCTGATTTCAAGCCATTTACTCGCGGAAATCGAACAGGTTGCGGACACCATCGGCGTCATCGACGGCGGACGGTTGCTCCGCGAAGTCTCCATGGAAACGGTACATGCCTCCACGACCGAATACGTGGAAATCGTGACCTCGAACGTGAATTTAGCCGCTTTTGTTCTCGTAGATACGCTGGAGGTCGAAAATATCAAGCGAATCGGCGACAACATCATCCGCATTTATGATGCGAAGCGGTCCCAGGAAGAGTTGGCCAAGGGGCTTATCGCCAACGAAGTGCCGATTCAATCGATCAACCGCAGGCATCATAGCCTGGAGGAATATTTTTTCGATATGGTCAAAGGAGGCGATCGTCATGCTTCAGCTTATTAAACTGGAAATGAAGAAGGGCCGTTTGGCCGGCTACCTTTGGGGCTCGCTCATCGCTTACTTCTTTATCGCCGGCATGATGTTGCTCATTTACTTTGTCGACGGAGCCAATATCGATGAGCCCGCGTTTCGGGATCACGCCGACTTGCTGTCCATGATTGATCTGCTCGTTCGAGCAACCTTCATCGTATATGCCTCCGTGCTGTTATCGAAGCTGATCATCGGCGAATTCAGAGATAATACCATCGCCTTGCTATTTGCCTATCCCGTCAGCCGGAAAAAGCTAATTTTCGCCAAACTCGCGATGGTGTTCGTCTGGACTTTCGTCAATGTGATTGTGGCCAACCTGCTTGTTGACCTTATTTTGATCGGGGTCAATTCGGTTGCGGGCTACCTAACCGACCCGCTGCAGACTGAACTGCTCTTCAACCATGGCCTTAACGTGCTGATGCAAGCTTTCGGGGCAGCCGGGATGAGCTTGCTCCCTCTGGTCGCCGGTTTGCGCAAAAAATCCGTCCCGACCACCATCGTATCGTCCATCGCCATCGTGGCGATCGTTTGCTCCAACAATCTCGGCTTCAGCCTCAGTTCCATCATCGCCGTCCCCCTGTCCCTTGCGGCGCTGGGCATAATGATTACCTACCTCAGCTTTCGCAATATTGACCGGGTGGATGTGGGCTAACGCCCAATCTAAGGGATGAATGAAGGGTACTAACCCCGTCTGCAGGGTTGACTTGTCGTGCTCTCAACCGGGAAAGCTTACCGGCCTTTCCGTTTACGACGGAAGCCAGCGGGAACGCATAAACAAAAGCGCAAGCGTAAGGGAGTCCATTCCCTCGCGCTTGCGCTTATTGCCTTTGCCGTTGCGGCTAAGCCCCGCCTGGCAGCTTCACCTGCACGCGGTAGGTCTTGCCCGGCTGCACATCCCGCAGCACGCCATCCGGCAGCAGCTCGCCTTCTGCGTACACCTCCGTCTGACTTGCTGCCGCATCCCGACGGATGTCGACGTGCAGCGTAGCCCCCCGGAATTCGCGTGTAACCGCCGCTTCATTCCAATGGCCCGGCAGCTGCGGGCTTACCCGGATGCCTTCCTTCGTCCCCTGCACCCCAAACAGCCCGTCGATCAGGCAGCGGTAGACCCACGGCACAGTCCCCGTATTGAACAAATGGCTGGAACGGCCGGCCGTACGCGGGAATTGCCGATAAGCGCCGCGGTAATAGTTCGGGATAAATATCGGTAATTGACCCCGCTGCTCGATATCGTCGAGACTTGGTCCGGGGAGCATCTTTCTCAGCAGGCGATAGGCGTTGTCCCGTTCACCCACGGCATAAAGGCCATAGATATAAAAGGCCGCGGCGTGGTTATAAACGGCGCCGTTCTCGGCCGATCCGGGGTGCTTCTGGGTGACCCGGCCCACATCCTCCCGCATCGAAGTGTATGAAGGCGCAAGCTTCTCGACACCGTACGGCGTCTCCAATTGCTCGGTTACGGCGCGCAGCAGCTTCTCCTTCTTCTCCTCATCGGCGGCGCCGCTCAGCAGCGACCAGCCTTGCGGATTGATGAAAATCCGGCCTTCCCGATCCTTGCTGATTCCGAATACGACATTGTCGTCCGTAATCCCCCGGGCATACCAGTCGCCGTCCCACAGGTAGCGGTTGACCGCCTCGTTCGTCTCTTCGGCCGCCGCGCGGTAATCCTGCGCAGCCTCCGGCCGCCCGCTATTGTCGCAGATGTCAGCCCACACCTGGAATGCGTAGGCCGTGGCGATGGTCAGCCAGCCGGACACGCCCTTGCCCTTATAGCCGACCATGTTCATCGGGTCGCACCAGTCGCCCTGATTGATATAATTCAGTCCCCGCTCGTCCCGGTCCCCGGCCAGCCATTGCATCGCTTTATGGATATGCTCGTAGACGGTTTCCGCTTCGGCCTGATCGGCGTAAGGCACCTTTTCCTCCAGAAGCGAATAATCGTTCGTTTCGTCCAAATACGTGCTGAGACAAATCGGCAGCCAGACGCAATGGTCCGTGTGCGGAACCTGGTTAATATATTTCAGCTCCGCATCCTTGTGCAGAATGATTCCGTCCGGCATGGCTCCGTTCGACTTTTGCTGGCTTAACGCAATCAGGAAAGCTTCCCGCGCGAGCTGCGGCTTGATGTAGCTCATCCCCATATGGTCCTGAAGGAAGTTCCGGGTTTGCGGGTCCGTACTGAGACGGTTGGTCTGCCCATGGTAGTACATCTGCCGCGGCAGCCAGTGATTGACGAAATTGTCGAGGTCGGGATCGGGGGTCGCAATCTCAATGCAGCCTCTCCCCTCCCGGATATATTGGTCGTATTCCCGCCCGGCGAGCACGAAGCCGTCTTCTCCGCTTGCGTTCTTGTTCAAGAAATAGTCGCTGCGTATTTGTGCAATTTGCCCTTCATTGTTTGCTGCGCCGAACAAGAACCGGTAAGCTTCTTCCGCACCCGGATTGAGATCGACCCGATATTGCAGAACCGCCGCCGGCGTTTCGTAAAGCGCATCGCCCTTGGCCAGCTCTTCCTGCCCGATGGCCGACGGCGAGGTAATGCCGCCTTCCCCTTCGAAGGCTTCCTGGTTGACCTCCCAGGCGTCGGGCTTCCGGTCGGCGAGCAGGAAGGTTTTGTCGTTGAAATCTTTGATTTTGTCATATTCCTGGTATTTCTGGTAAGGCGTAATCGAAGAACAGACGATGCCTTGCAGCTCTTCATGATATTCGCCCGACTGGTTCATCCATGACATATAGCCGACGGTGAAATAAGGATAAATGCTTAGTTTCCGCCGCTCGCCCGACAGGTTCTTCACCTTCACGGCCCACAGCTCCATAGCCTCCGCCTTCGGCAGAGTGAGCCGCATTTCAATTTGAATCCCCTTACATTTCACCGTCCACAAAATGTCGCTCTTGCCCACGGCGAATGTATAGTCATCGGCCGGGACCCGAACGGGCTCGTAAGGCGCGGAGAAAATTTCGCCGCTCTCCTCATCCTTCACATACACGAAACGGCCCGGATGATGGGCATAGTAAGGCTGCTCCGGCTGCATGAAGGTCTTGGCTTCCAGATTCGGCGCATGGGAGTACTTCGCCGGTTCCGGCTGCATGAATTGGGCCACCGCGTACCCGCGGCAATTCATATGTATCATCATTTTCTCGTTCCACAGAAACCCCGAAGCCTTGGGCAGAAGGGTCGGACTTGTCAGTTCATAATACTCCTGATCCGCCGTCGCTCTAATCATGTCATACCTCTTTTCCTCGTAATTATTACTCGATTAACCGCTTGCGAATTTTATATTAATTATACAGCAGCGGCACGCCGGATAAAGAGAAAAATTAAAAAAGCACCAGTGGGTGCTCTTCTAACTAATTTTCGGCATAATTTGGAACGATAAAAAGGCACTTGCTCAAGGGCAAGCGCCTTTTTTAAAAAGATATAACGTTATTTAAGCAGAGGTGCCGCTTTGATCCGAGGTTTGTTCCGGGGCGGAAGGTTCATTTCCGACAGGAAGTTCCATACTTTGGCCCCCGCCCATGCCTCTACGGCCTCCGCCTCCAAAGCCTCCGCCGAACCCGCCGCCTCCGGTCGTAACGCCGGATTCATTTACATAGGTGACGGTATCGTCAAGCGTAAAGCCGACGACCTTCGTTCCGCCTTCCAGCTTGCCGCCTTCATACAGGCCGTCCGTCGCCTCGCCCGTTGCTGTGCCTCCGGTATAGAAGGCGTAGGTTTCGCCCGCTTTCAGGTCAGGCGACGAAATGACGACGGTCTGGAACGATTTAGCCGGGGCGAAGCTCAGTACCGGCGTACCTGCGCTGTCTGTCAACGTGACGAGTGTACCTGCTTCCAATGTGCTTGGGAAGGTCATCATGACCGAGCGCTGCGAGGAGGACTCGGACGGCGCCTGCGCCATACCCGAGCTTCCGGCCGCGATCAGCAGGCCGCCGGACTGTTCGAACGTGCCGTCGTAATCGAGGCTGCCGTTGCCGCCGTTCGTCGGCCCGTTCACCAGTACGGTACCGCCGGACATGACGATCGATCCGTTGGAGTCGAGCCCGTCACCTCCCGCGTCAACAGTAACATATCCCCCGCTGATGGAAAGCATCGCATCGGTCGCGGCTCCCGGTCCGCCGCCCCCGGGCCGTCCCTGGCCTCCCGCCTGCGCTCCGCTCTCGGCCTGCTCCGCTTCCCCGGCCGCAGCCTGCTCCGTAGCCGCAGTAACGGTCGTCCCGCCGGAGGCGTTGAAGCCGTCATCGCTGGACACCACGTGGACCTCGCCGCCGGAAATGGCGATATCCGCGCTCTCGATGCCTTCATAGCTCTCGGCAATATCGATGGTGCCGCCGGAGATCGCAATCGCCTCGTCGGCATGAATGGCATCGTCGCCGGTAGCCAGGCTTAACTGTCCGCCCGCTATATGGATGCTGCCGTTGCTGTGCAAGGCATCGTCGGCGGAATCCAGCTTGAAGGTGCCATCCGTAATGGAGATGCCAACGGTGGCCTTAAGCCCTTTGGCGCTGTCCGATTCGCTCACGTCGGTTTCGGTCTCAGACCCATCCGCCGCCGCCGTATCTGCCGCATCTGCCTCTTCCACCGAATCCTGCGCATCACCCGATTCCTGCTGCCGGGTATCGGACCCCGGCCGCATGAACGGCCGATTCTCCTCTTCATGGGACGCTCCGTTGGCGCTGCCTCCGCCCGTCATAATATCATAGGAGCCGCCTGCAATCAGCAGGGCGGAAGCCGCTTGAAGACCGTCGTTTTCGGCTTCGAGATCGAATGTGCCACCCTCGACCACGAGATACCCTTTATCGGCATCGGTATCGTTTGTCGTCTTTATGGCGTCTCCGTCGGCTTTAATTGTAATGCTTCCCTCTTTGACAGCGGCCAGATCGCGGCCAACGATGCCGTCGTCGGCCGCCGTCACATCCAGCGTACCGCTGACGATTTTCAAATCGTCCTTGCCTGTGATCCCGTCCTTGTAGTTCGCTTGGACGCTCAGTTTGCCCGTAC
This sequence comes from Paenibacillus haidiansis, assembly GCF_036553665.1. Taxonomy (NCBI): domain Bacteria; kingdom Bacillati; phylum Bacillota; class Bacilli; order Caryophanales; family Paenibacillaceae; genus Paenibacillus; species Paenibacillus haidiansis. The sequence goes on along the minus strand of NZ_JAZHPZ010000005.1, from coordinate 229,048 downwards.
CGTTGATCGTCAAATCGCTTTTGCTGTAAATCGCCGCGGTCAACTCTTCGTCGTCGGTATCCGGCGTCGTATAAGCTTCACCGTCGGAAATCGTATTTTCCGTGCCGTCGGCTAGCGTGAGAACCGTTTTGCCGGAGCCCTTGATATAAATGGCGGAACTGTCCGCGTTATGGATTTGCACGCCGTTCAACACCAAACGCACGAAGTCTTCGTCACCCGCGTCGATTACGATGCCGCCGTCATCCAGTTTGCCGCTCAGCACATAGGTACCGGCCGCAGAGATGGTGACAACCCCGCCGTCCGCAGCGGCGCCCGGTCCGTCAACCACGGCTCCGGCACCGTTCAGTGCAATCGACGTTGCATTCTCCGCGCTCCAATCGGCGGCGGTGTCGGCTTCATCGTATTCCACCAGATCCTCCGGCTTGAGACCGGCCAATTGGACGGTTGCCGCATTCCCCGCGTTAGATTCCGTATTCTCGGCGGAGGAAGCGGCCGTATCGGCCGAAGAGCCTGCCGCATTGGCGCTGCAGCCGGAGGCCAGCAGAGCGGAGAGAAGCATAAACGCCGCAAATTTGACATTATATGAATTTTTCATGATTCCAACCTCTTTTCTTATTAATATTCCTGTGCCACAGGATTCATGGTGAGACTGATATCGAGATTGCCGTTACGGGTGCGAATGGCATCCAGAAATTCCTTCTGGTTCGTGTCCGGCCCAAGCCTTACCGAATAAACAACCTCGTACAGACTGCCCAGCTCGGTGGTCTTGACTCTTTTCAGCTCGTAATCAACGTCATGGATCCGGAACACCTCGTCAAAAGCTTCTTCGTAGCCCAGATTTTCCGGGATGGTCACCTTCAAGATTTTAAACGAATCTTTTCTCGCGCCGAATTTGATCGCCTTCAGAACATACATGAGTGCGCAAAGAATAACCGTAAACAGCACCGCGTAACCGAAAGCTCCGACACCGGCGGACAGCCCGGCGGCCATCGCGAACAACACGTAGGCGATATCCTTGGAGTCGCCCGGCGCGCTGCGGAACCGGATGATGGAGAACGCGCCCGCCAAGCTGAACGCTCTGGCGATATTGCTGCCGATCAGCATAATGATAATCGCCACGATCGCGGGAAGAATCATCATCGTCAGCGTGAAGCTTGAAGAAAAGGCAGGCTGTGTTTTCATATAGGTGAAGCTTATGATGCCGCCGAGCACAATGGCGATGGCCAGCGTAATGAGGGCGTGCGACAGCGACAAGGCGGTATCGGCAGCGGATGAATTAAAGATGGACTCGATCATAGGACAATTCTCTCCCTTTCAACAACCGGTGCGTTTCGTATCGATTTTTTATACTCATTGCCGTATTTGGAGAAGCTGGTGCGGTACAATTGATGCTCCGACAGCATCCTGGACAACCAGACCGGGATCGTCTTCTCCGCTTTGACCTCCATCAGCCATTGCCCCCGCTTCAATAGCTGCTCGCCGTAGTCGCCCGCCTCCAGTTTAAGATCGTAGCGCCGGGACCGGATGTTGGTATCGAAGGTGATCCGCAAATCCCGGTTGCCCTTGCAAAACAAGGCGATGCGGTCATAGGCCAGGTAAACCATCGGCTGAAGCTCGTACCGGCTGAGGAAATATTCGATTTCTCCGATGACCTGCTTATTCATGCCTTTCCGGTAAGCGGGGGGCGTTCCGGTGCGGACAAACTCATAGGCTTCACCCAGCCTGAGCGAGGTTCTTCTCTTGTTGACCAGGCCGAACACCTTCTTCTTCAGCTCCAGATACACCTTGGCGTCGCCGGCCGGAACGCCGTATGAGCGGATGCGCAGCTTCTCCTTGTATTTCGGCTTGGCCAGGCTGCCCCGGATCAGCGAATGATGCTCCGAATCGTAATACAGGTTGCTGATGGTATAGAACTTGCCGTTCCTGTTGTTCTCGTCCGGTTCCATATATTCCATCAGATCGTTGTAAATCCGGTAGAAAGCCTTGGTATCCATTAAATATTTGTTTTCGTATCGGTTGAACACTTCAATTGCCATTGTTCAAGCTCCTTTCGTTCCTGCAGTGCGGTTCGGCTAGGGATTATTCTCTCGCCCTTCCATGTCTGTATCTTAAAACCCCAACCTTTAACGAAACTTAAACAATCCGATAACAAAAGAGATGATTTCCGGCTTTTTTGTAAAATTACATAACCATAGCTTGGGACATGGATAGCGGGGTGCTATGATTAAGGTTGATTAAAGATTTCCTTCCTATAATGAATTCATAGAGCCGCTTCATCATGAAGAGTGAAGGAGAGTACATCCAATGCGTATATTAATTGTTGAAGATGAAGTCCATCTCGCGGAAGCGTTGACGCAAATTTTGAAGAAAAACAATTACTCCGTCGACACCGTTCACGACGGGCAGACGGGACTCGATAACGCCCTCAGCGGAATTTATGATCTGCTGCTGCTGGACATCATGCTGCCCGGACTGGACGGCATCACGTTGCTAAAGACGATCCGTTCCCAAGGAATTGCAACGCCCGTCATTATGCTGACGGCCAAGGGCGAGGTGGATGACAAAATCGCCGGCCTCGATTACGGCGCCGACGATTATGTCGCCAAGCCGTTCTCGACCGGCGAGTTATTGGCCCGCATCAGGGCCGCTATGCGACGGAAAGGCGAAGTGGTTCCCGAGGACAGCCTGAAGTTCGGCGATATCGAATTGAACACCTCGACATTGAAACTGATTTGCAATGGGAAAGAGCTGAAGCTGATTTTGAAGGAAAGCGAGCTGCTGGAGCTGCTGATCACAAGGAAGCAGGCGGTCACCTCCAAGGAGCAGATTATCGAGAAATTATGGGGCTTCGACTCCGACGCCGAGTATAACAATGTGGAAGTTTATATTTCGTTTCTGCGGAAGAAGCTGACTTTCCTGAACGCCGCCGTCCGGATCAATACGATCCGCGGAGTCGGCTATGTATTGGAGGAGACCTCCTGATGTTTAAAAAGCTGCGTAACCGGTTCTTGCTCATGAACATGGTTATTATTTCCGTCATTATGCTAGTCGCCTTTACGACTACCTATACGATTACGTACCAAAACGTGCACCGCGATATCGACATCAGGCTTCAGCAGGTCGCGGAATCCTACCGCCAAGATGACGGCAAGCACGGGATGGACGGGGGTATGTCGATGTCCATGTCCGCTCAGAAATTGGAGAACGGCAAGCCGTTCCAGCGGGGACGCGGCGGCCAGACTCCTCCTCCCGAGCTGTCCGTTTCGTTTGCGCTGTACACAGACCGGGAATGGAATCTCTTGTCGGCCGATTCCCGCTTCGATATGAATAGTGAATTCTATGAGACGGCCCGGGAAGTGGCCGCGCTTCATCCGGAAAACAGCGGCCCGTTTACGCTCAATGATACAAGCTGGGCCTACCGGGTAGAGCAAAATCCGGAAGGATATACGATCGTTTATCTGGATGTGACGGCCCAACGGAACATCATCTCGAATCTGATTTATACCTTTTCCATTGTTGCCCTGGCTATGTTCGTCGTGATCTATGCGATCAGCCGCTATTTTGCCAACCGTTCCATCGCCCCCGTGAGGGAAGCCTTCGATAAGCAGAAGCGATTCATTGCCGACGCCTCCCATGAGCTGAAAACGCCGCTTGCGGTCATTAATACGAATGCCGACGTACTGCTCGCGAACAGCGAGGACACCATTGCCGCGCAGTCCAAATGGCTGCATCATATCAAATCGGAGACGGAGCGGATGAAGAAGCTCACGAACGACCTGCTCTACCTTACCCAAATGGACGAGGGCCGCGAACATATGATTTACGTTCCGTTCAACCTCAGCGAGGCCGTCGAGAGCATTATTCTGACGATGGAGGCCGTCATTTTCGAGCAGGATATCGCGTTCACTTACGAAATCGAGCCTAATCTGACGCTGACGGGCAGCAGCGAACAGATCAAGCAGGTGGCGATGATTCTGCTGGATAACGCCATCAAATACACCAACCCGAAAGGTTCTATCGATCTATCGCTGAAAAAACAGCACAATCACCTGCTGCTCAAGGTGACAAATACGGGCGAGGGCATCGCGCCCGAGCATCAGGATCACATCTTCGACCGCTTCTACCGGGCCGAGGCCTCCCGCTCGCGCAAGCACGGCGGGTACGGACTGGGCCTGGCGATCGCCAAGTCGATCGTGGAGCAGCATAAGGGGAAAATTTTCGTGAAAAGCGTGCCCAAGGAAAAGACGAGTTTTTACGTGCAATTGGGCTAAATCCGGAGAGATCCCAAGACAAAGAGGCCACCTTAACGGTTGGCCTCTTGTACTGCATATTGCACCATTTCTTTAACGTTCCCCGTCCAGCTCCATCTTCGCGAGCAGGAATCCTCCGATCACTCCCACATCGTCGCCTAATTTGGGAGGAACCAGGTACCGGTCTATGGAAGGAATATCGATGTAGCCCGCGATGAGTTCAAGCAGGATGCCTTTCACCTTGGAGAGCAGCACCGGGCTTTTCATGACGCCCCCGCCCAGCACAATCACTTCGGGGCGCAGGACCATGGAATAGTTATATAAAGCTTGCGCCAAATAATGGGCAAGATAATCCCATACCTCATGATCCTGCCCAAGCTCATAACCCTTCTTCTTGACCCGGGCGTCGATGGACGGCCCTGCAGCCAAGCCTTCCAGGCAATCGCCATGATACGGACATGTACCGGCAAACGGGTCGTCCGGATGTTTGCGCACCTTGATATGGCCCATTTCCGGGTGGCCGAATCCCTCCAGCATGCGCCCGCCTATAACCGCGCCTCCGCCGATACCGGTTCCTACGGTCAGATACAGGACGTTCCGCATTCCCTCGCCCGCGCCCTTTGCGGCTTCGCTAAGGGCCGCGATATTGACGTCCGTATTCCATCCGACGGGAACGCCGTATCGCTGTTTAACCGCTCCCAGCAGATCGAAATTGGCCCAGGCCAGCTTTGGCGTGTTTTTTATATACCCGTATGTTGGAGAATCGCGGTTGATATCGATCGGACCAAAAGAGCCGATTCCGATTGCCTTCAATTCGTAGCGGTCAAAAAATTCGAATACCTGAGTCAGCGTCTCCTCCGGCGTCGTTGTCGGAAACGCGATGCGATCGAGCACTTCAAAAGCTTCATTCCCCACCGCGCATACAAACTTTGTGCCCCCAGCTTCTATTGCACCATACAAACTTACGTCACCTCCGTAACTAGCGGTTACTCTCCGCTCGTCAGAATCTGAACCAGGCCTTGTTTGGAGTCAATGTTCTTCTCCATAGCGTCGGCTTGTTTCTCCCAGTCGTCAAACTTCCCGTAAGCCGAATAAATGGTCGAACCCGTCGGCAGCTCGGGATGCTCGTTCTCTCCGTTCGTGCCCCAGTTGACCCAGCCCGAATCATTTCTTTGCACGATTTGGTATCTCGACACGACTTCGCTCGTATACCAAACCATCGCATAACCGGTTTGCTCGTTAAGCTCCGCCGTTTTGTTGGCGCTCATCGGGAAAATGGTTTGTTCCGGCGCGCCGTTCACGTCCACAAACTTATCATACAGCACCTGCTCGTTTCGTTCACTCAAATGAACCTGCCGGTGCGATTCCGGGATGATTTCGGAAATATGCGCCCTGATCTCATCCGCATCGAGGATGCCTTCCTGTACGCAGAACAGTCTCCAGAAAAAGTCCCAGGAAACCTTATTGATATCGTCCCCGATGCTCTCTTTATATTTCTTCAGGTTGTCGCTGGCGTGTTCGTCCGCATGCTCAAGCAGCCGATGAACCCCTGCGGACAAGATGTTCGCGTATAAATCCCCTTCCCTATAGTACGTCCCTCCATAGGATGCAAAAGAGGTAAACACCCGGTCTCCTTTCCCGCTTTCAAATTCATCGCCAACCGTGATTTTATTCACAACCGGAATACCGTCGACCGTGGTGGAGAAATCATCCACGTCATATTTTCTTCTGAACCAAGGCGAGTTATGGAAAAACTCCCAAGTGATCGAAAACTTCTTGCCCTTCAGGTTCTCGTCGAGTCCATCCGGCACTGTGCCGTTCATGCGGTACCGGCAATAGATCGGGCCTTCCTCTTCCGCTACGCACTCCACTTTGGTGTGCTCCGGAGGGTTGATTAATCCGTTTTTCGGCGTAAAGAACGGGCCGTAGAAGCCGCCGATCGCGTTGGAATAATCCTTAATCAGATTTTTCTTCTCTTCCTTGGCTTCGAAATACCGGATGCCCCATTTTCCGTAAGAAGTGCCGTCCGCCGTTCCCGAACACAGCTCCAGGATGTAGTGGCCCGTATCCAGTCTCCGGAAGCCGTCGGCTTGTACCGGCTCCAGCTTGCGAATCCCCACATACTCCGCTTGCGGAAGCAGCGGCTTGTCGTTCGCGTACAGCCAGTACGAGACCACCAGTTGATCCATGCTTACTACGTATACAATAGAAGCTTCTTGAATATAATCCCCTTCGAAAACCGGATCTATAATTTGGAACGGAACCTTTTGGTCATTATTATCATAGAGCTCCAGGCCGTCTTTATGGACCTCCAGGCCGGAGAAATTCAATTTGGTGATAACCGGTTCATTCCTCCTAGTCAAATGATCGGGATTGTTCAGCATAATCTGGAATTTATATTTAAAGCCTTGTTTTTCTTTTTCCAAAAGTTCCAACCTCTTTTCATTTTTAATAGCTTGCGTGGTGTAATGAATCCTTAGTTATTTAGCTAGTTTAAAAGAAAAGGGGAGCTTCTTTCCCTTCTGGGCGTCGATAAGAACGGCGATCAAAATGATCAAACCTTTGACCAGCAGCTGCCAGAACGAGCTGACGCCCATCAGGTTCAAGCCGTTGCTGACGATCCCGATGATCAGCACGCCAAAGATCGTACCGCTGATCCGGCCCCGGCCGCCGGCCATGGAAACACCGCCGAGTACGCAGGCCGCGATCGCGTCCATTTCATATCCCGAGCCGACCGAAGGCTGTCCCGAATACATCCGAGCGGAGAGTACGACGCCGGCCAGTGCGGCCAGCAAGCCGGAGATCGTATATACGGCGATCTCTACCTTTTTGCTCGGCACGCCGGACAGACGGGCAGCCTCTCTGTTGCCGCCGATCGCATAAATATTGGTGCCGAATCTCGTTTTATTGAGTAATACCATAAAGATAATGATCAGAATAATCATATAAAGAACGGGCAAAGGGAGAAATCCGAAGAGCTTTCCCGTACCGATTAAGGTATAGGTGTCGTTTGTAATCCGGGCCGAACGGCCGCCGCTGTAGATATAAGCGATCCCTTGAGCGATATTCATCGTTGCCAGCGTTACGATAAATGCCGGCAGTTTGAATTGTGCGATGATTATGCCGTTAAAAAACCCAAGCAGAACGCCGATCAAAACGCCGAGCGCAATCGCAACCGGGATGGAAATGCCGTTATTCACGATGAAGCCTACGGTCAGTGTCCCCGAGACGGCTACGATGGCGCCTACGGATAGGTCAATCCCGCCCAGAATCATAATCAGCGTCATACCGAGCGCCAGGAACACGTTATTGGATACTTGGCGCAATACGGAAATGAGATTGTCCGTCGTTAAGAATACGGGCGAAGTAATCGACAAAATCACGCACATAATCAGCAAAACAAAGATAATTCCTATATTGTTCTTTAACATGGATGTAAAGGCGTTATTCGCTTTTACTTTCATAGGTTCCTTAACCTCCTGTCGCAAAGCGCATGATGTTTTCTTGGGATGCTTCGGATTGTTCCAACTGCGCCGCCAGTCTGCCGTTTCTCATGACGCAAACCGAATCGCACATATTGATGATTTCCGGAAGATCCGAAGATACCATGATGATGGCCAAGCCTTCATTGGCAAGCTGGTTGATAATGGCGTAAATCTCGGCTCTGGCTCCGACGTCAACGCCCCGCGTAGGTTCATCCAGGATCAGGAGTTTCGGCTTGATCGCCAGCCATTTGGCGATTACCACCTTTTGCTGATTACCCCCGGACAAGCTGGACACTTCGATATGGGGCGAAGCGGTCTTTATATTTAGAGCGCTGATATATCTGGAAATCTCATTCGCGCGCTTCTTTTCGCTGACGATAACGCTGTTTTGCATCAGATTTTTCAAATTGGACAACGTGATGTTGAACCCGACCGAATTATCCAGGACCAAGCCTTGGCCTTTCCGGTCTTCCGGTACCATCGCAATTCCCTTGGCAATCGCTTGACCGCAGTTTTTAAATTGCACTTGTTCTCCATTTAAATGGATGCTTCCTTGATCATGACGGTAGGCCCCGAAGATGGTCTGCATTAATTCGCTTCTTCCCGCGCCCACCAGACCGGAGAAACCGACAATTTCACCTTTGCGCACCCGGAAGGAAACGTCCTCGAAGACACCCTTCCTGGACAGGTTCTCTACACGCAGAACCTCTTCTTCCTGAACCGAATACGTTCGGGTGTAGAAGCTTTCCAGCTCCCGTCCCACCATCATGGCCACCAGGTCCTCGGGATTGGTATCGCTCGTCTGCTTCGTTCCGACGTAGCTGCCGTCCCGGATTACCGTGATGCGGTCGGACATTTTAAACAATTCTTCGAGGCGATGGGAGATATAGATCATCCCCACCTTCTGCTGTCTCAATTTCTCCATAAGAATAAAGAGGTTGTTCACTTCTTCATCCGACAGCGAGGAAGTGGGCTCGTCCAAGACAAGGATTTTGACATTGAAAGAGACCGCCTTGACGATTTCCACGAGCTGCTGCTGCGCTACCGTCAGTTCCCCCACCAGCGTATCCACGGGAATGTTTAAACCCAGCTGTTCAAGCATCTGCTTGGCTTGAGCGTTAATTTTCCGCTTGTCCTTAAACCCCCACTTGGTCACCGGTTCTCTACCGAGAAAAATATTATCGGCAACACTAAGGTCGGGGACCAGAACGATTTCCTGATGAATGATTCCGATTCCGTAAGCGCGGGCGCTTTGCACACTATCTATATCCGCATGATTTCCGTCTATTAAAATTTGGCCTTGATCCGGTTTGTGGATTCCGCCCAAAATTTTGATCAAGGTTGATTTACCGGCACCATTCTCGCCGAGCAGAGCATGAATCTCTCCCGCCTTAAGCTCAAAATTGATTCCTTTTAAAGCGTGGGTAGCTCCAAAGCTCTTGGCGATACCGTGCATTTCCAGGACATTTCCCGCCATTGGCCGTTTCACCCCCAAATTGAGATAAAAAGATTAGAATGCAAGGGGCACTTGCATTCTAATCGACTTCCTATTGCTTATTGCCATTGCCCTTTCGTTTCTTCCGCCATTTCCTTTGTCACTACGTGCGAAGGGAGCAGCACTTCTTTTTCGACTTCCTTGCCTTCCAGGTAATCTACAGCCATATTGAAGGAGGTTTCGGCGATTTGAATAGGCACTTGAGCGGAAACTGCCGTAAAGGAGCCGTCCAGCAAGGCTTCCTTGCCATCCGGGGAAGCATCGATGGAATATACGGCGATATCTTCTTTACCGCTTGCGGAAATGGCCGCAGCCACACCTAATGCCGAAGGGTCATTGATTGCGAAGAATGCGTCCAAATCCGCATTGGCCTGAATAATATCCTCGGCGATCGGCAGGGAGGCATCCAACGAGGCCTTACCGTCTTGCTGCGCAACGATTTCAAATTTTGAAGCGCTATCACCCAAGCCGTCCATAAAGCCATTTACACGAAGAACGCAGCTCTCGTTGGACGGGAAATCCAAAATGGCAATTTTGCCGCCATCCGGGAAGTCCTTCACCATCTGTTCTCCCATTAACTTACCTGCCATATAGGCATCGGTAGCGATAATGCTTTGCACCAGATCGCGGTCCTCCTCAATCACGGCCGTATCGACATTGAAGATCGGAATTCCTTTATCGTGAATGGTTTCCAGCCCTTGACGAATCCCCGCGGAATCGACCGGAATAACAAACACGGCATCAAAACCTTGGTTTGCGGCATCCGACATTTGGTTAATTTGCTTGTTCAGATCATAATCCGGATCCAGCATCGTGTATTTAAATCCCTTTTCCTCAGCCAGCTTTTCGAAAGTATCATTCATTGCGGTTTGGAACGTATTATTCTGGGTGTTTGTCAAAAAAGCAAAGCTATACGTGTCCTCGCCGCCCGCATTATTCGTGACTTCGGCGGTTTGACCATTACTACATGCAGACAACGCGATGACGGAAAGCGCTAACAAGGATGCCTTCAAAAAATTTTTCTTCACAATAAACCAACCCCCCAAGGTGTATTGAACTAGAACGTCTACGGTTTAGTTTCTGTGCGCACAGTTCAGAATCTGTTAAACCGCTTGCAAATTCTTTACGTAAAATTTAACACGTCCTCCTGTGCATGTCAATAATTTAGTTAAAAAAATATAATGAAAATATCTTAATTTTATTAATTTACGTAAATTTGTTTAAAATGAGCTCTTCGATTTCCGGCGGAGCCGGTTCAAGAATGATATCCTTCCACGATTTCAGTAAATTTTTCGATTGCACAATATAAGGCGGCACTCCGATATACTTGTGCTCATCATGTCCGAGCAGCGCTTTGGCGGTAGCCAGTCCCACGGCAATGCCTTGTTGGTATGGTCTTTGGGAGGAAAGCCCCTTCACCATTTCTTCGTTTGCCAAATACGTGGCGATTTCAAGATCCAAATCGGAGGTGAAGATCGCCACATCTTCTCTCTTAAGCTCTTTAAGCGCCTTGATAGCCTCCAGCGCAGGCCGGTCCCAAGATATATACAAGCCTTGGATTTCCGGATGATCGGTCATCATTTTTTTGCAAACCTCATACGTATTCTCGATCCGGTAAAAATACTTCTCATCCACAATCCGGATATTGTTAAAACTGCTGCGGATAATGTCGCTGGCTACGGCATCTCTGAGATGGGTACCATAGAAAGGAGCGCCATGACCGATAAACCCGATTTTTACATCGCGTTTGTTCTTAAAATAATCGCCCAAAAGCAGGGCCATGTTTTGGCCGTTTTCTCTTTCATTTACGGAAACACAAGAAGAATATTGGTCTTTCGTCATGCCTTCGGGAACACTGCTCATGAAGATGAGCTTCGTTTCCTCTGAAATCGACTGGAATTTCTTCGCCGTGATTTCGTCATCGACGGGAATCGCAATGATCGCATCCGGCTTCTGCATCCGCAGACCTTCCAATTGTGTCACTTGAAGCAAAGGGTCAAAATCGGCATTCGTAATCGAAACGATGGAAATGCCGTGCTTCTCCAAAATATTGCGAATTCCGTTTTCGTAAAGTCTTGTCCACGCGGTACCGCCATAGTGGAAAGAGATGCCGACCTTGTAGCCGCCGGTCATCAATTGTTGGGTCTCCTCTTTGGTCAATGTCAGTTCCTCCGGCGTGACCGGTTTTTCGCCGAACGGCCCCTTGCCGATGACCTGCGTAGATTTTTGCACGGAAAACTGCAGCGGAATCTTTATCACCGCGCTTGAATCATCGTATTTTTCCAATTTTCCGAGAACGATGTCCACGGCTTGCTTGGCCATTTCCTCCGTGTCCTGCTTCAAGATGGTTAATGGAGGATTGATGATTTCCGACCACTCTTCGTCACCGAAGCCGATTACGGAAACATCCGTCGGACACTCAAGGCCCAATTTGTTGATCACTTTCAGCAGATTAAGGGTCATTCGATTCCCCGTAGCCACAAAAGCCGGCTTCTCGTGATTGACCCAGACGGTCTTGATTTTCCGTTCGAAATCCTCGATATTGTCCGGATCGACTTCAACCAGCAGATCGTTGCTGAATGGAATTTTGTAGGAATCCAGCGCTTCCTTGTACCCCTCTACCCGATCCTCCGACGTGGAGTATTGCCCTTGTTCAATAATCAAAGCAATTTGCTCATGCCCTGATTTCAACAGATGGGTACAGCCTTTAAAGATCCCGCCTTTGCTGTCCGGAATGACGGAATCCACTCCTTTGACCCTGACCGTACGGTCCAGGAACACAAACGGAATTTGCTGCTGAACAAGCTTGCCGAATTGCTTGGCTTCTTTACTGGCCGGCACGATAATAGCTCCGGCAATTCTTTTGTTATTAAGAATGTTCGTTATAACAGTCTTTTCCTGCGTAATATCATCATTATGGAAATATACCGTTAAGTTGTAGCCGTTCTCAGCAATTTGCGAAGAAATATGGGACGTTAATTTCGCGTACAGTGTTCCCTCCAAACGCGGAAGAACCAAGGCGATTTCGGACTGCTTGCCTATTTTGAAATGATTGTCCGCTTCTTTTATTTTCTTGTCGTAACCGAGATCCTTCATCACCGCTTCAACCTTGTCAACAAGCTCCGGGCTAACATATCTCGTTTTATTTATAACATGAGAAACCGTGGCGATAGAAACCCCCGATTGCTTAGCTATTTCCTTGATCGTTGCCAATTGTATCACCCACCTGAAATTTACGTAAATTTTACTGAAATTGTAGCATTTAATCTTAAGAGGGTCAATAAAAACCCGCTTTATAGTCTGGAAAATATCAAATTTAAATTGTTTTTACGTATATTTTTCCTATAAACGCTATAAATAGTGGAATGAGTGTGGAGTACACTAACTTTAATATTCAGCTATTCTAATATCAAATTAAGGATTATGACCGTTCATTTGGGCAATACCTAAGTTGGGAGCTGATGACGGCGGCGGTAACCAACATTTCAAGAAAGAGGTAGTGCATGATGTCAGCAATAATAGGATTCCCGCAAAACTTCCTATGGGGCGGGGCTACGGCCGCCAATCAGCTGGAAGGCGCATATAACGAAGGCGGCAAAGGCTTGTCCAGTGCGGATATGGTCGTTTATGTTCCCAAAGAGAAACGGACGGAAGGCCATGCCATAGAAATTACCTCGCGGCAAATCGAGAAGATTCTGGCCGGTGAGCTGGATCACGAACGTTTCCCGAAACGTTACGGCATCGACTTTTATCACCGCTATAAAGAAGACATCGCCTTGTTTGCCGAATTGGGCTTCAAGGTATTCCGCCTGTCGATCAACTGGGCGCGGATCTTCCCGAACGGCGATGACGCGCTGCCGAATGAAGCGGGCTTGCAATTTTACGACCATGTGTTTGATGAGCTGCATAAATACGGGATCGAGCCGCTGGTGACGCTCTCCCACTATGAAACCCCGCTCGGTCTGACGCATAAATATAACGGCTGGGCCGGCCGCGAGGCGATCGGCCATTTTACCCGTTACGCCGAAACGGTATTTACCCGATACAAGAACAAAGTGAAGTACTGGATTACGTTCAACGAGATTAATATGATGACCGTCAGCCCGTTTACCGCGGGAGGCGTTGTGATCGACCGGGCGGACAATAAGCTCCAGACGATTTATCAGGCGCTCCACCATCAATTTGTGGCCAGCTCGCTGGCCACAAAGCTGTGCCATGCCATCATCCCCGGAGCCAAAATCGGCTGCATGCTGGCCAGATTGGAAAGCTATCCGGCGACTTGCAGCCCCAAGGACGTATTGAAGGCTTTACATGAGAACCAGTTGAACTTGTTCTTTACGGATGTACAGGCCCGCGGTGAATATCCGGGTTATATGGAACGTTATTTTGCCGAGAACGATATCGTTGTTCGCAAAGAAACCGGAGACGACGAAATTCTTAAAGCGCACACGGTCGATTTCATCTCCTTCAGCTATTACATGTCCTTGACCATCTCCGCCGATCCGAATGGGGAAAAGGCGGAAGGCAACTTATTTGGCGGCGTGAAAAACCCTTATCTGGAAACCTCAGACTGGGGCTGGCAGATCGATCCGACCGGCCTGCGCATTACGCTTAACCATTTCTATGACCGTTACCACAAGCCGCTATTTATCGTGGAAAACGGTCTTGGCGCCTATGATAAAGTCGAAGAAGACGGTTCCGTCCATGACGGATACCGGATCGACTATTTGCGCCGGCACATCGAGCAGATGAAAGAAACGATCGCCGACGGCGTGGATTTGATCGGATATACGAGCTGGGGGCCGATCGACCTCATCAGCATGTCAACCTCCGAAATGTCCAAGCGCTACGGATTTATCTATGTCGACCAGGACGATGAAGGCAACGGGACGCTGAAACGGAGCAAGAAGGATTCCTTTGAATGGTATAAGCGGGTCATCGCCACCAACGGCGAAGAACTGTAAGGCCCGTCATTTTACGCGTAATATATGTGCCTTTATACAGAAGGAAATAGCCGCGTAGCAGTAGAATCAATATATAACTGAGCTACCCTTCTGAAAGGTGGAGAACCATGATTTTATCCAGCATCTTGAGCGACGGCATGGTACTGCAAAGAAACGAAAAAGTCGGCATCTGGGGTAAAGCCGGGGCCGATCAAGCCGTGCAGATTAGTTTTAACGAAAAAAAATACGATACGTCAGCCGATTCCGCCGGGGACTGGCGGATCCATTTGGACGAGACGGAGCCGGGCGGCCCGTTTGAGATGACGATCTCGGCCGGCGGCGAGGTAATTGTCATCCGGGATATTCTCGTCGGCGACGTATGGGTGCTTGGCGGCCAGTCCAATATGGAATTGCCGGTCCGCCGAACCCTCGATCTGCTGGCGGATGAGGTGAAGGACGTCCATTTCCCATGGATTCGCCAGTTCTCGATGCCGATAAGCTACAATTTTCACGCTCCGCAAAGCGAGCTGCCGGGAGGCGGATGGATCGCCGCCACTCCTGGGGATGTGCTGAACTTTAGCGCCGCCGGTTTCTTTTTTGCCAAGGAAATCCACGAAAAATACCGGGTCCCTGTCGGTTTGATTCTAACCGCGGTAGGCGGAACGCCGATCGAGGCCTGGATCAGCGAAGGGACGATCCGGCGCATCGGCGGATACGATGACGTTCTGGAGCAATGCAAAGATGATCATTATGTAACCGCTACCAAGAGGGCGGACGAAGAGCGGGGCAACGCCTGGTATGCCCGTCTGAATAACACCGACCTTGGTTTAAAAGAAGGCTGGTATAACGAATCGTGGGATACCGCGGATTGGCAAGACTTCGAGCTTCCGGGCTCGTGGGCGGGCGGCGAGCTTGAGCACGTCCGGGGCAGTGTCTGGTTCCGCAAGGAAATCAATCTGCCCGAGTCCATGACTCTAGGCGAAGCCCGGTTAAAGCTGGGGACGGTCGTAGATGCGGATGATACTTATATTAACGGGGTTTGCATCGGCAATACCGGTTATATGTATCCGCCAAGACGCTACCCGATTCCCACAGGCCTATTAAAGCCCGGCAAAAATACAATTGCCGTGCGCGTCATCAGCACCCACAACACAGGGGCCTTCGTGAAGGATATGCCTTACCGACTGCTGGCCGGCGGACAGGAAATGGACCTCAGCGGCGTGTGGAAATACCGGGTCGGCGCCGTTACCGCAGCTATGCAGCAGCAGACCTTTTTTCAATATAAGCCGACCGGAGTATATAACTCTATGATCTCGCCTCTGCGGAATTATCGGATCAAAGGGGCGTTATGGTACCAAGGCGAGTCCAATACGGATCGCCCTGCCGGATACAGCAAGCTGTTCGAGGCGTTGGTTGCGGATTGGCGCAGCCAGTGGGGGATCGGGGAATTCCCGTTCATCTTTACGCAGCTCGCCAATTTGGGGGAAGAGGACGACTCTCAAACCAATTGGGCCGAGCTTCGCGAGGAACAACGCAAAGGGCTGCTGATTCCGGGCACCGCGATGGCCGTTACATTGGATGTCGGCGAATATAACGACCTGCATCCGCAGGACAAGAAAACGGTCGGCCAGCGCTTAGCGCTAGGCGCCCGCAAATTGGCTTATGGCGAGGATAATCTGGTCCACAGCGGCCCGATGTTCAAGGAGATGGAGCTTGCCGGGGATGGCGTACGCTTGCGCTTCGACCACACCGGAAGCGGGCTGGTCGCCAAGGGCGGCGGCGAGCTTAGAGGGTTCACGGTCTGCGGGCCGGACGGCGTGTTCGTTCCGGCGCAAGCCGCCATTTCCGGCGACACCGTCATTGTTACGCACGACCACATCCAGCAGCCCGTCCATGTCCGGTACGCTTGGGCCAACAATCCCGCGCAGGCGAATCTGTACAATCAGGAAGGCCTTCCGGCCTCGCCGTTTAGCACAGGCAAATAACAAAGGTTAAGCCTGGGGAAGATCCGTTCTCTTCTCCAGGCTTTAAAATTTTTATAAAGACATAAAGATTTGCTTCTTCAGCTCCCGGTTTCGCTCGATAAACATATCGTTGTGCGAAGACACCATTCCGTAAGCTTCGGCCTCCGGCGTAATATATTGCTTGGCCCGGTTTACGGCATTCGCCGCGTCCTGGAATGCTCCCGCGATGAGATGGAGCTTGCCTTCATGGGCCAGAATATCGCCCGCGGCATAGATCCCCGCGACCGAAGTCTCGCTCAACGGAGTTCCTTCGATACCGTATTCATTTTTCATCGCGATTTTCACTTCGCTGTTCTCCAGTAAATCCTTATCCAGGTCATACCCGTGACTGACGACAACCTCATCGACCTCCAGCTGGACCGTGGAACCGTCCTCGTTGTTTTTCAGAAGCACGCTATGGATCGCCTCCCGGTCCGGTGCCCCGATCAGCTTCTCAATCGATGTATTCAGCAGGCATGCCACATGGCTCTTCATCAGCTTCGACACTTCCGCTTCATGGCCTTTCAGCACTTCCTTGCGGTAAGTCAAATACACCTTCTTGGCGATCGGGGCAAGCTCATTCGCCCAATCGATCGCCGTGTTGCCTCCGCCGGAGATCAGCACCGTCTTGTCTTTAAAACGGCCGATCGATTTGACCGTATAGTGCAAATTGCTCACTTCAAATCGTTCGGCTCCCTCGATGTCGAGCTTCGTCGGATTGAAAATGCCGCCGCCAATGGCAAGAATGACCGTTTTGGAATAATGCTCGACCCCCGACGCCGTATGCAAAGTAAATATGCGATCCTCCCCGCGCGTAATGGAGGTAACCTTCTCTCCAAGGACGACTTCGGGGTGGAAGGTCCGTCCCTGCTCGATCAGCTGCCGCATCAGCTGTTCCCCGGTCACCGGCGTCAGGCCGCCGACATCCCAGATCATTTTTTCCGGATAAACATTGACTTTGCCGCCCAGAAAAGGCTGGAACTCGATCAGTTTCGTTCTCATTTCACGCAAGCCGCTATAAAAAGCGGAATACAGTCCCGCGGGTCCTCCGCCGATGATGGTAACGTCGAATATGCTTTGTTCCATGGTCATTCTCTCCTTCATTCCATATTCGATTCCGGCAGCATAGCCGGCCAGATTTTCGGGCTCCAGCGCCAGCGTACCCAAATCTTTCATGTTACTGAGATAAGACCATTGTATCACCACTAATTGAGAATGAAAATCATTATTATTTAAAATTTAGATATAAAATGAACGATGTTGACGGAAAAATAAGCCGGACCCTTGGTCATCGGAGCCCGGCCTATTTCAACTATTCTTTTATATTTTGCTCGCCAAAATGTCCTTAATATACCCGGATAGTTCTTTGGCTGCGTGTTCATGAGCCATGGCTCCGGGATGGGTTCGGCTGCCGGCCGTTTCTTCGGTCATATTCGGCAGTTGGAATACGGAAACCCGCTGATCCCCCGTACTCTTCATATAAAGGTCTACGGCACAGTAAATCGCCGGCATCATCGGGATGCCGAGCATGCCATAAGCCCAGATGATATGTGCTTTGGGATTGTTCCTTCGCAGTTTGACCAAGAACGCGCAGGCTGCCTGCACAAATGCCTCCAGGTCTTCCTCGCGGTAACTGCCATCCTCGTTTCGCCGTTGCTTGTGCGTCTCTCCGGTCGCCGGATCGCTCCATTCCGGGGAGTTAAAAGCTCCGCCATCGTTGGTCCCGAGATTGACGACCACGACATCCGGCTGCCAGGAGGCAAAATCATGTTCTTCAAACGCCCCCAAAGCCTTGTTGTTCTCTCCGGCCAGCAAACCGCAGACCTGTTCGTAATAATCGGGAATGTTCGAATGCGGGTTGTTGTCCCACCCGGTCAGTACGCCCCAGCCGCTTTGGGAAATGACCCGGTAATCGGCGTTTAAAGCCGCCGCGGTCATAGCCGTATAGTTATGTACCGCGCTGAACCACATCGGAATCCAGTCCTCTTCCGTTTTGGCTCCGATCGCCCCTTCCCCCGAGGTGATGCTATCGCCGATAAACTCGACTTTGTACGGCTTATCAGGGACCGGCATGAAGACTCCATCGAATTTCAAGGTGTGAATTTTCAAGACGCAGTCCGTGTCCCCGCTCATGGCCTGCACGTCTTTCACAATCCGTACGTTTTTTATTTTGTTTTCGTCCATCCCTCTAAAAACACAAACCCAGTACCTTCCCGCCGTCAGCATTTGCCGGCTTACGGGCACGGAATTGACGAGTATGCTGATCCAAGGCTCATACATGCGGTAGTCCACCTCGACTTCGACCCATAACTCGGAGCCCTTCGCGTTCAGCTCGATCCCGCTGCCTGTCCAAAATAACGCCAACGGCGACCGGTTCCCGGCCGTTCTGCCGTGAATTTTGACATGCTCGATCTCCGACAGCGCATACATTCGCAATTTCTTATTGTCCTTCAATTTATTCCCCTCCGGGATATTCAAATAAAGATGGCAACTCCATTTTAGCTGAAATAACCGGGCGGCAAAATACCGAATCTCCGGATGAAAAAAGAGCAATAGCCCTTGTCGATATAGGGACATTGCTCTTTTTGATATCCGTTACAGATGGCTTCGCTTTAAATTACTCTTTCAAGAAGTCCGGCTCCAGGAAGCTCGGATTCGGGTATTTATAAAATCCCTCGCCCGTGGCTCTGCCGAGTTTGCCTTTATCGATGTACTCCGTTTTCAGAAGCTCGGCAATCTTCTTGAACTCCGGATCGCCGGTAGCTTCGGCTTTGGCGTTCCCGATGTTATAGGCGGTATTAATGCCGACCACATCGAGAATGGCGAAAGGTCCCTGCGGCGCTCCCGTCGCCACCATCCACGTCTTGTCGATCGTTTCGACGTCGGCCACTTCTCTGACCAGAAGCTGTTGGGCCGCTTCCAGCAAAGGAACCAGCAAAGAATTTAGAATATAGCCCGGCTGCTCTTTATGCAGCGGCAGGGCAACCATGCCGATCGCCTTGGCAAATGCGATCACCTCATTAAACACGCTCATATCCGTCCCCGGATGCTTCATAATTTCGGCCGTGTTGTTTTTCCAGATCTCGTTGGCAAAGTGCAGCGCCAGGAATTTGGCCGGACGGCCCGTGGCTGCGGCAAATTGGCTTGGCAGCAAGGTGGAAGAATTCGTGGCAAACACCGTTTTCTCGGGAGCCACTTGCCCTAATTTCGTGTAAAAATCAGTTTTGATTTGCACGACCTCGGGAACCGCCTCAATTACCAGATCTGCTTCCGCTACCGCTTTAGACAGGTCGCTATGAAATGTAATACGGTTAAACGCCTGATCCACTTCGTCTTGAGCGGCGCCCAAATCTTGTTGATAGTGCGGCTTCAGCCCTTGGATTCTTTCCTTGGCGCGTTCCAGTGCTTCATCATTAATATCGTATACCGTTACATTAAACCCCTTGAAGGCCGTTTGGTATGCGATTTGGCTTCCAAGTACGCCGCTGCCGGCAACGGTTATGTTTTTAAAATTCATGATGGACTCTCCCTTTTCAATTTATCAAAGCCTCGAGTGAGCTTACGTAAGTTGCATTTATAATATTCCGGGTATATTTCCGTAGCTTCTGCGCAGCAAGCATGAAATATTCTCACTCCTGCCGGCCGGTCAGTTCCCCTCGCCTTTATCGAATCCCTTCTTCAGCTTGGCCAAGCTTTGCAATAAATCGTCGACATCCGATTCTTCGAATTCCGATACGAACCGCGTCATTAACGAGAGGAATTGGGGGGTCATCTCCTCCACTTTTCTATCGCCTGCATCCGTCAGGGAAATAACCATGCCCCGGCGGTCCCGTTCATCCAGTCTGCGCAAAATAAACCCGGCTTTCTCCAGAGCCTCGATCATCGAGCTCACGGCCGCCCGGCTTACTTTCAATGCATCCGCCAACACGGACGGAGAAGATTGCCGGTCCGGCTGATGGCGGAGGACGCAGAGCAAAATATACTGGCCGTAGGAAACGCCGAATTCCCGCGCACGCTTCTCCATATACCGCTGAATTTCACCCGTCAGAAAAAACAAATCGGCCAGCACCCGGCCCGCCTTGTATTCCGCTTCGGAAAGATTCAGTTCACCAGAGTAACGAGCAATCGCATGCAGGAAGTGGAACATTGGACCCTCCAGTTTTACTTAAAATTTTAATTTACCTTTTAATAATAAACTAATTAACTATATTCAGTCAAAGGAATAAAATAGTAGAGAAGCCCCGAGAAACCGCTCTCTATCATGAGGCAGGCTCTTCGAAGCTTCATCGTTTTCCCGTTATTACAAATCAACGGTTTTGTTCAGTTCCGTTTCCGATTCCGTCCCCGTCAATTTGGAGAAAAGGCGCTTGACCACTTTGGTCAGATTGCCGGTTTCCCAGTATTCGGCCGTTTCCGCTTTCACTTTAATCAATACCAGATTCGGATCATCGCTGTTGGTATCCAGCAGCTTCTCGTAAGCCGCATTCCACAGCTCCTTGATTTTGGCCCGATCATCCACGAGTTCCGCTTGTCCACGGATCGATACGTAAGATCTGCCCACGTAAGACACATTTACGTGCGGGTTTTGCTTCAGCTCCTCGTATTTGAACGTATCCTTCATCGTCAGGAACCACAGATCGCCGTCGAACTCGACCTCCTGGGTCTTCATTGGACGGGACACCAGGCCTTCCTTTGTTACTGTCGTTAGCATGGCGGTGTCGATGCCCTTAATCAAATCCCTGACCGTTTCAATCGCTTCTTCGTGTGCCGTTTTTGCATTTGTCGCCATGGGTGATCACCTCATTTTTTATTCAACGAACAATTGCTGTTATTTTAAACAAAATCGGTCCGGGCTAATCATTTGTCTATTCCAAATTTTAGCTATATTTATTTTTATATAAAAATTATAATTATTTGTAAGTTAGCATCGCGGACAGCGTGGCGGCCGGAGTCATCGACGGCAGAAACGATAACACGCTTGCGCCGCAGGAGTACATGTCCCGGGCCGAAGTCACCGTAATCATCGAGCGTCTGTTGCAAAAATCGGGACTAATATAAAGTAAAGTTTGTAGGAGGATTCGTTAAGTGGCCGTATTAATGAATGAACAGATCAAGGCAGCCGAGGTAGTGCTCACCGGACTTCACGGCGAGAGCCTCGGAATCGTCAGCAAACAGGAGGCGCTGGCAATGGCCAGGTCCGCCGGAGCGGATCTGGTCTGCACCTCGCTGATGAGCAGTCCGCCGCCCTGCAGTCTGGTCGCCAAGGGCAAAGGAAAGGCCCTGGCGCAAAAGGAAGCGGTCGGCCGTAAGGCGGAGGCCAAGCGCAGAGCAGGCCAGGGCGGCACGGAAAAAGCCAAAGAGCTGCGTTTCACCGCGCATATCGAGGAGCATGATTACGACACGAAGCTGCGTCAAGCGGAGAAGCATCTCCGCTCCGGCAAGCCCGTGCAGCTGGTCGTGAAGTCCGCCGGACCGAAGGAAGCGGCTGCAGCCAAGGCGGTGCTTGAACGGCTGCTCGCCGATCTGAAGGAAGCCGGAGTCAAAGATACCGGCATCCAGACCAGCGGCAAAGGATCGCAGGTGAGAGTCAATCCGCGATAAATTGAAGAGCACCCGATCGGGTGCTCTTTTTGAGATATCATAATAATGTCCTATGGTTAAGCCAATACCGGCTTTCTCCTGTCTCCGGGAGGCGGTCAAATCCTTGTTAGAAAATAACTATAAAAAAACAATCCCCCTCAATTTCCGAGGGGGATTATGATAAGTGGACTGGTTTAATTGGATTACACTTCCATGATGATCGGAAGAATCATCGGTTTCCTCTTGGTTTTCTCATATAAAAATCGTCCCAGATTTTCTTTCACGCCCGATTTGAGCGCGGCCCATTCATTTACGTTGTCTTGCATCAGGCGGTTAATGGTCGCCGCCACCACCCGGGTCGCTTCATCCAGCAAGCCCTCCGACTCGCGGATATACACGAAGCCCCGGGAGATGATATCGGGTCCCGACAGAATCGCTCCTGCTTGCTTCCCGACGGTAACAACGACGATCATCACCCCGTCCTCGGACAATTGCTTTCGCTCCCGAAGCACGATGTTGCCGACATCGCCGACGCCCAAACCGTCGATCAGCGTATTCCCCGACTTCACTTTGCCCGCTTTACGGGCTGCTCCGCCTTCGATTTCCACCACTTCTCCAATATCGACAAGAAAGATATTGTCCTTCTCGACGCCCATCGTCTCGGCCAGCTTACGGTGCCGGATCTGCATCCGGTACTCGCCGTGGATCGGGATGAAATATTTCGGCTGCATCAACCCCAGCATCAATTTCAATTCTTCCTGGCTGGCATGGCCCGACACATGCATTCCCGTCTGGGAACCCGGACCGTAGATCACGTCGGCCCCAAGCCGGAACAGCTCATCGACGACCCGGCCGATTCTCCTCTCGTTGCCGGGGATCGGGTTGGCGGAAATGATAACCGTATCTCCGGGAAGAATCTCGACCTGCCGATGATTCGAACGGGCCAGGCGGGACAAGGCGGACATCGTCTCTCCCTGACTGCCGGTGCATAAGATGGCTACTTGCTCCGGAGGATACTTGTTTACATCTCCGGGCTCGATCAGCATGCCGTCCGGGAGGTTTAAATATCCGAGTTCGGAGGCGATGGAGATCATATTCACCATACTGCGCCCGATCGTTGCCAATTTGCGGTTCGACGCCGCCGCGGCTTCAATCACTTGCTGCAGCCGATGGACGTTAGAAGCAAACGTGGAGACGATGACACGCTGACGCGCTTTGCGAAACGCTTCTACGAGATTGACGCCGACGCTCTTCTCGGAAGGCGTATACCCGGGACGCTCCACGTTCGTGCTTTCCGAAAGCAAGGCCAGCAAGCCGTTCTTCCCGATTTCGGCCATCCGGTGCAGGTCGGCATATTGGTCGTTTACGGGCGTATGATCGAATTTGAAATCGCCGGTATGCACGACAACTCCCTCAGGAGTATGAAGCACAATTCCCAGAGAATTCGGAATACTATGATTGGTCTTGAAAAATGACGCTTTTATCGTTCCGAGTTGAACCTCGGAATCTTCATGAATTAAGATCCGTTCCGTCGAACCGAGCAGGCCGGCTTCTTTCAATTTGCCTTCAATGAGGCCCATGGTAAGTCTGCCGGTATAGACGGGCATGTTCAATTGTTTCAAGATGTGAGGCAATCCGCCGATGTGGTCCTCATGGCCGTGGGTTATGATAACCCCCCGGACCTTGTCCCGGTTTTCAATCAAATAAGAAATATCGGGCACGATCAGGTCGACCCCCGGGAATTCCTCATCGGGAAACTTCGAACCACAATCGATAACCACCATATCATCCGCGTATTGCACCACATACATATTTTTCCCAATTTCGCCTACGCCGCCCAAGGCAAAAATGGATAGCTTTTGTTTAGTCAAATTCATCCTCCTAAATTATTTGACGACGATTATACAATCAAACTCAAAAGATCCGCACCAGTCACTTCCCTTTATTATAACACATGTTGAATGGAGCCAAAAAGGCGAAAACCCGCCTGTTGCCTTACGGCTCCCGGCGGGTCGTGCATTTATTAAAATAATCCGAATCTTTTCTTCTTATAAAATGGTTCGACCTCCTGCACTTGATCGGCCCAGTCCTCTATGCCCATCATATAAAGGATCATGCCGTTCAAATGGGGAGTTGCGGCGGCGGAGATTGCGTTAAAGATCTCTTTCTCATCTCCTCCGTCCAAGTCCACGATAATCAGATAGCTCATTTCGCCATCTTTAATCATAAGCCGCAAGTAAGCTTTTTTAATCCTTTTCTCCGTCTTCATATAGGATTTAACGGCGTTGATCATTTCGGCGGGATATACTTTGGGCTCGCCAAGCAGGACCTGCGTGTCCTTCTCGACGGTAACTTCTTTAACGGCTTCCGCTTTCGACTCGCCAGATTCCCTTCTGTACGCTTCGATCCGCTCTTTATTCTTGTCATCGATGGTCAGCGGAATCCCCCTGGAGTTAATGATGATTCCATCCATGTTTTCGGAGATTCTCAACACGTCATCATAGGATACGATGTTACTGCTCCATACGCTTTTGTCAAAAGCCTTCTCGAATTCCGTCCAGTCCGTAAACACCGGCAGCCAAGTCGTTTCTCCCTCGCCGCCCAATACGGCGAATTGAATGACGGTGCCTTCCTTTAAGGTTTTCTTGCCCTGTTCATCGGGAGGTGCAGGCTCCTGCTCCTTCAATTGCATAGGCAGCAAATACTTCGCGCGGACAACCTCATCAATCATTTGATCCTCTAACTCCTGAAGGACCTGCTGCTTTCCTTCGAAGTTATTTTGGGTGTACGCGGTTTGAAAAAAGCGGATCAGCGCACGCTGCAAATCGGGATTGGTGACGGGAATGCTGATCTCCGGCGTTCCGCTGAAGTCCGGCGGCGGCAAAATCTCGTCCCGGTCGATCTCGATATGATATTGGCCGTTATCGATAATGATTTTCGGTATTCCGAGGCTATGAAGCTCGGCGAATGCCTTCAGGATGTCATCTCCGGCAACTCTTTTCATGTCAAGCATAAGGAGCTGCTGCATGAAATAATCCCTCGCATGAGCCGCATACTTTTTCTTGGAAAACATCCAGATCCGGTCCTCCGCATCCATGTACGGATAGTTCGTATTTTTGTCATAGGCTATATATAACGATTTGGCATTTATAACCTTTTCTTTCAGCAGGTCGTAAAATGCCTTCTTTCTTTGTTCCAATTGTTCACCGTCGAAGGTTCCTTGCTCCTTAAAATGCTTGGCGGAATCAATTAAAAAGATGAGTTCCTGAATCTCCAGCTCACGGCATTCATCCAAGGGCAGCTCACTGCTCAGCAGAAACCTTCTGCCGATCTCGTCTTTTCTTGCTTCGTCCATATCGTCACTCCGTTCCTCGTCCGTTTGCCCTATTATATCTTTGTTGACCGGAAAGGGAAAGGAAGAGGGGGCCCCAGGGTAAATTTTGGAACACCCTGATCAGCAAAATAAGGTGGTTTTTGGCGTCCACGGCAGCTTTTATGAGTATTAGGGTAACGGTCGAGAGTACTTCCATTTTACCAACGAGTGGTTTCTTTTTGTTTGACGAAATGAAAAGAAGGCCGTCCTCAGTCATCTATGATGACTGAGGAACGGCCCTCTTTTTTGGATGGGAAAGCTATTTTAAATACTTAACCAAATCTCCCCAAAACGCCGAGTAATGCTGCCAGTTCACAAATTCCAGCGATCCCCAGTGCGGCGCGCAGTCGCTTGCGAAAGCCGCCGTTTTGCCCGATCCGTATTTCCCCAGGACAAGAATCGGATCGCCTTCATGACTCAATATTTCTTCCGCCCCCGGCTTCGTGATCAATTTATTATAGCCAAGCAGCTTTGGCCAAGCTCCAAACGAATCGATCAACGGATGGGATCGGGAAGCAATCGGAGAAATGCCTTCCGGCTTTTCCACACGATCTTCCCCAGGCATCATTTCAACCGGCAATACTTCCGCCAGCGGGGAGTTCCGGTAGTTCGCCTTCCCCTCGATCCCCATGAACGTCAGATATCCTCCGATCATGAGTAGTCCCCCGCCTGCGGAAACGAACTGTTTGATCAGCTCGAGTCCGTTAGGCAACATTTCCATTTGGTAAAATGTCGGGTTCTGCAGCAAGAAGGTATTCGCGCCCACGTCGCTCAGCACAATCGCATCATACGCCTGAAGTTCTTCCAACGTTTTGGGGAAACGTACCTGCACTTCGTGGGAAGGCATGTAAGTAACATCAACGCCTTCTTCATGCAAGCAGGACAGCAGATAAGTGGCTCCTTCTTCGTATTTCGTCGATGTAAAACTGTCAAATCCTTTCGTATGAATCATGTGAATGATCCAGGATTCACCGATAAATAATAGCTTCATCACAATGACACCTCCGCTTTAGCTCATCGTCCGTTATTCCTTCTCGTTACGCCTCTTCCGTTTCGCACCAATCCAGAATGGTTTTGGCTATCATTTTGACGGCGTCTATCACTTCATCCACAGGCGTAAATTCGTCGCTGTGATGAGCAAGCCGGGGGTCTCCCGGACCGAAATTGACAGTGGGTATCCCGACATTCACCAGCCAGCCCATATCCGTGTGAAAGCCCAAACCTTCGATTTTTCCTTCCAGACCGATCGCTTGCAAAGATTGAACGCAAGTTTGGACAAACGGATGCGATACTTCCGTTTCCGCGCAATCCGCATCCACCATCCATTCAATTTCCGGCATGTTTTCGCTTAGCCAAGGATCCGTTTTGGCAATGTTATGGATAAATTCCTCCAGTTCTTTTTTCACATGGCCGCCGACGAGCTTCTCATCCCGTTCCGAAGGCAAATATTGCGCGTTAAACACGATTTCGGCCTGGTTGGCGAACGACGTCGGATACTCTCCCGCATTGAACTGGGCGACGTGCACTTGGCAAGGGATCGGGAGCAGCGGGTGGGTTTTGCGAACAGCCCAATCCTCGTTCAAAAGATCAAATTGATCCAGAAATAATCTGGCTTTCTTGACCGCGTCGACCGCTCCGCCAGCCTGCCAGTCCGTTTGCGGCATTTCGATATGGCCGCTGCGGCCCTGGATCTTTAATTTGCCCCACAAAATCCCTCTGCACAAAGGGGCGATGGTCAGCGAGGTCGGCTCGGTCAGGATGCACGCGTCCGCGCGGTAACCGTGATGGACGAAATCGAGCGCCCCCATGCCGCCGGCTTCTTCGTCAACGACAGTACCCACGATGACGGGGCCTTTCAACTTGACTCCGCTGCGGACAATCGCTTCGACCGCCATAATCATGGCGGCGACCCCGCCTTTCATATCAACTGCGCCGCGGCCAAACAGCTTCCCGTTTATCACTTCGGCGCCGAAAGGATCAACCGTCCACTTCGATCCCGCCTTGACCACGTCGATGTGTCCGAACAACAGCAGCGATTTTCCCGCCGCTCCTTGTCCAAAAGTTGCGGCCAAATTCGGTCTTCCACTAAAGTCTCTTCCCGGGTAATAACCGGCCATCCCTTCATATTGCTTCAGATCATCCGCCACCGGTTCCCACATTTCGATTTCCGCGCCCAATCCTGACAGCTTCTTGGCGATAAATTCCTGGACGTCCTTCTCCTTGGACGGTGCGGCTTCCTCAAAAAACCATGGATTCACGCTGGGAATTTGGATTAATTGCTGCAAAAATTCAATAATTTCATCGTGATGGCCGTCAATCCACTGCATGATTCGTTCCTGTTGATTCATCGGTCCCAAGCCTCCTCTTTTTCAAAACCGCTTCTTTTATCCGAACTGTACAATGTCTCCGTTTTTGAATTCGACCCATGGCTTGATCATTTCGTCGCCAAACTTGTCCTGTTTTTTTTCAATAACAAACATATAACGGGCATCGCCTACAACCGGATAAGCCGGACTATGCCAAACCCCGCGGCCTAAAATGATCGCTTGGCCCGGTTTAATTTTGAAGCATTTGACCGAGAGTGGGTCGGGACATTCGTCAGGGTCGTCGATATTCGCGCACAGCGCCACCGGCTGAATAATCTCCTTGTCAAAAGGAAGCAGCAGCTCCTCCCGGCTCACATGCCGCTCCATGGAGGCGACTTGAAATTCCCTTTCTTTTGTGACGACCAAACCTGCGCCGACCGGCACATCAACGTCCAACATTTGGACATAACTCCAGCAATCCCATCCGTCTCCCGTTTTGGACGGAGCGGCGGAAGGAAGATCAATCACTTTTCCGAAGGGCCGAAAGGCCTCTTCCGTTAGCTCTTCCACGTTAATCCTATGCTGCATTAATTGTTAAGCCTCCTCATTTGCGGTTAGAAGTCAAAGTCGTCCACGTTGTCGCTCGTGATTTCAAGCATGCCGATAAAGATGTTTGGACCGTCCACGGTTACATTGCCGACCGTCGGTATTTCCATGCCGTCCGTAATCTCCTTGCCTTGTGCCAATTGGTCAAGAACATAAACGGTCGTGTATGCGAGTTTTCCCGGATCCCAAATAACGACCGTGTTAATCGTGCCGTTTTTGATATAATTGGTCACCACGCTGGGAACCGCGATTCCGGTAATGGCGACTTGCCCCTTTTCCAATGTGCCGGCTTTTACCGCTTGCTCGACGACTTCGCCCGCAGCCGGGGTTTCGCCGCCCGCAAATCCGATGATGCCTTTCAGATCCGGATACGTTTTAATCAAATTTTGCGCATTGGCGTAGGCCTTCTGCTGGTCGTCGTCACTGGATACGGTCGTCACGATTTCAATGTCCGGATAATTGGCTTCCAAATAGGCCTTCGACGCATCCGATTTTGCAATTTGGTTCTGGGATCCGAGACCGGCCACCATGAACGCGACCTGGCCCTTGCCGCCGATTTCCTCGGCGATGATTTGCGCCATTTTTTCTCCGACTTCCTTGTCGGTAGCCGGTGCAACATAATATTGACGGTCGGTATCGGGAGCATCGCTGTCCCAGGTGACGATTTTGACGTCCTGGTCGGCCGCCTTTTTGAATATCGGGCCCACCGCTTGAGCGTCATTTGGCGAAACGCCAATGCCGTCCACTTGTCGGGTCAACATATCCTGGATCATGTTAATCTGCTTGGAAGAGTCCGCCTCAGTAGGGGCGTTATAAATGACTTCCACGTTTAAATCCGCCGCCGCTTGCTTGACTCCTTTTTCCGCCGCTGCCCAATACGCCGGACCAATCGATTTCGGATTCATGAAATACGATCTCGAACCGGCCGACGATGAGGCCGAATTTCCGCCGTTTCCCGCGTTTTCCTGGGCTCCGGAGCCGCCCGAATTTCCGCAAGCAGCCAGATTTACCGCCAATAAGCCAGCAATTAACGTCATACCGATTTTTCTCATTTCTTTCCCCTCCAATTTAGTTATGCTTTTTGTTTTCCGACAGCGAACAACAGCAGAACGCCGAGTATTACCGCTTGATACAACACGGATACCCCCATTAAATTCAGGCCGTTACGCAAAAACACGATAATGAGCAACCCGACAAACGTTCCCGCAAGACTCCCCCTTCCGCCGAAAATATGCGTGCCTCCTATTAATGTTGCCGTGATTACATCAAGCTCTATATTTGTACCTGATGTCGCTTCTGCGCTTGCCAGACGGGACACTAGGAAAACACCAGCCAAAGCCGAGAACAATCCGCTTAGCATAAATAAGATGAAACGGATGCGGACTACGGATATACCGGAGTATCGGACCGCTTCCTCGTTGTTTCCGATGCCGTACACATACGTGCCGAATCGCGTCCGTTTCATGACAAAATTTGCGATCAAAAACATAGCCGCCAGGAAAAGCGCATTAAAAGGAATTCCAAATACGGATTGCTGCCCGAGAAAGTAGAAGGCGTCCGGATAACCGCTGATCGGCCTGCCTTCATTCAACACATAGACGAGGCCGCGAAGCATGACGAGCATACCGATGGTCACCACGATCGCCTGCATTCGATGCCGGGCAATCAGGTAGCCGTTGACGCTTCCGCACAACACACCCGCCGCCAGCCCCAGGATAACGCTGAGCCAAATATTCAGCCCGCCCTGGT
Organism: Paenibacillus haidiansis; assembly: GCF_036553665.1. Taxonomy (NCBI): domain Bacteria; kingdom Bacillati; phylum Bacillota; class Bacilli; order Caryophanales; family Paenibacillaceae; genus Paenibacillus; species Paenibacillus haidiansis. The sequence goes on along the minus strand of NZ_JAZHPZ010000005.1, from coordinate 199,258 downwards.
ACGCCAGCCCCATGCAAACCGCGGAGAAGGCGAGAATCGATCCGACGGACAGATCCATGGCTCCGGAGATGATGATCATCGTCATCGGGATGGCGATAAGACCGATCTCCACCATCTGATTCAGGACATTCATGAAATTGGTGAAGGACAGGAAATAAGGGGACATGAAGCTGAAAAAGACGATAATGAGAACCAACAAAAGAAGCTGAACCAACAATTTATTGGACCCGAAGTGAAATAATTTGGCCACGGTGCTCAAATCAAATCACCCTCCTTTCGTTTATTTTGTCTTACGTATTGCAGTGTGTTGATGACAATGGCCAGAATGATTAGAAATCCGGTCGTCGCATCCACCCAAAACGGAGACACCTTCACGATGACCAAGCCATTTTTGATAAGCCCCATCAGCAGCACGCCGATCATCGTTCCCGCGATGGTGCCGATTCCGCCAAATATGCTTCCGCCTCCGATTAAGACGGCGGCCATCACTTCAAAGGACAAACTATTGCCGGCCGTGGAAGCTTGTACGCTCCCCACCTTCGAGGCGAATATGACGGCGGCGATGCCGACCAGCATTCCGCTGTATACATAAACCATGAACTTGGTTTTCGTAAGGCTGATTCCCGCCAGCTTCGCCGCTGCTTTGTTGCCGCCGATGGAGTAGATTCTTCTACCGAAGCGGGTGAATTTTAATAGGAAGGCAAAACTGATGATGAGGATAACGGCGACGATCAGAGGAAATGAAATCCCTAAAATATGGCCTTGACCGTAAAATTGAAATGGCTCGGGGAAATTGGTCATCCATGTTCCCCCACTGATGCCTACCGCCAAACCGCGGAAGATATACATCGTAGCCAGGGTGACGATAATGTCCGGGATGTTCATGACCGCAATGAAGTACCCGTTAAACGCGCCGCATGCGATTCCGATGGCGATTCCGAGCAAGGAAGCGAGCCAAGGAGGCATTCCGTTGCTTAGAAACAACCCCACGGAAGTGGCGGTCAGCGCCAACACCGAACCCACCGACAAATCGATGCCTCCCAGCAGGATCACCATGGTCATACCGATGGCAACGATAAACGTGGAGATATTCTGCTCCAAAATCTGCATCACATTGCCCATCTGCAGAAAATTGGGGGAAATTATAGCAAACAGGATGCCTACCACTAGCGTAAAAAAAATGATAGGAGCTTCGTGGACATTCGATATGCGTTTCATACGGCATCTCCTTTCATCGTCCGCGGATTAGAAGCGCGCTTCAGCAATTGCTCCTGATCCGCCTCCCCGTGTCCAAATTCATAAACCAGATCTCCCTTATGCAGAACCAAAATCCGGTCGCTTAAGCCAATGACCTCCGGCATTTCGGAAGAAATGAGCAATATGCTCAGCCCCCTCAGCGCCAATTGGTGAATAATATTGTAGATTTCGGCCTTCGCTCCGACATCCACCCCCCGCGTCGGTTCTTCGAGAATAAGAATCTCCGGTTCGGTCGCCAGCCATTTGCCGATAACGACTTTCTGCTGGTTGCCGCCGCTCAGAAAATCGACGCTTTGCAGATCGCTGGTCGCTTTGATGTGCAGCCGCTCCATGTAGGACCGGCTCATCTCCCCGATGCGTTCCCTGTCCAGGAACGGACCTTTGGAGAGCTGGGGCAGCATGGGGAAACTTAAATTTTGGCGGATCGACATCGGTTTGATGATTCCTTGGCGGTGACGATCCGGCGGGACATAGGCAATTTTCTTCGCTTTGGCGTCACCGGGACTGTTGATTTGCACGCGAGCACCGTTGACTTCAATTTCGCCCGTGCCTTTCTTCAACCCGAAAAGCCGTTGTGCGACCGTATGAGAGCCGGAACCCGGCAACCCGAAAAGCCCCAGGATCTCGCCCTTTTTCAAAGCGAATGAAATCGAATGGGCGGCGTCCAGCGACAATCCCTTCACCTCCAGCACCGTCTCTTCCCGATGCTCCATCGACCGGACAGGGTACAGCTGGCTGACTTCTTTGCCGACCATCATTTGAATCAAAGATTGTTCGGTAACTTCTTCAATCTTCTGCGTAGCGATTTTCCTGCCGTCCCGCAATACGGTCACCACATCGGCAATTTCAAATATCTCTTTCATCCGGTGAGAGACATAGACGATGGCCACGCCCTGTTCCTTCAGCCGCTTTACCACGTCAAACATTTTTTGCACTTCATTCTCCGGGAGCGCCGCCGAAGGTTCGTCCATAATCAATACGTCCGCCCGGAACGATAAAGCCTTGGCGATTTCTATAACCTGTTGACTGTGAACGCCGAGATGCCGTACTTCCTTGCGAACGTCGATCCCGCCGCCGCCGATCGAATCGACCAGTTTTTGCGCTTCACCGATCATTTTCGACCAGTTTATCCGGCCGAACCGGCCAACCATTTCCGGACGGTCTATAAAAATATTTTCCGCCGCGGACAAATTGGGAAACAGATTGAACTCCTGATGAATGATGGATACGCCCTGCTGCTGCGCATCAAGGGGATTACGGAAGTCGACATCCTTTCCTTTAAGCCTTGTCACCCCTTGGGTAGGAGCGTAGACGCCGGATAAAATTTTCATCAAAGTGGATTTGCCGGCCCCGTTTTCTCCCATCAAAGCGTGAACCTCGCCCGGATACAGTTTGAAATCGACTTCTTCCAACGCCTTCACACCGGGAAACTCCTTACTGATCCCTTCCATTGACAAAACCGGTTGACTCATCGTTCCCCCTCCTTTTCACGAAGCTCCGACTGGTTAAACTTAAGCAAATTTTAGGCGCACTTTAATAAGACTCAACGTTAATTGGTCAAAGCGTATATTTATGATAGGTCCCGCAAGAAAGATGATTGCCGGAGTCTATGGCCTGGCTCTTTCATCTCGCTTGTCTTCTTTCAAAGAAGGTCTCTATTTCCCGACATAAATTCAAGAACCTGCGCTTCTTCCGGAATAGAACTTTGCGCACCATATGAAGAGACGGCCAGCGCAGAAGCGGCTGTGGCATAAAGCAGGCAATATTCCATCCCTTCTCCGGATAAATATTTGGAAACAAAAGCTCCTATAAACGTATCGCCTGCCGCCGTCGTATCCACCGCCTCTACGCGATAAGCAGGGGTAGTGATCGTTAAACCGCCGGAGTCCATATATAACGATCCTTTGCCGCCAAGCGTTACAATGACGCCTTTCACTCCACGTTTAACAATTTCCCCGCAGGCTTGCCGGGCTTGGGTGACATCCTTAATTTTCACCCCGGTCAACGCTTCAGCCTCAATTTCATTCAAGATCAAAAAATGGATCGACGCTAAGTGTTGACGCTCAAAGCCGGCAACAGGGGCTGGATTCGCAAAAACCGGAATCCCGGCATGTTTCGCCTTCTCCAATACGGCCCGATTCGTGCCGCCGGGAATTTCATTCTGCAGCAAAATAGCGTCATATCCCGAAAGCTCCAGGCTCGCGACATCCTCCGCGCCATATGCCCCGTTGGCTCCCGGCGAAAGAATGATGTTGTTCTCTCCCCGATGATCCACCGTAATCAATGCCATCCCCGTCATGATCGGCTTGCTTACAACATGCTCTAAACCGATCCGCGTTTCGGCCAATCGATGGCGGATTTCATGGCCGAAGAAATCGTCGCCCAAACTCCGCCCATGTTCACCGAAGCCCCGGACCGGGCGGCCGCAACCGCCTGATTCGCTCCCTTGCCGCCGGCATAAAATCGCGTTCCTTGTCCTTGAACCGTTTCCCCGGGAATCGGATGACGATCAACTTGGGTTACAATGTCCATATTCATGCTGCCAATCACCAAAATATTGGCCATCCTAATCCCTCCTTCGGCTAATTCAATTTTTTAACCGATCCGCGCTTCATTAATTCGACATCCAAAACCACTTTTTTAGGGTTGCTTTGGTCCGCATCATTCTCCTTAATTTTCTGGATCAGCATCTCCGCCGCTTGGGTCCCCATTTCATGAGTAGGTCTGCGGACGACAGTCACCCTCGGCTGCACAAATTGGGCAAGTTCATTTTCGTCAAAGCCGATGAGGGAGATGTCTTCCCCGATATCAAGCTTCAGATCGCGGAACGCCTTGATGGCTCCCTGGCATATCAAGTTGTTCGCCGCGAAAATCGCCGTCGGCGGGTATTCGCTTTGCATCAATTCGACGGTTGACCGGTATCCGCTCTCCTCCAACCAACTGCCTTGCTTGTGGTATTTCGGATCGGGAGTCACTCCGAATTCGACCATAGCCTGCTGGTAACCCCAATAGCGGTCTTTGCCGTCATTGAAATCATGAGCCCCGTCTATAATGGCAATACGCTCGTGGCCATATTCCAAAAAATGTCTGGTCGCCTCATAAGCCCCGCGATAATTATCGATCATCACCCCATCAAGGCCGCTATTGTTTATGTAGCGGTCCACCAAAACGGTCGGTTTGCGGATGGTCCGGTAAAACTCCGCTTCCTTGTGCGTTCCGATCAAAATGATGCCGTCCACGTTTTTGCTAAGAAAACTTTCAAAGAACTCCGCTTCTTCCGCTTCATCCCCGTTGGTGGATACAACAAGCGTAAAAAAGCCTGCCTTCTTCGCCACTTCCACCGTCCCGCCGATAACAGCCGTATAGAAAGGATTTTGAATCTCCGGCACGACCACCGACAGCATGTTCGTTTTCTTTTTGACCATCGACGCCGCCATCGTATTGGGCACAAAGTTCAATTCATCAATCACCTTCAGCACCCTTTTTCGCGTTGACTCGCTTACCCGGTCCAATCCGTTCAACACCCGGGAGACCGTGGCTACCGATACGTTCGCGTGTTTGGCAACATCTTTAATTGTGATGTCTTTTTCCGTGACAACCCTCTCCATTCAGCCCAACTTTGCGATAACGTTTTTACATAATATACCCCTTTTAATTAAAGGAAGTATAAAATCTAAAACAAGACTATTGTAAAAACGTTTACGCAATTTCTAATCTCATTTTAGATGATATCACGTCAGTTTTCAACAATTTTTTTAAGAAAAATTGATTATAAAGCGTTTTCATTTGTTAATATCACATCACGGTGTTAGGTTTTTCGCTTAATTTTTGCCTTTTGGGCTATATATCCCTATTTTCATGTTATATTTACTTACATATAATTGTGAACAACATCGTTTGCCGGGGGATCAGCCAGTTCGGGATCCATTTGCCCGAAGATAAACGATGGACAGGCTTGAAGAAACAACCGAATAAGCCCCGATTGATAAACCCGTTAGAAAAGGCCAAGTGAAAAACAGGACCGGTTCCTTACATCAATGGGGATTGGCCCATGTCGAGCGAAAGCAGCTCAAAAAGGCGAATCATGAACAAACAGAAACGGACTAGCGTTCGACATTACGCTAGTCCGTTCCAGAAATAAAAGAAACCCTGTTCCTCTACAATAGGACAGGGTTTCTTGACATATGAAGGCCTGCGCATATATGAATAGGCCTTATCCATCCCTCACAGCTTCCCCTTCCGCTGCGCCAGAATCTCCGGGATATGCAGTTCCCGTAGCGCGGGCAAAATCTCCTGAACGCTGCTCTTGTTAAATTTCTTCAGGATGCTGTTGATCTGCGACTTCAGAGTCGAAGGCTCGACATGCCGCAGCTTGCAGATTTCCTGGCGGGAATAATCCTTCATTAATAATTCCAGCACCTCAAGCTCGGTCGGCGTCAGGGTCGTCAAAATATAGAAATTATGCATCAGGCTGTCTTCGGTCGTTTTAATCCGCTTGAATTCGCGGGTGATTTTCCCGGCGATATTCGAATGCAAGGAAGGACGGTCGTAATAAGCGTCCTTGATCGCTTGCAGGATGGCGTCGGCGGGCATATTTTTCAGCAGATAATTGGTGGCCCCCAGCTCAAACGCCCGGAACACGGTGTCGTCCGTTTCGCAAACCGTCAGCATCACCACTTTGACCCCCGGGAGATAGTTTAGAATTTCCTCGGTGGCCCGGAGGCCCGCCTGCTTATCCTCCAGCTCGATATCCATGAGGATAATATCCGGCTTATGGAGCGCGGCAAGCATCGTCCCCTCGTATCCGCTGGAAGCTCGGCCGACGCATTCAATCTGCTCATCCTTCGACAGGATCATTTGATACCGCTTGCTGATCAACGGATCGTCCTCCACGATAAGCACTTTGATGATCGGCGTATTTGTCGCGCTTGGCGTACTCATGTTGCTCCATCTCCTTTAAGAGGCGGTCCAACTTGCCGATTCTTGAACCGCACACTTTAGGTCTTCACAATGGAAAGCAAAGGCATAACGATATGGAATGCGCTTCCCTCGCCCAGTTTGCTTTCCGCATTGATCTTACCGCCATGGGCCGTAACGATGGTGTGACAGATCGACAGGCCCATGCCCCAGTTCGTTGCCGTAGGTTTTGAAGAATAGAAAGGCTGAAAAATATTATTCAGATTTTCCTCCGCAATCCCCGTCCCATTATCCGTAATTACCAGCTCAACCCATTTATTTTTCACAGCGGATTCAATGGTTATGCGTCTCGATTTCTCCGGCACAAATTCAAGCGCCTCCACCGCATTGGAAATGATATTCTCGATCGCTTGCGGGAAGTAATACGGATCGGCCATGATCACAAGCTGCCGGTTCGGCGGCTCATATTCGATTTGGACCTGTTTATACTCCGACCGCATATCTTTCAGCAGCTTGTCCAACAACTCGTTCAGAACCACCGGCTTAAGCTCGATTTTGGATTTCAACGTCTTCTGATGCACCGCGTCCAGACGATCGTACACCCGGCGGCACCGCTGCTCGATCACCTGGATCTCCTCCACGACCTCCGGCGACGATTCGCACATGTCTTCCAACAGCTCGGTCTGCGCCATAATGCCCAGCAGCTCGTTCTTAATATAATGGCTGAATACGCGCGAGGTGAACAGCGCCGAATCGATATTTTCCGAAATGACCGATTCCTGATTCTTGATGCTGTTCTGGATGCGCGTGTATTTATAAATGCTGTACAGGCTGACCAATAAGCACAACCCCGAGATATAAGGCAGCAAGACATATATGGAAGGGTTTCCAACTAAATTGATGGGCTGGTACCTGATGAAATGAGCCGCTTTGGATACTTTGATCAAAACATCGGGCGCCCAATAGTTCATATAGTAATACGTAATTTGGACGGAAATATAAGAAATCACGATCATCAAAATATTGCTGCGGATCTGCCGGACTTTAGGCGCATTGACCAGGGCGTAAACCAGTAAAACCGCCCCCGCCACAATATACAAGGTATTTACGATAAAGGTTACGCGATGCAGAGCCCCGTAAGCGGAAATAAAAGCCTGCGAGCTCACATAGTCCGGGTAAAGCTTGTAATACATGGAGGTGTAAAACGCCGGATCGTACACGATAACCTGAAGGATGCCGGGAACCGCAAGTGCGGCAAGCAGGGCGAACCTTCTCTTCAATTGTACATTAAATGCGAAATAAATGGCCGAACAAAGCCCCGCGTACAAGAATGTCATTGAAAATAAATTCAGCAAACGAATTAAATTTTCCCGGGAAACCGGGAGGAACATGAGCCGATTTTGCAAGCCCTGCTGAATCCCGAAGTAATCTTCAAGACTGTAGTAATAATAATACGCGTCTTTCGACATGTAGATAATAATACAGGATACCACGACCAAATAGGAAAATCCCATGAGCAGCATGAACAGCGTGGCCTTGGTATATTTCCTCTGGAAAAAGAAAAATACGGATATGGCTATAAACAAGATGAGTACCAAGAAAATAAACATGAGAGCCATCCCCTCTTCCTTATAAATAAAATTTACTATATTTAAAAGGCTCCCGCAGGTTGAAATTTTCTACAACCTAACTGGCCCTTTCGAAGGCCCGCCGTGTTCTATCTCCCGTTAAATCGGGCGATCATTCCGCGGATTCATTGGGTGTTACCTGCCCCGGAAGTCCTAACCGACGATAAAAGTTCCACCTTACCGGAGAAAACGGATACATTTAGACTAAAAGTATCACACAGATACAGGAGGGGTTCTTTATGAATAGAAAGAAAGGCTTAGCCACTATATCTTTATCGGTCGCGCTGATCTTGGCGCTCGTCGGCTGCAGCTCGGGCAATAACAGCGGCGGCGGCAACCAGGCCAGCGGCGGGAAGACCGTTCTGGAATACTACACCTGGACCGATGAAGAAGATTATATGAAGAAGGTCGTTGACGCGTTCAACGCGCAAAACAGCGATATTGAAGTTCATATGAACACGATCAGCAACGATGCGGACGAATACAACACGAAGATTATGAACAACCTGTCCGGCGGCTCCAAAATGGACGTTTACAGCATCAACGGAACCTCCAGCCTGGGCTTGTACTCGTCGAAAGGTCAGCTCGTGGAGCTCACCGATCGCATTAAAGAAGCAAATTTGGATGTCAGCGCCTACGGCCCCAGCTTCCAGGACATTACCAGTGTGCTGACCGAAGGAAAATATTATGCGCTCCCTTATCGTACTTCCCAATACGCTTTATTCTACAACAAGAAGCTGTTTGATGAAGCAGGGGTCGAATATCCTACGCAAATGACTTGGAACGAATATGCCGAACTGGCCAAAAGCCTGACCAAAGGCGAAGGAGCGGACAAGCAGTGGGGCGGCTACTATGCCGACTGGATCACCGCACCGCTCGGCGCTCTGCAAGAAGGCACGACCGTTCTGGACGACAGCCTCGATCCTATAGCCAACTGGTTGGATTATTTGAACCGCTTGTACTATGAAGACGGTTCGCATATGAGCTATAAACAAATGAAAGCCGAAAGCATCGACTGGATCAAGCAATTCGAGAGCGGCAACGTCGCTATGATGATTAACGGTGAATGGACGATCAATATGCTCAAAGCGGATATCGCTGCCGGCAAGACCGATATGGAGTTCGATATGGCTCCGATGCCGCTCCCGGAAGGCATGAACGATCCGATTACCGTCGGCGGCGTCAGCACCTTTATCGGCATCAACCCGCAAAGCAAAAACGCGGACGCGGCGTTCCAATTCGTGCAATTTGTAGCCGGTGAGCAAGGCGAATCCATTATTGCCGAATCCAGCGTACTGCCGGCCTACTCCAGCGACAAGACCAAGGAATCCTTCCTCAACGCAACCGGTCTTCAAGGCAGCGGATTCTTCTTTGAAGCCAACACCGTCGTGGAAAATCAGCCGGTCGCCAATATCGATGAAGTGAATCGCGTATTTAACGAACAGCGGGATCTCTACTTGTTCCAAGAACAAGACTCCGCCACGGCGATTCAGAACTTCATCAAAAACCGCCAGTCCGTTCTGAATAAGTAATGAAGTAACGGATAAGCAAGCAGTCGGCTTCCGCGCCATTGTTGACGGAAGCCGCCTTGCATTTATCCGGCATCCCATTAAATAAGGAGGTTGCTATGATGACAAGCAAACGTCTGGCCAACTACAAGTCATACATCCCGGGGACGTTGTTCATTCTTCCGGCCTTCGTCTTGTTCGCGGTATTCATATTTGTCCCGCTCATCTACGGATTTGTCATGAGCTTTACCGATTACGGCGGTTTTAACGTAACGCCGAATTTCATCGGTATCGACAATTATGTCAACCTGTTTCAGGATGACTATTTTCTCGTTTCCTTGAAAAACAATCTCATTTACACGGTGCTGTTCGTGCCGTTGACGATGATTCTGGCCTTGTTTGCGGCGCTTGCTTTGAACAATGTGCTCCATCTCCGCAAATATTTGCGCATGGCCTTTTATTTCCCGTATATCACCTCGATGGTGTCCATCGCCATCGCCTGGGGACTGCTGTTTAACCCGGTGTCCGGGCCGATCAACTATATTCTCAAGGCGATCGGAATCGCAAATCCGCCGGAATGGCTGATGTCTTCCCACTGGGCCCTGTTTGCGATCATCCTCGTCGCCGTATGGAAGAGCTTCGGTTACTACATGATCATTTTGCTCGCCGGCATTCAAGGCATTCCCGAGCATTTATACGAAGCGGCCAAGCTGGACGGAGCCAATAAATTCAAGCAATTCCTTTACGTCACGCTGCCCAGCTTGTCGCCGACGCTGTTTATGGTGCTGATCCTGACGATCATCAACTCCTTCCAGGTGTTCGATCTGGTGTCCGTCATGACCGACGGCGGTCCGGGACGCTCGACCAACGTGCTCGTCTTTAGAATTTATCAGGAGGCCTTTATCAATTATCGGATGGGATACGCAGCAGCCATGTCGACCGTCCTGTTCCTGATCATTATGGTCATATCCCTGATTCAATTCCGACTCGAGAAAAAATGGGTTACCTACTAAGAAAGGAGAGAGATACTCATGCAGGATGCCATCGCTAAACCGAAAAGTTCCAAGCTCCTCTACTGGCTGCTGCTCGTGGTCTTGGTTATTTTTTCGCTGGCCACTCTTTTTCCGTTCTTGTGGATGATTTCGGCTTCTTTACGGACGGACGTCGATCTGTTCAAGAATCCGATGAACTGGATTCCCCAGACCTTATATTTGAACAACTATAAAGAAGTTTGGACGGCCATTCCGTTCGCGCAATATTTCTTGAATACCGTCAAGCTGTCCGTTATTATTACCGTACTGCAAGTCGTGATCTGTTCCATGTCGGCCTACGCTTTCGCCAAGCTGAAGGTGCCGTTCAAGAACACCATCTTCATTCTGTTCATGACCAACCTGATGATGCCGTGGCATTCGATCATGGTACCGCAGTTTTCGGTCGTCAGCAGCCTGGGGCTGTATAACAGCCATACCGGCTATATTCTGATTCAATTGTTCAGCGGCTTCGGGATCTTCCTGATGCGCCAGTTCTTCATGAGCTTGCCGAACGAGCTGAATGAGGCCGCGCGGGTGGACGGCTATAACGAGTGGAAGATTTTCTGGAAAATCATGATGCCGCTGTCGGCGGCAAGCTTGTCTACCTTAACGATCTTCACATTTACGTTCATGTGGAACGACTATCTGGCTCCGCTGATTTATTTGAATGACGATGTGTTGAAAACATTGCAGCTCGGCCTGAAAGGCTTCCAAACCGAGCACACGATGGACTACGGCCTGCTGATGGCCGGAACCGTCATCGCCACGATTCCGATGGTCGTCGTGTTCCTCATCGGCGAGCGCTTCTTTATGCAAAGCGTAGCCACTACAGGTATGAAAAACTAACAAATACAATAGAGGTGTTGAAATATGACTACTTCCGCTAAACATTTTGTTCAGGTCACCGGCGAGAACTTCACCGTCAACGGCGAAAAGATCTTGTTCCGCGGTTTCAACTTGGGCACTTGGATGAACCTGGAGCACTTTTTGATCGGTCTTCCCGGTACAGATACCCTGATCAAAAAAGCATTTGATGAAGTGTACGGCAAAGAGCGCACGACCGAGTTCTTCGACCGCTTCCTGATGGAGTATATGGGCGAAAAGGACTTTGAATTTTTGAAAAAAATCGGCGTCAATCATCTGAGACTTCCTTTTAACTACAAATACTTTATCGACGATCAAAATCCGGGCGTATATAAAAACGACGGCTTTAAATACCTCGATCATATTATTGGTCTGTGCGAAAAATACGAGATTTACGCGATTTTGGAGCTGCACTCCGTTCCCGGGGGGCAAAACCCGGACTGGCACTGCGACACCTACTCCGGCCTGCCGCTGTTCTGGGAATACGGCGCCCTGCGCGATACCGTCATCGGCCTTTGGGGCCATATTGCGCAATATTACAAGGCCCAGCCTTGGATCGCCGCTTACGATATCGTCAACGAACCTTCCCTGGTGAAAGATGCCGAAGTGTTCAATGATTTCTATCGCAAAGTGCTCGCGGAAATCCGCAAATACGACCGGGAGCATATTATTTTCATTGAAGGCAACGCGTTTACGACGGACTTCTCCATGCTTGATCCCGTGGATGATCCGCAGGTGGCTTACGAATTCCACTTCTATCCGTTCGTCAAGGATCCCGCCGTACTTACGCATGAAATGAGCCGCGAACGCCGGAAAGAGATTTTTGCCGAGGAATTCCATGCTCTTCTGAAGATCCGCGAGAAATATAAACGTCCGCTCTGGTGCGGCGAGCTCGGCTTGGTGTTTGAGAAGGAAGATATCGACTTCCAGATGGAGATCATCGAGGATATGCTCGACCTGTGCGAGCAAAATGATGTATCCTGGGCGCTGTGGCTCTATAAAGACGCCAACGTAATGGGCATCGTATATCCTAAGGTAGAGACGCCTTGGCGCCAATTGACGGAGGAGATCAAACTGGTCTGGAACCAGCACAAGGAGCAGGAAAAGGGCGAAGCCCTGGTCGACTACATGGCCGAAACCTATTTCAAGCCGATCTCCAAGGAAGAGCGTTACCCGCTGCAATTCCGCATGAGAACGATTATGCAGGTGATCTGCGTCGAGCAGAATCTGAAGCCGTACCTGCAAAAACGCTCCTGGGAAGAAATGTCCAAGCTGCCGGAATCGTTCCGCTGGGAAAACTGCGAGCATTGGAGCGAGCTTGAGACATTGATCGAGAAGTATACGAAGGAGGCATAAGTTAAATAGGACGTAAGTGAAACGGGCCGCTGTGCGGCCTGTTTTTATATTTTTTTCAAAGTTCAAGGAATGTTAAACATAATTTATATTATTTTCTATTATTGTGATTTTTTTCACTTGTATATATCAGAAATTATGTAAATATATAGGACAAAGTCTGTCGGCCACGGAAATTCTCACTAACCGTTTAGAAGCTGATAGTATTTAATACTTATCGTGGAAGGGTTGGGATTCGAATGATTGAGAGATATCACATTTACTGTCACATTCCGTTTTGCAAAAAACGATGCCCGTACTGTTATTTCACGGCCAAGTTTTCTGAAGAAGAAATGATTAATCTTGATGCAATGGATGAGTACGTTAAGGCAATGAAAGCGGATATTGAAAAAGCCGATTTTCCCGACGCAGTAGTCACTTCGATTGTATGTGGCGGTGGGACGCCATCTCTTTTGAACGAACGCCAGTTGGATACCATAATTGATGCCATTCGAAGCAAACTCCCCCCCGATCGTTTTAACGGAATGGAATTTATGGCTTATGAGGTATCTCCCGATACGGCATCGGAAGCGACTTTGATTACTTTTCGAAACAAAGGTTTCAACCGGGTCAGCATCGGCGCCCAGTCTTTTGTTGACGAAGAACTCAAGTTGCTCGGACGGCCCTACACACGCGAGATGATCGTGAAAGCGGCTGAACTGGTCCGAAAAGTCAATTATGACATGTTAAACATTGATTTGCTTATAGGCATCCCCGGCCAAACCCATGATTCAGTCATTCAAAGCATTAAGGATACGGTCACTATAAAACCTGAACATATTTCTGTTAGTCTATTTTATTCCTCCTATCCCGGCGGCAAAGAATTTGTTCAAAAATGCGAGAAAAGAGGCAAACTTATTCCGTATCTGTCCGATAAAATCCAAATCTATGAGGATGTATGCAGAATATTGATGGACAACGGATATGTAAGAGTCGATAACACTGTTTTCTCGCTTCCTGATTATGTATTTCCGTACGAAAAAGACGCGATTAGCGAAACGGAGCCTGTCCTGGCTTTCGGGCCGGGTTCTGCCGGATACTGGGATAATAATCGGGTGCGTTTTACACCCCCTTATATCAACAAATACATTGAGGCTCCGGCCTCGGTCGAAGAAGAAATTACGGTTGATAATTATGCTTTTACAATCGTATGGGGACATCTTAATGCCTACGGCAAAATTGAAGAAAACGTGCTTGAGGAGAAACTTGGATTCAATTTTGAAGAAGTAATGCGTCTTGAAAAAGATGTCAATATTCTTCTGTCGGTGCTCATTCAAGAGAATCTTGTATTCCGGCAAGATTCGGCCTATATATTAAGACCTGAAACTCTAAATCGGGCTATCGTACTCATGCATTATATAAGGGACGGTTGGGGGTACAAGCTTATTACGGCTCCGGAACAAACTTTAAATTTAAATTGAGAGGAGATATGATTGCAATGAATCAAGAGGAATTTTCGAAATGGATCAAAGACGTTTCTATAGCTTATTTGGCGACTTACGACTCAGGTAAAGACCAGCCCTATGTGAGACCCGTCGATGCAGGTACAGTTTATAACGGCAAGATTTACTTTTCTACATTTAGTGATACCGATAAAGTAAAACAGATAAATACTTGCCATAATGTAGAGCTAACCTATTTCGATGCCGGATCACAGCTAAGAATAGCCGGGAGGGTCGAATTCGTAGGAGAACAAGCAGAACAGGAAAGATTCTTGGCAGACAACCCCATAATCAGCAATACTTTTAGCGGCGAGAAAAGGAAGCAGTTCACACTATTTCAAGTTATTCCGCATGAAGTACGATATATGGGTGAAGATGACAGCGTATATACTGCCGTGGACTGGAAGCAGACGGATAGCGTGGGAATGTAGCGCCTATGGAAACCGCCAAGCTTATTTTTGATTTTCTTGGTCCCGATCCTACTGAGATGCGACAGTTTATCCACGATGTCTGGCCTGAAAATCCGGATGCTAATGTCTTAGATCTTGCATCAGGAAATGGCGATCATCTATTCGGTTTTATTGATAAACCCGTTGCTTCCGTCACGGTGGTTGATAATTCCGAGGAAGCGCTGCGTCTGCTGCTCGAAAGGCACAGCAATCACAAACAACTGATATCGCCGATATGCGCGGATCTCGGCACCTGGGCCTGCGACCGTAAATATGACGTGGTTCATATGGGAGATAACAGTATACAGATGTTCGCTTCGTATAAAGATCAGTTCAATATTATCAAGACGATGGCTTCATGTTTATCCGATAAGGGATTCGGGCTTCTTAATGTTACGCCGGTAACGGAACGGCAGATCATGGAATATTGCGTGGAGCCGAAAAGGATCACAACGGTGAAAAATGGCGGGGAAACGGTTGAGGTCTTTGGGCAGATCAAGGTAGATGTCTTCAATCAAGATTTAATTATGTATTTTAGTATCAGTAGAGACGGTATTGAGGAAGGCCGGTCAACTTGCCGCTGCCGCATGCTGCTGAAGCATGAAATCGAGGAAATGGTGAAGGCTGCAGGACTAAAAGTTGTTCAAGTCAGACATCGGAAACTTAAGCGGGGTAATGATTCTTACTATTATTTGTTGCAACTCAATCAATAGATCATTGGGAGAAGAGTTGTATGTCCAAAACTGTTTATATGGACCAAACCGCTATAATGGGCAGGGCTTTTTGGGAGCACTTGAGTGAGCTTAGAAGCAATGTTCTGGTTGCCAATAGCGATTTATGCGGGATTATAGGCTTTGAAACCGAATATCTTCTTACCGACCGTTATTTTAATCTGGCGGATGAAGAGATGCGCAACCGCCTAATCGGTGATGCACCATTCATGAAGCGGGAAATCGGCGCGAGCCAGATCGAGTTAGTGTCGCGTCCCTTCTCATTGAAAGATGGAACAGAGCATTTAATAGGTGAAATGGAGGAAATGGAACAACAGGCATTCGCCGCCGCTTCTTCATATAATAACAGACTTTTGCGGCTTGGAATCTATCCGGGCCAAATTACTGATTTAAAAATCACGGATGATCCATCGACCTACCAGACCGTGCTTGATCAATTCAAAAGTGAAAGGAAACGATATCTGGATCTTCACTTAGGGGCTGTCAACTTGTCGGAGCGGGCCCATGAGCTGATTAGCGGCTGTCAGTCAACACAAATGAATATGCAGGTCAATTATAGTCAGAACGCAATTCATTTGCTGAACAAGACGATTGAAATATCGCCAATGTTTATCGCTTTGGGGGCAAATTCTCCTATCTTTGACGGAAGAATGACCGGCCTGCTTGAAACGCGTCACCTGGTCTGGGAAATTGGTTATGATATGAGATCCTATCCGGAATTCGTATCGGAAATGAACAGCCGAACTTCCTTCCCTAACCAATATTATGTTAATCTCAACCATTATTGGACTACCCTGTACCAGCAAAAATTCATGAAATATGATCCGCACAATGCGTTTAACCTTAATCAGAAAATGAACTGGAAAATCGCAAGATTAAAGCTGGTTGGCAGTAAGCCTTCAGTATGCTTGCTTGAGACAAGGTTTATGCCGGTTCAACCCACACTCAAAGAAGATTTGGCTTTGCATCTTGCAGTTTATGCCCTCCTGGATCTAAGCCTGGCTAATGAGCCGACTCAACTTCTTCCCATTGTCTTTGTGAAAGAAAACTTTAGAAGAGCTTCACGCTACGGGCTGGATTGTGAATTCTATGATCTGACCCCCGATCGTAAAGGGATAGTTGAATATCCGGTAGTGAGAATAATCCGCCAAGCTCTTGAACTTATATGCGAATATTGGAAAAGGATATCTTTGGCGGCCTCAATGCTTATTGAAGAAGTAATAGGCAGCAGATTAGCCATAGGACCGCCTGCCTTGGCACTGATAAAGTCTATTGGTCCGAATCCGTTAAATAAAAATCTTGTAATGGCGGATATAAAGAAAATTATGTCGATGCATTGCGTCCCTTCCAAAATAATTAATTAAAGGAGGGCATTACTATTGTCCGAGGATGAAGCAAAAGCTGTGTTTTTGTTGGAGCCCTGTTTCTTTGGAGAAAAATACGTTGAATCCGCGGCAGCACTTGAGCTCGTTGTTATTGTGATCAGGAGGGAACACGGCCCCGAAGTAAGAAACAAAGAGCTAGTAAACTATGAGCTCATTTGTGACATTACGGATGCACAAACCACGTATCAAAAAATAGACGAGTTCTTTCAAACCCATCCCTATATTTCCAGGAACTCAGGCATTCTGCCAGGACATGATTACGCGGTACCCGTTGCGGCAGAAATTGCCACTAAATTCGGCTGGAATACAAATTCTGTCCAAACCGCGGACTGTGCCCGTAGCAAAGTCGGCATGAGACGCCAATTAAGCAATTCCCGCTATATTTCAAATCCGGGCTACCGTTTGTTTGAAAATTTAACCGCATTGATGGATGAACTGGACCAAATCAAATATCCGGCGATTGTTAAGCCTGTGAATATGACAAGCAGTATGTTTGTAAAATTCGTACAAAATCCTGAAGAACTCGTGTCACATGCCCAAAAAATTGTCACCAACGAGGATAACTTCGGTTATCCTTCTGGTTCTTCCTTTCTTGTGGAGGAATACATACAGGGTCAAGAGTATAGCTTTGAAGCTTTTATGTCCGACGGGAAATGCAAGCTTGCCCAAATTACCGAAAAAATAAAGACGCCTCTTCCTTATTTTGTTGAATTACAGCATACCCTTCCTGCGCCTATTGAACCAGCGAAATATGAAGATATTCTAAATCGGCTAATTCATCTCATGGGAGAACTCGGCATTTCTGAAGGTCCCTGTCATTTAGAATTCGTGTTGTCCTCCGGTCGGATCTACGTAATAGAATACTCAACCCGCCTTCCTGGCGGTCGGATAACCGACCTTTACAGGTTGGCCTATGGTGTAGATCTGCATAAAGCTGCAATTTTAAACGCCTTGGGAGAAGAATCGCAAAGATACTTGAATCCTATCTATAACAATATCTCAAGAATCCGTCATTTTCATCGGGAGAGCGGTCGGATTAAACAGATAATAGGTATGGAAGAAGCCAAAAAGTTACCTGAAGTCATTGAAATCGTTGTTGAGAAGCACGAAAACGAATTCATCCCTGCAGAGATGATAAGTAATATGGATAGGTATGGTTTTTTTCTCCTGAAAGCTTCAACGTATGAGGCTGTTGAACGAGTAAGCAGCCAGTTAGAAGGCATAATCGAGTTTGTAATGGAAAATGAGGAGGCCGCTCATGAACAGCAAAAATGTTGAGGACCTGGCCAAAGTTCTGCTTATTAATCCACCACTATGGTATTACCAATCTGTTCCGCCCGATGTTACCGCTGCCGCCGCTTTGCTGCACAATAATAACATAGAGTTCGAAATCCGTGATTTGAATTTGGAATCGTTCCATTACTTATTCCGGGATCATCCTGAGGTCGTGGCCCAATTAACCGACAACCGATATTTCTACAATTTTGCAACCTTGCAGCAGACCTATCAACGGATTAATCAGATGTATGATCGTGTCAACGAGTATATTTCACCGTCTGTTCTGCGTTGGAATCAATTTGATTCGGCAATTGATTTGCGAGATTTAAGCGAGGTTTTATCTTTAGCCACCCAACGGATAGGCAACCCCTATTTTGACTTTTTTAATAGTCTCCTGCCTGAGCTTGTCCCGGCGGATGTCAGAATCGTCGCTATTTCAATTTATCATCCAGATCAGGTCGTTCCTTTGTTTACGCTGACTTCCTTACTTAAAGAGCATCATCCTCATTTACACATTCATATTTTCGGAAATCTTGAAGACCAGATAAACACAAGGATATTGGTAAAGAATTTTCCCGCAAGCGATCTTCAATTGTTATTTTCTTATGTGGATTCCATCGGGCTCGACAATGACCACTACCGATTGAGCGAACTGGTCCAGGCGGTTTACCGGAAATCGGATTTGAACGAACTTCCTTCTTTATTCACCGAACGACAACTTCATCCTGATTTTGAAATAATCAAAGACCATCATTATACCGATAAGCTTACCTTGCCTGTCTTATCCTCTATTCCGGCAAGCGGCTTAATGCCGAAGGATGTATTGAATGTTGCCGCTTCCGTAAGCTGTTATTGGAAAGGCTGCACGTATTGTTCCATTAAAATGCACGGCGAGTATCAAAAGGATAGTATCGAGAACATTTTACAGATGATGGAGTCGTTCTCGAATCAAGAACGGTTCGCCGTATTGCGCTTTAGGGATTGCTGTATTTCGCCCGGCGATCTTAAGAGAATAGCTAACGAAATAATACGAAGAAAGCTTATAGTGTCCTGGTCCTGCCGTGCTAGGCTGGAAAAGGAATTCAATCCGCAGTTGTTCGAGCTCTTAAAACGGGCGGGCTGCATCATGATTTCATTTGGAATTGAAACATTTGATCCAAGAGTGTCCCAAATGATGAATAAAGGAATAGACCTAACTTATGCTTCTGTTCTCATAAAGAGCTGCTATGAAGCCGGAATTGCCGTCAAATTAACGGCTATGGTCGGATTTCCTACGGAGACGATTGAAGAATCATTGGCTAACCAAGAGCAACTGCGCTCCCTTTTCCCATATTGCATTGATATCCGTTACAATCGGTTCATTCTCTTTGAAAATTCTCGAATTGCTCTCGAACCGGACCATTACTCCATTCAGAAGCATCCTTTTAACGACCGCCAGCACCTGCAATTTTTCTGTGAATTTAGCAGGGAAAGCGGTATGACTCAAGCAGAAGCGGATCGGATTGCCGATGATTTCGATAAGAAAATTCGAGAAGTCTACTCCCTTTTTTTATCAGAAGAACATTTGCTTTTATATTTGAAAGAGTTCGGTCTGCCTTCTTGTATGAATCTAGTAAATACGGAGACACAGCAAGAAAAGGAAAGGAGAATTTGACTCATGTCAAAGCACATTATTATCTTTTTAAAATTCGAGAATTTCTCAAGAATTGTAAATGAGGGGTTGCCGTCTCATTTATATGAAAAGACATTAATAACCAACGACTCCGCCTTACTGGAGAAGTGTAAAGATCATTATCATCATTTTTTGTATGCGGAACAATTATCTTCTCCTCAAGTCGTTGATTTCGTTATGTCATTGCACGCTATAAAGCACGTTGACGGCGTATTCTCCCCCAGTGAGGACTTGGTCGAATTTTTGGCGTTTCTGCGGAAGCAGTTGGGCATAACCGATGGAGTGGTGGGCGATGATGCTGTTTTCTTTAGGAACAAAGTAGAAATGAAAAATAGACTTGCACAAGACAAAGTAATTTTGATTCCTCGATATTGCACGGTATACCGGTTCGAAAACGCAGTGGATTTTTTGAATAGCAAATCCTCTGAGGCGATTATTAAGCCGGTTGATGGCGCGGGGTCCTTAAATACCTACCGGGTAAACTTAAGCAACATAAATGATTATTTCGATTTGCTTAACAACAATTCCGGAAAGTATGAAATAGAAGAATTCATTGAAGGAAGTATGTTCCACCTTGATAGTATAATCCATAAAAATGAGATCGTCTTTACTTCAGTTGCCCGTTATACACACAGCACTTTGGAGTGTAGAGATGGAAGGCCTCTTTGCGGTTACTTTTTACCGGATCATTATGATCCTTTGATTAAAAATCTGATCTCGGCTAACACAGATCTATTGAACTCCATGCCCATAAAGGATGGTGTAACGCATGCCGAATTGATTGTCACGCCCGATCAGGAAATTTACTTTTGCGAGGTGGCAGCCAGAATTGCAGGCGGCGGCATTATTTTCGGCATAGAGGCTACTACCGGTGTTAACGTGCTTACGGAAGGAGCGCGTACCTTTGTGGGCGAGCCTCCCATTTTCAAAGGCCGCTTCCCGCAAACTTACGGCGGTTACGTTCTCTTATATAAGAAGAAGGGAAGAGTTAAGCAAATAACGCAAAGCTCAGAGTTTCTCCAAATTAAAGGGGTTAAGCGCGCGGATATACTGGCAAAGGCCGGAGATGAACTCAATTTTAGCGGCAGCTCGGGTGATGTAGTCGGAGTGGTCACTTGGTCGGCAGACTCTTTTGCGGATAATGATCGCATTCGGAGTGAAATTGAGCGGCTTTGGAGCCTTGAGGTGGAAGAGGCAGTAATTCTTTGACCGCTTTTGAACGGAAGGGGGTCGTATAGCGGTGAGAAGTTTTGATAGCCAGGTGCGATTGTTCGGAATTCTGAGGTTTCTAAACACTTTCTACGTGTATAACTCAATACTTGTTTTTTATTTCAGTAATGTTATTGATCTGAACTATACACAAATTGGTTTTGTAATGGCCAGTTATTATATGACGTCGATTCTGGCTGATATACCTACTGGAATGATTGGAGACCTGGTCGGAAAGAAAAAAGCCATCCTGATCGGTTCTTTGCTCCAATTTTCCGGTATTTTCCTTATGGGATCGCTCCACTCCTATCTTTTGCTTATATTGGCACATATTATTTTCGCGCTTGGCACTTCTTTTATATCCGGGTCGGAACAGGGGTTGATTTACAAGCTCCATGAAACACACGGAAAATTGGACAAGTTAGACCGGAGTTACGGAAAAATATTTTCGGCAAACATTTTATCGACAATCGTCGGTGCCCTGCTCAGCTCTGTTGTTATCCTGTACAGTTATTCATTTACTTTTTATATTTCTGCCTTTGCGAATCTTTTATCCGCTCTTCTCGTTTTTCTGGTTTATGAAGAAAAAACGAATGTGAGTCAATCCCGGCATATCCGGCCTATACGGGTTATAAAGGAATCCTTTCGTGAAGTCCGCTTAAACAGGCAGCTTTTGATGTTCTCTGTTTATTATATTTTTACGGCTGGAATTCTGACGTCGGTCTTTTTTCAATATCAGCCTTTCCTCCAGCAATTAAACATAAACCCGTCTTTTTTCGGAGTGGCTTACGCATTATTTGGTGTTATCCCGCTAATTTCCTCGCGTATGTCCCATGTGATTAAAGGCGGATTTATCTTTATACTGAATCCCCTGATGCTTATCTTTGTTTTCTTAGGAATGGCATTAACGAAGTCCATTTGGTTTGGGATTGTGCTCGTTTGTTTGTTCAGGTTCAATTGGGGGATTATTATTCCCAAAACACAGACGAGGATCGATACCAGCATATCAAACGAAGCCAGCAGAGTAACAACCGTATCTACTATTTTCAGTGTGCATAATATATTCCTATCCATAATACTTATCGTAAGCGGCCATCTTATCGAGAAATATAGCCTTAACCTGCTTCTTCTGATTTATTCGCTCCTTAGTCTGTTGTTCTTTGTGTATACTTTAATTTTTCGTAGAGTCTATAAAGGTAATGTATCTTCGGAGAGTACGTTATTAATGAATGCTAAGGAGTTGTAGCAGATGAGTACTGATGCAATCCTGATCCGTTTTTCGCCGGAAGTTATCTACTTGTATGAAATCGAAAGTGGCAATTTTCACAAAACGGAAAAATATACAGATGTAACGGATTACAGATATATTTTTGACATGAAAAGCCATAAAAGGGCAATTGACCTCTCCAATTTTGTGAACATCAGGTCTATTTACAAACTGAAGAATACGACAGAAGCAGATGAGCGGATTGATGAGCTTGTGAGCCGTTACCATCTGGGTGAGTTGAGTGTTCTGGAGAGTCCTGTAAAGTATAGCGGCGAAGCAGCTGTGCAGGGTCCTGCCCTTCCAACAGCTTACATGGACTTTTTCCTTAAAAAGTGGCATAGCGGCTGCATTCCCTTTTATTCCAACGAGGAGATCGATAAAGGGAATAGCATTGTAGAACAGTTTCGTTATTCCGTTCCCTCCTATGGTGAATTAATTGATTATGAGAGTATTGGAGAAGCAATATCCAGGCTGGTTCAGAGACAAAACAAATTGTTTCCCTGTGAGGAAGGAGTTCAATCATTATATGTCAGCGGAGAGGGGAAGCTCTTTCGATGCAATGCCTATTATCAAGCCGGTTTGGAAAAACCGATTGCCGAATTGGGCTGCATCGAATCCGTTGATGATGTGATACCTTGCAAAAGCTGTTTTGCGAGATATATGTGTGGAGGGCGCTGCAATTTGCTGGTTGATCAACTGCAGGCAGATGCATGCGATCTGTTTCGAGAATGGATGATTATTATACTTAAAGCCGTTATCGCTCATCAGTCAAAATCAGTTAAAACTCTTGTAAAGGGGCATTAATATGCGCATTTGTACCGGATTAGTGTCGGTGGAAGATCTAGAACCCTTTATACAGGCAGGGGCCGAGGAATTTTATTGCGGCGTTATCGATAACGATTGGTTGAATCGGTATAACTATATAGTTGCGGTAAACCGTCGGCCGTGGCCTGATGCTAACTTCTCCAGTTTTCGCGAACTTGCAGAGGTTGTGGAGATTGCGCATTCCTTTGGATGTAAAGTGTTTTTTACCATGAATGAACATTGTTATAACGATAAACAGCTTGAGATCATCAATCATTATTTGGAACAAGCCGTCCGATGTGAAGTAGATGCCATTATTTTCGCAGATCTTGGTTTGGCAAGTTATTTCGCCGGTAAAAAAACGGATGTTGATGTTCATATCAGCACGGGGGGAACCGTTTTTAACCGGTATACCGCAGAAATGTATGCCAAGGAGATCCCTGCTGATCGGCTGATCCTACCCCGTTCCTTGTCTATAGCCGAAATGAGCAAAATTATAGATAGCGTGCCGGGTATTGAATTTGAGGTGTTTATCAAAAACGAGGGTTGTACTTATATTGATGGTTTTTGCAATTTTGTGCATGGAACCCGGTTTATTAATAACGACGAAGGCATCATTTATAATCCGCCTTGCGTTTTAAGATACAACATTGTCGAATCCGTCACTCCCGAACCGTACGAATTGCCACTTCTTGAGGATAAACTGAATTGGATATTGGACAATAAAGGCGATTGCGGAGTTTGCAGTTTATACTATCTCGATCAACTCCCGATAACCAGTTTAAAGCTGGTAAGCAGGGCCTCCGATAGAGATCAGATATTAAAGGATATCCGGTTCGTGCGTTCGGCTGTAGATTTGTGCCGCGAGGCGGATAACTTTGAACAATATTATCAGGAAATTTCCTCACAAATCTGCAATAACAAATGGGTCGGCGAAAAGTTCATTACGCATTGTTACTACCCGGAAATTCTTGACAATGTAGATGGAGTTCATAAACGTTTAAGGGGATAAACGATATGGAAAAAGCAGTCATGGTTGATAACTTAAGTAAGCTGACAGACGAGAGTAGCCGGTATCAACGTCTGTATTACGGACAGGAGTTTTGTCCCCAGACCTTTCTAACGTTAAAAGAGCTGCAGTCGGTCATCCTTTTTTGTGAAAAAAAACATATCAAGCTAACATTAGTTACTCCGTACATGACCGATGAAAGTATGGATGTGATGGGGCATTTAATAAAAGAAGCATATGAGGAACCGGTATGGGATGAATTAGTCATCAATGATTTCGGAATGTTGTACTTTATTCACAACAATTATCCCGGCCGGTTCAAACTTATTTGGGGCAGACTGCTGAATAAAACGAAGAAAAGTCCATCTATTTTAAATTACTATGCTAAGCTGGACGATGAATCGAAGGAGGCTTTGCAGACCACTGCCGGTGAATTCTTTCCCAATTTAGCATTTATGCGTAAGTACCAGATCGCAGGAATTCAGTTCGAAAACAAGCTGCAAGGAAATTTGTCGGCAAAAGAGGATAACTCAGACTTTAATATACCCAAGCTGGCAAGAGAGCTGGTTTATCCGTATGTGCACATTACAACTTCCAGACGCTGTTTTTCAAGCATTCTTTACGGAAAGACACCCATGTCCATGTGGAAAACTTCGACCCTTTGCAATAAGAGCTGTAAAACATGCAAAGCTGTGCTCTATAATGAAGTGATGAAAAAGGATATTCTATTAAAAGGGAATTCTCTTTACTATGAGAATACGGATCTCCCCGCCAATTTACCGGAGTATTCAAGAATAATTACGCAAATTCTATAGAACCGAATTGGAGAACATCTCCGTATGGAAAAGCCAGCTGCACTGATGCGGCAGCCGGTTTCCTTATCGTCTTGCCTGACTTCTAGCTTGGGAGCGGCTCATTATCCGAGAATAAGTCCGGATTGGCCCGCAGCATATCGGTAAGAATCTCCGTCGTCTTGGCCGCGTCGCATACCAGCACCTCGGCATCGCCCAGGCGGGTGCGGCTTAATGCTCCCCCATCTTCAAGGACGCTCTCGACCTTCCAGAAATGCTCCGACCATGACAGGCCGCAGTGACGCCGCGAGGGGACGGGAATTTCCGTACCGTCACCGAGCACGGTGTACAGCTGCTCATGTCCGTCGGTCAGTCTTCCCGGGATGTCCACCCACTCTTCGATGCCGTGGATGAACGTATTTCTGCGCAGGTCGACGCCGACGAGCAGGATCGTGGCCTGCCGGTCGAGCAGCCTGCCCCAAGCGGACTGCCGGTGGCAAGGCGTGTCCCATCGTTCGTCTCCCGCCGTGAATTCAGCCGCGTCCTTGCCGAGCGCGGCCACGGAATGGGTCGGGTGAAGCGAACGTACCACGCCCGGGCGCTTGCGGAACAGCTCGGGAAGAATGCCGACGCATACTTCGGATGTTTCGACGTAAAATTTCGGATTATCTGCGTTAATATAAGACCAGGTATGGGTGGGCAAAACCAGGAGTCCGTCTTTCATATATTCCGAAAGCGCATCCAAGACTGTGTCGGCTCCGCCGTCAACCTCGCCGATTTTCTTCATCGACGAATGCATGAGCAAGGTTCCTTGACGATCTATTCCGGCGTCTTCCAGCTGCTTCATCAAGGTTAATTTCGTGTGCATGACAAACCTCCGCCATATGTATTTTCGAGCTTACTATTACTGTACCATTTCCCTTCCCGGTTTCCCAATTACAAAAATGGGGCCGCCCCAAAAGTAAGTTGCAATTACTTTGGGACAGCCCTCTTTTGCATCAAATTATTGCCTTTTTGCAGGCAACAATCCGGTTATTTGAGTCCTTTCCACACCCAGTTTTCCACTTCCGGCAAATCGAAGCCTTCTTCACGGATGTACTCGTGATGCTTCTTCACCATCGCATCCATTTCATCCGCGATAGCTGCGTACTTATCAGCCTCAGGCAAGCTCAGCACCGCTTCCTTCACCAGGTCGAAACGGTCCATTTGGTTCAGTACCCGCATATCGAACGGGGTTGTGATGTCGCCGTTTTCGCGGTACCCGTGAACATGCAGGTTATGGTTGTGACGCTCAAAGAACAGATCCTTGATCAGACCTTCATACCCGTGGAAGGCGAAGATCACCGGTTTGTCCTTGGTGAAGATGCCGTCGAATTCCTCGTCGGACAGGCCGCGCGGATCCAGCTTTCGGCTTCTCAGCTTGAGCAGGTCGACCACGTTGATGTAGCGGATTTTCAGCTGCGGCAATTTCTCGTGCAGGATGGAGATCGCCGCCAGGCTTTCCATCGTCGGCTCCGTCCCCGCGGAGGCAAAGACGATATCCGGTTCTCCGCCATTGTCCGTGCTCGCCCAGTCGATGATCTTGAGCCCCTTGTCGACCAATTCCTTCGCTTCATCCGCCGTAAACCATTGCGGGCGCGGATGCTTGGACGAGACGATCAGGTTGATCTTTTGACGATCGTTCAGGATCGTATCGAACACGGCCAGCAAGGAGTTGGCATCCGCCGGCAAATACTCGCGGATAAATTCCGGTTTCTTATCCGCCAAGTGGCCGAGCAGGCCCGGATCCTGGTGGGTATACCCGTTATGATCCTGCTGGAATACCGTAGAGGTCGCCACCACGTTCAAGGACGGAATGTCCGCGCGCCAGCCTTGGTCCGTCGCTTTGCGCAGCCATTTGAAGTGCTGCGTAATCATCGAGTCGACTACGCGCAGGAATGCTTCGTAACTTGCAAAGAAACCATGGCGGCCGGTCAGGACGTACCCTTCGAGCAAGCCCTCCGCCTGATGCTCGGACAATTGCGAATCGATGACCCGGCCATACGGGGACAGGAATTCGTCGTTAGGCTCGATAATTGTGTCCATCCATTGGCGCTTCGTCGTTTCGAACACCGGTGCCAAACGGTTGGACATCGTTTCGTCCGGCCCGAAGATCCGGAAGTTTTTGTTGTCTTCGTTCAGGGTTACTACATCTCTTACGTACTTGCCGAGAACGGACATGTCTTGCGCCACGACTTTGCCCGGCACGGAATTATCCAGGGCGTAATCCCGGAAATCCGGCAAGCGCAAGTCTTTGATCAGGTTACCCGCGTTGGTCACCGGGTTCATCCCCATGCGTCTGTCGCCTTTAGGCAGGATTTCGGCGATTTCCGGCTTCAAGCGACCGTTGTCGTCGTAGCATTCTTCCGGTCTGTAGCTCTTTAGCCACTCGATCAAAGCGGGAGCATGCTGCATATTCTTTTGGTCCACCGGAATCGGAACCTGGTGGGCACGGAACGAATTCTCGTTCGGCACATGATCCCATTCCTTCGGACCGGTCCAGCCTTTCGGGGAACGGAAGACGAGCATCGGCCATGCCGGACGGGTAAGGTCGTTGTTCTCGCGCGCGTTCTCTTGAATGGCTTCGATTCTTTCAATGATGGTATCCAATACTCTCGCCATTTCCGGATGCATTTGTTCAGGATCCGAGCCTTCCACAAAGTACGGCTCCCAGCCCATGCCCTTGAAATAAGCGGTGAGTTCCTCATTGCTTTGGCGGGACAGAATCGTCGGATTGCTGATCTTGAATCCGTTGAGATGCAGAATCGGCAATACGGCGCCGTCCGTAACCGGATTGATGAACCGGTTGGAGAACCATGATGCGGCGAGCGGTCCGGTCTCCGCTTCCCCGTCACCGACCACCACCGCGGCGATCAGATCGGGATGATCCAAAATCGCGCCGACGCCATGAGACAGCGAATAGCCCAATTCGCCGCCTTCATGAATGGAGCCCGGCGTTTCGGGAGCGGCATGGGACGCAACACCGCCCGGGAAGGAGAACTGCTTGAACAGCTTCTTCATGCCCGGGATATCTTGGGTAATTTGCGGGTAAATTTCCGTATAGCTTCCGTCCAGATAAGAGTTGGAAACCATGACCTGGCCGCCGTGCCCGGGCCCTTCAATATAGAACATGTTCAAATCATACTTGTTGATGACGCGATTGAGATGCGCATAGATAAAGTTTTGCCCCGGAATCGTGCCCCAGTGTCCGATCGGTTTCACTTTGACGTCCGATTCTTTTAGGGGCTCCTGCAACAAAGGATTGTCTTTCAAATAAAGCTGGCCTACCGAAATGTAATTGGTTGCGCGCCAATAGGCATCGAGTTTGGCCAAATAAGTTTTGGACGAATAATCGACTTGCGTAGCTGACAGTACCATGATTCTCTCCACTCCATTCCCGTTATCTTTTTACACAATATTGTGAAACAATTCACTTATGTATCTATCATAACGACTTTTTCACAAAAATGATACGGTCCAATTTTGTGAAATATTGAACATAGTATGAATAATGGAGGTTTCCAATTCGGGGAACAAAAAAAAGACTGAAGCTTTCTTCAGTCTCATCGTTGAACCGATACAAATGTATTAAATTTCATGTATTTGTAGTGGAACCGCATATGGGAAAACTCAAAAGGTGTTCCGTTATCCAGGAAGAATATGCCTTCCATGATGCCTACCGGTTCATTTTCCTTGAGCAGCAGCAGTTCCCGGTCATTCGGGTTGGACGGCTCCGCAAAGATAGACAGAAACGATTTGGTTACGGCGAGGTTGTGCGCATCCTCCAAGTAATTGAAAATGGATCCCTCGATGATGCTCTGGTTCAGATTTTGAACAATTTTTATCGGGATATAGCCGGTTTCGATCATAAAGGGCTCGTCTTCAAACAACCGCAGACGCACGATTTTGTATACGAAATCATGCCGCTCCAGGAACAGATCGCGCTGCAATTCTTCCGTCGGCGGAATGACCTCGAAATTCAGCACTTTCGTTGTAGGCTTAATGCCGTGCATATGAAAATTGTCGGTAACCCCCAGGTTGGAGCCTTCATAGTTAAAAATTGATTCATTCTTTATATATAGGGGATTGATAAAGGTTCCCGACCCCTGCTTTTTGAAAATAATTCCGTCATGCTCCATTTTGGTCAGGGCACGTTTCACGGAACTGCGGCTAACCCGGTAAGCTTCGCTCAGGCTCCGCTCGTCCGGCAATCTCATATTGGCAAACTGCCCGGCAAAAATTTTGGCCTTTAGGTCATCGATAATTTGCTTATAGACGAATTCCGCCATATCGTACTCCTTATCAGATCTTTATCTCTTTCATCCACTCCCATTCTATCATTTTTCCCATGCGGGGTGCTCAAATTTATGCTATTGTCCGACTGGCAGCGTTCATTTTCTTTTCCCCGGTCCTTTGGGTTAATGGGTTACTTGCTTAATTGCAGAAGCGAGGCAACCTCCGCCTCGATGTCCGACGGTTTGGTCGTCGTTTCGTATCTCTTGTACACACGCCCGCCCCGGTCGATCAAAAACTTGGTAAAGTTCCACTTGATCCCGTCACCCTCATAAATTTCTGGGTACTTTTCCCTTAGGAAATCCCGCATCCGAAGCCCTTCCGCCGTCTGCACGTCGTAACCTTGAAACGGAGCCTCCCGCGTCAAATACGAAAATAAAGGATGGGCAAATGGCCCTCGCACCTGAACCTTTTCAAATAGCGGAAAGGTTGTCCCGAAGTTAGCCTTGCAATATCGTGCTACTTCCGGACTATCATCCGGTTCCTTCCCGTTGAATTGATTGCAGGGGAATCCGAGGATTTCAAATCCTTGCCCACGGTATGTTTCGTAAAGCCGCTCGAGGCCGGCGAATTGGCGTGAGTAGCTGCACCTGCTCGCCGTGTTGACGATGATCAGCACTTTGCCGCAGTAACCGGATAGCTTAACGGGCTTCCCCTGAATCGAATTGACCTGAAACTCATAAATGGACATCCGGCTATCCCCCCATCGTATTCCTTACAATTTAGATCATAGATCACGGCTACTCTATTGGTCCAATATATAAACCGAATAAAATCTATAGGAAGAAACAATATATAAGTGCCGCTCTTGAATATTGTTCGATTCTTCGGTAATATTACGAGAAGGATGATATGGCTGTGATGGACCAATAGTACTTGATTGGCTAGCTTGTTTAGCGATCCGGGGATGGTGGGAGCCCGGGAGCGGCATCAGGGAAACGGCAGTCCGGAGCCGATACGCCTCCAAAAAGAGGGCGATCCCCTAAACACCGGATCGTCAACTAGGGTGGAACCGCGGGTGCAAAGAGCTCTCGTCCCTAGGCATCAATGTATGATGCTTAGAGACGAGAGTTTTTTCATTCTTAAGCATCTCAAGCAAGCATAGCAAACCCAAATACAAAGGAGAGTTTAACCATGAGCACTAGCAAAACAATGGATCAAGTCGTCGCGCTGGCCAAGCACCGCGGATTTATCTTCCCGGGATCGGAAATCTACGGCGGCCTGGCGAACACCTGGGATTACGGCCCGCTCGGCGTCGAGCTGAAGAACAACGTCAAACGCGCCTGGTGGAAAAAATTCATTCAGGAATCGCCTTATAACGTCGGTCTCGACGCGGCGATTCTGATGAACCCCCGGACTTGGGTGGCCTCCGGCCACGTCGGCAACTTCAATGACCCGATGATCGACTGTAAGCAATGTAAAGCCCGTCACCGCGCGGACAAGATCATTGAGAACGCCCTGGAAGCCAAAGGCATCGAGATGGTGGTCGACGGCCTGTCGTTCGATCAAATGATGGATTTGATCAAAGAACACAACATCGTCTGCCCGGACTGCGGCAGCAGCGATTTCACGGACATCCGCCAGTTCAACCTCATGTTCAAGACATTCCAAGGCGTTACGGAGACCAGTACGAACGAAATTTATCTGCGCCCGGAAACGGCGCAAGGCATCTTCGTCAACTTCAAAAATGTGCAGCGCACGATGCGCAAGAAAATGCCGTTCGGTATCGGACAAATCGGCAAAAGCTTCCGCAACGAGATCACCCCGGGCAACTTTACGTTCCGGACGCGCGAGTTCGAGCAAATGGAGCTTGAATTCTTCTGCAAGCCCGGCGAGGATATGAAATGGTTCGAATACTGGCGCGCTTTCTGCCGCGATTGGCTCTTGACGCTCGGCATGAACGAGCAAAATATGCGCCTGCGGGATCACTCGGAAGACGAACTGTCCCACTACAGCAACGCGACGACCGACATCGAATACCGCTTCCCGTTCGGCTGGGGCGAGTTGTGGGGCATCGCCGACCGGACCGATTACGACCTGAAGCAGCATATGGAGCATTCCGGCGAAGATTTCAACTACATCGACCAAGAATCGAACGAACGCTATGTTCCTTACTGCATCGAGCCTTCGCTCGGCGCGGACCGCGTGACGCTGGCGTTCCTTGTGGATGCCTATGAAGAACAGCAGCTTGAAGGCGACGACAGCCGGACCGTGCTTCATCTGCACCCGGCGTTGGCACCGTTCAAAGCCGCCGTCTTCCCGCTTTCGAAGAAGCTGAATGACGGCGCCGGACGTGTATTTGCAGAATTGACGGCCGACTTCATGGTCGATTACGACGATACGGGTTCCATCGGCAAACGCTACCGCCGCCACGACGAGATCGGCACGCCGTACTGCATCACCTACGACTTCGAGTCCGAAACCGACGGCCAAGTCACCGTCCGCGAGCGCGACTCCATGACGCAAGTCCGCATGCCGATCGCCGACCTGAAGGGATTCCTACAGGAGAAGATTAAATTTTAACGTATAGCACCAAGACAATTTATTATCCACTGAAGACTCCTTTCATCCTGGAAGGGGTCTTCTATTATTTAAAAAGGCGGCCTATTAACTAGAAAAAAATAGCTGACATCCCTCTCCCATCCCTCCAAAAAGCCCATGACATTTCCGCCCATATCCCTTAAAATGGATACAATTTGATATGTTTTATTTAGTTTGTAACATTTGCACTTGTTCGGCAGTACAAAAATCGAGGAGGAATGAATTTGTTTAAGTTTCGAAGTCCAAAACTCATCATGATGTCGGCTATTCTGACCGCCAGCCTGGCAGCCATGCCTTTCACCGCCTTCGCGGCCGACAGCACCGCCGGTGCTACCGTGGAGCTCCGCATTCTGGAGACCACCGATTTGCACGTGAATATCGTCAACTACGATTATTTCACGGACAAGCCAACGGACGAGTACGGTCTGGCTAAAACGGCAACGCTCATCAAGCAGGCGCGCGAAGAAGCCAAGAACAGCGTCCTGATCGACAACGGGGACTTGATTCAAGGGAACCCGCTGGGCGATTACGTCGCCACGGTCGATACGCTCCAGGATGGCGAGACGCATCCGGTTTATAAGGCGATGAATCTGCTGGATTACGATGCCGGCAATTTGGGCAATCACGAGTTCAACTATGGACTGGATTTTCTGGATACCGCGCTGAAAGGTTCGAATTTCCCTTATGTGAACGCAAACATCTACATAGACGACAAAGACGGGGATCCCTCGAACGATAAAAACTTCTTTACTCCGTACATTATTTTGGATAAGGAAGTAACCGACAACAGCGGGGCCAAGCATACTTTGAAGGTCGGGGTCATCGGCTTCGTGCCGCCGCAAATTTTGTCCTGGGATAAAGCAAATTTGGAAGGCAAAGTCATTACCAAGGATATCGTGGAAACGGCTGAGAAATTCGTGCCTAAGATGAAGGAAGAAGGCGCCGACATCATTATCGCGGTACCGCACTCCGGCTTCGAGGACATTCCGCAAACGCCGCTGATGGAAAACTCCGTGCTGTACCTGAGCAAAGTGGAAGGGATCGACGCGATTTTGTTCGGACATGCGCACAAAGTGTTCCCGGACGCTTCCTTTGAAGGCAAGGCCGGCGTTGATCTGGAAAAAGGGACGATCAATGGCGTTCCCGCCGTTGAACCGGGGTTCTACGGCAACAATCTGGGCATCATCGATTTGACGCTCGAGCAAGCGGACGGGAAATGGACCGTGAAGGATTCCGCCGTGTCCGTCAAACCGATCTATGACACCGTCAATAAGGTTCCGCTTGTGGACGCCGATCAGGAAATCTGGGATGCGGTCGAAGAAGATCACGAGAATACTCTCGCCTATATTCGCGGACCGGTCGGCAAGACGACCGCGCCGATCAACAGCTGGTTTGCACTGATCCAGGACGATCCGTCCATTCAAATCGTCACCAACGCGCAGAAATGGTACGTCGAACAACAGCTGCAAGGCACGGACTATGAAGGTCTGCCGGTTCTGTCGGCTGGAGCGCCGTTCAAAGCGGGCGGACGCCAAGGCGCAAGCTATTATACCAATATCCCGGCCGGCGACATCGCCATCAAGAATGTAGCCGACCTGTATCTGTATTCCAACACGGTCAACGCCGTGCTCGTTACGGGGGCGGAGGTCAAGGAATGGTTGGAATGGACTGCGGGACAGTTCAATCAAATCGATCCCAAGAGCGCCGAAGAACAGGCTTTGGTCAACTATGACTTCCCGACCTATAACTTCGATGTCATTGACGGCGTTACTTATCAAATCGATGTGACGCAGCCGGCCAAATACGACGCTCAAGGCAACGTGCTGAACGAGAAATCGAGCCGGATCGTCAACCTTTCCTATGAAGGCAAGCCGATCGATCCGAAGCAAAAGTTTGTCGTCGCCAGCAACAACTACCGCGCATCGTCGAACAAGTTCGCCAATCCGGACGGCAAGCGGATTATTTTGGCTTCCCCGGACGAGAACCGCCAAGTCATCATCGATTATATTCGCACGAACGGAACGATCAACCCGAGCGCGGACGGCAACTGGTCGCTGGCGCCGTTCGGTGACGCCAACGTCACGTTCTCCACTTCGCCGGCAGCGAAAGCGGCCGCGGCGGAGCAAGGCAACCTGGCGTACCTCGCGGATACGGAAGACGGCTACGCCAAATTCAAGCTGACGGTGGCTAGCGAGACAGCCGACGCCGGACCTGCTAAAGCACCGGAGACACCGGCTCCAAAGCCTGAGCAGGAGGAAACTCCGGCAACAACGCCGGAGAAAGC
Source organism: Paenibacillus haidiansis (assembly GCF_036553665.1). Lineage (NCBI taxonomy): Bacteria > Bacillati > Bacillota > Bacilli > Caryophanales > Paenibacillaceae > Paenibacillus > Paenibacillus haidiansis. The sequence continues at coordinate 165,467 of NZ_JAZHPZ010000005.1, read as the reverse complement.
GCCGGCCCCGGCTCCGGAAGCCGCGGCTAAGCCGGCCAAGGAAGAACCGGCTAAGGAAACGGCCGGCAGCGCTGCCGTATCGAAGGACACCGTCTATACGGTCAAAAAAGGTGATAACCTTTACCGCATCGCGCTTGCCCACAACACGACATGGCAAGCTCTCGCCACTTACAACAAGCTGGCGAATCCGCAATTGATCCATATCGGACAGAAAATACTGATTCCGGCGAAATAACGAACGCCCCGACATCAAAGAACCCAGGCGCGGCCGATATGGCTGCGCGTGGGTCTTTTTAATTACTTGCAGGTTCCTATAATGTATCTATATACCGAACGTACTCCTCATACCATTTCTCCCATTCCTTTTTGCGGGAGTCCATCGTTAGTTCACCCAACAAGGATTTGATGACATCCAGGCAGACATGCCAACCGGCCAGGTCTTTCGGGGTATGGTTTGTAATTTGGTGGATCTTTTCGATCAACACCAGTCTGCATCCATCCGATTCGGGATACAACTCAAACCGGACCGTGTCTTCGCCCCAGGTGTACTCAAGTACGGAATTAATCTCCATGTAAATGATCATAAGTTCTTCAAATGTGCCATCCTGCATGTTGAACTTAATGACTCCGCCTTTCCGGAGATCATCCACCTCCAGCTCGGGAAACCACTGCTCTAATTTTTCATTTACCGTGAGCCATGACCAGACTTCCTCGACAGCGTGCGCAAAATGGCGTTCAAAACGGGCGACGTACCCGTTCCCGGCTTGCTTCAAAACAGCTAACATGCCTTCCCTCCTGAATCCGATTGGGATATACTTTGTGCCCCACTTGCTTATTTTATCAAGAAATTTAATCATGGATAAAGATGCCCCCGGTTTGACTAGCCATTTGTTTGCTTGTAAGATAAGGTCAATAATTCCGGTTAGAAATATGGACATGCACAGGTGATAATGATGAGCTCCACTCCAAATAGTCAATTGATAACGAATTGGTTGGCGTTTACGAATATACAAACGAAGATTACGAATGAATTGGAAAGCGTTCTCCAGACCAATCATCAATTATCATTAAAAGAGTTCTACGTGCTTTTGTTTTTATCCGAGGCGCCCGAAAAAAAGCTAAAATTGCACCAGCTGCAAAACATGGTCGGCTTAAGTCAGAGCGCCATGTCCAGACTTGTCAGCCGGTTTGAAGCAAGAGGCTGCGGTGTTCTAAAGCGGCATATCTGCGTCGATGACCGTAGAGCGATCTATACTTCTTTGACCAAAGAAGGTGAGGAAAAGCTGGAAAGGGCTTATTCGACACTGAATGAGGCCCTTGAAAAGATTTTTTCCACAGGCACGGTTCAACAAGAGATGGAACAACATATCCGCAACTTTCACCCCTGAAATTCTGTAATATAGCATACAGCGGGGTGGTTTGACATTGCTTTCTATCCCATGCTAATATACATGCATGCGCATGCATGTATATTTGGATGATGTGCCGGCAAAGGTATAATGTGCGCTACTACATATAAAAGGAGCGTTTTATATGGAACATTTATTTACCCCGTTTCAGCTTAAAGGTTTATCGCTAAAGAATCGTGTGGTTATGCCACCGATGTGTCAATATTCGGTTTCAGCCAAAGACGGAATAGCAAACGATTGGCATTATTTGCATTATGTCAACCGTGCGATCGGCGGTACCGGCCTGATTATTATCGAAATGACCGACGTGGAACCCGACGGACGCATTACGGATTATGATCTTGGCCTGTGGTCGGATGATCAAATTCCGGCACTGGCACGCATCGTAGAGGCCTGTCATCAATACGGCGCGAAGGTTGGCATTCAAATCGCCCATGCGGGACGCAAAGCGGAGGACGCCGACGTACCGGTTGCTCCATCCGCGATTCCGTTCGATGAACATTCGAAGACGCCAAGAGCGCTTTCCACGCAAGAAGTAAAAGACATGGTCGAAAAATTCCGCATCGCCGTTCGCCGCGCCGTTAAGGCCGGTGTCGATACGATCGAGCTTCACGGTGCCCACGGTTATTTGATTCATCAATTCCATTCGCCTTTGACCAATAAAAGATCGGATGAATATGGCGCGGATTTGACCAAATTCGGCAAGGAGATCATTCAAGCGGCCAAGAGTGAAATGCCTGAGGATATGCCGCTGATTATGAGAATTTCCGCGAGGGAATACGTTGAGAACGGGTACGGAATCAAGGAAAGCATCGAATTTTCAAAAGAGTACCAAAAAGCGGGCGTGGATATGTTCCACATCAGTGCGGGCGGAGAAGGGCAAATTGCCGCCGCGGGAAGACCGGGAACGCATGTTGCCTATCAAGTGCCTTTGGCCAGAGAAATCCGGCAAGCCCTGGATGTGCCGGTTATTGCGGTCGGAAGATTGGATGAACCGTCGCTGGCCAACGCCGTGATCGGAAATGAGGATGCGGATCTGGTGGCCGTCGGCAGAGGCATGCTGAGAAATCCTCACTGGACGCTGGAGGCCGCTACGGCGCTTCGTAAAGAAATTGAGCTGCCGAAGCAATATGCACTCGGATTTCCAAGAATCAAATAAATCATAAGCGGACAAAAGGATTGGCGGCCCGATTCGAAAAGAGCGGGCGCCAATCCTTTCTTTTTGGCTTTTATTTCAGTTTGGCCACAATCTTCCCTTGCACATGGCGTTCCGAGAGGCGGTTCAAGGCTTCGGGTACCTGCTCAAGCCCGATCACTTCTTTTAACATGGAAGAGAGCTTCCCCCGTTCCATCAACGCGAGCATTTCATCCCCGATGACGGCCAGGTCATGTTCAGCCTTAAAATCACCGGATTGATGGGCTGCCCCAAGTGCGATTTCATGATAGGAAACCACTTTGGAGAAAGGTTTGATTTTGGTAAAGTCGGGCGCGCCCGCAATAAACGCGAGATGCCCCATAAAGGCAAGCAGGTCCAAAGAATCCGTGGCGCTTTGTCTGCTGATCGCATCCACTACGGCATCGACGCCGCGTCCGCCCGTAATCTCCATGACCCGGTCGATGATATTCTCGGTACGATAATCTATAACATGATCGGCGCCGAGAGACTTCACATATTCGTGGTTATGTGCGGATGCTGTCGAGATGACCCTTTTCCCGGCCAGCTTTGCCAACTGGACCCCGAATCCGCCGACCCCGCCGGCGCCTCCGTGAATGAGAATCGTCTCCACCCGTTCCATCGGCAGCTTGCGGAACAGCGACTGGTAAGCCGTATAGCCTGCCGTCGGAATCGCCGCGGCATCTTCAAACGAAATCCGGTCCGGTATGCGCGAAACCGTATGCGCGGTTGCCAAGGCGTACTCGGCGTATCCACCTCTTTTCGTCAGGTCGCCGTGATAAACGACCCGGTCCCCTTGCTTCCACTCGGTTACCCCTTCCCCCGTTTCCGCCACGACCCCGGCCACGTCCAAACCGAGAATATGGGGATACGTCCAGTTGGGATTGCCGCCGGTCGCCGTTTTATAATCGACAGGATTTAATCCGACCGCATGAACCTCGACCAGTATTTCGCCTTTGCCGGGCTTGGGCGTTTGAATCTCCGCCGTCTTCATATCATTCCATTGTCCTTTATCTTGCAGCAGCAGTGCTTTCATCTGAACTCTCTCCTTTGATTTCAATCATCGAAAGAAAAAACACCCCATTATGTATCGGTTTAACCAAAGGTTCCGATGTCACTAATAGGGTGGACTTAATATTATTATAAATTCTTTAATTCATTCTTAGCATCCATCGTATTTAGAATATCTTTAATCACGCGGAAGACAAGCTTGTTTTCTTCCAAAGAACGAGAATGCATTAAAGAACTAATCGCCGTGATTACTTCAGCTTTATTCGTCCTGGCATCGATATCATCGGTCTCATGAAATTGAAACATTAATTCCAGGGGAATTCCTAGGCCTTGAATAATTTTTTCCAAAGTCTCAATCGAAATATTTCGCTCCCCGCGTTCAACAGTTCCTATGTAGGATGCATTGACTCCGGCCTTCTCGGCTAGCTCTTCTTGCGTAAGACCCTGTTCTTTCCGTAATTGTTTTATCCGTTCACCGATTAATTGCAGCAGCACAATTTACCACCTCTCTATCAGATTAGAGAAGCATTGTGCCCATAAACAGATCATTATATTCTTATTTTATTTGTAAATAATGCTTATATGCACTAAAATGTGAATAAAGAGACGGTTCTTTTGAGAAAGGAAAAATTATGGAGTATCTCAATGTTTCTTTGGAGTCATTCGATGATGCTATTGAAGTTTATTTTTACGGAGAGATTATACCCATCCATGATACACTAATTAACTTCCCGCTTTCTAATGACTACAACATACTCTATTTCAGCACCTTTCAGGCAATGAAAAAATTCTTACTGAAGCAGGCAGAAGACCAAATCCACATTAATCTGTTTGTAAATCATATTGATCTAATGACCTTCGGAGCTATTCATGGTTTTTTGAAGACTGCATCAGGAATAAAAGAAAACCATCATTCTTCTAAGAGAAGGTTGATGGTTTGGGTAATTAATCAGGAGAAGAAGGATTGTAGGGCGTTTGGGTATTATGAAGGCTAAAGATAGATTTATGTCTAAGATGTTTTAATAACAAATTAAGAAACAAACAAAAAGATTGTCATATGTCAATTTGACCCGAGTAAAATTTTTCTATTAATTCCTGGTTCATATTATTAATTTCGTCTCCCATATAGATAGTTTTTTTAACTTTTACATTTCTTTTAATATCATATAATTTGTGATGTATCAGTTTATCTGAATAAAACTCTCTCATAAAATGTATTTGAGGGGGTGACTTTAAAAATTCGATTATTTTATCTACAGTTATTTCTCCATGATAAATATCAAAATTTTCTGTATATTGCTGCTTGAATACCCCATTATTAACTAGCATTAATGAGGGAGGAGTTCTATCTATAAACATTGTAAATGAAGACTCATCTATAATGTATACTCCATTAACATATAATGGTGTACCTAACATAGATGTTGTTATTAAAATACGATGGACATCTCGAACTTTAAACTCATCATCTAGCTTAAGTTGCTTTTTTACTAGAGAAATATTACTGCTAAAAAAATCTGCTATCCTATTCAATTGTAAAGTTTCCTTATATAGTTTATATAAATGATTTGTGTGTTGCCTTGTAGTATATGGTTGCACATGAGCCTTACATTCAACAAAGAAAATATCATTCTCAATAATAAAGGCAACATCACATTCATATTCTGTTTCGTCATCTTTCTTATATAACCTAGAGTTTCTAATTTTTCTTAAATTAAACCCTGCTCTAACTCTATCCTCAAACCCCGAGCCTTTAAAATCCAGATTAATATTTTTATTCAAAAAATTTGAAGCAAGTGCTCTAGCAGGGTCAGCCTTTGCTGTAAGAGATGGAATAACAATATATTGATCATCCACTTTAATTAACGGACAATCTATTAAATCTTGAGATTTATTATTAAATGTTAAGAGTTCAAATATGATCTCGAATTCAGAACTAGTAAATCCATTTCTTTTATAAAGTTCTTTCCACATTTTTTTTGTTTTACTCAAACAAACATTTTTTATTTTATTGTTATTTTCTACTCTTTTTTTATACTGAAGAAACTTTTTGCTTTCTTGAGTTAATATTTGATATGCCCGAATCCAGTCCGAAAGAAAAATATTCTCAACTTTCTTATTTAAAGTAGCTGTTCCAAAGTATAAAGTAGCAAATAAGTAAGTCAAGTTGTCAGTAGCTTTAGATACTTCATTTTGTAATTGCTTGCTTTCCTTAAAGCTATTTATAATTTCACCAACTGAACTCATTTGCCAACCCTCACGTAAATTAATAAATCTTTCATTTGATATTAGATTATTTAGTTCAAATTCTTTATCTTTAATTTCAAAAGTTGTTTTATTATCTTTATTCTCAATATATAAATCTGAGTACTTCCAATATTCAAGCAAATCATTTATATCATTCCAATACGCGCTAAAAATAAAATGCATGGTTGAAACATCTTGATATTCTGATGGAATATCCTTGTTACTACCACTAAATTCATATTTCATAAACATGAAGTTTTTTAGAATCATGCCTGTAGATTCAATAACTGAGTCGAACATCGCAGTTTTTTTACTGTAATCTTTGCTTATTCCTGAATTAGAACTTAATGAATTTAGAAATCTCTCAAGCGAAATTAAATAAGATACTATCTTATATTTATCCTCTAGTTTTTCATTTTCATCAAAATACTTTGATCGCATATGATAAAAACTAGCTATAACTTCCTCAAATATTAAGGATTCGGTAACTAGTTTATTAATTTTCAGCTTTTCATTATTCTCCACGATCAACAAAAGATGGGCAATAACATCATGAAATACTTTTTTTTGTTTTTGATTTCCATATAGATCTACAGCTATCCCTGAAACTTTTATTGTTCTAATAACCATTTCAATTCCTTGGGTTTTCAATATCTTTTCTATGTATTTTAAAAAATTATCGTATCCCTTTTTTAATTCATTCTCAGCTTTATAAAAATTATAATATTCTGGGTTTTCAAATATCACTTTGACCACTCCTTGTCAACATTAGTTCTTTCTATAAAGATCTGGATAAGGGTTCCGAATAAGTTGAAGTGGCAGCTACTTCTCCAATATTCAAACAATTTTTCTTCAGATTTTGCTGAATGATGGACACGCCCTCCACCCATAAATCGAAAATCCTCGGAGGGATTCTTCTGATATTCCAGCCAGGCCAAATGGTCCGTGTACTTGACACTTTGTTCTGAAATATTACCGAATAAAACGAAACAGTCGATGCCGTTCCCTCTAATTCCTGATAGCAACTGGGTTAGCGGCATCGTGGTTATGTATATCGATGACCGTAAGATGGCGGTAGGTTTCGTAGAGCTTTGTTTGAATCCTTGTTTTTCTGATTATCTCGATTAACGCAACTCCATTTCTTAGGGCGTATTCGACCCAAGGCTCGACAATACCTCAGTTCCTTCCTTGTAGACGGGGTTTTCCCCGGTAGACGCGCATCCCGATAATGTAACTGTTGCGAGGCCAACGCGCAAAATACGACATCAATTGGGGCATAGCTTATCGTTCATATCATACATTGGAACTGTTACCAAAATCCACCTATATTATATAGATGTTTGAGCAAGACATCAATTGTAATTCCTAAACATTCCCGAAGATTTTGGTGGGCTTCCATGCCCCTAATGAAATAAGGCATAAAAATAGGTCTTAGCCCGGTACACTACCAGGCTAAGACCTTATTTCCTCGCTTAAAGGGTAACAATTATTATTGGTTCATTTGACCGCCGTCAACGGTATAGATGGATTGGGACACGTAGGAAGCGTCGTCAGACAGCAAGAAGATGGCCACATTGGCTACTTCGTCGGCTTCGCCGTATCTGCCCATAGGTACTGCGGCGCCGAATGCTTTTTTTGCTCCTTCGGCATCCTCAGGCACCGTATTCTTTTCAATTTGACGCATCATGCGGGTATTGATAACCCCAGGGGCTACGGCGTTCACTCTCACGCCGAACGGGGCCACTTCCAAGGCGACCACGCGGGTCATGCCGATTACGGCATGCTTGGAGCTATTGTAACCGACAAAGCCGGGCGAACCGATCAGGCCTGCGCCCGAAGCAGTGTTCACGATACTGCCGTAGCCTTGCTTTTTCATCACAGGAACAACGTATTTGAGTCCGAAGAATGCGCCCTTCACATTGACATTCAGAACAGCTTCAAAGATTTCCGTCGGGAAATCTTCTACATTTGCGGTAGTTCCCTCAATACCTGCATTGTTGAAGAACCCGTCGATCTTTCCGAATTTTTTAACGGTTTCATCGACGTAGGCTTTAACTTCCTCTTCTTTGGAGACATTTGCTTGCAGCGCAATCGCTCTGGAATCTTCCAGACCCAGATCCGTGATGACTTGCTTCACGGCATCCAAATTCAAATCGACCAAAGCCAGGCTCGCACCTTGCTCCGCCAGTTTCTTCGCGGTCGCTTTGCCGATTCCGCCTGCCGCACCTGTAATGACGATTACTTTTCCATCAAATTTACTCATTTTGAAAGCCTCCCAATATATAAATCATGATTAATTTTGGAATCCTAGCTACCATAGGTTATACAATTATTGAGCGGTGTATCCGCCGTCAACGGTCAAGGTGTTCCCGGTCATAAACGTCGAGTCGTCGCTGGCCATGAACAGAACGGCTTTTGCCATTTCTTCCGCTTGACCGAGACGCTTCATCGGAGTGACCGCAGCCAACGCCTGTTTGCTTTCTTCCGGAATAATCGGCGTATCGATAAAGCCGGGGCACAAGGCGTTAATGCGAATGTTTTGTTCCGCGTATTCCAGCGCGAGCGAACGAGTCAAGTTAATGACGCCGCCTTTGGCCGCGTTATAGGCCGCCGAACCGGGCGAACCTACCCAGCCGTACATGGAGGCGGTATTTACAATGCTGCCTCCGCCCGTTTTCAGCATTTCGCGGATGGCTTCACGGGCTACCAGGAATACGCCGTCCAGATCGACATTTACCGTGTTGCGCCATTCGGAGTACTCCAGATCATGCGAAGAATGAACGCGGCCGATCCCCGCATTGTTGAACACCACGTCAACCTTGCCGAAGGCTTCTACGGTCTTTTTGAAGATATTGGCCACATCTTCCTCGCTGGTAATATTTGCTTTTATAAAAAGAGCTTCGGCGTTAAGCGCTTTCAACTCCTGCTCAAACGCCGTTCCCTTCTCTTCATTCAGGTCGACAAGAACCACCTTGGCGCCTTCCGAAACGAACAAACGGGCTGTCGCCGCACCGATACCTGATGCTCCACCGGTAATCACGGCTACTTTATTTTGAAGTTTACCCATCTTGGATTCCCCCAGTACAATATTGTCAATAGCACTATTTGCATTTTAAATAGAAGCAATTATTAAAATGAAAATTTGTACTATTTTGTTCACATCTAAATTGTACTATTCTGTTCACATTTAACAATCATTAAGTTATTATTAAATGTCTACCTATTAGACACTCTGTGCCTAAATGTCTATTTCGGGAGGTTTTTTCATGGATCACGAACAAATTATGACGACATCTCCACGGCGGAACCGAACAAAAGAACACTTTAAATCCTCCTTCATCAAGCTCATTAAAGAGAAAGGTTATCATGCCGTCACGGTCACGGACATTGTGGATGACGCCGCATATAACCGCAGCACCTTCTACGTGCACTACCAGGATAAAATCGATTTGGCCGAGGAATTACTCGCTACGATGCTTCAAGGTTTGGAAGATTCCGTTGGTAAGCCCTATATTTCCGGACAAAAAGTATATACAGCGAAGCTTAACGCGCCGTCTTTCAATATCGTTTCCTATATTTATGAACACCGGGATTTTTTCGAGCTGATCAAATACGATGATACTTTGCCCGGGCTTCACACGGGATTCCCGAAAACGATCCTAAAGATCTATCAAGAACAGTTCATCTTCGAAACCATCAACCACATCCCCGTCAATATGGATTATTTCAAGCGGTATACGGCATACGGCTTCTTTGGGCTGATCCTGAATTGGATCCAAACCGATTTCCGGGAGTCTCAAGCGGAGTTTATTCAAGAGGTTATTGATTTAACGAAGACGCATATTTACGCGGTGGAGTATGTGGGAAAATAATTTTAAACCGTCGAATCATAATCCCGCACATAATATCGATAGATTTACTCCTTTATTTGGAAGAGTTTCCTTAATATAATCACTATACGACATTATATTATTTGTTTAAATAGAATGGGAGGGATGTTAAGTTTCGTGGAATCGCTTACATTTGCAAATGAAACATAATGTGTCAGTTGCAGCATGCAACCAAGCGGTACGGACTTAAGAAACTCTATTTTGAAGGGAGAATGAAGTTCGTGAAAAGCCAAAGACGCATTGTCGCCTGGATTTGTATTTTAACCCTGGCTATAGGAACGTTCCTGACGCCCGGGGGTTTTCCCCGCTCCGCACAAGCCGCGGACGGTCCGAACCTGGCCGCAGGCAAGCCCGTGACGGAATCGGGCCATGCCGACGTTTATGTAGCGTCCAATATTACGGACGGCAACTCGGCCACCTACTGGGAAAGCACGAACAACGCCTTTCCGCAATGGGCCCAGGTTGATCTCGGCAGTGCCGTATCCGTTGACCAAGTCGTACTGAAACTGCCGTCAGGCTGGGAGAGCCGTTCGCAGACGCTATCCATCCAAGGAAGCGCGAATGGTACCGGCTTCTCCGATCTCAAGGGCTCGGATAGCTATACGTTCGACCCAAGTACAGGGAATACGGTGATGATCCGCTTTGAAGCGGCCAGTGTACGCTACGTGCGGATCGAAGTCACCGCCAACACGGGTTGGCCGGCGGCCCAAATCTCCGAGCTGGAGCTCTACGGCTCCGGTTCACCGGCCGAAACCGCTGCGATTCCCGGCAAAATCGAAGCGGAAAACTACAGTGCGATGAACGGAATTCAGACCGAGGCGACGACCGATACCGGCGGCGGCCTTAACGTGGGCTGGATCCATGTCGGAGACTGGCTGGATTACAACGTCAATGTGCAGGAGGCCGGCACGTACACCGTGGAATATCGGGTAGCCAGCAACGCTTCTACCGGCAAGCTCCAGCTTCAATCCGGCACGACGACCCTTGCAACCACGACGGTGCCGAACACCGGCGGCTGGCAGAATTGGCAGACGGTCACCGCGAGTGTAACGCTTAGCGCGGGGCAGCAAACACTTCGCCTCTATGCCAGCGGATATGACTTCAATATCAACTGGATCAATTTTATAAAGGGCAATGCCACAGATACAGAACCGCCTGCGGCCCCGGCCAACCTGACCTTTACCCAGCCGACCTCGGGTACAATTCGTCTTGCCTGGAGCGCCTCGACGGATAATGTCGGCGTGACCGGGTACGACATCTACGCTAATAACCAACTCCGCGGCAGTGTGAACGGTTCGACGCTCGCGTATACGGACAATCAACCGGCGAGCGCAACGGTTACCTACTATGTCATTGCCAAGGACGCCGCCGGCAATGCCTCGGCGCCGAGCAATTCCGTGACGCGGAACGGTTCGGGCGGAGGCAATGATACGAACCTGGCCATCGGCAAAACAGCTACGGCATCCTCTTCGACCTTCACCTATGCCGCGGCTAACGCCATCGATAACGATACGAGCACCTACTGGGAGGCCGGCGGTCATCCGGGTACGCTCACCGTTGATCTTGGAGCCGACGCCGACATCACGTCGGTCGTCATCAAGCTGAACCCGTCGAGCGAATGGGCGACGCGCACGCAAACGATTCAAGTTCTCGGGCATGATCAGAACTCGACAACCTTCACGAACCTGGTGTCCGCCGCCGCTTATACGTTCAATCCGGCTTCGCAAAACACCGTGACGATTCCCGTCAATGCCGCGGCCAGCAGCGTACAGCTCCGGTTCACCTCCAACTCCGGAGCGCCCGGCGGACAGGTCGCCGAATTCCAGATCCTCGGCACGCCGGCGCCTAATCCGGATCTTAAAGTGACCGGCATCTCTTGGGCACCCGCATCTCCAATTGAGACCAGCGCCATTACGCTTAGCGCAACCGTACACAATGCCGGTACGAAAGCCTCTACGTCGACGGATGTGAACTTCTATCTGGGCAGCGCCAAGGTCGGAGCCGCCTCCGTCGGCGCGCTTGCCGCAGGGGCATCGGCGACCGTCTCCGCGAACATCGGGGCGAAGGAAGCCGGTTCTTATTCGGTCACCGCCAAGATCAACGAGAACAATACCGTCATCGAGACCGACAACTCGAACAACAGCTATACCCATTCGTCACAGCTTGTCATCGGCCAGGTTCAAAGCTCGGACTTGGTTACAACCGCCACTTGGACGCCCGGCAATCCAAGCGCCGGTAACACCGTAGCCTTTACCGTAAACCTCAAGAACCAAGGCAATATCGCTTCCGCCGGCGGCACCCACAGCATCTCGCTGGTTCTGAAGAACGCGGCGGGCACCGCGATTCAAACCTTTAACGGATCCTATAGCGGGGCCTTGGCCGCAGGGGCATCAGCCAGCGTAACCATGGGTACATGGAACGCGGTCAACGGCAGCTACACCGTAACGACAACGGTAGCGGCGGACGCTAACGAAATCGCCGCCAAGCAAGCGAACAATGTAAGTACGGCAAGCCTGTATTCCGGACGGGGAGCCAACATGCCGTTTACCATCCTGGAAGCCGAGGCTTCCTCGAACAATACGAACGGCACGAAGCTTGCTCCAAACTTTACGCCCGGCGACTTTGCCGGCGAAGCATCAGGACGTTCGGCCGTTTATCTGGATGCGACCGGAGAATATGTGGAATTTACGCTGACCTCGCCGGCCAATGCATTCGTGCTTCGGAACGCCGTTGCGGAGAATACGACCGGAACCGTCAGCATTTATGCGGACGGCGTCGACAAAGGCAATTTTAACGTTAGCTCGAAGTTCTCCTACGTATACGCGACTCCAAGCACGCTTGGTGAGCTGGGTTATAATAACTCGGGCTCCAAAGCTTATTGGCTCTACGAAGATTCGCAGCTCATGCTGGACCAGGTCTATCCGGCCGGCACCAAAATCAAGATTCAGAAAGACGCCGGGGACGTTCCTTGGATCTACGTGGATATGATCGAGACGGAGAATGTCGCTCCGCCGGCTTCCAACCCGGACCCAAGCAAATATGTGGAAGTATCGGGCAGCAAGTCGATCGAGCAAGCACTGAACGAGTTCAGACAGGATCCGAGCAAGAAGGGGATCTTCATTCCCGCCGGAGAATGGACCATCTCGTCCAAGATCTACTTGTACGGGCGGGCTACCGAAATTATCGGCGCGGGACCATGGCATACCAGACTGGTGGCCCCGCAGAACCAAACGAATACCGATGTCGGCTTCAACATCAGCTCTGCGGCTAACGGTTCGACCATCAAAGACTTGTCCGCCTGGGGCAACTATGTTTACAGACAAGACGGCCCCGGCAAGTTCATTGACGGAAACGGCATGCAAAATGTCACGATCCAGAACGTCTGGGCCGAGCATTTTATTTGCCTGTATTGGGGCGTGAACTCCTCAAACAATACATTTAAGAATAACCGGATCAAGAACATGTTCGCCGACGGCATCAACATGACCAACGGTTCTTCCTACAATGTCATCGACAACAACTACGCGCGCGGTACCGGCGACGATGCGTTTGCCTTGTTCAGTGCGATCGATGCCGGCGGTTCCTACAATGTAGGCAACAAGTACACCAACCTGACCGCCACCAATGTTCGGCGTGCGGCCGCTTTCGCCGTCTACGGCGGTCAAAACAACCTGTTCCAGAATCTGTACGGGGCCGATACCTTAACTTATCCTGGCGTTACGGTCAGCAGCTTAAGCTTCGGCTACAACACCTTGGGCTTCGGCGATATGGACACCGTCATCGACGGAGTTACACTGGACCGTACGGGAGGAGATTTCTGGACCAGCGTCGGAGCCGACGACAAGATCAACGATTACCAAAACTTTGGAGCCATCTGGTTCTACGGCGGAGACAGAGACTTCAAGAACATTCTGGTAAAGAATGTCGATATCAATAACCCGGTTTATTTCGGTTTAATGTTCCAGTCCAAATCTCCGGAGAATCTTCCGATGCAGAATGTCCGCCTGGAGAATATTACGATCAACAATCCGGCCCGGTATGGCATTAAGCTGGTCGCCAAAGCCGAAGACGGTCAAGGACCGGTTATCGGCGCGGCGAGCTTCACCAATGTCAAGGTGAACAATCCCGGCATCGCGGCCATTTACGGCGAAAACAAATCTCCGAACTTTAACGTCATCCGAGTATCGGGGAACAATTGGTGATCGTCCGGCCATAGCTTTTGAGCCCCTACCGCCGAATCGGCGGGTAGGGGCTTTATTAATTAATGAAGATATCTTTTTTTGTTATATCCCATTCGAAAAAAATATACTATCCTACGAGGAAAGCGGCACATATCAGACAAAGTCAGATACAGAAAGGCGGGCAAGCATGAAAGAGCAATTCATCGCCACATTGCATGCCAATTCGCTTCCCGAGTTGCAGGGCGTCCCTAAAAGTGATTTGCACAATCACGCCGGCCGGGGCGGAAATCTGAAATACATTGAGGCGTGGGCCAATACAAAGATTGCCCCACCGGATAAACCCTTCGACTCATTGTCCCACATGCAACAATGGTTTCAAAACAACGTGAAATGCCACTGTCCCGGAGTTCCCGGCTATCTAAAGCGGATCGAAGCCTCCTTCGTTCAAGCCCGACATGACAACATTGCCGTATTGGCATTAAATTTTGGTCTGGACGAAGTGGACGCATTAGGAGGCGTCGCTTCTTTTACGGCGATTATGGATGAGCTTCACCGGCAATATGCTCCCGAGGCCGCATTCTTTCCCGAATTGTCTTTCGGGCGCGAATGTCCGATCGAACCCGCACTTCTGAGCCGTCTGGATGAAGTGTTGTCCTATCGTTGGTTCAAATCCATCGATATTTGCAACGACGAGCTGGCCCAGCCGATCCGGAATTTCAAACCGATTTACAGACAGGCCAAGGCTGCGGGCTTGATTTTAAAAGCTCATGTAGGAGAGTTCGGAAGTGCGGATGACGTGATGGAGGCGGTGTACGAACTGGAGCTCCATGAAGTGCATCATGGCATTGCCGCAGCCTCCTCCGCTCGAATTATGAATTGGCTAGCGGATCACCGCATCCGGTTGAATATCTGTCCTACAAGCAATGTCATGCTCAAGGTAGCCGACAGCTATGCTGCCCATCCCATTAGAAAACTGTACGATCATGGAGTACCCGTAACGATTAATACGGACGATCTGCTTATTTTTAATCAAAGCGTTTCGCAAGAATATTTGAACTTGTATCAAGCCGGAACTATGACAGCGGAAGAACTGAATGCCGTACGGGAGTCCGGTCTGAAATACATAGGAAGTTAAAACACTATCACGTCACGTAGCCGAAATAATAGCTGAAGTTCACGTCTGAAATCACCCGAAGTATACAGGCTTGGTTCGTTCAATCGTTTCGCTGATTTGGCGAATAATCTCATCCAGTGAAGCCGGGTCGTTCACATCGTATCCCTCGATGTTCAGCCGCAGCACAGGGCAAGCGGTGAAGCCTTCGATCCACTCGGCATACCGGGCATGCATCCGCTCCCAGTACGAGCGCTCCGTCCGAATCTCCATTTCGCGGCCGCGCTCTTGAATACGGGACAGAATGGCGGGCAGACTGCCTTCCAAGTAGATAAGCACGTCAGGGTGCGGAAAATAAGGCGTCATTACCATTGCCTCAAACAGACTGGTATACGTTTGATAGTCCGTCGCCGACATCGTGCCCTGATCGGCGTGCATTTTGGCGAATATCCCGGTATCTTCATAGATGGAACGATCCTGGACAAACCCTCCGCCCGCGGCGAAAATGGCTTTCTGCTCCTTAAATCGTTCGGCCAGGAAATAGATTTGCAAATGAAAACTCCAGCGCTCAAAATCGTCATAAAACTTCTCCAGATAAGGGTTATGATCGACCTTTTCCAGCGAAGTCCTGAACCCCAGCCGCCCGGCGAGCGCCGTGGTCAGCGTCGATTTCCCCACTCCGACCGTACCCGCGACGGTAATCATTGCATTGTCCCGTATTCCGTAGTTATTCATGATATTCAAGCTCCTTTGCCTTGTACCTCTCATAAGTGATGAATTATACCGTTCATGTCCGAATTTTACAATCGGAATTTTTCATTCCGGTCGCGGATCAAATACCCTTCCTCCGGCACAATCGGAACGAAACCGGCCATCCCTTTTTCACGGAAGCGTATCGGCTGACAGGCTCCCATGATCAGGATATTTCTTGGAGCGGCCGCCTCCGTCTGCGGCAGTTCAAAGCAGGAAGTATAAGAAAATACCGCCCGCAGCGTGGTGCGAACGGCACGGATTATGGGGTCGGACGGCCCGCGGCCAAACAAATTCATGATCAGCCCGCCCCGCTCGTGCAGCTTGTCCTTGCATAACCGGAAGAATTGCTCCGAAAGCAGATGCTGCGGAGTGTCCTTCTCCGTAAAAGCATCGAGAATCAGGAAATCATATGCGTGATCCGGCTCTCTTTCCAGTAAGTCTCGTCCGTCGCCTACGTCCACATTGGATGAGGAGTAGCCGAAATAACGACGGCTGATCTCCCGTACCCGCGGATCGACCTCCGCCACCTTCACCCGTTTATCCCGAAGCCGGGCGGGGAGGGTTCCGATGCCGAGACCGATGACATAGACATCATTATAGTCCGGAATATAAGTTTCCATCAGATGAAGAATGGCCCGAGGATACTCAAATACGATACGATCCGGACACCCTAAGTCCATAACTCCCTGAGCGGCTCCCTCCGAAAAGGCCAGAACGCGGTAGCTCCCGTATTCCCCATCGAAATGGGATACTTCGTAAACAATCAGCTTCCCCCAATTCTCATCCCGATCCTCGTACAATATTCGCATCCGTCATTACTCCCTAAATTAAATTTCTACAATCAGGAAAATTATGGAACAATATTTGCGTGCAACCATGCTATATTTAAGAGAATAGTCCTAAGATTTTGAATTTGAATCCAAAAACGCATGGTAAAGGAGACGCTATGAAAAAAGCAGTTTATCTAACACTTATGGGATGCCTGGCTGTGATCGCCGGTCTTTTCTCTTTTGCTCCCTCGATTTTCGCCGCTGCCCCCGCTTCTTACACCCTCTATATTGACGGGAAGGTTTCACCCGCGCAATTTCCGACCGTTGTGGAAAGCAACACCACGCTCATACCGATGAAGTCGGTTCTAATCGAGCTAAATTATACCACGACCGTCGATAGCCGGACGAAGGCAATTACGGCCAAGAATTCGACCGGCTCTTATATCACCGTGAAGCCGGGAAGCAATAAAGCCGACATCAACGGGTCCGAAGTTACCCTTTCCGCACCGGTCAAGGCGCTGAACGGAACCACGTACATACCTTTATCGGCCGTCCGGCAATTAACCGGAAAATCGATCGGAGCCGACGCTTCTCAGGGTATCGCCTGGATCGGGGAGAAGCCGACAGCAACCGCCCCTGTTCCAGCATGGGGAGTCGCCCTCGATCAATTTAAGGCGGCTTCCAGTCAAAGCCTGCTAATCGACGAAGGAGGACAAGGGGATATTTATCTCCTGTTGTATCAAGATTCGCCTAATGACCCTGAGGAATTATACGTATTTTATAAAAACAAACTGGCCAAAGTCGCATTTGTCCCAGACGTTTCCGGCATTGATGAAGCCGGGTTACTCGGCTATTACGCCGGTATGCTCGATAGTATAGTTGAACAATATGGAGAACCGGTCGAAGGCTCCAATGTTATCGACAGGGACGCTATTGATCAATCGATATTAAACCAAAATCTTATGCTCCTTGCCAACCAAGGCTACTTATCAAGCGAGTGGAATGTAGGAAACACTAAAACAAGTCTTTTATTAAAGGCAACAGATACCGGATACACCATCAGCATGCAATTCGTGGATGCGTCGGTGGAGGCGGAAGTTGAGGCTGCTATGGATGCTATTGAATAAATAAGCGAAATGTATAATAAACAAGGAGCCGGCGACGATGCCGGCTCCTATTTTGCCTTACGGATCAATGTAAAAGCTTAAGCTTCCCCTAGCAACAGCGGCAGAGGTTCGCCCAGAAGCAATTCATTCTCCGTGACAATGGAGTCATAAGCCAATATCCGCACGCCTTGCCGCGAGGCCAGGGCTAAAGCATCCGCAAAAGCCGCGTCCATTATCCGGTTAGGAGCAAAGGCGCGACAGCCTTTCATTTGCACAATAAACAGAATGATGCCGGTGTACCCTTGGCTGACAGCCTGCGCCATTTCCATAACATGCTTCGCTCCCCTGGCCGTCGGCGCGTCCGGGAACAACGCGACTCCCTCCTTCTCCAAGGTGGCGCCTTTGACCTCAATAAATCCACGTTCATTGCCCTTTTCAAAATAAAGATCAAAGCGCGAGGCTCCGAAGGTCACTTCCCGCTTCACTGCTTCCACTGAACCCAATTCCACCAATTTCCCCGCCTTGACCGCCTCAAAAGCCACCTTATTCGGAGCCTGCGAATCCACGTTGACCCAGCGGCCATCCTTGGCCGCCGCGATCAGCGAGAACCGGGTCTTCCGTCCGGGGTGACCGCCAAGCTCCAACAGAACTTCCGTGCCCGGAATAAGCAGTTCTTGTAAGCGCCCGGTATTTTTAATATGTACTTGTTCCGTTACTCCGCTAATGATAACCTCCGCGATAAACCTGTTGACACGCCGGTCCAACAAACCACGAACGATCTTCCCGTACTTCATGCTTTCACTTCCATGCTTGTCTTTTCTACATTGTAAAAGAGTTAAGCAAAGACGGCCATACCGAAATTCTCTTCCGGCAGGCCGTCTTTGTTCACAACTTCAAACATCCGTAGGTAAGCCTAGGATAAAAAGTTTACTGTTTAGACCCGGTCCTGTTACTCTCCTTATCCCTCTTCACGTTCAGCAAGGTGTCAACCGTAACAAACTCGACGCCATCCTTTTTCAGAGATTTTACGATCCGGGGAATCGCGGCGACCGTACCGCTCAAATCCTCGCCTTCTCCGCCAGCCGCATGCTGCAGAATAATTGAGCCCGGTAAAATATGACCGAGTATATTTGTGCTCACCTGGTCCGCATCAAGCCCTTTCCAGTCAAGTGAATCGACGTTCCAACCGACAATTCTCTTACCTAGACTTGTAAGCCAGAGAATCTGGTTCTCATCCGTATTGCCGTAGGGCGGCCGAAATAGGGTAGGCGTTGAACCTGTATAACTGCGGATAATCCGGTCCGTCCGGGTTACCTCTTCACGAAACCGTGGATCGGCAAGCTTCGGCAAGTTTGGATGACTGTACGAATGGTTTCCGACAACATGCCCTTCCCGGACGATCCTGGCCATGATATCGGGATGAGCCTCGGCCCGGTTGCCGATCACAAAAAAAGTAGCCTTCACCCCAGCCGCCTTTAGCGCATCCAGCACTTGCGGCGTAAACACATTGTCCGGCGCATCGTCGAACGTGAGCGCAACCTGACGTTTACTCCGAGGCCCGTTCAACACATAGTAAGTAGGATACTTCTTGTGTAAATCGGCAAGCGACATCGGATGGGGCTTACGGACATTCCCCTCCGCGCCGGCTTGAAGTTCAGGCGTGCCGCCAAGCCGCGGATTCAGGTTCGTCAAATCTGCCTGTGATATCTTTTGACTTTTGGCCTCAGGATTGTTGTTGCTATTACCGGGGTTCTGCCCGCACCCTTGACACAATGTTATTGCAAGCAAACAGGCAGCCAGCGTTCTAAACGGTTTCATATAACCTCCTGCATTGGCATTAGCATTTTGGAATAGCATGCCATTGAAGGCTATGAATTATTCAATTTACTCCGCCCCATCCAACTCATACAAAGACGAATCCAGTGCCTGAATGAACGGACTCCACTCTCCCCTCGCGTAAAGCAGAAGCCGGTGCATGGCACGCGTGCATGCCGTATAAAACAGCTTGCGCTCGCTCTCCCGGGAATACGTCCGCGAAGATGCGTCATAGATGAGAACGGCATCGAATTCCACGCCCTTGGCGAGGTATACCGGGATCACCAATATTCCCTTCTCGAAGGTGGGCGTGTTTTTCGTCACATGCTTCAGCCCCCGGCATCCATGCGAGGTCAAGAGATCATAGGCCTCTTTGCTTTCGGCCGCCGTTTTTGTAATGACCCCGATGGAAACGAAGCCCTCCGCCTGAAGCGCCGCGAGATGCCCGGCGATTCGCGCGGCCTGCCGCTCGCCGCCGCCGGCCTTGACGAGGAGCGGCTTCTTGCCGCTGCGTTCAAAGGGCACGATCTCCTTGGCGTTCGGCAGCAGAGACTTCGTGAATTCCACGATCTCGCGAGTTGAACGGTAACTGCGAACCAGACGGAACAGGCTCGTTTCGGATTCGCCGTATAGCCGGACGAGCGGCGAATCCCCACCGTACAGCTCCGTGGCCTGTGCAAAGATGGCTTGGCCAAAATCGCCGAGCACCGTCATACGGGCACGGGGGAACATTTTTTTCAGGAACTCGTACTGGAACATCGAATAATCCTGCCCCTCGTCGACGAATACATGCCGTATTTCCGTGTTCGTCCGAACGCCCTCGATAAGTTCTTTTAAATACAGGTACGGTGTCGCATCCTCATAGAACAGTTCAAGCCGATTCAGCTTCTCCCTGGTCTGTCCGCAAATTTCCGACCATAGCGAAGGGGATTCGGCTCCCTCCGTCATCTTCTTAAACGCATCTTCATCTTGAAAAAGTTGGACGTACAGCCCGACCATATCTATGAACAACATCCTTTTTACGCTACGCTTCAACGGCTTAAACTGCTCCTTCACGATCATCTTCCGCAGCAGCTCTTCCTCCCGATCGGCATAATTGAAATCGCCCTCGTCCGGTCTCCGTTCATTGTTCAGCATTTCGCGGACTTCTTCATATTGTTCGGCAAAGTCAAAGACGCCTCTTTCTTTATGCAGTGCATTATAAACCTCGGCGTACTGATCCTTGTCGAGATAATCGAGCTCCTCCTGTACCCAGAGAGCCTCCCGCTCCCTTCTCTCCAGCAGGGACAGCTCACGCAGCAGCCACTCCTGCATCAGAGCGATGCGGTTGGACAAGCGAATGGCAGGGTCGTAACTATAAAACTTGGAGGCCATTTGCTCGGCCGTGATCAAATCCCGATCGCGAAAGCGGATGCTTATGAATACCATCCCCTCTTGCTCCAACCACTGCGCGTAACTCCGGAGGGCCCGCAGGAACTCTAACGAGGCTTTGTATTCAATCCCTTTCAGCCGAGCCTCATATCCTTGGTTGGATTGCTCCGTCAGTACATACTCGATCTGGTCAAAGGGATCCTCTATACGAAACGTTCTTCCAAGCCAGTAATCAAGATACTCCTGGAAGGTCGTCTGCTGCATATTTTCTTCGCCAAGCTCGGGAAGAACGGTCGAGACGTAGCTGTTAAACATCGGATTGGGCGAAAACAGAACGATTTGATCCGCCTTGAGCCGTTCGCGGTGTTTATATAGCAGGTACGCTACCCGCTGCAGCGCCGCCGAGGTCTTCCCGCTGCCGGCGGCCCCTTGCACGATAAGCATCCGGCTTTGGTCGTCGCGGATAATGGCGTTTTGCTCCCTCTGGATCGTCGCGACGATGCTTTTCATCTGATTGTCCGCGCCCTTGCCGAGCACCTGCCGCAGCAATTCGTCGCCGATCGTCAGGCTTGTGTCGAACACATTCTGCAGCCGGCCGTCACGGATCTGATACTGCCGCTTCAGCTTCATTATCCCGGAAACGGCCCCGCCCGGCGTGTCATACCCCGCCGCTCCCGGAGAATGATCGTAATACATGCTCGCGATCGGAGTGCGCCAGTCATAAACCAGAAAGCTCATGCCGTCCGAATCGACGAAGGACGACACGCCGATGTAGACCTGCTCGGTAAAGCTCAAGCCATCTTCCTGGAAATCGATACGTCCAAAATAGGGTGAAGACAGCAGCCGCTTCATGTTCTTCCACTGCTGCACACGCAGCCTTTGGCTTCGCTCCCGTTCGGACAAGAGAGCCTCCTGCTGCCTGATACTGTAGAAGGTCTCCTCAAAATCCTCATCCGTGCTTGTGTTTACGGTAACTTCCTCCCAAAACTGCTTGCGAATACCAACCACCTGATCATGCAGCCCGGCGACCTCCGGCTCCAGTTCGTCTATTCTCGCTTGCAGCTTCTTCGTAACCAAATCAAGCCGTTCCCGCTCTTGCTTCCAGTCCTCCGCGTCCGCCATCTTCCCGTATGCACTCCTTCATTCGAATTGGTGGAAAAGAATGTTTGACAAACCGCCATGTCCTGTGATAAGATTAAAGTGTAAATAAGATGTGGTTAATTTGTTGTTTTTTAAAGACATCAGTAGTCCTCATATCATACCACAGTGCTTCTTGATATGCAATTTCATTTAGACATAGTGAAAACCCGGCAGAATTGCCGGGTTTTTTGATGCCATGATGCACTTTGACTTTGATATCCATTTCTAACCGCTTCGGGCGCGTTCCGGGAACGAATGCATACGCGGAAGCAACGGACAGATCATTTTCATATACCTTTAAGAGATACGCTTTAACGTACGCTTTCTTCTGACCGGCCGCAGCTTCTTCGTTGTGGATGGCAGCGCCTTTTTCCTTTTGAGATTAAGACGCTTAATCAGCTTTACCCGTTTGATGGAACGGGATTTGGCGCGGATTACTCTTCTCTTTCTCGGTCTGAGCCGTAACCGTAACGATCTGCGGCGTCTCCGTCTGCGCCGCTTCACGGGTTGATGAACGGGAACCGAAGCGACCATTTCGGGAGCCGGGGGTACCGCTTCCGGGGCCGGTTCTACCCCATCCGAGGCCGGAGCTGACGCCTCCGGGGCTGGAGCTGACGCATCGGCGGCCGGAGCTTCAGGAGCCGGGGGTTCAAGAACCGGATGGTCCACAGGCTGCATTTCTAGAGCTGGCGGTTCCGGGGTGATATTGACTTGCTGCGGCTCGGAAACCGGCTCCGATGAATAATCTCTTCCCCAGGGGGTCATGGCAAGAAAATTATTATACAGATGTATTGCGGGTGAACTGTTATCCCACCATTTGCTGTCCCCGGCGAAATGGACGATTCTATTCTCCAAATCGAGCCCGGGTTGAGCGAACGTATTAAAACGCTGCTCCATCTGTATATAATGGGAGCCATACACCGCGTTCAGAACATCCTGATCGGGCATGGTCACCGTCGGGTGTCTGCGCAAGAAATCAAGCATTTCCACATACCAGGTCGGTCTATTGCGAATATTGTCCAGATGAAACAGAATGACCCCCGAGTTAAAATACCGCTCCGGATCAAGCCCAAGTGTAGCAAAGTACTCAAGCAAATTTTGACCCTGATCCAGCACGGCGCCCATGTAACGGTCTCCCAGGTCAATGCTCCACAGATCGTTAATATCCATATTGACCATAATGTCGCAGTCCAGATAAATTACCCGGTCTGCAGGAATAATCAGCGGGAGCAGCAAACGGTACATACTGGCAATGGTCCAATAGTCAATCTTGTTCACGCTGGCCGCAACTTCTTGCAGATCCCCGGGAACGGTCACATGATAAAAATAGATGTTGTGATGAAATGCTTCCACCAACTGGGCGAGCTTTGCTTTGTTTTCTTCACTTAAGGTATCATCATGCACAATGTGCACGTTGATCGTTTGCTGGGTATTGGAAAAGATGGATGCAAGAACAACACCCGCATGTTTCGCATAGTTCCCGTCTTTATCATTGAGAGTCAAAACCAGTTCAATCATTCTCCAGGCCCACCTACCCTTAAAAGTTTGCTTTGCATTACAGCCTGATGCATTAGACTACTTTAAGTGTATGTGTTTACCCTGGCGACTAGATTGGACTATTCCCTAGTAAGAACTAGAATGGACTATTCCCCAGAAAGAGTCCGGGTTATTTTGAATCGTCCGGCAAGTCGGGATGAGTTCTTGTAACCGTTGCACGATCCCCCAGGATATGACGGGCCGGCAACACCTGAGTTTCCTGTTCAGCTATTTGAACATGCGATCCAAACACACTGCCCTCCGCATGAACATGGGACAACCGTACCTGATCCGTCAAAATGCTGTCCGTAAGAATGCAATCTTCGACGACGCAGTCGGGGCCGATATATACATGAGGTCCAATGACACTATTCGCAATCCGGGCGGTAGGATCGACCTTAACCGGATGAATCCACTGGACCAGGCTGTAATTGCCGGTCGGATCGGCAAAGTTCTGCGGATCCTGATCCATCTTGTAGCGGTTCGCCTTAAGCCAGCGTTCATGGGTTCCGATATCAAAAAACGGCGCTGTCGTTATACTGTACGATACATGCCCGCCATCCGAAATCAACATTTGAATGGCATCCGTCAACTCGTATTCTCCGCGGGGGGAAGGCTTAAGCTTTGCGATGGCCGGCCAGATTGCTGCAGTAAAAGCATACAAGCCCACAATAGCCAGATCGGATTTGGGGTATAGGGGCTTCTCTTCCAGGCTGACAATTTGTTCGTCCTTGATTACGGCAACTCCAAATTGGCGGGGGTCCTTCACTTGCTGAAGAAGTATCGAAGCCACTGATTTATCACTATCCAAAGAGTCGATCAACGGCTTGATATTCCCCTCGTACAAATTATCGCCCAACATCAATATAAAAGGAGAATCCCCTATAAAGGACTGCGCGCTTTTGACCGCGTCCGCCAGTCCCTTAGCTTCTTCTTGCAGCAGAAAGGTTAAAGAAGCGTTCCACCGCTCCCCGTTGCCGATAGTTTCCCGGATCTCTCCTTGCGAAGGGCTCACTACGATTCCTATATCAGTAACTCCGGCCGCCACTAGTTTCTTAATGATGGAGACAATAATATACTCCCCGTTTACGGGCAACATGCACTTTGCTTTGGTATAAGTCGAAGGCCGCAATCTCGTGCCGCGGCCGGCGCATAAGATTAATCCTTTCATCAATGTCCCTCCTCTTAACATCAGCTGTCTTCGTAAATCAGCTCTCTTTACATAGTATGCGCAAGCCAAAAGGATGCTTGGACATATATAAAGCAGCAATGACCTATTAATCTATGATTCTTTTACTTTTCGTCTTATTTGCGATATGGACCGGTAATGGTTCTTTCGCTAAAAAAAGCAAAAGGAGCCTGCCGCAGCAAGCTCCTTTTGCTATGTTTACAACTTATTATGTACCTGCTTATACCCGGACGTCAAAATGACCCTCACGGTCCGTCGTAGCCGCCTGTTTAGCGGTGGAAATAGAGTTGGGGCCCGAAGCCGATTTCGAACTCAAGCTGCCTGAAGCCTGCTGGGAGGAGGTACTGTCCGAGGAAGAGGACGTTCCCGTGTTTTGCTGCTGTTGCAGTTTGGCAATCTGCGTCTCGATTTGTTTAATCTGTTGTTGAAGCTGTTTTTCCTGGGCCTGCTTGGTCTGCTTGTCCCCGCTACTGGAATCGAGCTTGCTGATTTGGATTTCGATTTGCGACTTTTGACTCTCCAGCGCTTTGATTTGACTGTCCGCGTTGCCGGAAGAGCCGGAGTTGCTCTTGCCGGTGTAGGAAGCGGATGTGCTTCCGGATATAGAAGAGATGGACATAATGGATTCCTCCTGATGGATGGGATACTTCTAATGTAATCTATTTCCCACGCAGGTAGATTAAAACGCGCTGAACGTTTGCTTAAAAAACAGCGGGGCCGGCCACTTTAGATTTGACTTTTAAACTCAAAAATCTCGTCAACCGCTTGGCGATATCCGCCCGATTTCCGGAAGGAATCTCTAATATCCGCAACAGCTTTCTTGTATGACGGGAGACTTAACACATGACCTGCGGCTTCACGCAGTTGATCGGCCGTTAAGCCTTGCATTTGCAATTTCATCCCCGCTCCGATCTTGGCGACCTGTTCGGCAATGACCGGCTGATCCGCGCTTTGCGGGATGACAATGAGCGGAACCCCGTAATAAAGGCCTTCATGGATACTGTTCATGCCGCCATGCGTAATAAATAATTTAGCGTGTTGCAGCAGATCCGTTTGCGGAACATAATTTTTGACGATGAAGTTATCGGGGGTTTCTCCTAAATCCGAAATCCGGACTTTATCCCCAATAGACATCACGATCGTATGATCCGTATTCCCGAAGGCCTCAAAACATAGCTTATAGAATTCAACAGCTTGGTTAAAAACGGTACCCAGTGAAATGTAAATTGGATGCTTCCCCCCGATCACAGCTAAGTCAAAGTTATCTTGATTTAACCGCGGGGAAATGGCCGGGCCCACGAATTTATAGGTTTGGTCGAACGCTTCTGCGTCAGGTTGGAACTCCCTTATTGTATAAACGAGGGTAAGCGGGGCGGGATTACAAAACACTTCATAAGGAGAATGGATATCCACGCCGTATTTCTCCTTCACCTTCGCCGTCAGGCTTTGATAGTTGTCGCTGACCGGTTTTACGGTTTCCGCAGGGACTTTTGCGTAGAACTCCTCCAAAATATGATCCAATGACTCCTTTGTCTGCGCAAAAGTGGTGCAAGAGCTGATCGCAGGCAGCTTAAGCATTTGAGCAAGCAAGCGTCCGCAGCCAAACATCGAATCATGAATCATGTAATCGAAATGCTCTCCTTTGATCTGCTCAAGGACGCTTGGTATGACGATATCCGACGTAAGCAGAAGACCGTTGATTCTCTCGAGTAAATAATCTCTTCCGCCCGAAACGAAGGCCTTTATAAATTTCTGATCGTCAAATGTCCGTACGGAAGCCCCCGTCTTCTCCACCCGCTCCCGAAAAGCTTCGATACAAAAGTACACCACTTCTTCTCCACGGGAAATAAGCTCTTGAACGACTCCGATCGTGGGATTGATATGCCCCTCCGATCCGCCATTAATAAATAAAACACGCGCCATCTCCATCACTCCTCAGGTATACCTTAGCCTTATTATGTAAACTCTTCAAGAAAACCGAATTCGGTTATATCGTTCCCTTTCCGTATGCTTCAGAAACCCGTCAATACGGTTTATCTATCTGGATACACATATTTTTTTCAATAGTTTCCCCAATACTATATGTTGTTATGGTATGATATATTGGTTACTATATATGGACATGGAAGTGAAGAGATGGAATCAAAGGAATTTCAGCACTGGGTCGAGACCTTTTATAAAACAAGAGGATGGGAGGATTACGGTCCGTTCATTCGGATCGGCTTCCTAATGGAAGAGGCAGCAACCTGATTATTCTGGCCAAAAAGTATGATATCAGTATGGAAGAGATTATGGATGCCCATGTAAAAAAGTTAAAACAAAGGTTTCATAACGAATAACCGTATCGGATCGTCATCTCAATCGGATGACAAAGC
This sequence comes from Paenibacillus haidiansis, assembly GCF_036553665.1. Taxonomy (NCBI): domain Bacteria; kingdom Bacillati; phylum Bacillota; class Bacilli; order Caryophanales; family Paenibacillaceae; genus Paenibacillus; species Paenibacillus haidiansis. Next base: position 138,389 of record NZ_JAZHPZ010000005.1, on the reverse strand, counting down.
ATAGACGAAAAGGCAGGCCCGAAACCGGGCCTGCCTTTTCTCATCCGTTTTATTGCCGAGCTTCCTGCCGCTCCAACAAATAAAACATATAATCGGTCGGGACCCCGGCATACCCTTGCTGTCTCAACATCGCGGTGATATTGCCGCGGTGATATGTCCCGTGGTTGACCACATGCTGCATGATGTCGGAGAAATGCGTATCGAGACGGCCGTACTGCGGATGCTCGATCGTCATCGCCTTGTCCGGATCGGGCGTACGCCGCAGCAGATCACGGAACTGATCGGCTGCGCCGGCGAACAGCTGCCGCATTTCATCCACGTTTTTACCCTTCGCTTCCTCTGTCCAACCCGGGATTTTCGGAAAAATGTCCTCGTTCGGAACTTCGGTGAGCACGTCCTTATAGAGTTGCTCGAATAAGTACATATGTCCGAGCGTTTGCGCCACGGACGGGAATACGCTCGCCACTTCCGCATGAAACACATCCTCCGGAAGCTGCTCCAGGCGGGCGAACAACCGGTCGTTCGCCCAAACATGATATTCGTACAATTGATGTGGGTGCCCTTGCATGGTGATTCCACCTTCCCTTTATGTGTCGTTGTTTGGCTGCCGTCAGCCTTGTCACTATCGTATACCGGGTTCGCTGACAACCGTTGTCAGCGAAGTTCAATCGGAATCGTCTTCGTATTGTTTCGCGATTCCATTCGCCATTTCCCGGATCCGGCGCTTCAGCTCGAGAGGCTCACGGATGCGAATAGCCGTGCCGAACGTCATCAGATACATCGGGAGGTACTTGTTCATCGTCGGGACGTCGAGCAGAAACCGCGCCTCCCGGTCGGTCCGTTCGGTCAAATAATGGCGCAGGTGCCAGTGGCCGCAAACCGCGTTCAGCGCGCCTTGCTCTCCCTCGATGCGGATGACCGTCAGCGGTCCGTCCGCCTCCCGTTCCCGCTCGGACCGGTCGCGGAAATAGGCGGACGCGGAGAATCGCTCCGGCTTTTCGAACCGCGCTTCGGTCTGGGCAAGCCGCACGATGCGGTCCACGCGGAACGTCCGGACCGCCTGCGACCGATGGCAGAATGCGACGGCGTACCATTCATTCCGGTCGTAGGCGAGCCCGTACGGATCGATTACACGCTCGTCTTCCTGCTCCGCATTCGCTTTCCGGTAGACGATGCGAACCGTTCGCCCGTCCTTCTCCGCCTGCTCCAGGTCCCTGAGCAGCGGAACGACGGAAGGCGGACGCGCCGGCGAGATCACATCGAGGCCGCTCGCCTGACGGGACAGATCTTGGCGCTGCTCTTCGTGAAGGCCGTTCTCCACCTTGGCAAGCGCGCTCTCCAGCTCCTCCGTGTACGGATAGCCGGCGCCTTCCGCAAATTTAAACGCGTCCACAAGCGCCTTCAGTTCTATGGAATTGAAGAATAATGGCGTCTCCTGAAAGCTTTCCAGAATGCGAATGCCGCCGTCGTGGCCCGATTCCGCCACGACCGGCACGCCGCTGGCGCACAAAGCGTCGATATACCGGTACACGGTGCGGACGCTGATTTCCAAACTGTCCGCGATCTGCGCGGCGGTGAGCTTCCTTCCCGACCGCAGCATCCAAAGTATGGACAGCATGTTATCCCATTTCGCCACTCGAGAGCACCTCTTTTCCTCGCAAAAACGATAATAATTTTGAGTATTGCTTAATGATGGAAACATCTGTTTCCGCATCAAGCGTAACAGCGTGAAAGATAAAATTCGGGGTTTCTTCCCGAATTCCTGTTTGAAGCAGCAAAAATCCCCTACCTTGAGGTAAGGGATCTAAATGCCTTTATCTTATTTTCTATTTCCAGATTTCATCGGCGATTTCTTTAATAAAAGCAAGCTTGCGCCATTGCTGTTCCTCCGTCAGATGGTTGCCCTCCTCCGTGGAAGCGAAGCCGCATTGCGGGCTCAGGCAAATCCGGTTCAGGTCGACGTATTGCGTCGCTTCCTCAATACGCTTCAGAATATCCTCCTTACTTTCCAGCTCGCCGAATTTGGATGAAAACAGGCCAAGCACGACCTGCTGATTGTCCTTCAGGAAGCGAAGCGGCTTGAAATCGCCCGCCCGGTCGGTGTCAAACTCCAGATAGTAACCGGAGTAGTTATCGATGCCCAGAAGTGTTTGCGCGATCGGCTCGTAACCTCCGCCTACTCCGGCATAAGTCGAAACATAATTGCCGCGGCAGACATGTGTCGTGACCACGAGATCGTCCGGCAAGCCGGATATAACCTCCCCGTTCAGCTTCGCGAACTCGTTCGCATACTCGGCAACGTCCACGCCGGCCTGCTTCATGAAGGCCATAAATTGCTCATCGCAAAGCGCTCCCCACGTGCAGTCGTCGATTTGGATGCTGCGGCAGCCCGCTTCATAAAAGGCAAGAATCGCCGCCTTGTACGCTTTGGCAATATCCGCGACAAGCTCCTCCCGATTCGGATATACGGCCTTTGTGCTTTCCTGATTTTCCGCCCGGTCGAGCTCGAACAGGAACTGTGCGGCCGCCGGAATCGATTGACGTGGGGTGACGTCCTCGCCTGCGACTCCCTTCAAAAATGCATAGTGTGCGACAAAGGGATGGCTGCTGTGTCTTATTTTACCGGTCAAGCGGGCGGTTTCGGGTCTGGATTTGGCGCCGTTAAATTGATATCCCTGATCAATGATTGTCCGCTCTACGCCGTCAAATCCCCAGAAGAAGTCCAGATGCCACCAGGAGCGGCGGAATTCGCCGTCGGTTACGGCTTGAAGGCCGATCTCTTTTTGTTTCCGAACGAGCTTGGTGATTTCGGCGTTCTCTACTTCTATGAGCTGCTCGGCGCTAATTTCGCCGTTCTGGAATTTGACTCTAGCCTCTTTCAGCTCGCGGGGACGCAAGAAGCTGCCAACAATATCATATCGAAATGGAGTAACGGTCCGTTTTACAGGTTGAGTTTGAGTGCTCATAGGTTAATCTCCTCGCAGAATTATTTTAAAATTAATATAGCATATCCGGTTGCCTATACCATTCTACAAAAGAATTATAGCTGGTTATAACTATTAGCTATAGCCAGGCAATGTCGTTACATTTTTCCGTTCCAAGAGATGAAAATAGAAGAGAGAAGAGAGAAGAGAGAAGAACATGGGTGAGGTATGCACACGGTTCGTCAAATTTAATGTTGACAAAACGCATAGGATTAAATTAAATTAATGAAAGGGAATATATGTTATTTAATACTAAATTTATAAATCCGGTTGGTTAACCAGAGGCATGCTGATGAGAACCCATGAACGTGGGTTGGCACGGTGTGCCTTTTTAATTTTATAAAAATAGCAATATATCATGAAATTTGGGAGGGAACAGTATGAGCAGTAGGAATGTGTATTTACAGGAAAGTCGGAAAGTCCTTCGAAAGCCTTTTAGAGCGTTGCTTAAACTTGGACTTTGCGCAGTGTTATTCGTAGTCTTAAGCTCCGTAGCGGTCCAAGATGCTCAAGCGAGTGTATCGGTACTAGCGACTTCGGATCAAAAGGATCTGGATGCGTTGAGCTCAACATTGAGATTCTATGAACGTAAAAACCTGGTTCCGGACCAATTTGTTAAGAGAGATAAAAATAATTACCGTATTTACTCTGAAGAAATTATTGAATATCTGGATGATGTGAAGGCACTTTTATCCGCAGACTTTTCTATAGAAGAGTTAAGTTTGCTGGTCAATCAACAAATTAACTTATCTTACGAGGAAAAGAAGAACATTGTAGAAAACAAAATCAATGAAATTGATGATCTCCTGAAGCGATTGAGAAAGTCGAAGAAGTTTTTGAGTGCCATCTTGGAAGGAAAAGCAAATTTCCAAACAAAGTGTTAATAACGGTTGAAATCAAAACTTGGCCATGGCCATGACTTATGGTATGGCTCTCCGCATCATGCATATCGCAAAAAAGCGAAAGGAGCTGTTGCGTCAGCTCCCCCTTTGCCTAATAAACCTTCTTCAACATCTCAATCACATCATCCAAGGTAAGGCCGAAGGATTTGTAGTAGGAGGTGTCGAGAAGCATTTGCTTAAGGATCATTTCATTGCGAATTTGCAATTTCCGATCGTAGGACAGTTCGGCGACAAAACAGCCCTTTCCCGTAATGGTATGGATCAACCCGTATCTCTCTAGTGCTTCCCAGGCCTTTTTGACGGTAATCACGCTGATGCTCAGCTCCTGAGCCGCTTGTCGGATCGGTGGAAGACAATAGCCGTTTTCCAATTCTCCTTTCAGAATCTGGGCGCTGAGCTGTTCAAAAAGCTGCTGGTAAATCGGTTTGTCAGATGCATTCGAGATCGCGATGTTCATTAGACTTCCACTTGGAGGAATCGTTTGACCGCGAGCCGGTAGGCAATGACGGAGAACGCTGCGAAAATCACAATTCCAAAGAGTAGAATGAAGGTTTGGAGCGTCACTTGCTGCGCATCGGTGCCGTAGAAAATCTCATTCACGACCGGGCTTTGAATGCCGAGCCATTGGGCGATTCCGGCGAACAGCATGGCAGCTATAACGGCGGCGAGCAGCGCCCAGCCGAATTTATAAGCCGTCTTATAAAACATCGGGATAAAGATGAGGTTAAAGATCGCAAGCATCACAAGGTTTAACCCCCAGAAACCCATATTGGGCGGGAAGAAAATATAGGTTGTATCGGGATACAAGCTCATCGAAATGAAACCGAAGATCGCGGCAATCACGATATGCAGCAGCTCTAAGCCGACGATCACAGTCACCCTTGCCTTTACCATATCTCGTTTGGAGACGGGCATCACCGACGTGAACATCAAATCATTCTGCGCTTTAAATTGGTTGAACACATTCGGAATCGTGATCCAGCAGAAATACAGCGGGACAATAAAGTAGATCCAACCGGGAATGAGCATTAAGGCACCAAACAAGAAAGGAAACAGAAAGAAAAAGGGGGGCACGGCCAACCTTACATCCTTCATCACCAGGTTATACATACTCATCCTCCTTCTTCGCGAAATAGACCATGATCTCCTCAAGGCTAGGCGTGGCAGCCTTCATGTTCCAGGAGGTATCGAAGTCTCTCACGGGAATCAATCCCGTAAATCCAAATGAATTCATCTTATAAGAGATCAATCTGTCCTTCACTTGGTTCAGTTGGGCTGCAGCACCATTTAGAAGAAGATAAGATTCCTTGAACTCTTCCTTCTCACCACTGTGGACGATTTGCCCATTGGAAATAAAGGTGATATAATCCGCGCACTTCTCCAGATCTGAAGTAATATGGGTCGAGAACAAAATGCTGATCTCGCCGTCAGCGACGAGTCCCTGGAAAATATCCAACAGTTCGTTCCTTGCAACCGGGTCAAGCCCGCTTGTCGGTTCGTCGAAAATGAGAAGCTTTGCCCCATGGGACAAGGCAATGGCAATGCTGTATTTCACCTTCATTCCCGTCGATAACTCGGCAATCCTTTTGTTTTCATCCAATTTGAATTTCCGAAGGTAGTTGCGGTACGTTTCCTCGTCCCAATTGGCATAGAACCTCTTGATCACGTCGGTCAAGGTCTTCATTTTGCTTCGGGTGTAGAAGTCTACACCGCCCATGGCGTACCCAATTTCCTGCTTCAACTCAAGTTCGTGATCAGCCATATTTTTCCCGAATATGTGAATTTCCCCGCTATCCGTGCGGGTCATATTCAAAATTGATTTTATCGTCGTGGTCTTCCCTGCGCCGTTCGCACCGATAAAACCCATAATGTAACCTTTCTCCAATTGGAACGATACATTTTTAAGTTGAAAATTGGGGTAACTCTTATTTACGTTTCGAATGTCTAATGCAAGCACTTCATACATCCCTCCCCATCATATTGTGTATATCGTGCATGCACAATATACCTTGTGTGGAGTGGTTTTGTCAATACCTTCCACGAGAATCTTATGGGGACGCTCATAACTAGCTCACGCCTTACAAGCAGAGCGCGAGTAAAACACATCACCATGCATATGCTGAATTCTGCCCCAATTGGCGGGATTGGTTGTATCCGGGGTGCGGTTCACATTGATTCCTTGCCTGTTCCCTTGTGCGTTAAGTTCAAAAATTTCGCCCTACTTATGGTAAGGCTCCGCTTAACAAGGATATCTGTAAAATACAAAAAGGAGCTCGCTCCGGCAAGCCCCTTTCAAATCATAATAATATATTTTTGAATCTCGACCGCTCAGTTCAACTGATCGTCCATCATAGCTTCGACGACCTTCAGTATCCTTTTCTGTTCATTTACACTTCTACTTCGAAGCTTGTCTACAATTTCTGCGAGAATAGACTCGTTACCTTCCCCGCTTACAGGTTGGATATAACTAAAGAACTCCACCATCGAAAGGTCGAGCGCACTCGTAATTTTGGCTAATACCACTATAGAACATACTTTTTCGGAACGCTCCAGCTTACCTATGTAAGTTTCGTGTACCTCAGCCTTACTTGCAAGTTCCTCCTGGCTTAGTCCACGCAGTTTTCGGAAATGCCGAATGCCTTCCCCAACCATTTTCATCAAATCACTCACAGCGATCACCCTAAGCAAACCATAGACCAGGCAAATAATTACTCCAAGATACTATAGAATTTATTTCTATAAAATATACCCTAAGGGGATTTTACTTGATATAATGGTTTTACCTTTTTTTTACCAAAATAAAACTCGCCGGCGATTGCCATTGAAGCATTCCGGCCGCCGGTAACAGCTATATTTAAGGGGTACCTGTTGGTACCCACACAAAGCATTGCTAAATATTATCGGCAACATGCCGTGCCTGCTCATCCAATCTTTGGGCAAAATCAACGATGCTGTCGAAGTCATCCATGGTCACGCGGATCTGTTGCTGGCTCTCCACAATAGAAGACTGACTGCGGCTGACGCCGTTGGATATCTCGGAGATTTCCTTGGTAATCCCATTGATAATGCCCTGAACTTTGGTAATGGATTCCGATACCTCGTTGGACAGCTTGCGCACTTCTGCGGCTACTACTTCAAACCCTCTGCCGTACGGACCCGCATGGGCCGCCTCAATGGCTGCATTTAGGGCGAGCAAATTGGTCTGAGATGCAATATCACGAACCGTTTGCACAATCCCCTGGATCGACTTGGCTTGCTCCTGCAGATCCTTAAGTGTAAGAGTATTCTCCTCCGAAACCTCGGCAATCCGGTCGACACTGAGCAGCAGCTCCCGGCTCCGGCTGATCCCCTCCTCGGCGCGCTGGTTTAAACCCTTGGAGGTAGTCTCCAATTCCTTTACCACTGTGGTTAAGCTAAATTGCCGTTCCGTGATGTCCGTTGCGATTTTGGAGACACCGATGACCTCGGACTCCTGCTCATCATATATCGGTATATAGGTGGCCTCCAGCCATACCGTTTCGCCGCGGGCATTCTTCCGTTCAACCTTATCCTGAAAACATTGTCCGGATAATAGAGCCCTCCAAAACTGCTCATAGGCCGGCGAATTGGCAAATGAGTCAAAACAGAAATCCCGATGCTGCATTTTCTGAATTTCCTCAACGGAATACCCCATCGTATTGGCGAACACCTCATTTACAAAGGTAACCTTTCGATTCGTATCAAAACGGATGATGGCCAGATTTCTTTCCATCGCTCTGAAGACTAATTTGTCCATTACCGGTTGTTCTATCATCATGATTTTTTCAACCTCCGATATAACAGGCCTTTATCGATTTGCCTAATATATCAGTTTAGCAATTGAATCTATACAAAAAATATACATTGTTGCTTCTATGATGCTGCTTAGAATGCTGAACCTAACAGCTGAGTAATGATCATGAATAGGCAATAGGGATGTCGCAATTAATGCCCGCTCTGTTTTGACATGCGTTCCATGATCATGGCCACTCTGCGCCTGCTAAAAAGTCGGATACTTTGAGCCATAAAATAATTGGTGCGGCCATCGATGATATAGCTTCGCCCCCGGTCAATTCCTCGAAATCCGGCCTCTACTACCTTATCCGGGGTCGAGAGCTTTTGACCTGAAGCCATGTCTTTGCTCCCGACCGCATCGAAGAACCCCGTCCCGGTTGCGCCCGGGCACAATGCGAGGACCTTAACGCCCCGCCCGCGCGTTTCCGCCCAGAGCGCCTCAGAGAAGGACAAAACAAAGGCTTTGGTGGCCCCATAAACGGCCGAATAAGCACAAGGCATAAACGCGGCCATCGAAGCCACATTTACTACAATTCCGTCCTTCCGCCTTAGCATATCAGGCAGAAATCGATGCGTAAGATCGACTAACGCAGCCGTATTCAGCATAATCTCTTCCTGCTCACGCTCCGGGTCTATCCCCTCGAAACGGCCGTAAGTGCCGAAACCGGCGTTGTTGATGAGAATATCGACCGACAGGCCAAGTCCGGAAATTTGCCCGGCCAATTGACGCGGGGCGTCCGCTTTGGACAAGTCGCAAGCCAACGCATACGCCTGCACGCCGTACTGGCGGTTGATTTCTCCGGCCAATACATCCAGTTTGTCCTTGGAGCGCGCTGCCAACACTACATGGCAGCCTCGCTTCGCCAGTTCTTTGGCATACACTTTCCCGATTCCGGATGATGCACCGGTAACTAAAGCCAACTTGTTCCTGTATACGTACTTATTCAAGAAAATAAACCTCCTATGCACATAGTTCTTCTCTATATCGAAAATTTTCTTTATCGTACCTGTGATAGGAGGGAGCTAGCCACAGCATGTTTATACTATTAACGCGACTAACAGCATTTCTTATCAGTTATGGTTCTCTTCTGTAGCAACAGTTTGGGACAGAGATTATAATGATGAGTAATTGGAGGTGGCGTATTTATGAAAACAAATCAATCCTCATCCGCATTGGGGGATTTCCTTAAATCACGCAGGGAACGGTTACAGCCTGCAGAGGCGGGGATCACGCCGCTTCCCGGACGAAGAAGAACCCCAGGGCTTCGAAGAGAGGAAGTCTCTTATCTCGCAAATTTAAGCGTGACTTACTATACTTGGCTGGAACAAGGCAGAGAGGTAAATCCTTCGCCGGAAGTGTTACGGAATATCAGTACCGCGTTAAAATTGGACGAAGACGAGCAGAGGCATCTGTTTGATTTGGCTAATGCAGATCCTGCGAGTGCAGGTGTAGTGCCCAATAGCGGAAGACCGGATGCCGGATTCCTGCAAGCGATCGTAGATCAATTGCATTATCCGTCTTTCGTCACGGACGAAGGTACGGATGTGATCGCCTGGAATCGGGCGGCGGAACTGATTATAGCCGATTTCGGAAGCCTGCCGAAAAGCGAACGGTACATGATGAACATTATGTTTTGTAATTCGGATTACCGCCAAAGACTGGTGAATTGGGAAGGGTTTGCCCGGTACACTACGGCGACGCTGCGGGCGAATTTGGACCGTTATAAAGATAATCCCTTGTATATGGAGCGGGTCGAACGTTTGAGACGGGAAAGCGAGGAGTTTGTACATTTCTGGGAGCTTTATGAAATCAAGCAAAGGCGGGTCGCGACCGCTTTATTTCGTCTTTCGGACGCTCAGGAGTTGGAGTTCGTGATCCATTCCGCTTCTGTAGTCGATAACGACCCGGGCCTTCACTGGTGTTTCTACGTCCCGGTACCCGGAACAGGTACCGAGGAGCGGTTATTGCAACTACTAAAGTAATAAAGAACTGCTAATATTAGCTTTCCCCGGCTTTAATATTCTCCTTTAATTACAAAGAACGAGCCCCGAATGGTTCCGGCCAGTTTTGACTTCTGCCGGGCAAACTTAAACTTCTTTTCTTCCAGTTCCTTGGGGACCTCCATCCCCTCGGACAGCTTGAACCCAACCGCCCGCTTCTTGGGGTCATCAACCGTATACAAGACGTTGACCTCTAGACCATCTTCATAAAAGACGTAGGCCCAATCGATATTTTCCACTTGAAACCGCGATGTTTCCAAAGGCTTGGCCGCAAATTCAATACCCCGTTCTTCTTTCAGAACCCGGTTTACATAATCAAGGGTTTCCTGGCTCTCGCTTGCGGGTACAACCGTAAATTCATGCTTGTATTTATTCATATAGTAACGGGCTTCATTCGCACGCAAACCGGCAAGCGCTTCCGCCACAGGCGAAGACTCTAAACCTACCGTAGATACATTTTTAAAATCAACGATATAAGACACATTTATCCCCCCTAAAAGTCATTATTTCTTAACAACAGGAATCCACATTTCACCGAAAACGGAACCGTTTCGCTCCCCCATTATAACCGCTGTGTTTGGCCCGCCAACATAAGCAACATGGTTGACTTCCGGTAAAACTTGGCCAAAGGCAATGCCGGCAAGCTGATTATTTAGTTCTTCGGCCGTCTTCCCTTCCCCTTTAACAACCAAGTATTCTCCCTTGGGAAACTGGATCAACCTGCTGGATTCTTCCGATGCCGGTGCCGATCCCTCTGTCATAACACCGGCATAGTACATCATCTTGTTATTCACTGCTTCGCTCACGGCAAAAATGTAGTCATTTGCGGCGATGGCTTTTAAAGTGTCAAGCCTACCGTCTTTGCCGACCGCCTCCCAAAAGTCCGACTTTTCCTTGTTAATCCCTGCATAGTCCGTGTAGTGGCTCTTAAGCTCTGTTCCAAGACCAAAGACGGTAAAGCTCTCTTTTTCTACCAATTGATAATTTGACATTCTCATAACCTTCCTTCTCTTTAATTAATTTTTGTGATTTGTGTTCTTGACTTGATAGGTTTATCATAACTTTAAATCATGTCAAAAAATGAACCTGTTTAGGAGTCCCGATGAAAAAAGTTGAACGGATTAACACCATCATGCGATATATCAATAATCGGTCCCAATTTACCATTTCCGAAATTATGCGTGAATTTCATATCTCCCGTTCGACGGCTGTCAGAGATATCAGAGAAATCGAGGCCCTGGGGATGCCGCTTGTCGCCGAGGTCGGAAGGGATGGGGGTTATTTTGTCATGCATAACTCCCTTCTGCCCGATGTGCGATTTACCGATAATGAGGTCAAAGCTCTCTTTATTGCCTTTATGGCTACAAGAAATGCACAGCTCCCTTATTTAAAGAGTCGCCAATCTTTAGCCGAAAAATTACTGGGCCTCATCTCAACAAACCAGCAGGATGATTTGGTTCTTCTCAATCAAATCTTGCTTTTTGAAGGAACCAACCCGAACAATCCCGACCTGCTTGAACTTTCGGACCTTCCCCATCCCATGTTGGAAAAACTCATCCAAAACCTGCTCATGGACAACTTTATGTTGATTACCATCGAAGAAGAGAAGGAAACCAAGTCGTATCCTATCTATCTCCTGCACCTTTATCACGAAAAGAGCCTCTGGCTGATGGAGGGCTTTGACTTAGAGAAAGAAAAGAAGAAAATTTTCCCCGTCGACGGGCTCATCGATGTCCAGCCCCACCCGCCGAAAAAGAAACTAAGTCGGAAGAAGATTCTGGAGAAGCTGAGCAAGCAGGAAGAAGAAATCAACCTGGTCCTCGAACTGGGTCCCAAAGCCATTGCACAGTATAAAAAGTACCATCCTCTAAAGGCTTCCATTTCCTATACAAATCCATACCAGGCCACGGGCATTTTAAAAACTTTAGTCCATGTGAATCAGCCCGAAGAGCTGACCGAAATCATCAATTGGCTTCTGTTTCTAGGTGGGGATATCAAGGTCAGGGAAGCGCCGGAGGAGGTCTTGAAGGGGTTTCAAGAGAGATTAAATAGTTTTAGAGCTCAGTGGAGCGGGTAAAAACATTACTTTTGAGCATCAAGAATAAACATGGATGCATCCTGCCCCATGAATATTTTGCTTCCGTGATAAAAAGTTTTGGATTGAATATTCCTATACCCTATCTTAGTCATTATTTCCGTTAGCTCCGCTTGATCAAATCCGTTATGAACGATATCCGAAGCTATTTTTTCATTTTTATCGAAATCCACGATCAGTAAATGTCCGCCTTCAATCAGCACATCGAATAATCTGGACAGAACCAGTTGAACATCATGAATATGGAGGAGAACTTGCGCCATAAAAATATAGTCGGCATGCAAATCGGACAAACCTTTCTGTTCAAAGTCAAAGCAAAACGTATCAGCATTCTGAATGTCATAATCGGAAATTTTCTGCTTTATTTGATGAATCATGTTCTCTGAGGTATCCAGAAAAAGCATAGAGCGAAACTCGTTCAACAAGTTCATGCCGACAAGTCCGGTCCCGCACCCAAAATCAATGGCATCCTTGCTTTTAGCGTCAACTAAGTATTCACGGATGGCATCCGAGGATACCTTGGCAATTTGAATTCTTTCGGGAGTGTCATACACATTCGCTATCATTTCAAACTTATCCGTATTTCCCATAAGTATCTCTCCAATCTGGCGATCCGGTTAGGTTAGGTATAACCTCATATAAACATAATAATAGGGCACCCTGCAATAAGGGTGCCCTAATGAAAATTACTTGATGACTACGTATTCCAAGTTAACCAGCTTGGCATAGGCAACGATTTGATCGGTCGTCAGGTTCAAGGATACGACGGTATGATGGCCGCCGCCGTTCTCGATCCAGGCTTTGACCCCGTCCTGGAAGTTCGGTTTCACCTTCCACAGTACGCGGGCCACCGGCAGTTTTGGAGCCGGAACCGTCGGTTCGAAGGCCGTTACTTCGTTGATCAACAGCTTATAGTGCGTGCCGAAGTCCGCCATCGACACGACCACGCCTTCCCCGGCTTTGCCGTCGAATACGAGGCGGGCCGGATCTTCGCGGTCGCCGATGCCGAGCGGAGATACGAGAATCTTCGGCTTGTTGCTTGCCAGACTCGGGTCTACCTCGAGCATATGGGATTGGAGAATGGCTTCCTGGCCTGCAGCCAATTCGTACGTGTAATCTTCCATGAATCCGGTGTTCTGGTTATGGCTCATCACTTTCAGCAAGCGATCAAGTGCGGCCGTCTTCCAATCGCCTTCGCCGGCGAAGCCGTAGCCTTGCGCCATCAGACGCTGAACTGCCAGACCCGGGAGCTGTTTCATGCCGTGCAGGTCTTCGAAGTTCGAAGTGAAGGCGTTGTAGCCGCCTTTATCCAGGAAGCGTTTGAGGGCGATTTCGTAGCTTACCTGTACTTTAACGCTCGCTTCCCAAGTTTCCTTGTCGTAAGTGCCGTAATCGAAATCATACAGCTCCGCATATTTCGCAAACAAAGCGTCGATTTCCTCTTGGGTAACCGCGTTGACGTACTCCACGAGGTCGCCGATCCCGTAGTAGTCCACCGTCCAACCGAATTGGATTTGGGCTTCGACCTTATCGCCTTCCGTAACGCCGACATTGCGCATGTTGTCGCCGAAACGGGCGACTTTGATGTTGAAGCTTTCGTTATAGGCAACCGCCACGTCCATCCATTCCGCGATTTGCTTCTGTACCTCCGGCCGTTCCCAGTATCCGACGACCACTTTGTTTTGCTTATTCAGACGGGCATTGATGAAGCCGTATTCCCGGTCGCCATGGGCGGCCTGGTTGAGGTTCATAAAGTCCATGTCGATCGTGGCCCAAGGAATGCTCTCATTGTATTGCGTAGCCAAATGCAGCAAAGGCTTCTGCAGCAGTTTGGTGCCGCGAATCCACATTTTGGCCGGGGAGAAGGTATGCATCCAGGTGATCACACCGGCAACCTCGTCACGATAGTTGACCTCCTTCATGATGGAGGTGATTTTATCCGCGCTGACCGCAAGATCCTGCAGTACAAGCGGATATGGCAAAATGCCGCTCTTGTTGAGCGCGTCGGTCATGGCTTGCGCGTTTGCTTTGACTTCCGAAAGCGCCTCTTCCCCGTAAAGATGCTGCGACCCTACGACAAACCAGAACTCTTTGACGATAGCTGTTGACATTGTGCTCATCCTCTTTCCTTATTTTATAATTGTAGGATTACTTTTGACCGTAATAAGCGTCTTTCCCATGCTTCCGCAAATAGTGCTTATCCAAGATCCGCTGCGGCAGCTCTTCGGCAAAATGGTTCAAGCTGCGGGCGAACAAATTCATTTTGCAGACTTCCTCCAGTACAACGCTGTTCATGACCGCCGATTTGGCATCTTTACCCCAGGTGAACGGAGCATGGCCCTTTTGCAAGACACCGGGCACCGCCATAATATCCAAGCCCCGCTGTTCAAAGGTCTCAATGATGGCACGTCCGGTCTCCGCTTCATAGCCGCGGTCGATCTCTTCTTGAGTTAGGAAGCGGGCGCAAGGCACGGCGCCATAGAAGGTGTCGGCATGCGTAGTCCCCATGACCGGGACATCCAGACCGGCTTGCGCCCAGACCGTTGCCCAAGTCGAGTGAGTATGCACGATACCGCCAATCTCCGCATAATGCTTGTAAAGCACGGCGTGTGTCGGCGTGTCGGATGACGGTCTGAGATCGCCTTCCACCACATTGCCGTCCAAATCGACAACCACCATATCGCTCGGCTTCATCTTGTCGTAGCTGACGCCGCTCGGCTTGATCACGAACAAGCCGCTTTCCCGGTCAACCGCACTGACATTCCCCCATGTATATTTCACAAGCCCATGCTTGGGCAGCTCCAGATTGGCCTCATAAACCTCTTCTTTCAGTCTCTCTAACATCTTATTCCCTCCAGTTCTCCACCAGATGATCTACAGCAGCCTGCTCAATCGCAAGACCCTTGATGTATCTTTCCATAAAGAGCTCAAAGCCTTGCACATCGGAAGCATCAGGATGAATTTCTTCTCCCTTCGCATCCTTAAAGACCTTGTTCTCCAGGAAGGCGTCCAGGGGTTCCTGCCCCTCCTTGTTCGTCAGGTAAGCCGCCAGGATCGCCATCCCCCACGCTCCGCCTTCTCCGGCCGTCGCCATGACGGAAACCGGGACATTAAGAGCGGCCGCGACCATTTTCTGCCCGACGACCGGGGTCTTGAACAGCCCGCCGTGAGCCAGAATGCTGTCGATCGCCACGTTTTCTTTCTTGGTCAGAATGTCCATCCCGATCTTCAAAGCGGCAAAAGCGGTAAACAGATGCGTCCGCATGAAGTTGGCCAAATTGAACCGGCTTTCCGGCGAGCGAACGAACAAAGGCCGTCCTTTGTCGATGCCGGTAATGTTCTCGCCGGAGAAATAGCCGTAGCTGAGCAAGCCCCCGCCGTCAGGGTCCGCCTCCAGCGCTTTATTGAACATGACGCTGAACAATTGGCCGGCATCCGCCTTTTGCCCCATCGCCTCATAGAATTCGCGGAACAAGCCCAGCCAGGCATTGATGTCGCTGGAGCAATTGTTGGCATGCACCATGCCGACCGGACTGCCGTCCGGCGTGGTGACTATGTCGATCTCCGGATATACCGCCGAAAGCTCCTTCTCCAATACAATCATGGCAAAAACCGAGGTTCCCACGGAAATGTTGCCGGTCCGCTTTCTTACGCTGTTCGTGGCGACCATTCCCGTTCCGGCATCGCCTTCCGGAGGACAGAGGGGAATCCCCGCCTGCAAATCCCCGGACGGGTCCAGAATGGCGGCCCCTTCCGCGGTTAATACGCCGGCCTGCTCGCCTGCGTTATAAACCTTGGGAAGAATACCGCTCAGCTTCCAAGGGTATCCCTTGGCTGCAATGAGCTCATCAAACTGCCGAATCATCGAGGCATTGTAATCCTGCGTGGCCTCGTCTATCGGGAACACGCCCGAAGCATCTCCGATCCCCAGAGCCTTGCTCCCGGTCAGCCGCCAGTGAATGTATCCGGCCAAGGTCGTAATATAGTCAATCCGAGGGACATGCTGCTCTTCGTTTAAAATCGCTTGATACAGATGAGCGATACTCCAGCGTTCAGGGATGTTAAACCGGAACAAGTCCGTCAATGCTTTGGCCGCGGCGCCGGTCGTGGCATTCCGCCAGGTCCGGAACGGAACGAGCAGCTCTCCCGCGCTGTCGAAAGCCATATACCCGTGCATCATCGCGGAGAAGCCGATCGAACCGACGGATTGAAGAGTAACCCCGTATTGCCGTTTCACCTCTTGCTTCATTTCGCCATATGCCGCTTGCAGACCCTTGATGATATCCGCCAAGTTGTACGTCCAATACCCGTCTACCAGGAGGTTCTCCCACTCATGGCTTCCCGATGCGATCGTTTCAAACCGGGAATCGATCAGCACCGCCTTGATACGTGTGGATCCTAATTCGATCCCAAGAGAGGTTGCTCCATTGGCAATCGCTTGTTTGACGTCCTGATCCATGCTCACGCTACTCCCCTCTGCAACTGTTATTTTAAATGTATCCCCGTAAGAATACGCTTTCCTTTATTGTCAGCCCTAGTATATTTTTTGTTCGTACATTTGTCAATACGGCTAAAAAGATATACCTACAAATGTAACAGGAGCTATTCTCTTAACCTATATTAAGTTTCATATTTATACATATGGGTTGTTCGATTATAATATTCTTATATTCATGTTAAAATATGTACATACAACTATGATCAGCAAATGAATTCGTATTCGAACAACGGTGAAAGAAGTGAATCGAGATGAAACCAAAGTATCAGGTCATCCTTGAGGATATAAAAAGCGATATTCTGTCGGGGACTTACAGCGTGGGCGAACAAATTCCGACGGAATCGGCGCTGCAGAACAGATACAACGTCAGCCGGCAGACGGTTCGAAAGGCGATTATGGAACTGTCCAAGGAGGGCTTTTTGCGAAGCGAAAAAGGCTCCGGCACCTACGTCAGCAGCCAATACCGGGCCAAATCCGGCGGAAATTCCAATCAGCGGACCATCGGGGTCATCACGACTTATCTCTCGGATTACATTTTCCCCTCGATCATTCGGGGGATCGAAAGCCGCTTGAACGAGGATAACTATTCATTGCTATTGGCCAGCACCAATAATGATGTCGCCCAGGAGAAAAAGGCGCTGGAAATGATGCTGTCTTACGGTGTGGACGGTCTGATCATCGAGCCCACGAAGAGCAATCTGTACAATCCCAACATCGCTTATTACCTGTCGTTCAAAGAACAGAACGTTCCCTTCATCATGATCAACGCTTATTATGAAGAGCTTGAGGTTCCTTTCCTGTGTCTCGATGACGTACAGTCCAGCTATCTGGCCACCCGGGAGCTGATTTCCAAAGGACATACCCAAATCGGAATCATTGCCAAAATGGACGATTTACAAGGGAAATACCGCATGAAGGGGTACATCAAAGCGCTGGGAGAAGCCAAATTGCGGTTCCGCCCGGAGCAGGTGCTCTCTTTTGATACGGAGACGAAGCAGGACTTGTCCGTGAACTTAAAGACATTCCTGACGGACAACCGGGACGCGTTAACGGCGATTGTCTGCTACAACGATGAAGTAGGTCTTGAAGTGATCAATGTATGCCGGCAGTTGGAGCTTGCGGTTCCGGATGACTTATCGGTGATCGGCCAGGACAATTCTTATATCGCCAAGAATGCAAACATCAAACTGACGACACTGACCCATCCCCAGGAGCAAATGGGCCGCGACGCCGCCGACTGGGTCATTAAAAAGCTGCAGGGGAAGAAGGATCTAAAAGACAATGTCTATTATCAGCCTGTTCTAATTGAAGGAGAGACCGTGCAGGAGAGAAAATAAGAGTGTCTTGGACTCCGGACTCGCGGGCAAAATAAACAGCCGCTTCCCAAGGGGAGCGGCTGTTTGCGATACCAATCCATAAATATGCCTGTTTAAGCTTCCGCTCCCATGCCGTTTTCCGGAACGGAAGCCGGCTTCACCAGCGCCTTCTTCTCCCAGGCCCGGCTTCTCCAGCGAAGCAGCATGATGAGTCCGCGCAGCCATTCGTCGACCGCAAAAGCGATCCATATGCCAAACAGCCCCATCCCGAAGTGAATGCCCAGCGCATAGGCTAGCGGGACCGCGACTCCCCACATGGAGAACACGCCCATCAACACTGGAAAACGCGCATCCCCGGCGGCGCGTAGCGAATTGATGATGACCGTATTAAAGGTTCGGCCGGGTTCAAGTACGATGGAGAGCAAAAAAATACTCGCTCCGGCGGCAATGATTCCGGGGTCCTTCGTGAACATGCCGATCAGCTCATGCCGGAATATCGCTGCCGTACCGACGATGACTAAAGTTAACGCAAAGCTGATCTTCACGCTTTTTATGAGCCGCCTGTAGGCCGCTTTCATTTCCCCCGCACCGACCATTTGTCCGACAATGATTTCCGTCCCCGACCCGATCGCCATGGCAAGCGCCATAAAATAGTTCGATATATTCATGACGTAAACATGGGTGTTTAGCGCAGTAATGCCGATCATATTGACAAAGCTGATGATCATGAGGTACTGCGACTGCCAGGAAAGGTGCTCGCCCGCGGCGGGCAAGCCGACGCTCAAAATCTGTTTCACGTAGGAACCCTTCCACGCCACATAATCCTTGCCGCGGATCGGTGCAGGAATCCGGCGATACAAAATGATAAAAAGCACGATGATGCCGAGCAAACGGCTAACGACCGTGGATATCGCCGCTCCCGTCACACCCCACTCCGGAAAGCCCATGTTCCCGAAAATGAGCAAATAATTTCCCGTCACATGGATAATATTGACGCCTAGCGTTACAAACATCACGCTTTTGGTGTGTCCGCTGGCACGAATGACCGACGACACCGCGTAAGAAAGCGCCTCGACCCACATAAAACCGCCGATGATTTTTAAATAATGGCTGGCGATTCCGATTTGCTCGGGATCTAACTTCAAGAGATGCAGGAGAGGCTCCCCATAAAGAAAGAGGACCAGACTGACGAGAATCCCGAAAATCAGGTTCATCGTAATGGCGAGCGCCGAGACGCGGCTTGCCTCCTTCTCCCGTCCGGCGCCGATATACTGGGAAACCGCGACGCTGGTGCCGATGCCGACAAAGCCGAACATCAGAATGCAGAAGTAAATAATTTCGTTGGCCAAGCCAACCGCTCCGGTCGCCTTATCGGAGATGCGGCTTAGCATAAACACGTCGACCGTGCCCAGCAGCATCCGCAGCACAGAGTCGATGAAAATAGGCCAGGTCACGGCAAAAAGACTAAGTTTTTTCCATGAAGGAGTACGATCTGTAAGTGTCACGTTTAACAAGCTCCTAATATCTATTCTTTGTCGCCTTCCCTAGTGTAGCTCCCGATGGGCCAATACGTCTATGGTCAAAATTTTTATAATCCAGTCCCGGGACAATCCAAGGTGCTTATCTCCTATTCGCAACCTAGCAAAAAGACCCCTCTTCCGAGGGGTCTTGAGGGGTCTTTTTTATCTTAGCGGGATTCTCCTCATACTCGCGAGGGTTAGGTCGTTGTGGCCTTCAGGTCAGGTTCTTACTTGGACTCAATGCGACCTAACGGGTTGGCGCTCTCTTCCAGAGCTGTGCGAGCCGCCCGCCAGCCGGAGTTGTCGAGGCCGAGCGCATCGCGAAGATAAGACCACGTAAGCCGCTGGAGCAAGGCGACTCGTTCGGGGTTCTCGTCCGTTGTTTCCTTGACCTCGTAGCCGGGAATTCCGCCAAGCGAGTGTTCCGCCCCGAACAGAGTAAGCAGACTCTTGCCGCCGGGACTCAAGAAGTACGGGTCGGTAAACCAGTCCGGTCCCCGAGTGGACAGGAGTGATTGGTCATGGTCCCCGGCTACAACAAGGGTCGGCGTATTCATGTCCGAGAAGCTCGGGTTCATAAACGGGAAATGCTCTGCCGCGAACGGAGTCAAGTCAGCTCCGCCCAAGCCGGTTGTAGCAAGCAGCACGCCCGCCTTGATCCGCGAGTCGGACATATCTTCTCCCGGTTCGCCGTGGGCATCGAGGACTCGCGCGCCGAGCAGCATGCTCGCCGTTTGGCCTCCCCAGGAGTGTCCGGCTGCGGCGATACGGCTTCGATCGAGGCGCCCGCCGAGGCCCGGCACGGAAGCTTCAATGAGATCGAGCTGGTCGAGGATTCGCTTCATGTCCTCGACTCGGAAGCGCCAGATCAGTGGTGTACGGGGATCGTCGGGCGGAAGATTTAGCGTCCTGGAATCAAGATGGGTGGGTTGAATGACCGCGAAGCCGTGGGCAGCCCAGAAGTCGGCCAAAGGGGCATAGCCGTCCAGCGACCATCCAAAGCCATGCGAGAAAACAATTATAGGCAAATCCCGTCCAGTCGCAGGCGCTGACACCCGCACTTGCAGATCCTCGCCACGGCCCGGGGCCGGCAACACTACCGGCTTCACCGAAACGACCGGAGTGGGCGTACTTATGTTCATATCCATAATAAATGTTCCTTTCTTAAAGAAAAATTGAGCACAACATGCAGTGTTGTAACAGGTTGACATGTCAACTGCATTAAACACTGTAACACATTGAAATTGACGCGTCAACCATGATATTATGTAGCTATGAATAAGAGCGAACTGAACGAAGAAGAAATGAAACTATGGTATATGTGGAAAGGCTCCTTTCAGCGCATCTTCGGTCGCGTAATCAAAGAGATGTCCGAGCAAACAGGA
Source organism: Paenibacillus haidiansis (assembly GCF_036553665.1). Taxonomy (NCBI): domain Bacteria; kingdom Bacillati; phylum Bacillota; class Bacilli; order Caryophanales; family Paenibacillaceae; genus Paenibacillus; species Paenibacillus haidiansis. Next base: position 117,875 of record NZ_JAZHPZ010000005.1, on the reverse strand, counting down.
CTATCCGAGGGCGATTACGGGGTATTGGATCGGTTGGACCTTTTGGGCGACGGCAGCCTTCGCCAACAGGAATTGGCCGAATCGATGGACTGGGATAAGAGCCGATTGTCACATCATCTGACGCGGATGGAGAAACGCGGACTTGTGTTGAGGAAAACATTAGTCACAGATCGTGGTGTTCAAGTAACCATTACATCTGTCGGAAAATCGGCATTGGATGAGGCCCGCCCCATCGTTGCCAAGGCAATACGCAAGCATTTTCTTGATCAATTAACCGATCAAGACATTGAGTCGATTATTAGGCTGGCGGAAAGAACAAAAAAAGGGACTACAGCGTCCCTGTGATGCCCCGCCGTCGTCATGACCGCGTTTTTGAAGCTTTACCCGGCCCCTTCCGCCAGAACGGCGGAGGGGCTTTTGCTTTCGGAAGAAAATCATTCCAGCCATCTATATCATGTACAATTTTTCACCAATGTTGTATTCTAATTTTTTGTAGCCCTCTTGAAGGGTTTAAGTAGGCCTGGAAAGTTGAAAGTGGATCATAATGGGTATTCTTACTAAAGGATATTACTTTTAGCAATAAAATTTACTGCCCCAAGGAGGAAGTATCAGCATGGCTGATTTAGACAAACAAAAAATTGTGAAGAGCGTTCCGCAACGGGGATTTTTTGGACATCCCAAAGGGTTGTTTACGCTGTTCTTCACAGAATTTTGGGAGCGTTTTTCCTATTACGGAATGAGGGCTATCCTTGTTTATTATATGTATTACGAAGTGAGTCAAGGCGGACTAGGCATGGATGAGAGCACAGCTCTCGCCATTATGTCGATCTATGGTTCACTTGTCTACATGTCCGGCATTATTGGGGGTTGGTTAGCGGACCGGATATTCGGAGCATCGAATGCCGTATTCTACGGCGGGATATTCATCATGCTGGGGCATATCGCCCTGGCCATTCCAGGCAGCATTTCATTATTCTTTATCTCCATGGTTCTGATTGTACTGGGCACGGGCCTGCTGAAGCCCAATGTATCCAGCGTTGTAGGAGAACTTTACAGTGAAGATGATGAGCGCCGGGATGCGGGATTCAGTATATTCTACATGGGTATCAACCTCGGGGGATTCATTGCTCCGCTAGTTGTAGGAACCATCGGCATGGATTACAATTTTCACCTGGGCTTCAGCATTGCAGCCGTCGGTATGTTTCTGGGGTTAATCATTTTTATCTATACCAAGAAGAAAAACCTCGGCCTTGCAGGCACTTTAATCGCAAGCCCGTTATCACCGGCGGAACGAAAAAAAGTGTTCCTTACCGTCGGTATCGGTGCAGTGCTTCTCGCTGTAGTCGTCGCTATTACGATTCCGCTAGGTCTGTTAACGTTTAATTCCTTTATCACGGTCGTAGGTATTCTGGGAATTCTGATTCCAACCCTATATTTTATTGTCATGTTCCGGAGTCCCCGAACAACCAGCGTGGAACGCTCAAGACTTATTGCTTATATTCCGATGTTTATTGCAGCGATTATGTTCTGGGCGATTCAAGAACAAGGGTCAACCATCCTTGCCAATTATGCGGATAAACGTACGCAATTGGATTTTGCCGGACTGCATATTTCGCCGGCCTGGTTTCAGTCTTTAAATCCTTTATTTATTATCATTTTAGCCCCCATGTTTGCCTGGTTATGGATGAAGCTTGGAAAACGGCAGCCCACGATCCCGAGAAAATTCGCCTTGGGCCTATTGTTTGCCGGATTATCCTTCCTGGTGATCCTCTTGCCGGCTTACTTCGGCGGTGAGCATTCCTTGGTTAATCCTTTATGGCTCGTCCTTAGCTACCTCATCGTTGTGCTCGGGGAATTATGCTTGTCTCCTGTAGGACTATCGGCAACGACAAAATTGGCACCCGCGGCCTTTTCAGCCCAGACCATGAGCTTATGGTTCTTATCCAATGCGGCTGCCCAAGCGATTAATGCGCAGATTGTCAGATTTTATTCGCCTGCCAACGAGATGGCATACTTTGGCGTTATTGGAGGAGCGGCCATTCTCCTCGGTATTCTGCTCTTTGCGTTCTCCTCGAAAATTCAGGGGTATATGAAGGGAATAAAGTAAAGGAATTTGTCCAGCGTAGTGTAGGGGTACCACTTGTTGTGGTGCCCCTTTTCCCTATTGCGCATCGTTATGTCAGACACTCAACCCTCGCCTTCTCTACAGCCTCCTCACGGCCATTTACTTGCAGCTTCAGGTAAATAGATGATATATAATTGCGCACCGTGCCTTCCGACAGATGGAGTCTCTGGGCAATTTCCTTGTTACGAAGTCCTTCAATCAGGCACCGGAGGACATCGGTTTCCCGTTCGGTCAGTTCGTACGGATTCGCTGCCTTATCTCCCGTCTGGTATTGGAACAATTGATGGGCCATATCCCGCGAAATCATCGTTCCCCCGCCATATATGAGCCGTATAGTCGCGGCTAACTCCTTAGGGTGTATCGATTTCAACAGATAGCCCTCCGCCCCGATACGAAGTGCCTCGGACGCCAGAGAGACATCCTCTATTGTCGTAATCATGATGACCCGAATGTCCGGCCACATTTCTTTAATGGACTTTGTAGCCGCGATACCATCCATTTCCGGCATTTTGATGTCCATTAATACAATATCGGGGCTATACTCCCCGCATTGGGCAACGGCCTGCTTGCCGTCGCCAACAACCGCTACTTCAAAGTCCTTCTCTTCTCCTAACAGCAGCTTTAAGCTCTCACGGATCAAGGGTTGGTCATCCGCCAGCAGAATTTTGATCTTCTGTACGCCTTCATTAGAAGTATTGGGGATCGTACAGGTTACCATCGTACCTGAGTCCGCTTGCGAATGGATGTAGAGCTTACCTTGCAATGGGGCCAGTCGCTCCTTCATGCCTGTCAGACCGAATCCAAATTGAAGATGATCGTCGCCTCTGCCATTATCCTGCACCTGCAGCACTACCTGCGCATGTTCATATTGAAGAAGAACTTGAATCACGCTGGCCTGCCCGTGGCGACTCGCATTGGTTAGAGTCTCCTGCAAGCAGCGGTACAAGACAAGCTTGGCCTGCTTCATTACAGGGTACGGCTCGCCAATCGTGCGGAATATAACCCGAATCCCGGTGTTCATCTTGAACTCATCCATAATTTGAAGCAGCGATCGATCCAAAGGCAGTGCCTCCTCAATGGGGTCCATCTGATGCACCTGACGGCGAATATCGTCCAGCCCCGTTCTCGCCAGCTTGAGCATACCTTGCAGTTTGGCGTCTCCCTCATTCGAATGAATATGGGACTTCAATGTCTCCATCCCGAGAATTAAGGAAGTAAAAGTATGACCCATCGTATCATGCAGCTCGCGAGCCATACGGTAACGTTCCTCCAGCAGCGTCATTCTTTCAATTTGCGAGGAATACTGCTCCAAAATCGTATATTGCTTTTTGATCAACGCAAGCTTCTGTTTGATGGCATTGATTGCCAACGCTCCTTTTTGCAATGCAAAACTCACGCCATAAATGACCATCGCATCGAATATGCTTTGCCATATGACAGAATGCGACAACGACGAGCTGATGGAATTCCCTGCGCTCAAAACGAACAGCATCACAGCAATGGGCAGCGAGTACCAGCGGGAACGGCCCCGGCTATAGAATGCAATCGTAAAGAGAACGGGCGGGAACAGTCTTATTAAGCCAAGGTCGTAGGCGAGAAACAAGGATACTCCACCGGCAAACAAGCACTCCGCAATCAGATATTGGTAGTAGCGTCCTTTCACAAATAAAAAGGGGATGAGATTACACAGTAAAAGAGGGACAAGCACCATCCAGAAAGGAAAGCTGGGCTGATCCCGGTACATCAAAATAATAACGGCGAAGACCCATAGGGTACGGATGGCAAGCATGGTCCATTCCTGCCACGACCACCGGTTTTGTTTAGGAAGGCGCATATGCACAACTCCGTTCACTCTTATTGAAATGAGCGGTAAAAGCCCGTTTTTCCTTGTCATATCAAGGTCATGACTCCTTGTCACTCGGCTTTATGACAACCGTTCTGTTAGTTTGAGGATGGCTGAGATGAATCCGCCAGAATACGGAAATTATATCTTATTCCAATTGCTATTAAAAGGAGTGTTTGCATTGTCGCTGCTGCAAGTGAGTAGTCTCACGAAAAAGGTAAGAAACAAGACCATTGTCGATCAGTTGACGCTGGAAGTGGATAAAGGAGAAATCCTGGGACTCCTTGGTCCGAACGGGGCAGGAAAAACAACGACGATTCGGATGATCGTCGGCCTTATTTCCAAATCGGGAGGCCAAGTACTGATTGATGGCACAGATGCTCATGCCCACTTTGAAAAAGTGATGAAGCATGTAGGCGTGATCGTGGAAAATCCGGATTTGTACAAATATTTATCAGGTTATGACAATTTGATTCACTTCTCCCGTATGACTCCGGGTGTGACAGAAGCGAGGATCCGGGAAGTCATTGCTCTCGTTGGATTGGAGCATAGCATCCATGATAAAGTAGCGACCTACTCCCTGGGCATGCGGCAGCGTTTAGGCCTTGCCGTCGTTCTCGTCCATAAGCCTTCCCTGCTTGTGCTGGATGAACCTACCAATGGACTCGATCCGGCGGGTATCCGCGAGCTTAGAGGCCACTTGAAGGATCTGGCGCACAAAGAAGGTGTCGGCATTATGATCTCCAGTCATCTCATGTCCGAGATGGAAATGATGTGCGACCGCGTTGCGATTCTGCAAAAGGGTAAGCTGGTTGGCGTTCATAAAATATCGGATATGGCCGATGACGAACGAACCCAAGTCCGATTCGAGGTCGACCGTCCCGATTTGGCGGTACAGATTCTGCAATCGATCATGTCCGGCAAAGAAATCACGACCGATCAGCAGAACATACAAGTTCATATCCCCAAGGCGAAAATTCCGGAGGTCAGCCGGAAGCTGATGGCTTCCGGAATTAACGTGTACGGCGTTCATTCGGTCAAGAAGACCCTGGAAGACAAATTCATGGAGATAACGGGAGGAGAAGGACATTGATTCCATTAATTCGCAATGAAAACATGAAGATTTATAAACGGAAGCGTACGTGGGTGCTGATTGCCATAGCCCTGGTGTACGTACTGCTCCAAATCGTGAATTTGAAGACAGCCGGGAGCGGCACTACAAGTGACGATTGGAGAACTCAGCTGGAACAAGAAAATATGCAATTCCGCGAGGAAGCCGCCGAGCCGGATGCGCTGAAGATAGAAATCAAACAAGCCGAGAAAAACATCTTGCTCAATCAATACTATTTGGATCAAAACACCCAACCAAGTAATAATGCGTGGAACTTTGCGGTAAGTCAGGTGCGGAATATCATTTTTGCAGTGTCCCTCATCTCCGTCATTATCGCCGGCGAGATCGTGGCCGCAGAATTCGTATCCGGCACGATTAAGTTTCTATTGACCCGTTCGGCTAGTCGCACCAAAATCTACATTTCCAAATATATCACCACCATCCTGTTCGGGCTTATGCTATCGGCAGTCGGAGTACTCGCATCGATTCTCCTTGGCGGCCTCATATTTGGTTTCGATGGATTGGCGGACAGCTATTTCTATGTTAAAGATCATGCGGTTGGAGAAGTTCCGATGCTGCAAGCTTTACTTGCAGGGTATCTGCTTAATATCCCATTCCTGCTTATCGCGATTACGTTGGCATTTATGATTTCCGCCGCCTTTCGAAGCACCACCTTCTCCATCGTGATTTCCCTGCTCGTCTCGTTGGCTGGGTTCGTTATCGCGATCGCTATGGACGGCTGGGCCTGGACGAAGTATTTCATCTTCTCCCACACCGACCTTACGCCGTTCATCTACGGAAACCCTTCTATTGACGGGGTAACGTTAGGCTTCTCCCTTGCGTTTATCTTGCTCCATCTCGCAATCATGCATTTAATATCTTACCCTTTGTTTGTAAAGCGCGATGTGGTCTGAGATTAGCAGATTTTTAAAGGACAAAAATTCTGCAAAGGAAATGGAGAATCATTATGAATAGAGTGAAAATCATGCATGGCTTTCTACTTGTAGCGCTATTGCTGCTGGTTACGGCCTGTGGAGCAAAAGGGGAATCAGCGGCGGAGAAATTGAAACTACAAGCGGACGGTCTGACGAAGCTTGTCATTGATCATCGGAATGGGGATATTAAGATTCTGGGGAGCTCTGATTCGGATAAGATTGAAGTCGATGCTTTGGCCAAAGCCGATGGGGTCAGCGTGAATAAACTGGAACTAAGGCTGGAGGCACAGGAAGACACCGCTTATTTAGATGCACGGTTTAGAGGGCAATTCCTTGCTACGGGGTCGGGAGCAGTCGATTTGGAAATCAAAGTCCCGAAGCAGCTTGACCTGGAAATTAAGTCACATCGTGACGGTGATGTCCGCATTTCAGAGCTATCGTCTAATGCCAAGATTGACAACATCAATGGAGATATTCAAGTGTCGAACCTGTCAGGATCACTTGAAATTGATAACCGGGACGGCGACATCACTATTCGCGAAATCGGTTCGGATGTGGTTATTAGCAATATCAATGGCCATATTTCGGCCGATCAGGTAGGCGGATCAGTCGAGGTACAAGTCGGTGACGGCAGCCTGGATGTCGACCACGTAGCGAAAGATGTATCTATTACGCAATCAGGTAATGGGGAAATCAAAATTGGTGAGGTAAAGGGCAGGATCCTCCAGAATAAATAACAGCAAATGAACCACTCCGTTTCCCGCTTCAGCGGGGAACAGAGTGGTTCTATTCGATTACATGTTTATTGTGATAGCCTTTCTCACTTTATGATCATTAAGGCTTCGACACGGATATGAGAAGCTCGTTATCCCCGGAGATGACCGTCACATTAGGCGGTAGGATCAGGTCCTTCACAAAGCGCGTATCTCCGATTTCCATCGCGCTGATATCCAGTTCAACGGTAGATGGCAAGTCTTTCGGGAAAGCCTCCACTTCAACAAACGGGTCCTGGATTTGCACAGCTCCGCCCGACTTCGTTCCGATCGGAGTACCTACGAATTTCACTCCGAGCTTCGTACGAATGATCTCACCCGTCTGAACGAGCTGAAAGTCGACATGGACAAGCTCTCCGGTTACCGGGTTCCGCTGAAGATCCTCCAGCAGCACGGTCATTGACCGGTCACCTTCCATCTGCAGCTCAATGAAGCCGGATGTCCCTTGCTTTAGCCACTTTTCAAATTGTTTAGTGGAAATATGAATGATTTCGTTATCTGCGTTTTTACCGAACACAACCCCCGGCAAACGCCCCCCCTGACGTAAATTGCGTAGTCCCGAAGAATTTAATCGCGGACGTCTTTCTGTATGAATGCATGCAGCCATGCTCTACCTCTCCTTTACATGAGTGATCTTAGCGCTGTAACAGCAGCCGTCGAATCTCCCCTGATCGGGGATTAATAGAGAAACATAGCATCCGGACCTCCATCCTTTCAGATAGATAGCAATACATTAAATGTAAAAAACCCGCAAATATAGACGAAGGCACCCCACTCTGAAGAGTGGAATGCCTATGGGTTTCATCTACTATATCATAGATCGGTGGAGATTGATACGGGATTTGCTATTCATATAGCTTGCCGTATAGCAACCAAATTGGAAAAAATCGCGTCCTCCAACGGGAGAACGCGACAGGAAGCAGATTGATTTCGTGTTTCGATATATTATTGCAGCTTTCGGGCGACCACGGCCAATCGACCGTTGTCGGTCGAATACTCGCAGGTTGACAGTACAATAAGCTGATCGCCATACTGGGCTGTCACGCCCGTGTCATAAAGAGCAAGATTTTTGACGTTCTGAACATACGAATCGAACTCGGCTGGCGTGCTTACATTCTCAATCTGGTAGTATTTAAAACCGTCGTCCGATTTGCGATAAACTTGTGACAGAATAACGGCAACAATCTCATACTCTTCCTTTTCGTAAAGCGTGCTGAACTGGAACGTAGCATGCTCTTTATAAAAGCTTTCGTTCTTGTACTTCATCAAATCTTTAAACATCCAGCCGCTTTTCATGTGATGCCCGTGAATCAGCAAAATGTCCGAACCGTTGATCCGGCTGTGCTCGTCCAAAAAGGGGAGGCCGCCTTTGTTTTCCTTTTTATCGAAATCATGATTGAGATAGTACTCCGCATCCTGTGGATTCTGCATGACCGGGTACTCAATTCGGGTGCCGTCAATCTTTAGCCAACCCACGATGTCCGGATTCCTCTCGTAAAGCTCTCGAAATTCGGGAAGCATGACCGGCTCATTCGCCTTATTGAACAAAAGGGAGGGGAATGCATCCCCTCCGCCGTTGTCCGACCCTTCCTCCCAAACTTTTGTCAGCTCTTCGATTTTCTGCCGCTCAGCATAATCTCGCAAGAGAACTCTCGCAAGACTGGCGAGAGAAAATACCAACACAAGGAGGGAAACGGCGATAAGAAATTTTTTAGTTTTACTCATTTCCTTACCGCCTTTCCGGTCATTGGATGTGTTTCTTCTTCTTGTTACCTGCTAGACAGAACCCGATCGTCATCAAGGACATTAGCGCCAAAGCCATATAGAAGATTGGCGATACGCTATTGTCTCCGGTTTTCGGAGCATCGTCCAGCTCAGTGTCGCCGTTGCCGACTTCGTTGTTGCCGTTACCGGCTCCATTATCAACGTTATCCGCTCCGTTGGTTCCGTTATCGGCTCCATTATCAACGTTGCCAGCATCGTTGTCGCTGGTGTCAGCACCATTGTTGCTGGTATCGGCTCCGTTATTGCTGGTGTCGGCCCCATTGTCGACGTTGTCAGCTCCGTTGTTGCTGGTGTCGGCTCCATTGTCGACGTTGTCAGTTCCGTTGTTGCTGGTGTCGGTTCCATTGTCGACATTGCCGGATCCGTTGTTGCTGTTGCCGGATCCGTTATTACCGCCGCTGGATCCGTTGTTGCCACCGCCATTGCCACCGCCGGAACTTACCGCATTCAACTCTATATCGTGGCGTACGATGTCGGTTCCGACCGAGATAATCGGGCTCGTATAAGTTTTATACCCGGCTTTCGTTACAACCAGATAATAATCCGTGTCCGGGAACACCATGTACGCGTAGGCGCCGTTCTCGTCGCTGTTCTGACTTGGGCTGGCGTTATTGTTAGGTTCAAAGCCCGGAATTTCAGACAATGTCACTTTCGTGCCCGGCACGATGTTTTTCTTCCTGTTCCGCTCTGTATCGGCATAGTACAGCGTCACTTCGGCGCCCTCGATCACCATGCCGGTCTTTTCGTCCGTAATGATGCCGTACGGGTCAACGAGCTCCTGAGAAATATTTAATTCCCCAGTCGCCTTGACATCCAGATTCGCATCCCGAATGACTGTCAGTTCCATGCCTGGCGCAAACTCGTAACGCACTTCCATTTTGTAGTTCCCCGCGGATAAGCCATCCACGGAGAAGCTGCCGTTCGAAGCCACCGGAAATGCCTTGGGATGGCCGTTCTCTTCAATATAATTATCGTCCGCATCCTTCAAATAAATGCGCATCTTGTCGGCGAGCTCGCTGCTCAGCAGCGAATCCTGTCCTCCAGACTGCTTCAGAAGCACGACGCCTACAGCCGTAATGTCCGCCGGAATCAGTTTGCCGCCTTTCACATCGCCATCGACATACGCTTTTTGCGTGAAGATGAACGGCTTCTCAACACCGTTTACGTTAATCATTTTCGTGTAGCTGATCGTATAGTCGCCGCCATACGTCACAGGGTGGAAGTACGCGCCATAGGCGTCGGTCGTGATCACTTGCTCGTTGCCATTCGTTTTGTCGGTAATGACAATGGTCGCATTCGGAATCACTTCGCCCGTTTCATTGTCGCGCAACACTCCGATGATCGCCGCCGGAACGGCAGTTACTTCCGTGTCGGCGCTCAATTTCCCTTCCGTCAGACTGTCCACTTTGGCTATAATGGTGTGCTTCTCAGTTATTGCAGTTTCCAGTTTCGGCGGTATATAAAGGATGACGGCTTTCCCTTCCGCATCGGTCGTTACTCTGCGTTCGGTGTTATCCGGCAGTGTAAAGACGATCTCGGTGTCCGCAACCGGTTTGCCTGCATAATCGGTCAAAATGGCCGTCAGTTCCGAAGGCGTCTCGCCGTCTCCAGGAACGGTATCCGGATTTGCCGTCAACGTCAGGTTGCCGGGGAGATACTTCGCATTGACGAAGCGCGCTTCTTCAATCTTTTTCTCCACGATCGTGCCGCTATATTCCCGGTTCTCCGGGTTAGCGGTGTAATCCTCGTCCGAATAATCGGTTTGGGTGACTTTATAGCGATCACCGCTCGGAATGCCTTCAATGCCGACGGTTTCCCCATGCTTAAGGGTAATCGTCCCGCCGGTCTTGACCGTTCCCGTAGTACCGTCCGACTTCGTATAGGCGTAAGCGTCACCTGCAGCGGCGTCCGGGAATTCAACCGTAAATACAAACCCCTTGCTCTTGTCCGCTCCGGTGCCTTCCACCGTCTCGCCGATCAGCAGTCCGCCGTACACCATCCGAGTGTTGACGATCCTCTCTTCATGGTCGCCTCCCTCGGTAATGGTGCCCGTCGTTTTCCGGTCCGGCCAAGTTGTCGTGTAGCCTTCGCTCGTATAATCGGCTTCGGTAACGGTATAGGTTGTATCCCTAGGAATCCCGTCGATCACGGCGGTTTCTCCATGCTTGAGGGAGATTTGGCCGCCGGATTGGATGGTTCCCGTCATACCGTCCGACGTCGTATACGTATACGTTCCGTCCGCACCCGGACCACCGAAAGTTACGGTGAAATCGAACGCCTTGTTCTTGTCCCCGCCATTACCCTCGACCGTCTTCCCGATCGTCAGTTGGCCGAGGAGGTACTTGGCGTTAACGAAATTCGCTTCGACCGTTTGCTCCGCCACGATGCTGCCGGTACGCGTCCGATTCTCCGGATCGGTCGTGTAGCCTTCTACCGCGTAATTTTCCTGGACGATGGTATAAGTGATGCCGTCCGGAATATCCTCGATGGTGATGGACTGGCCGCCTTTCAGCTTAACGGTTCCGCCATCGGCCACGGTGCCGGTTATGGAGCCGGTATAGGAATACGACTTATGGTTGCTGAAAGTAATCGTATACTCAAATTCCTTGTCCGGGTCCGCTCCTTGTCCTTCGATCGCCGTGTTCAGCTGCAAATCGCCGGGTACCCATACCGGGGTTGGCACAACCACCGGGTCAGACAAAGTCACGAGCTCACCGTCCACAAAGGTCGGGCTGTCCTTCACGTCGGCAACACGCACCGTGTAAACCGTTGTGGTAGGCAGATAAGTATTCTCGTCGATATAGGTCTGCTTCAACTGGTAGAGCCCCGGTGTCGGGATCAGCAGCATAAGCTTACCGTTGGCGTCCGTAGTTCCTTTGATGGTATTCCCCTGCTGATTCTTCGCCTCCGTTACGCCATCGGCTTCATACAGCGTAAACTCAACGCCCGGCAGCGACTTGTTTGCGGGGTCCACCTTTTGGATATACAGCACGCCGTTAGACCCTGCGGCGCCGCTTACGTCATTGGCATCCAACGTGGTTTGCTCGCTTGCCTCGACGGGCGGCAGGCTGTCATCGCCTAACAGCTCGATTTTGTTGCCGACTATTCCGGGAGACATCCCGCTCGACTCGGTCTGATAGACGAATTGGTAGAACTGGTTCGGGTCCTTCATCTTGAAAATCAGCTTGGTGGGATTGCCATCGGATTTCTGCATCTCCACTCTGACCTCAGGGTCGGGACCGGTTAAATCGAGCGCCGCGCCATCCCTTGCGAGAGCTCCGCTCGGGGTCATCGTGGCACGGTAGACCGCGATATCCGGAGATGTCAGCGATAGCTTGCCGTTCTCATCCTCACGCAGCTTCAACCCTGCCCCTAGGGTGTCCTGCAAATAGACTTCATCCGTCATTGCGAAGGACGGGGCGTAGTTCACCGTCCATTCCTGAATGCCTGGGGCAGGCTTGGTTACCGTCTTGGTCAATGAACTAAGCGGAACAATCACTTTGCGGCTATCCGTATACTTGATTTCAACGTCGCCCCACTTGATCGTCAACTCAGCTTCATTAACTCCCTCATATTTCGTCTTGCCCGCCGCGATCTCTGCATTTAGCTTCTCCGCCGTAGGGCTTGCTTTCACAAAAATGACGTAAGGACTTTCCAGCTTGGAGAAGGTAAAGGTGCCTACGTTGCCGCTTTGGTTACGAGAGAAGCTGACTACATGGGCATCAGAGTCTGGCGGAATAGGGCTCTCGGCCTTAACTTGGGTACCGTACCCCGTATCCGAATTATTGCTTGAATAGCCTCGATAAAGCTCATAGAATTTCCCGCTCGCATCATAGGGGACAAATTCCCAGCCCTCAGGCAAGGTGTCCACCAGCTGAATGTCGCTGGCTACCCGATTTGCGCCGTACTTAGCCATCTCTTCAGTGTCCAAGCCTTTATGATTAACTGCGAGACGGAAAGTCGCAGTTTTCGTCACCCGGTCATAGCCCGCGATCGTCCATGCCTCGTTACTATCGTTCGTAATGTAGCTGTTGATATCGTTAGACGTAACGTTCTTTTCAGGTGTGCCGTCCGCTTTCAAAGGTATGGATGCGAAGAGCATCCCCTTATCAAGCATATTTCCGTGACGATTTACATAATTTTGTGCATAAATATTTGAATATTTAACACCGTCAAACAAATATGCACGGTTGTATCTAGGGGCTGCGTAACCCGAAGTCGAATACTGCCCTGCGAATTGTTTCGGGTCGGTCATCAATGTACGGAAGGTGAAGCTCGCTTGCTTGTCCGTGTAACCGCTGACCTTCAATAGATCCGCCACCTGAACATCGTCCTGATACAGGGGGATCACTTCCCATTCCAAATCATCGCTGGCAGTAGTAAAGGAATCCTCAAGAAACTGCAGGCCGATCAAATCTGTATTCCCCTTAACACCGTTTGCAAGTGTCGTCAAAACCGTTGAATCCACCTTACCCTTCGAATCCAGCTTGCTGGGATCGATGAAGTTCGGGGTTCTGCTGTGCACCAGCAGGTCATACACCACTGTGCCGGGATCATCATACTGCGGTGTCAAAGTCACCGTCCATGTGGCGGCACCGATCTTGAGATCGTCAGCGGTCAATGTGCCGCTCTTGGTCAAACCATGCGCGCCAACGGTGATCTCTGCGAAAGCACTCACGGTTTGGGGGTTATCCCCTACAGTCGCATCGTTGTCCTGTAGGCCCCCCGGAGGATTCTCCAGCTTCCAGTTGGCGCGAGCCCAATTCTTGAAGTTGCTGCCACTGTCAACTTTGGACAAAATGACTAGCCTAACAGCGTTGTTTTCCCCTCCAGGAATAGAATAAGTATCATTGTTTTCGCCAGTCGGGGTAATTGTTGTTGACGCAGACCAATTATTCGTGTTTGTATCCCACAGTTGATAAGCGGCCGATTCAAAAATCAGCCCGTTCGGCAGAGCATCAGTGATGGTGAAGTTCTTTAGACCCTGCTTGTTGTAATTTCGGTTCACATCGATGGTCCATGTCACAAAGGTGTCTTCCCCCTGCTTGCTCACCACACCGGTTTGTTGAATCCAATCGGGATAAATGTTGACGCGATAAGAGCTTGCCTTGATCAACTCATTCCCGTTCTCATCCTTCAACTGAGCGGTAGTAGCGATCTTCTGACCGCCATCATTTCCAGGGACAGGCTGGTACTCATAATAGTATAATCCCTTTGGAATCCACGTCTTGAAAGTAATGGTCGCCTTATCGTCAGAGCCCGGCGGGAAGGTGTAGGACAGCGCACCGTCTGCATAAACCGGAGTCACCTTCTGCTCGTTGACTGTGAACGAATCTTCCACATAGACACCGGCAGCGTTGTAGCTGACATCCTTGCTAAGGTCGTCATAAAATGTCGTTCCTTCCAGCGACAGCGGAATAGTGTTATCATTCAGGTCAGTTGCTGCAATATCGACCTTCCACGTAATTGTTCCGTCTGCAAAGGAATTCTTACCTAGGTTAACATAGCCGTACTGGCTCGGTTTAACACTGTCCAGAGCATTTATCGCTATACTGTACTTAGGGGTCAGCGGAGGATTATTCATGGTATATTGCTTGCCGAATATGTCTGCTGTTCCATCCTCCCCGTAGTCTATTTCCGATAGATCCCCTTTTGCGGCGAGTGTTAGGTTGATTAGAACACCGAATTTGATACCGTTAAAAAACACATCATCACCATCAAAAGTAATGGTGACGGCAGCCTCGCTAAAAGTAGCGGTCGCGATTTTCTGGCTTCCCACCATGATCGCCTTGCTGCCTGTTGCCGTCAGGTTTACCCTGGGGAAGTAAGTGGCTTTGTCAAAAATCACCTTGTCGCCCTTCTGGATGATCGACTCAGGATCGGCGCTTTGATCGTCGCCATACACCGGCACTTTGAGATTGGTCAGACTCAGGGTGAATGGCTGTCTGCCGTTAATGATACCAGTACCATCATCCGGCACAGTTTTCTCGTCCTGTATGACTTCCAGTGGAAAAGGCGAATTGGCGGCCTCTATGACCGACGTTTTGTCCGCCGGATCTACCGCCATCATTAGGAAATCGGGCGGCATCTCGTACACCGCTTCAGTCACCGACGACGGATCGTCATACACGGCCTCGGTTACCGAATACGGTCCGGCTGCCGTCCCGAAACCGTCTTGCGCACTCCCCGCATATGCGGAGGCAGGGAGCGTCACCGCCTGCAATGCAAGCAATATCGCCAAGCAGAAAGATAGCACTGTTTTACTTACACTGCGTTTTCGCTTCAATACAAAAAGCCCCTCCATTCACGAAATTATTAAATCTCTTATCTACAGCAAGGTCATCTACCGAGATGTAACTTGCGAAGTTCCTTCTTTTTTTCACCTCCTCTATAGAAACTGATTGGCTTGTTGGCATATGTAGTAGTGCTCTCTTCTCACAAAATCTTCTCCCATGAAAGACATCGACAATAGGATAGCTACATATGACCAGCCTACTTTAGTTCTAATTTTAATATCTAAAAATTGAGAAGATTTACCTAATTAGTGTAAATTATTAGACTTTTTTCGACAAGACCCAAAAAACTTACGTTAATACCTTGGATAATCGGCTCAGGATACCTACACGTTCACCCAAATTTCCACAACTTTCTTTTTCATAGTTTAAAAGCCTAGTCTCTACAAATTCTCTACAGGGATGCAAGGGCATGGTAAGGGCAATGACAAAAACTTCTCGGCAACATTCATACTCTTTGCACAAAAATGGCGATGTAAGGGAAGTGCCCCTGCATCGCCATTTCTGATTTTAGTCCCCGTACTTCTGTTTATCTACTCCAGGATGATTTCTCCGCCTTCCAACCGAAGCTTGTAATAATGATCCTGAGACGCTTCCTCAATAGCTTGAAACGCGACTTCGAACACCTGCGCAATTTGCTCTTCCGCCCAATGTCCGGCGACATCATTGAAAGGATGGCCCGCTTCGCCCGTCAATCCTTTCCAACGCGCAATGATCGCGGCCAGTTCCGCTCTTGTGATCGCTTTGTCCGGCTGGAAGCTGCCGTCCGGCATACCCTTCATGAGGTCCACATTCGTTACGAATTCAATCGATTCACGTGCCCAGTGATGCTCCGGCACATCCGGATAAACTACAGCCTCTCCGTTCGCTTGTTGCCCCAGTAAGCGATACAGGATCATCGCAACTTGAGCACGCGACAGAGAATCAGCCGGTTTGAACGTACCGTCCGCATAGCCGACGATGTAGGCCTGATGCATACCGTCCGCTTCCTTATTCAGGTTCAGAATCGTAAACGTACTGAATTTCTCAATGCTGAAGCTCAGGCCCAGCTTGCCTTCCGTATAGTCGCCGATCTCCGGCGTTACCAATTTCCGTTCTCCGTCGCTATGCTCAATGAAGATAGCCAGATTCGCCAGGAATACTTTCCGCTTGTCTGCGTCCGTCGGCACATGACTGCTGTCCATTGGCAATGTGATGTATACCGAACGGCTCGACATATTCGTCTCAATCGTAAATGGACGATCGACCACATATACGTTTCCGTCTTGCAACACTTCCCGTACGACTTGCTGCTGCTTCGCCCGGTCTTCAACCTGCTTGCGATCGCTCTCCTGCTTGATCGGTACCAGGTAGAAGTAGAGATTCTCGTTCAAGCCGACCAACGAATCGTTCGGAATCGTAATCAGCCCGTTATCGGTATATATCTCCAGATCGAGACCCGATTCTTGCACAAGTTTCAACGCATCCAGCGGCACATCGACACGCACGTCTTTCACTTCGTCCTTGTCATCCGGAATGACGATGCGTACGGCGGAAGCATCCATCTCCAGCGTTTTCTTCACGGATTCTGCCGCTATGTCCGCCTTGAAGGTTACTTTGTCGCTCTTGGTGCCATCGGAGTTGGTTGTCCGCACGATTTCGGTCTTGGCGACTGCGCCTTCCCCTTTCGCTTCGACCTCCACCGTGATTTTCTCTATATTAGACGGCTGGCCCGAGCTGCCTGTATTCGAGCTTCCACCTGTATTCGAGCTTCCACCTGTATTCGAGCTTCCACCTGTATTCGAGCTTCCGCTGCCGCCTGTATTCGAATTATCGCTGCCACCTCCAGACGCAGACCTCCGCGTCACGTGAATGGTGTAGGCCTTCATACTGCCGTCTTGCTCTATCACCTTGACGATGATTTCATTGGTTCCTACTTGCAAAGTAATCGGGTCACTGGCTACTCCGCTCTCAACGGGCTTGCCATTGATCGTGATCTTTATGTCCGAGCTCGCTGGTGTGACCGTAAATGAAATTTCTCTAATACTATTGTTGACGGTCATGGTGTAAACGTCATCGGTGACGCTCCACTGCAACTCACCGGTTGATGGTACGATGATTACCGATCCAGACTTGTGCGCCAAGTCTTTTCTGGCTTTCTCCAACGCTTTCAGTGCCGATTCCACTTCTGCTTGGGTAGCGTCTTCCCTTTCCAGCACCTCTTGGGCTGCCGTCAGTTGCTCCTGATACGCGGCCCAGCTCGCTTCCGTGTAGTCTGTCTCGGTCAGGCCTTTAGACAGTTCTACTTCCGCTCGCAGCTCGGCTTTGTCTACTGCTGGCGCTGTGATTTCTTCCAGCGCTGTTCTAGCCGAATTCAGCGCCGCATAGGCTGCATCCACTTCTGCTTGGGTAGCGTCTTCCTTTTCCAGCACTCCTTGGGCTGCCGTCAGTTGCTCCTGATACGCGGCCCAGCTCGCTTCCGTGTAGTCTGTCTCGGTCAGGCCTTTAGACAGTTCTACTTCCGCTCGCAGCTCGGCTTTGTCTACTGCTGGCGCTGTGATTTCTTCCAGCGCTGTTCTAGCTGAATTCAGCGCCGCATAGGCTGCATCCACTTCTGCTTGGGTAACATCTTCCCTTTCCAGCACCTCTTGGGCTGCCGTCAGTTTCACCTGATACGCGGCCCAGCTCGCTTCCGTGTAGTCTGTCTCGGTCAGGCCTTTAGACAGTTCTACTTCCGCTCGCAGCTCGGCTTTGTCTACTGCTGGCGCTGCGACTTCTTCAAGCGCCTCTCTTGCTGAATTCAGCGCCGCATAGGCTGCATCCACCTTTGCTTGGGTAGAGTCTTCCTTTTCCAGCACTTCTTGGGCTGCCTCTAACGCTTCTTGTAACTCTATCCAGCTCTCGCTGGTCCAGTCTTCGGCTTTCAGCTCTTCATCGTTGATTTCCGTTACTTTCGCCTGCAATTGTGATTTGTCTACGACTACAAATTGTTTAGTCACAGTCTCCGACTGTGTTTTATTTTTATCGGCTATAACTTCGATCTTATATGGACCGATATTCAGGGCCTCATCAACTGGGAGCTCCCAGTTCCCGCTCTCGTCAGCGGTTCTCTCTTCCTCAGTGATGACGATAGACGGATCTGTCGCACTAACGATCTTAATCTTTACTTTTGCAAAAGGTTCTGTTACACCTTTCAGCGTCGGATTTGTCCCCGTAATCTCGCCATCGCTACTCGGTTGCGTTAATTCATTCTTGAATAATCGCCATACCAGAGTATTGTTTTCATCATAACTTGCAAGAAGAGCGCCAGAATCTGCAATCAGATTTTCGATACTATCCAAACCGTCTTCTGTTACTCGTCCAAACTGCGTCCCCAGGGCCATACTCTTCGTGGTAATACCTGCTTCTCCAGTAAACACACCGTTTAGAATAAGAGTTTTATTGACATCCAGGTTAACGTTGAACTCTCTTCCGGCCGAATTTTTATTCCCAGTTATGACTGCATCGCCCGAAAGAACGATCTCACCACCGCGGGATTGAACTCCTCCACCAATATTGTCCGTGATTTGGCCGCCGGTCATAATAAACTTTGTTCCAGAATCAACCAACACCGCCGCACCTACCGGCGGATTCGGTTGATCATACTTATTGCCTCTAATTTCTCCACCATTCATTTCTACAACCGAGCCGTTGCCACTGATTTGGATTGCACTTCCATGATATTGGGAATTGCTGTTTCGTAAAATAGTACCTTCTTCAATGATCAGTTTTGATCCTTCAAAGACATTAAAGATTCTTCCATTGATCAGTTGATTGTCGAAGCCGCCGTCAATGATAATATTTTTTAATGTTAGCTGGCTATTTTTAAGACCAAATAGCGTTTCTATTGCACCACTTGGCTTGCCACGCTTAATCACCGCTGTTTCTTTGATTTCAGGGGCAGTAGAAATCGTAATTTGCTTGGCTTCTATTCCAACGCCTGTCAGCTCGATATCGTCCAGGACATATATCGTCCCCCCGTCATTTACTTCTGCAGAAGCTTTGCTCAATGTAGCATAAGGATTCCCTGGAGATCCATCACCTGTGGTGTCTTTGCCATAGCTGGCTACATAAACACCGTCTCCTACTTCAAATGGTCTAGTCACAGGCTCAGACTGAGTTTTATTTTTACTGGCTATAACAGTGACTGCATATTTACCTATTTCAAAGGCCTCACTAACTGCAAGTTCCCAGTCCCCGTTTTCGTCAGCGGTTACCTCTTCAGTAATGACGAGAGACTGATCTTCGGCACTCACGACCTCAATTGTTACTTTAGCATTAGGTTCTGTTACACCTTTCAGGGTCGGACGTTTCCCTAAAATCTCGTCATCCTTACTCGGTTGGCTCAATTCATTCTTGAATAATCGCCATACCAGATTATTATTTTCATCATAACTTGCAAGAAGAGAGCCGGAGTCTGCAAGCAGATTTTCGATACTACCCATACCGGCTTCTTCTACTTTTCCAAACTGCTCCCCTGGTACCATACTATTCGTGGTAATACCTGCTTCTCCAGTAAACACACCGTTTAGAATCAGACTTTTATAAATCGCTAGGTTAACATTTTGTGCTTTTCCGGCAGATGTATTTCCCGTGATATTTGCTTCACCCGAAAGAACGATCTGACCAGTAGCATAGCGGAACTGAACTCCTCCGCCATTATTGTTCGTGATGAGGCCGCCGGTCATAATAAATGTTCCATCATCAACCACGACCGCCGCACCTGGAGCTTTCAAGCTATTATTGCCTCTAATTTCCCCACCTTTCATTTCTACAACAGTATCGGCGTCATTGATATATATCGCACTTCCCACATGTTTGGAGTAGCTGTTTTGTAAAATAGCACCTTCATCAATGATCAGTTTTGAACCAGAGTAGACATTAAATAATCTCCCATCAAGCGCCCCTCCTTCGAGGTTGCCGTCAATGATAATATTTCTTAATGTTAGCTGGCTCTTATCAGTTAGTTGAAATAGTACTTTAGCGCTTGGCTGGCCACGCTTAATCACCGCGGTATTTTCGACATTAGGGGCAGTAGAAATCGTAATATGCTTGGCTTCTTTTATTTCAACAACTACTTCAACGCCACCTGTCAATGTGATATTGTCCAGGACATATATGGTTCCCCCGTCGGGTACCCGTTCATAGGCCTTCTGCAATGTAGCATAAGGATTCTCCCGAGTTCCATCACCTTCGGTGTCTTTGCCATCACTGGCGACGTAGATGCCAATTTCATCATCCGCAGCATAGCTGACTGGAGTTCCTAAACTTACCCCCATCCCGTGAAGACAAAAGTAAAAATCAGAAACAAAATCCCAATTTTCCGCAAATTCATGTCATAGCTTTGCATTCTAATCGTTCCTTTCAAAGTTGTATAGAAGTCTTTGCATTGGAAATACCCAAAAAACCCCATTATAAGGGACTTATGTAAGCCTTTCATTTCAGAAAGCACACAGGAAGTGGTAGACAATAATCTACTTATCCTCATCGCAAATTTTGACAAGATTCTATCACAGCTAAATAGACAAAATCTCAACAAGTCCGACGTTCATAGAAATTGGAGGCAAGGCCCTAAAGAAAGCCACATCCATTTTAATTTCAAATTCCGCCTATTTTAGTGCATTTTTTAAAAGAGAAACAGGATTTATCCCTGTAGTGTTTAGGAAAAAATATAACAGCAAGAATCTGAATATAATCTTCCTCCTGAAAATAATATACTTACTTTGCATCAAAAACAGGCGGAGGACGTGGTGTCATGCATAAAACAATTGAACCTAAAATATTTTATTTCGGAACCCCAGTTGTCCTGATTAGTACATTAAATGAAAATGGAACTCCTAATTTAGCTCCAATGTCATCGGCATGGTGGTTGAATCAGTCGTGTATGCTAGGGATGAGCGGGAATTCCCAGACTGTCACAAATTTAATAAGAGAAAGAGACTGCGTTTTAAACTTACCTTCAGCAGCACTAGTCAGTTCTGTCGATAAGTTAGCTCTAACAACTGGAAAGAAACAAGTATCAGAAAAAAAGCGAAATATGGGTTATGAATATGTAGAAGATAAATTTGGAAGGGCGAGTCTTACTGCAAGTCCTGCGCAATTAGTGAAAGCACCGGTTGTAAATGAATGTCCTGTTCAGCTGGAGGCAATTGTTAAGAACATTCATTCATTTGATGAACCTAGTGCGATCAAGGCGATAGAAGTGGAAATAATAAAAACCCATATTGACGAATCTATTTTAGTAGAAGGAAAGAAAAATTATATTGATCCTGAAAAATGGAAGCCTCTTATCATGAGCTTCTGTGACTTTTATAGTTTAGGAGATAAAATACACCCTTCCCGGTTAGCAAAACCATTTATTTCTCAATATGATATTGATTAAACCTAGTATCGCAGTAATTTTGTGACCCCACCCGAAAAATGGCACCTATCTATCTGAGGACCAGATTTGATAGAATAAAGACACTCCCCTATGTAAGTATTTTCCTTTGTGTGCATAGGTTGGGAGAAAATCATTATTTGAGGGAGGGTATTCATGAAGCGATCTCGGTTTTCGGAAAGACGGCTTGTTCAAAAAGTAATAAGTTTGTTTCTGGCGGCAGTGATGGTGGTCGGCGTCAGCCTGTTGCCGGCTCCGAAGGTTCAGGCGGCTGAAGGAACGGGAACCACCATTACCTCGATGAGTTATTTTTCTGCGGCAGACGGACCGGTCATCACAAAATCCGGAGTCGGGCAGGCCAGCTACGGGTTTGTTATGCCCATATTCAATGGAGGCTCCGCCACCTGGAACGATGTTGTCCAAGACTTGGGCGTCAAAGTGAAGGTGAACGGCAACTGGGTCGATATTGATAGTGTCGGCAGCTTTGTCTACAACCAGAACTGGGGCCACTGGAGCGACAGCGGCTTTACCGGCTATTGGTTTGTGCTTTCCGCAACGACAGAAATTCAGCTGTACTCCAAGGCGAATGGGATTGCGCTTGAATACACCCTTGTATTCCAAAACATCAACAAAACAACCATTACGGCGATGACACCTACGCAAGGACCGGAAATCACAGCGGGAATTACGGGCGGAGCCGGCTTCACCTATCCGGTTTTCAACAATGATCCGGCCATCCCTTTTGCAGCGGTTGCCGATGATTTGAAAGTATACGTCAAACCCGTAAACGGCAGCCAATGGATCGATATCGACAACAATGCGGCCAGCGGCTGGATCTATGACCAAAACTTCGGCCATTTCACCGAAGGCGGCGGCGGCTACTGGTTTAACGTCACGGAGTCGATCCATGTCAAATTGGAATCGAAAACCTCTTTGGTTAACGTCGTTTATACCATCACCTTTAATGAACCCGTAAGAAATTCATACATCATTACTCCCTATGAGGGAACAACCTACACCGCAAATGAAAGCGGTGCCATTGGTTTGCCTCTGCCCAAGATTGACGGAAGTGCCCCAATCGCCGACGAGCTGGAGAATTTCGTATATCAGATTCATATCAATGGGCAATGGGTCAATTTGGGGGATTCCGGGCAGAGCGGATTCGTATACTCCTCCAATGGTTACAATAACCTGTCCAGTGCCAATCAGTGGGGATATTGGGTCGACTACATCTACGGGCTGTGGTTCCAGCCTATCCAGGAAGATATGCAAATCCGTATCGGCTACCCATTAAACGGGCAGGCGGGCGGAAACGTCGGTGACAATTTCGTCTACTACACGTTTATCGGAAATCCCGACGCACCCCGGCCGGATGAAGCCGATCATGAGGATATTCCTCTCGGCACGCCAAGTAATCCGGCCATTGAGGGAATGACGCTCGTCTGGCAGGATGAATTTAACGGAAGTCAGCTTGATATGGATAACTGGAACTATGAGCTGGGTTATTATCTCAATGACGACCCGGGTACTTGGGGTTGGGGCAATGCGGAGCTGCAGCACTATACCAATAGTGCGCAAAATGTATTTATCCAGGACGGGAAGCTAAATATCCGGGCGTTGAACGAGCCGAAGTCCTTCCCGCAGGACCCAAGCCGGTATGCACAATACTCTTCCGGTAAGCTTAATACCAAGGACCACTTTTCACTCAAATACGGCAGGGTCGATTTCCGCGCCAAGCTGCCTACGGGCAATGGCATCTGGCCCGCATTCTGGATGCTTCCGCAAGATCAGGTCTACGGCACATGGGCGGCATCCGGTGAGATCGATATTATGGAGGCGAGAGGGCGTTTGCCCGGCATTTCTTCCGGAGCCATCCATTTTGGCGGACAGTGGCCCGCAAACACCTATAGCTCCGGCGAATATCACTTCCCGGCAGGGCAAACCATCGCCAATGATTATCATGTCTATTCCGTAGTCTGGGAGGAAGACAATATTAAATGGTATGTGGACGGCAAGTTTTTCTTTAAAGCTACCCGGGATCAATGGTACTCCACAGCTGCGCCGAACAATCCGAACGCTCCTTTCGACCAGCCGTTCTACCTCATTATGAATCTGGCGATCGGCGGGAATTTTGACGGCGGTCTGGCTCCGGGTCCCGGCGACATCCCCGCGACGCTCCAGGTAGATTATGTGCGTGTTTATAAAGATGACGGCAGCCAGAATCCCGAGGAGCCGGAGGAGCCCTCCACGATTGTTATTGGCGATGAAGTGAAGGGCCTGAAGAAAACAGGCGATAACTTGCTGTTCTATGTCAACGGCGCAACCTTCGCCGATTTGCACTATAAGATCAATAACGGCGTACAGCTCAACGTAGCCATGACTTCCACGGGGAACGGCAACTATACCTATGCGGTCAATAACCTGCAGCAAGGGGACACCGTCGAGTACTTCTTTACCTATAACCCCGGACAGGGAGCACTGGATACCCCTTGGCAAACTTATGTTCATGGGGTTACTCAAGGAAGTCAGGATTAAGGTCAGTCTTATCTAAAAACAGGGCTCCCGGACTAAGGGAGCCCTGTTTTTTTAAGCGAAGGTTGAGACTATAAAAATAACAAGTTTTCCACTGATTAGCCAAGTGATATGTTAGTTAGAAAATGTTATCGTTATTCTAAAGCGATGGTGTGTTACTAAATGAAACTCAAGTACCAAACATTGAGGTGGTGATTGATCTATGACGGTTACTAACAGCAGAGCAAAAGTGATGGGATCGTTCCTCAAATCACGCAGAGAACGGCTTTCGCCGGAAGATGCGGGCCTGGAGTTCGCGGGCGGGCAACGGAAGACGCCTGGACTACGGCGTGAGGAAGTCGCCGTACTGGCAGGCGTAAGCGTCACCTACTATACGTGGCTGGAACAAGGTCGGGATTTGACACCGTCCAGAGATGTGATCGATAGCATCGCCCAAGCACTTCGATTATCTCCAGCCGAAAAGAGTCATTTACATCAGTTATGGAATCCTCATGTATCTGAGACGCCTTTTGCGACTCCGTCCGTAGTGAATCAGCAGATGCAGAAGATTATCGATCAGTTGGGGTACCCTTCTCATATCACAAATGAGAGGAGCGAAGTACTCGCTTGGAACAAAGCAGCCCAAGAGACTTTTGCCGACTTTGCTTCCATTCCTGTCGAAGAACGTTATTTCATCCGGTTGTTGTTCGAAGATACGGAAATGCGCAATCGCATCGTGAATATTGAAGAATTCGCGAGATATTCGGTGGCCGTGTTCCGAACTTACTACGATAATCACCGGGATGATCCTTGGTTCGAGACGACGGTGGAGCATCTTATCCGAAACAGCGCCGAGTTCGAACGAATTTGGAGCCAGTACGACATTCAACTCAAAAAAGTAAACCGGATTATTTTACAACCTTCCGGTGTCCATCGACCTGTTCCTTATGATATCCATTCGTTGGTGAATCTGTCCGACCGCCCGGATATTCATATCTGCATTTATACACCGGATACAGAGGACCCGGGTGCTGGCCGTTAATATTTTTACTAGTAAAAGCGTTGTGTGGTTGCCTCGGCAGGGATCGTTTAGAATGGGCTCATGTTCGAAAGATCCTAAGATCAGAAATGAGGGAACCCTATGCTGCAACAAAGAAAACTAGGGAACGAAGGACTTGAAGTGTCGGCCATCAGCCTCGGAACGATGATGATGCCTGACAACGAAGAATCCGTGCGTACCATTCAGGGAGCACTGGAATTGGGTGTGACGATGTTTGATACGGCCGACCTTTACGGGACGGAATACCAGCTCGGGCGTTTTGGAGAAAACGAGAAGCTTGTCGGACGTGCCCTTAAAGGACGGCGTGACAAGGCCGTTATTGCAACCAAATTCGGCATCACGCACGGTCAAGGTCCGAAAGGAGATCCCGCCTACATCAAGAAATCCGTGGATGCCAGCCTCTATAGCCTGGGACTGGATTATATCGATCTCTATTACCAGCATCGGCCCGATCCGAATACGCCCATCGAAGAAACGGTCGGCACGATGGCCGACCTCGTTAAGCAAGGGAAGATTCGATACATCGGATTGTCGGAAGCACCAGCCGATATTATCCGAAGAGCTCATGCGGTTCATCCGATTACCGCGGTTGAAACGGAATATTCGCTTTGGAGCAGAGAAGTGGAGGACGAAGTCCTCCCGGTTCTAAAGGAACTTCGTATCGGCCTAGTTCCTTACAGCCCCCTTGGCCGCGGCTTCCTGACCGGCCAGATCAAGAAATTCGAGGATTTGCCGGAAGACGACTATCGGCGTTACTACCCACGGTTCCAAGGCGAGAACTTCGCAAAGAATGTTGAAGTCGTCTCTCTGATCGAGAGAATGGCCTCCCAGAAAGGCTGCACCCCCGCCCAATTGAGTCTGGCCTGGCTCCTGGCACAAGGAGAGCAGATTGTGCCGATTCCGGGAACGAAACGATTGGACCGCGTCCAGGAGAACCTAGGAGCGCTGCAAGTGACGCTGTCACCCGACGATCTGGCGGAGATTGAACGCATATCCCCCAAGGGCGTGGCCGCAGGCAGTCGCTTCGGCGCCTACTGATAAGACACAGACCCCGGTAAAATCCAGTGCATTTATTATTTTCCGAACCGGTTAAGACGACACTAGTACCTCACCCCTTCTTTATCTGTCCGATTGGACAGGTAGAGAAGGGGCTTCTTTTACATATGTGCTGACACCTTTACTGACATTGCTCTTTATATTTGGTGGGGTCCTCGTTCGGTGTCTGTGAATTAAAAAGACAAGTGCCTCCACCCAAAATATACTAAAAAGTGATAAATTATATCAATAAAAATATTGACTCAGAATTAAGTCTCAATATTCTTTCAACAGTTGCTAATTTCTCCCCCAATGCCAGTCCAACATTGTTATGAATAACTTCCAAGCCGTTTCAGATACGTTAAGGGAATTCGCTTGTGTCGAACAAGAATTTTGCGAAGAATTTCTTAATTAAATCACGGCCACCACTCTCGCTTTACCACTATTTGTGATACGGCTCACCGTACCCATTAAACGGCGAAAAAGGCACTCGCGTCCGAGTGCCCTACTTCATTGTCACCATTTTACTATGCGTCTGTTTCTTGACCAAGCCTTTAATGTCCAGCATTTAATTTATCTCGGTCTATAGCTTCTGGAGGCTGCTCCATCCAGCCGTGGTTAATCATAATATTGGCACCATCTTCTACGTATAACGAAACGTCCAATTGGCATTTTGCAAATAAGGCGCCGATATCTTTTCTTCCATCAAGTGATAAACCGTTGGCGTATTCCCTTATCTTCATGGAGAACATGTCGATCTTATGATAAACCATTAATTTATCCGAGAAAGGAGGCTCGGTTGAGGGTCTGACCAAATGATCGATACTCGGAGGGGATGGCAAATCGTCTTTAGACAATTTATCCGACATCAGATCAATATGCTTTTGATTAAGCTTCTTCCCACGTTCTAAATATTGTCTGACCTCTTCACTTCTCGCCACCTGGACAAAGCCAACAATAATAGCTTTACTCGTGATGTCGTTGTTCAGGTTTCCGTAAAGATGGGCAATTTCTAATCCGTGCAGCGGTCTCCCATTTCCAAAAAAAACATTTAAAAAACTCTGTTTTGTAGCGAAATCGACTCCTTGCGGAGGAGGGATGACGGGCGGATTTAGTAATGGGTTTTTGGATAGTAAGGCATCATTGACATAAACCATCAATTTGCTCGTATCATGAAGGGTTTTGACATAAAAATCCCGGATATCTTTCCTTGTCACTAAAGGGATGGCCACGCTGTAAATACTCATACCAGCTTTACCCAAATACTGTAGGTAATGAAGATAAAAATCATCTTCATACAGTCGGGGTGCTTCCAAATTTACGTCATCCTTTGTAAACCCGATCGGTATTGGAAAGTCCGCTTGTTTAAAAATGGTTTCAATATCCTGTATATAGACTTCACATAACCCCTCGGCATATTGTAAAATTTTCTCGATCTCTATATCGTCCACATGCTGAAGAAAATAACTAAGCACGCATTTCCCCATCGTATTTGCAACATACGTCGCCCAAAGCTTTCCCATCTCCGCTGCGGTTAATTGTGATTGATCCGTTTTCACAAATATCATTCCTTTATGATCTATTGGGAACCCATGTCTAGGATAACCAGTGAACAGCTTCGGAATACACCAAAAATGCACCGATGGGACAAAGGGGCAGGTTACCCAATGACTAATCAGCTTGAGGTCTGCCGGGTGGCTTCATTGCCGGATGGGCTTTTCCTTCATTCTACTTCTCCTGCTCCTTTATCACCTGCTCAATCCCCAACAGAATTAGCTTCAAGCCGAACTCAAACGCCCCGTCGGACCCCATCACCTTGAACAGCCCGTTCTTAAACATCCTCCGGAACAATCCCGCATCACTCTCGCTCATAGTATCGAGAAGGCCTATCATCTCTCCATCCGGAAGATCACCTTGTTTCTCCAGGATTGCAGAGACATTGCGCTGATGTTGATAATCGTCTAGAACGAAGAAGTAAACATAGTTCGTAAGAGAAAGAACCGCTTGTATTTTTTGCTCTTGCCCAAGCGGCGTCGATTCTACGCAGAGTAGCATACGGTTGGTGTACCGGATGATGTCCGGTTCGTGCGGCAGCGTCATCATCATGAGCTGCGTGGAGCAGGGATACCGGCTAAGTACACTCCGTATCGTTACCGCAAGCCCCGTCAGTTGCTCCTTCCAGTTTCCCTCGGAATGAAACTCCTCCAGAATGATCTTCGAAACCTGGTTGGCCAGACGCTGGTAGAGATCCTGCTTGCTCTTGAAATACCAGTACAGAGAGGGAGCCTGAATCCCCAGCCGGTTGGCCAATCGCCTCAGGCTGAATTTCTCGATCCCCTCGTCCCCCAGAAGCTCCCACGAGGCTTCTAAGATCTTATCCTCGGAAATTTGCGGCTGCTGCTTTTTCATCGTTATCCGCCCTTTTAACTAACAGTGTAAGTTTGTGCTTTACAGATCTATAGGTCCATGATATCATCTAACACTGTAAGGTTCAAACTAACACCGTTAGATTAAGGACAAAATATACACAGAAAGTGGTGACCCACATGGATGCAGAGAACCTCCATTACTTTGAGAAAGCACCGATCGCCAAAGCCGTAGCTCACTTTGCTGTACCTATGATGTTAGGTACTTCAATGAGCGTCATCTATTCCATCTTGAATGCCTATTTCCTTGGTACGCTGGGCAATACCGCCATGTTAACCGCACTCGCACT
Organism: Paenibacillus haidiansis; assembly: GCF_036553665.1. Lineage (NCBI taxonomy): Bacteria > Bacillati > Bacillota > Bacilli > Caryophanales > Paenibacillaceae > Paenibacillus > Paenibacillus haidiansis. The sequence goes on along the minus strand of NZ_JAZHPZ010000005.1, from coordinate 89,291 downwards.
AACCTTACCGTTATTTGCGTTCATCATGGCGCTAGGCAACTTGATCGGCATTGGCGGCGGTACCTTCATCTCCCGTTTGCTGGGGGAGAAAAAATATGATGATGTAAAGCATGTATCTTCCTTCGCTTTTTACAGCAGTTTACTTCTCGGTCTAGTCGTCATAGCCGCAGGCCTCCCGTTGATCGATCCCCTTGTTCATGGTCTGGGGGCAACGCCCGACTCCTTCGGCTTCACGAAGGATTATGTCACGATGATGCTAATGGGTTCCCCATTCGTCATATTATTCTTCACGCTGGAGAATATCGTACGCTCGGAGGGTGCGGCAATCACGTCGATGGTGGGTATGATTCTGAGTGTTGTCGTGAATATTGTACTCGATGCGCTGGTCATCTTCGTTTTTCATTGGGGCATCATCGGCGTTGCATCGGCTACGGTCATTTCTAGCCTGGTCGCGAGTGCATTCTACGCCTTCCATATGGGATTCAAGAGTCAATTCTTAACTGTCTCCATCCAATGGTTCAAGGCTAACAAGGACATTCTCGGCAATGTATTCAAAATCGGAGTTCCAGTCTTTATAATGAGTATCTTTTTAGGGGCCATGTCGCTCATCTTTAACCATTTCCTTATTGATTATGGAGATCGGGCCGTAGCGGCTTACGGAATTTCATCGCGTTTATTACAGTTTCCGGAGTTTGTTCTGATGGGCTTATGCGAGGGAATCGTGCCATTGGTCGCCTTCTCTTTCACAGCGAATAAATTGCGCATGAAGCAAACCATTGGATTTACGATCAAAGCGATTGTTGCATTGGCAGTCTTGTTCGGGGTCATTGTCTATCTGACTTCCGACCACTTAATTGGTTTATTTACGAATGATCCGCAACTCATTGAAATGGGCAGCTACATTCTGCACGTGACGTTCTTATCCTTGTTCATCACAGGAATGACCACGTTGTTTACGGGTATCTTCCAAGCAACAGCGCAAGAAACCGCAGCTTTTATTATGTCTGTTATACAAGGAATTACTCTAATTCCTGTGTTGTTTATCGCCAACCGTATGAATGGCTTCCACGGAGTGGTCTGGTCCCTTGTCGTTGCCGATGCCGTTGCTTTCCTTGTTGGGGCTGTCATGTTGTATGCGCTGCGGAATAAATTGCAGCCGGATTTGGAAAGCTTAGTACAATAGAAACATCATATAACACGCAAAAAAGCAGGATTAGAGCACTCTCCGATCCTGCCTTCTTAGATAAATGGGAGAAAAGGTTATTGCCCTCCTCCTTGTAGTCATTTACGTGCTATTTCATATAAATTTTTCAAACGTTCCAGTTGCAATAGATGGTGCCTGTAATGCATCTCAATAAGCAAAAACCACTCCTTGGCGTTTAGTGCGCCGAATCCAGGATGAAGAATCTTTCTGCTTTCGGACACTTTATTCAAGGCTGATTCGGTACGTTTCATCCGCTCCACCACACCTCGAAGGCCTTCCGTCAGTTGCTTCTTGCTCTCCGGCTGTTTTGGGGTGTATTGCGGTGAAGCAGGGACCCGAATCCGAACGGGCGGAAAGCTTCCAAGTTCGAAGGCTTCCTTGCCCTTCTCCGTCTTTTCCTCCATGACGTCTACTGTTTCTTCACTTCCAGCCAAGCATTGTTCGACATTAGGCAAATGCATAAATTGTGCCGATTGAATCAAATGCATATACATTTGACCAATCGACCATTCCTGCTCATCCGTTTTTTTGGTCAGCTGCTCCATATTGAGGCTTTCCAGTTCGATCAAATAATGCTCTACGCTCTCCTCAAAGGCCTGCAATGCTTCCGCTGTACTTTTCATGGATCAAACAACTCCTCATTATTCTTTCTTGGATATAATCCCAGTATAAAAAAACGCTGCTGACAACAGCGTGTCAGTAGCGTTTTAAAATTTTTTCGGCCTCTTCCCGTATCCGAAGTCGGAAAGACTCCGGCTCCAACACCTCGACATCGCCGCCCCAGCTGAGGATATAAGGCAACAATTCTTCCGGTTGACGGACAAGAAATTGAACTAAAAGGCCGTCCTTTCGCTCCTCAGTCGATTCCATATAAAAATGACAAGTCTCCGCGATTTTGTCCGCTATTACGGGATTAGCCTTAACCAGTACTCGTTCATGACGGTCCTCCGGCGGACGGTAGTTGTTAAGGTTAAACCCATGTGGAATGAGAAAGCGTTCCTCCAATACGGTAAGCTCCGCCATGCGCGACAAACGGAAATGCCGAATTTCCTGCCGCAAGTCGCAATGCGCAATCAAAATCCAATTCCCCTGAACAAGCACCAATCCGTATGGGGCAACCTCGCGCACGCTCTTCCGATTGCCGTCCGCTTCCGGCATTTTCTTCAGATACGAAATACGCAATTTTCGGCGTTCCATAATCGCCCGCCTCGCTTGTCCGAGATAGTCCTTTTCCTTCCAACTGGTAACCGGCTCACCGGCATGAAGAAGCCGCATCGTTTCCCGAACGCGTGTCGACTCGCCGCGCACCGGTTCCGGCAAGATCGCTTCAATTTTGCGCCGGGCCGCCTTGGTTACACTTCCATAATCACCATCCAACCGTTGCTCGATAAAGTCAGTACCCATAAGCAAGGCTACGGCCTCTTCAGCAGAAAACCCGACCGGCGGAAGAAAATATCCCTTCATTAGGGAATAACCTTGCCCGGGAGCACCAAGGATCGGAACACCCATTTCACTCAGAGCGTGTATATCCCGATATATTGTCCGCACACTAGTCTCAAATAGAGACGCCAAATCTTCCGCTCTCAACACCCTGTTCCGTTGCAGCTCAAGCATTATGGCGAGTTGTCGATCGGTTTTGTTCATTATATGTTCCCCCGCTATCCCAATGGGTTATTCTAATATTCCCGCTTCAACCAGCTTCCAGACCCCTTCAAATTCTCTTTTAATGTCAATCAATAACCACTTCTCTGCAAAGGCCGGCGCGGAAAACCAGGAGAATGCCAACAGAATGGCATGTAAAAACCCGTCGTCTTCAATTTTGCTTGCCTCCTTCAAGCTTCCCGCCAAATCTTCAACGTGCCTAGCCCATACAATTGGATTTCCATCAATATAGGTAGTATATAACTTGAACATTTCCGGCTCACGTAAATAAGATTGGTATTTGGATTCGCTTAAGCTCCATAACCAGTCATGAACGATTTCTCTTCTAGATGAATAATTTTCAGTTTTAAAAGGAAAAAGTACTGCCAATTCATGATTAAGCCATGAACTTGCAAGAGCAGTCCATAGTTCTTCTTTTCCCGCGAAATACTTATAGATCGCCGCATGAGTCGTTCCTAGTTCATTTGCGACTTTTGAGAGATTAACTTTCTCCATGCCTTGTTCAGCCACCATTCGGTGAGCGGTTTCCAATATTAGTTCTCTGCTTAAACTTTTCATGCATTCATTATAACTACAAACCCTTTCAGTTACAAATGTTGACTTTTGTAACTGAACAGTATATTTTGATATTATTACTAAGTTACAAAAATTAAAAGTTGTAACTAGCGAAGGAGAATCAATATGGAGCTTAATAAAAATACAATTATCATCACAGGCGGTACTTCGGGTATTGGTCTTGCCTTTGCCAAGGAATTGTTGAAACGCGGCAATAAAGTCATTGTTATTGGTCGTAATCAAGAAACCATCGATAAAATAACAAAAGATAATAAAGAACTAGTCGGGCTTCAAGGTGACGTTTCAAATGCGGATTCTGTTCGCTCAATGGCAGCATTCATTCATGAACACTATCCAGAGGCAAATATCTTAATCAACTCAGCAGGCATCATGCGTTCATTTCATATGCTGGAAGAAAACGCTGATTTGGAACAGGCAACCTCTGAAGTCGAAACAAATTTAAAAGGGACCATATGGATGACAAGAGCATTGCTTCCCCTATTCTCCAAACAAAGAGAAGCCATGATCGTAACCGTAAGCTCTGGCCTGTCCTATATTACTTCGCCAACTCAGCCTGTGTATTCCGCAACCAAGGCAGGCGTGCATATGTTTACCGACGCACTTCGCATACAGCTAAAGAAATCGAATAAAAATATTCACGTCATGGAGCTTGTCCCCCCTCTCGTTGCCGAGACCAATCTTGAACCGGACATACAGAAAGGGGGTCCAAATATGAGTTTGAAGACTCTCGTTAAGCATGGAATCAAAGGTATGGAAAAAAACAAAAAACGTGTAGTACCTGGTTTTTCAAAATTTTTTCGTTTCGCCGGTAAATACTTCCCCGACTTCCTTCCTAATTTGATGGCAAAAGAAATGAATAAGCCTTGAGCGAAAATGGATGCCGTTTATTATCAGCCATAGGCGCAGTATTAGGGATCTTTTTTTATTCTTCACCCAAGTTTTTTGGATTTCCTGTATGATGGTGCTATGAAAAAAATCTTATCTTTCATGGATTGGGGTATATTTGTCCTTCGTTTATACCATTATATTCTGCTGTATTCCCGGGTTCTGGCAGAAAGTGAGTTTTCGAACCGGACGTTATTTAACGCGACCTGGCTGAGCATAGCCCTTGTCGTCCCTTTGCTGTTCTGGTTTCCTGGGCACCGAATGAACAAAGTCTGGTTTTGCATACTGGAGCTATTGCTTGGCGGTTCTTATTATGTGCATTCTGTCATTGATCCGGCTCTGACTTCAAAAGCGGATTATTTGCTGCCGAGTCTTGCAATGGGGTACTTATTAACGAAGCAAAGCCTCTGGATCATTCCCCTACTCGCTGTCATTCCTTTTTCCTTTCAGTCCCACTTAAGAATATCTTGGGAGCAGACCCTAAGTATCGGAACAGACAATCTGCTGTTCTGCTTCATCGGTATGTGGGCAAGCTTCGTCGCCAATGCCTATGCTCAGAAGAATAAACTGGCAGCCGAAGTGGAGCGTCAAAATAAGCTCTTAACTCACTACTCGGCCGAGATCGAGAAAATGACGTTGCTTGAAGAACGCAACCGCATGTCCAAGGAGCTTCATGATACGCTGGGTCATTCCTTTATCTCACTCATCCTGAGCCTGGATGCTTCTATTGCCCTTATGGATAGCAAGCCCGCCGAGGCCAAAGACCGGTTAATCCGCTTAAGGGCATTGGCTGAGACAAATCTGGACGAAATGAGAAGCATCGTACACGAGATGGGGGAAGAAGAGGAATCCAGTCTGATCCGACAGGTTGAATCCCTTGCGGTCCGTTTCCGGGAGCACACGGGTACAGCCCTGACTTTGAGTCTGCCGGAGACAGAGCGGTCCATACGTTTTGAAGTACGGCAAGCGGTCCTGCGGGTCATCCAGGAGTCTTTTACAAATGCACTAAAACACGGAAAAGCATCTCAACTGCATCTGGAGCTTACATTTTCCGAGAGCCGTCTGCAATTAACCGTTCGAAATAACGGCAAACCGATCGACAAGCTCCATTATGGTTTCGGCTTGACCACGATGAAACATCGGGTTGAGCGGTTGGGAGGCAGCCTGCACCTATCATCCGGGGAGGGAATTCCGATGATAACCGAGGTCCGATGCGAAATCCCGCTGAAAGGAGCGATGCCGCATGGCGAAGATTAAAGTGCTGCTTGCGGATGATCAAGAGTTAATTCTTGAGAGCTTACATATCGTACTGTCCATGGAAGAGGATTTGGAAATTGTCGGTTTAGCCAAAAATGGAGAAGAAGCCCTAAAGGGCTGCGAGCAGTTTAAACCGGATATGGTGTTGATGGATGTAAACATGCCGGTCATGGACGGCGTCGCCGCAACGGCCCTGATTAAAGAGCGAATGCCGGCAACCAAAATCATCATGCTGACCTCCTATAAAGAAGTAGAATATGTGTTAGCGGCGTTAAGCCATGGTGCGGAAGGTTATCTCCTCAAAGCCATTCATCCTAGAGACCTGGCGGCAGGCATACGGGTGGTTCAGGCGGGTGGGACTTTAATTACGCAGGAAATGGCGAGTAAAATGATCAAGAACATCAACAATACCACCCCTCCGAAAAATAATGAATTCGGGCTCTCCGGCCGTGAAATAGAAGTGTTGCATAAGCTGGCTGCCGGCCTGCGTTAATCAGGATATTGCCGAGGTGTTGTATCTTAGTGAAGGAACGGTTAAAAATTATATTTCGACGATTTATTCGAAGCTTCACGTAAAAGGGCGGCGGGAGGCCGCCCGTAAAGCCCGAGATTCGGGAATTTTGGATCATTGAAAAGCCGCTTTTTTGAATATAGCCATAGAATAAATTATGACCAAAGCGCACTGTCTCTTTATGACTTTTTCGGCCTATACTCAGAGCATCAAACTGTAAAAGAGGCGATGAAAGGCATGAAGAAAAAAAGGGCTAAAAATAAAGGGCTGCTGCATCCTGGAAGAAAGTTGAGCGCTTGGAGTTCATTTTGGGGCTTTCCCATCGTCTGGATGATTGCCGGGGCGATCGGCATTATTCTCATAGATACGTTATTCCGGCAGCTGACAGCGCAAGTAGATGGGATTGTTTCCCTTATTTTTACTCTAATAACGGGGTTTCTTGCCATCTTGGTTTATAAGCTCACGCTGACATACCTGGCCCGGCAATCCACTCCGGAGATATCCAGACAGCGCGCAGGGATTGAAACGGTTCTGGGCGTACTAATCGGGACCCTTTTTATCACGGGATCCGCTTTTATTATTATGGCTCTGGGAGGGTACTCCTTTCAGTGGGCAGGTTCCACGGACACGAGTTTTGTTCTGGTTTCCTCCATTGAAGCAGCTTTAGGAGCAGCCATTGTCGAGGAACTTATCTTCCGGGGACTTATGTTGCAAGCCATCGATAAATTGGGGGGAAAAACGCTCGCACTTGCCGTGACCTCTCTATTTTTTGGAGTTGCCCATCTTGGCAATTCAGGAGCAACATTATGGAGCGCGTTCGCCATAGCCCTGGAAGCAGGGGTTCTGCTCGGAGCCGCTTTCTTGTGGCGGCGGAACTTATGGTTTACCATGGGATTGCATTTGCTTGGAATGCCATTGAAGGCTTGCTTGGCATTCCTGTTTCCGGACACGCTGCTCACGGTCTATTTACTGTAAAGGTGAACGGTGCCGCACTTCTCACGGGGGGCGACTTTGGACTTGAGGGCTCTATTGTTCCGGTCGTAATCAGTCTTCTGATCTCCATTCCTATGCTAACTGGGACTGCAAGGAATCGAAAGGCCTTTAGAGGGGACTACCAAATTTGACCTCACGGAAAGCCCAGTCCCAAAAAATTTAGCCCTACTTATGATACGGTTCTCCCCTAATCACATCATTGGTAAAGCATTGTACTTATCTTTTCCACTGTCTTCTGCAAACTAGGCGAACACTGGTAGCGGAGAGTTCAGGAAATCTAACCTTCAAGAAAAGACAAACAGAGTGAGCAAGTACGTTTATTCTTGCTCACTCGTTATAGCTATGATTCAGTTTTTAATCGGTATTTCCTTATCAAAAAAGACGATTGATGCGATTTCCTTGTCATTAATCACTTTTTCAAACATTTTAACTGTAAATAGTTGAGTACCATTCTCCATCAAATGTATTCCGTTAAACAGGCTTGTCGTTTCCGATGTACCGTCCTGGTACTTTATCGTGATAGGGTAGTTATCCAAGATCTGATTAGGGCCGATTTCCTTTAATGATCCAGCAGCTTCGTTAATCTCTTTCATTGAACTGCTCTCAATCTTTAACGAAACCGAAATCGGTGAGACGGAGATTGTTTTGAGTACCGCCCCATAACCAAACATGGATATGTTTTTATTGACCTCATAAGGAGTAGAGTACTCCTTGAAATCCAGCTTAAAATCTGTTCCCCAAACGCCTGGTATGACCGTTGTAAAAATACCTGGGAAAGGATCTGCCGCTTGTAGATCTTTGAGTTGGAAATGAATGTCTTGACCGGCAATGGAACTTTTCGTCACGATTGTCATTACTAAACTAATCTTGTTGTCACTCCGGTTGCCATCGTCAAGCACTTTAAACCCTACGCTCCTATAATCCTGATTGTCCGTTATGTCGTAGTCCAAAAAGCGGTAACGTGTTGCGTCTAGTATCGTACCCTTCGGTGCGGAAAAATCCATTAAAATATAGGTCAGATTACTGTCACCGATCACTTGCTTAATTTTAAGCGTTCCATTCTTGTTTTTTACCTGTTTATCAACCACATAAGCGCCATTTGACAAATATTCTGCCTGCTCATGATTTACCGGATTAAGAAACTTCATAAACTTTTCATCCAATCCCATATATGTCGCTGCAAAAGCGGTTGTAGCCAAACAAACCATCAACACGGCAGCCAATACTGCGGGTCTTAAACGTTTCGCAAGAGTATATCCTCTGTACTTTTTATTTTCATCCTTGCTTTGCACTAAAATGTTATGAAACATTTTTTCTTTTTGTTCGGTTTTAGGGGTAAGCACTTCAAAAAGCTGATTGATATTCTTGTTACTCAAAGTAATTCCCTCCCAAGTCAATTTTAAGGCGCTTGCGACCTCTGGATAGTTGCGTTTGGATCGTGCTTTCTTTCTGTCCCAACATCTCTGATATTTCTCTTACCGAATATTCCTCGAAATAATAAAGATATAGAACTATTTTGTATTTTTCGGGAAGCGACAGCAGTTTTTCCAACACATTTCCCGATGGCTTAGCGTAACTCCAATCAGCAACTTCCGGTAAAGCATCCAAATCGACACGACGGGATTTCCACCAATATTTAAGCACGTCATTACAGTAATTTCTGGTGGTTACCGTCAACCACGCTTTTTCATGCTCGTGATCATTGAAAACCATTTGGGATTTAATCAGCTTTAGAAATACAGATTGAACAGCGTCTTCTGCATCAACGGAATTTTTCAAATATATATAGCAAAGCCTATAAACTAGATCTGCATGCCGTTGATATAGTTCTGCCAATTCTTTATCCGTACGCAATAAAGAATTGTTCTCCATTTTTTCGCCTCCTGCATATAACACGATTGGTGACTCAAAAAAATCCCGTTACTGTTAATTTTTTTACAATCCGCATTTGTTGTTTTGTTTCCAACACCAGTTTATCAATTCTACTAATACGGATAGAGCAAAGAGTGTCGGCTAGAACATCCAACCCGGTTTGTCCGCCTGAATAGAAATGAAAAAATCCTCCTCAAAACATTCTGAGGAAGATTATCTAAGACCGGTTGCCTCATTCTAAACTCTTCGAGATTCAAGCGACTCTGTCTGCTGGCTCTGATAATCGATTACCAGCCGCTGCATTTTTTCCACCGTGCCGTCTTGGTGAGGTACATGAATGGAAACGGTCAAATTTGGATCGTTCAAATACTGAAACGATACAAGATCAAAATTTAATTTTCCTAGATTCGGACAATGCAGTGTCTTGGGAGCATCCATGGCATCAAGAACCTCGTGCGAATCCCAAAATTCCCGAAACTCCCCGCTAGCCTGTGACAGCGCCTCAAACTGCTCAGACCACCAAGGATCGTCGCCGTGACGCGCATACCCGGCATGGAAATTAGCGACGATCCGCCTGGCATGCAGTTCCCATTGGTCTCCCTTGACATAGCGGAAACGGGAGGACGTAAATGTCATCCATACAAAATTTCGTTCCCTATCCGACATAGCCGAGAGATCCCCATTCAATGCGCAGTAGGCCTCATTCCAGGCAATGATATTCATGCGTGCATCCATGACACTTGAAGGGGACAGGTTTTGACTATCCAAAAAGCGTTGAAGTTCCGGCGTTACCTTAGAGGGTTGTTTCGTATCGCTCAAGGGAATTTGCTTACGGGCAAGATGGTACAAATGCCTCCGTTCCGATTCATCTAACCGGAGCACTTCTGCTATTCGATCCAGAACCTCAGCGGATACGTTGATATGACGGCCTTGTTCCAAGTAGGTGTACCAATCCAATCCTACGTCTGCAAGCAGCGCCACCTCGCTGCGGCGAAGTCCGGGTGTACGCCTACGTCCGGATTCCGGCAATCCTGCCTCCCTCGGAGTCATTCTTTCACGGCGTGAACGTAAAAAACGGGACAATTCCTCATAACGATCCAATCTGTTCGACATGATCTCCATCCCCCCCCTACTATTTAATGAACATAGGATTCCTAATCCTACGATAACCGGATCTCTCCCTAACCTCGTCAGACCCATATACACTAGTCTATGTCCTCCTTAGGGAGAATAGCAAGAATGGATAGGACAACGATTATCCTTTAAATCGGTTTTCCATTCAGACCATATCATTGAGGTGATGAAAATGAAAGTAGCCGCCATTGTCGGAAGCATTCGCAAAGAGTCATACAACTTGAAATTAGCCCGCTATATCCAAAACCGTTATCGGCATCTCTTTCAGTTGGATGTGCTGAACATTCGGGATCTCCCCTTTTACGATCAGGATATCGAGTCTGTTCCGCCGCAGCCGGTTATTGATTTTAAAAGCAAAGTCGCTGCTGCCGATGCCGTGTTATGGGTTACTCCGGAATATAATTCGACCATTCCCGGCGTTATGGCGAATGCCATTGACTGGTTATCCCGCGTCGACCGAGTCATGATCGGGAAACCCTCATGGATTGTAGGGTCTTCCATGGGTTTGTTGGGGTCGGTAAAAGCACAGGGCCATCTGCGCGACATCTTGTTTGCATCCGGCATTTCCTCACCGCTGTTGCCGGGAAATGAAGTATACATCGGCCTTGTTCATGAAAAGTTTAATGAGATGGGTGAGCTGACCGATGAGCCTACCGTTAAGCACCTTGATCTCGTAGCCGAAAATTTCGCGGGATGGATGAAGGAAATTTCCCAAATGAAGCAATTGAAAACAAATATAAAACGGGAACCTGGGAGGGAGAAAGATGTTTGAGCATATTGTGCTATTGAAGTTCAAGCCCGATGTTTCCGATACGGAGAAAGAAGATGCGGTAAAACGCGCGCATGACTTTAAAGGGAACATTCCGGGGATCGTGGATCTTAGCGCCGGAATTAACATGACGGAGGAAAAAGAGCACATGCAGGGCTTTACGCTGGGAATCCGGGTTACTTTTGAGGATCAACAGGCTTGCCGGGATTATGTTCAACACCCCCTGCATCAAATTTTTTTACGATCCATCGGCCCATTTGTTGAAGGAATCGTCGTTATGGATTACCCGGTTGCTTAACGCACTCTCTTATCCATACTTTAAAAAAGGAGATCATTGCAATGGAAAAGAAACTTGCCGGCAAAGTTGCCTTGGTCACCGGAGCATCCAGAGGTATCGGCAAGACGATAGCCGAGGATTTGGCACATCATGGCGCCAAGGTGGTCATCAATTTTGCGAACCGTTCCGATCAGGCGGCCGAGGTTGTTCGGAACATTCGAAAAAACGGCGGAGAAGCAACAGCGATTCAGGCGGATATCAGCCGTTTGAGCGAGTTGGAAAAACTTTATCAAGAAGCGCTTAAAACGTTCGGAAAGCTTGATATTGTAGTGAATAACGCAGGGATCATCATTACCAAACCGATTGGCGATATTACGGAAGCGGATTATGACCAGCTATTCGCGATTAATGTCAAAGGGACCTATTTTTCATGCCAGCTTGCCGCCAAGCATCTGAATCCGGGGGGCCGCATCATCAACTTCTCCACTTCGGTGGCGGGTCAGATGTTCCCGGCCTACAGTCTTTATGCAGGCTCCAAAGGAGCCGTCGAACAATTCACGCGTCAACTGGCCAAAGAGCTTGGAAAGAGAAATATCACGATTAATGCCGTAGCGCCTGGGCCTATAAATACCGAGCTGTTCACGGTTGGCAAAACACCCGAACAAATCCAGGGGCTTGCCAACATGAACGCATTCGGAAGACTCGGGGAAACCGAGGATATTGCCGGCGTGATCCTCTTTCTTGCGAGCAATGAATCGCAGTGGGTTACGGGACAAACTCTCCGTGTTAATGGAGGTTTTATTTAAGAAAAATGTAATAAGCGGCGGTCGTCGATTCGAATTCTATACCCAATCCTCGAAATGATCTTTTACAAATTTAATCTCATTCTCATAGTGAGCTAACTGCCCTTCATCAATCTTTTTTTGAAAGGCTTGGTTTCCGTTAGCGGCAAAGTTTTTCATCGTCTCGCACAGTACAGTCAATCGTTCAATAATCCACTCCTGCAAATTGTTAGGGGCGGGAATTCCGTAAGATTCAAAAAACAGATGGATTCTCTCGCGGCGCTCTACAGCATTTTTTTCACGCTGATATGGCATCACTTCCATTTTTCCCGAAGAAAAGTCAGGCGCGAAACCGCCAAGCGGAATGTAAGCTGCCATTTGGCCTCATTACTGGGAGTGAAGGATCGGGCCGTATCATGGAACTGACGTAAAAGGCGCGCAAAACCCGCGAGTGTTTCGTCCGTCCACCATGTGTACGATTCAAGTTCTGGCTGATTAATATCTCCAGTAACAAATGTCAATATTTCACGATCCGAGTCATCGATTCCTAGGAATCTTGGAGCCCCATCAAATCCTTGTTTCTCCAAATGTTTGAGTAATTCATGAACACTTGGACTCCAATATCCTGTAGGACGGCGAACAGTATCCCCCACACGCACGATATGGTTTACATTTCCGCCGCTCAGCACTTCTTCTTGGGTCATAAGGTGTTATTCCTCTCTTTCCATGCCCTATTTTTACAGATTTTAGAAGGACCCAAATTTGATAATCGCAAATTATTTATGATACGGCTCACTGTGCTGTCAGTAACGGTAAGTTTAAAGGCCATCCTTTTCAGGGTGGCCCTTCCTATTTCACCTTTTTAAACCAACAAAGCAGAGGCAACGAATCGGGAATCAGTTTCTCGTAAGCAGGTAAAGAAGGTATGGTGATTATGAATGATCTCTTCCAGCAAGTTCCCCTTCCGAGAGCTGACGACGTCCGAGACACTTCCGCCATGCTCGAATAAATATCTCACATACTCAACTTCGGCCAGAATATCTTCCCGGCTCCTGTCAAAAATTCCATTAAATTATAGGGAAGCCTTAAATATAATCATCAATCCCTGTCAGCATCGAATTTATTAGGCATTCTCCGCCGTTACGGGGTTAACTGCAAAGAGAGAATGGATGTTGCCTTCTGGATCTGCAAAGAAGCCCGTAGTGTGCCCCCAGGACATGACCTTCGGCTCTGCTATCCCCGTAGCCCCTTTGGAAACAAAATCATCATACATCATGTAGACATCCGCAGGAGAATCACATTCGAAGTTAAGCTCAAAGGCTTGCCCTTTACGCTCTTCCCCAAAAGAAGGGTGACCGTTTGTGTTATCTGCCATTAATGGTGCCGAGAAAATGGCTAGACGAACGCCATTATTTTCAAATTCCGTGTAATGTTCTTCTTCTATAATAACCTTAAATCCCAGGACATCACGATAAAAGCCAGTCAAATTAGGAACATCAAGCGCCAAAACAGTGATCCCTTCTAATTTTACTCTCATGCCCTTACCTTCCTCTCCAACATAAATTCAATATTTATATAATCATCGGATCCAGATCGACGCGGTAAAGGATCTTAACCCAATTTTATTTCGCGGAAACTTGCGTATGCGGATTAAATCCCTTCACTATGAGCCAAACCGGCAAGACAATTTCAAATATCGCTCCAGGGATGTAAAGAACCGTTCCGAGATCTAGGCCGGCTATGGACAAAGAACTGCTTGCTAACAAGCACGTATACCCAATCAAGCCGATTATGGACAACCATTGTGGAACCAGTCTCGATCGATAGAGAATATAACAAAATAACAAGCTGCCTAAACTCAGCACAAGCATGGCCATATCAAATAGCAAATAGTGGGCTTCTACCGCTAAATTCCCTAACATTTGCAGGTATGAGTCACCGGAACCGGAAACTCCTGCGGATGTAGACGGTTTATTTAACGCGAGAAGGATGAGCGGACCGATTAAACTTAACATTAACAAGGCCGACTCCATGACCCGGGAAGCGAAGTACCCGAACGCAAACGCCTCATGATATTTCTTTAACGTCGGCTGCAGCAACATGGCAATCCCCACAACCGCAATGGCGTTAATTAGCTCCAAGAACCATCCTGCAAACATGCTCATTCGATCGGAATCTACACTGACCAGCAAGTCCGTTCGATGCAAAATAGGATCCAGGATCCCGCTTCCCACCAAGAATGCGCCCGTCGACAATAAAAATAATACCCCCACCACTCTCTCCATTTTTCTCATGCTTGATCTCCTCTCCCAGCTAATTACTTGCAGTATAGCTCGAAGAGGATCGGGCCCGTAGACACTTTAGTGTGGTTTTGGAGTGTTCATATCAAATTGAGTTCGCGGGCGCGAGCGATCGCTTCCGTGCGTCGTTGGACGTGGAGCTTCTCAAAAATCCTTCGATTGTGGCCTTTCACCGTATCCAATGCCAAGAAGAGCTTCTCTGCGATTTCCCGATTGGAGAGTCCCTGGGCGATGAGCTGCAGTACTTCGATTTCCCGTTGGCTAAGCGGCTCGATCCGGTTGCCCTTCATTCCGGATTCGATGACGCGGCGCATTCGCTCCAGGCCCGTTTGAGCTTCGTTGATTGCCGGGTGCGGCAGACCGTCAGCAAGCCTTAGAGCCTCCCGGTAACGCTCTGCTGCCAGATCGTGACGCCCTTCTGCTTCTCTAATCTGGGCGATTCCAATAATGGCCGTTACCCCCATCAGCTGATGATCGAGCATTCGGCAATTGGCTATGACTTCGTTATAAGCGTCGCAAGCCTCGGCATAATCTCCCCGCCTCTGGCAGGCAACGCCCAGCATCCAAGCGGATGCCGTCCGGGCCGGTAGGTTATCGGGTCTTAAATAGGCAAGCGCACGACGTGATTGGGCGATAACTTCGACTATTCCGTCTGTTTCATTTTTTCCCGCATTCCAAGGAGGCGTAATTAATCCTACAAGTTCATCGGTCTTATCTTCGAGTCCCGAGACTTGCATTGCCGCTTCGGCCACTTGTAGATTCGACTCCGCACCCTGGTGATCATCAGCTAACATCAAAGAGGCCAATGTCGCGCGGGTAGCCGCAATCCATCCGATCAGTTCCTTGACGCCGGCGTCTTGCTCCATGCCTTCCAATGCAGCTTCTGCCGCTCGGAGCTTCTGTTCGACCCCCGTCGGTTTACCGGCAATCAATAGAGCAGAACCATAATACACCCATAACTCCGGTCTTACATCCAGTTCCTTGGAAGGCAACGAATCTAGCCAATCGAGCGCCATTCCAGCAGCCCCTCGCAGATGCAACGGCATCCCGCCGCCTTGAAGCAGGCGCGAGCTTCGCGTGATGTCCCGAGCTTCTACGGCATGATGAAACGCCTCGATCTCGAAACCATGACCTTCATACCAAATGCTTGCTCGTTGGTGCAATTCGTAGATATCGCTGTCGTCCATACTTTCCAGCAGCCGTCTGCGGAGGATATCCGCGAACAAATGGTGGTAGCGATACCACCGTCGTTCTCGATCCAGAGGAACAACAAACAAGTTTTTACGATCAAGCCCGATTAACATTTCATTGCCGGAAATCTCAGGATGGGGAACCATGTCATCACATAACGATCCGCACATTCGGTCGAGGATAGAGGTTCGCAGTAAAAAATCCTGTACAGCTGAAGGCTGCCGTTGCAAGACCTCCTCGGCCAGATAATCCAGCACAAAATGGTGATTGCCCGTGAAAGACTGAAGGAGCCGACCGGCATCGTGGTCTTCCTGTATAGAAATTGCAGCCAGGCGCAGGCCCGCAGCCCATCCCTCGGTACGTGATTGCAACTCGGTTATATGGTCCATGGAGAGATTTAGTTCCATGACATGGTTGAAGAGGACTTCGGCTTCGGGAAGAGTAAATCTCATATCGGCAGCGCGCAGCTCGGTTAATTGATCCCGAGCCCGCAATCGCGGCAGAGATATGGCAGGGTTCTCGCGGGTCGTTAGGACAAGGTGCATCTGTGTAGGAAGGTGGTCCAGCAAGAAGCATATAGCTTCGTCGACCTCTCTCGAACTGGCGGCATGATAATCATCAAGGACAAGGATGAAAGGAAACGGAATGGTCGAAAGTTCATTCAGAAGAGCCGTCAGGATGGATACGGTCGGTGCCGGTTGAGGTGAGCGGAGTACAGAGCGCGCGCCTTCTCCTATATTCTCCGATAGGGTCTGAAGAGCGGAAATCATATACGTCAAAAAGCGCGTAAGTTCGGTATCTCCCTGTTCAAGCGAAAGCCATGCGGCCGGTCGTTCGCAACCGGCCAGCCATTCGCAGACTAACGTCGTTTTGCCATAGCCCGCCGGTGCGGAGATCAGGGTCAACTTGCGGTGCAGACCTTTGTTTAGTCGTTCAGTTAACCGTTGCCGTATAACCGCCTTTGACCGGAGCGCAGGCATATATAATTTGGTAGTGTTTATTGGGGTTGACATATATCTATTTTATCAGCACCAATTGTCCATCATCAATATGATATTACGGGCGCCGATGAAAGAAACTCCAAAAAACCACTACATTCAAGGTTTTTGGAGTTTCTTTTTTAGAGTCAACTCTGTGCAGGACCGGGCTTCATTTCATAGATTTTTTGGAGCGTACGGACATGCTCCTTCTTCTCCTCTTCGTCCTCAGTGTGAAGATACCACTCAACAAGCCTGTACCCAAATGCGAGAAGGATCATCTCGTAGACGCAATGATCGGAGATAGGGGGTGCATCCGCATACTCCGAATAGCCTTTGTAATATGCGGGGACACATCGATGGTAGTATTCGACCATGTGATCGATATCCGCTTCGTCCGCAATCAGGCTTGCGAGATCCTCGCCCAGGTAGCCCCATCCGGATGTATCCCAGTCGATAAGTACCATCGTCCCGTCGGCATAGATCAGGTTGGTCACCCAGAAGTCCCGGTGGCATAGCACGAGGGGCAACTTTTCGATGCGGGCGAATATCTCGTCTGCGTGCTCATCGATGTCGATGAGCATTCGCCGCAGGTGCTGTGGGAATTCGCAATCCTCCGAGCGTATATAATCGTAGACGACCGGCCATGACCGGTAACGCAGATACGTATTCTTCATGAGATCTGGATGGCTCAGATTGGTCAAGCTCTGCAGGACAGCGGGCTGCTCCGCATACAGCTTGCCTTGATAGCGCCCTAACTCCAGCGCGGCCTGTTCATACATGTCACCGGTCAAGTGTAAACCGGATACGCCGTCGATATATTCCAGCCACAGCTGAAATTCATTTTCTTCAGCATTGATCTCGGCGTGATAACATACCGGCCAGCGGAAGGCATCCGAGAACGTCGTTCCGAGGTCAGACGCATAGAGGTCATATTCCCGGCGCCAAGAACCCGGATCCCCGTAACGCTCCCATTGCTTCTGGATTTTCAGCACGATACGGTAGGGCAATTGTTCACCACCTGCAACTTCGGCAATGCCCGTTACCAGGTACACATTTCCCACTGTTCCGCCCTGTAACGGCATGGTTTGCCAGTCGGCCGAGATGATATCCTTTTTGAATAGTTGGCTCAAGGCATGGATCAGCGTTTCGATTTTTATATTCATTTCTTCCACCCCCCATTTTTCTTTGTTTGCTTGCTCCACATGGCGATCGATTTGTTTCGAGCCCTCTTGTCGATGAGGTAGCCCATTTTATCCTGGACAAACTTCTTCTCATTCTGTTGAGCCATATAATGCTCCCACCGTTCACGCGGCAGCGACCCGTCGGCAAGCGCAGCGAGAACGGCACAGCCCGGCTCGGCCTGATGGCGGCAATCCGTAAATCGGCATTGCGGGAACCATGCCTCCACATCCGTGAAGCTTGCGCGTATGCCTTCGTCGGCATCAAAAAGCCCAAGCTCACGCATACCCGGCGTATCGATCACCATCGCTCCGGAGGGGAGCATAAACAGTTGACGGTGCGTTGTCGTATGCCGCCCCCGGCTGTCGACCTCCCGAATCGCTTGAACCTTCATTACGTCCTGCTCTATCAACGCATTGAGCAAAGATGATTTACCGACGCCGGACATGCCGAGGAAGACAACTGTTTTACCTGGCATCAAGTAAGGATTGAGTTCGCTCAACCCCAGGCCTGTATGACTACAGATCGCATGGACCGGCACATCAGGGATGCTTTGTGTGACTTCTGCTAACGCGTGATTATAGTCTGGGACGAGATCCGCCTTGGTCAGAATGACAACCGGCTGACCGCCGCTCTGCCTGGCTTGTGTCAGGTATCGCATGATGCGGGCAACGTTGAAATCCCAATTCAGCGAAGAAAGGATAAATACATAGTCAAAGTTGGTTGCTACGACCTGTTCCAGTACGGTTTTGGTGTAACCTGCGGCATGTCCTGAGTAATCCGCGCGTGAGAACTTGGAGCGGCGGGGTAATACCTTGACGATGAGAGAATCTCCGCTCTCGTTGTAGCGCAGCAGGATAAAATCACCGACACACGGAAAGTCTACGCGCGTTTCCGCGCTGTGATAGAAAGTTCCTTTGAGCACCGCCGTTACTTCGCCGCGCTCGGTCATAACCGTGAAGCGCTCGCGCCGAAGCTCTGTCACCCTGCCGGGCAATAATCCATCGGAAATTGCTTCTATTTCTGTGTAGCCATAGGTTTTCAAATCCATCATGTTTTTTTGTTAGCTCCTTTTTAATGTTGTTTTTTGGACGCAAAAATGCCACGGACAAGCAGCCTCTAAAGAAGCTGCTGTCGCGCGGCATCAGGACGCAAAAAAGATACGACCTTCATCGTATCCTGCAAACAGCAATATTCACGAAAGGTTACTTTGGATGGCATAGCAAATAATACGGGCGTTTCCCCGCCTTTTTCGCATATGCCTGCTATTCAGTTTTAAGACCGAACCACCATATAAGTAGCAGCCATTAAAACACATCTCCCTTCGTGTCAGGAACTTGCTTATCACTAAGCTGTTTTTAAAATATCCTATTTTGGCAAAAAAATCAATGCCTGGAAGAGCAGATCGTGTTGGCCTGCTCCATTTTCCAAGTCTGCTGCGGGATCTTCCGAAAATACTTACCGTTACTTATGGTACGGCTCACCGCGATGTCTGTAACAGCAAGTTTGAAGGCCAGCCTTTACTGCCCGTCAATGTCTACCTCTAAACCGTTTAATCGCATCCTCGGTCACCGGCTCGAAGAGGTTAAGAAGGTTGCCGTCGGGATCGCGGAACAGCATAGAACGGTTCCCCCACGGCATCATGGTCGGTTCCATTACCCAATTATCGACAAATGGCTTCAAGCGCACATATTCGGCTTCGACATCGTCGACCCGGAACTCAATAATGACAGTGCGATTATTGGCGCCCACTACGGAACCGGTGCCGAATAGCTGCGCCGTCTGGGAGTGGCCGATGGCAAGCGTGCATGATGGCACAACGAGTTCGGCAAATACGGGCGCGGGTCGCTCCGCAGAAACCCCCATGACTTTCTCATAGAACTCGACGAGACGATCTACGTCGTCAGTAATGATGCGTACAGAAGCGAAATTCACAAGATATCATCTCCTTTACATTTACATATCCAATTATAAAAAGACGCTACTGACAACATTATGTCAGTAGCGTTCTAGAATTCTTTGGGCTTCCTCACGAATCCGATTTCGGAATGATTCGGGTTCCAACACGGTTACGCCCGCTCCCCAGTCAAGCACCCATTGCAGCAATATTCATCCATGTCCTCTAAGGATGCAAACTTGGTGATCAGGATTAAATCATATGCGGAAGGGCCAGGTCGAATATTAGCTTCAGCCTGAACATCGAGAAGAACGTCTATTTCCCTCTCATGCTCAGCAGAACGGTTTGAACTTGCTCGATATGCTTCGGACTCCGGTCTTTCAGCTTTAATATCAAGTGATTTACTATCATTTTTAGGTTTACCTCGTCCCTTATCTGGTTAGCGTTCTTCTAATTGTTCCATCCTTTAGACAGTCGTATCGTCAGCTGCTTAATCTTAAGGCGGCGAATCTGAAAATAAAAATCCAAATAAAGAGGATCCGGGAGGCCGGTTTTATCGAAATCCCCGTCAACCTTAAAAACCACCACGATTTCTTCCTCATGCTGTTTATGCTGTTGGAGTTCAAGCGTTATGTTAGCACCAAAGTGATGTTCGCCACTCCACTTTTTTATAGCAGCTTTGCCTGCCCATTCTTTACCTTCATCGAGGACAAGAGCATCTTCTGAAAAGCAGTCGACATAAGCCTCCGGATCGGGTTTATTGGCAGCGGCTATAAAATCTTGTATAACTTGCGGAAGTAGACTAGGCTCCATAAGATCAACTCCTTTGTAATTTCGTTAAACTGTGCGGATGGTTCCGCCGTCAATGACATACTCACAGCCCGTAATATAAGAGGCTCTGCTTGAAGCAAGGAAGGCGGCAAGCTCGGCAATCTCCTCAGGTTTGGCCGGCCGGCCGAGAGGAATACCGCCAAGCTCATCCAATAACTGCTGGCGGGCAGCTAAATAGTCCGTTCCGGCTTGTTCAGCCATTCTCTCGATTAACCGTTCCGCCGATTCCGTTTCGGTAAATCCCGGTGCCAATGCGTTGATTCTTATCCCCATAGGGCCGAATTGGGTCGCGATGTTCTTGCTGTAGTTAACGAGCGCAGCTTTAGCTGCCGAATAAGGCATGGTCATGTTGCCCGGCAATTGACGCTGAATAGAGGATATATGAATAATCACTCCGCTTTGCTGTTCAACCATGTAAGGCAGAAATCCACGGTCGAGACGGACGGATGAGAACAGGTTGGCGTTAAACGTCGTCTGCCAATCCTCATCTGTTATAGCTAAAGCCCCTGCCGTGCTGGTTGAGGAACCTCCCACATTGTTAATCAAAATATCCGGACCGCCGAACATTCGAATCGTTTCCTGAATCATATGATCCACACCTTCTGGGAGGCTGACATCGGCCTGAATGAACCCTACCCCCTCCGGAAATGCTTCGGGCAGCGATCTTGCCACAGCTATCACTTCAGCTCCTCCTGCATGCAGACGTTGGACGATCGCCCTGCCGATTCCTCGAGTTCCGCCGGTCACCAGGGCTCGTTTACCTGCAAATTCTTTGCTCATATCCAATAAGTACGGGCTGTTTTCCATCGTTCTGCTGAATCCTCCTTAGTATGTTTTGAATACAAGGCTAGTTTAAACAACAGAACCTGACAGCTGCGTGTCCAGTTATCTAAAATATTTTTCGGCCATTTTGGTCGTGCGATTTTTCATCTCCAGCCTCACAGACGCCGGTTCAATAACTTCCAGTAAATCTCCATATGAAAGAAGATACTGATAAAGCCATTCTCCGGAAGGCATATCTGATGTGACCCGGAAAGACCCGTCTTCCTGTTTCAAAATGTTCTCTTCCTTAAACTCATCCACGATGCGATAGGCTCCCGCCGGTTCTATTTTTAATACCAGAGGGATTCTAGGCGTTTCGTTAACCCTAACTTCTGCACGAGAAGTCCCGGCAGCCTCCATCCAATCCTGTTGAATCTCTAAGAGCTTACCTTCGTCTCCGTCTAAAAGCTGTACATTCGACATCCTGTTAATCTTAAAGGTTCTTAGAGCATTTTGTTCGAAACTATAGGCCTCAACGTACCAGGCTCTATTCTTAAAAAGCAGTTTCACTGGAACGCCTCTCCGGTTTTTTTGTTCTCCGGCCGCGCTCAAGTAGGTAAACGAAATCACTTTATGCTCCAGAATGGCCTGTTTCAGCAGGCCATATAGCTCTTTTTGTTTTTGCCCGCTTCCCCAGGAGGAGAAATCCACCTCAATCCAGTTGGTGCTGTTCTTCCTGAACAAGCTGCTCAGCTTCGAGAGAACCTCGTCCGAATCAGGAAATTGGACCATGGACAAACTTTGTAAGGCAAAGAGTATCTCATCCTGCTCCTTGTCCGAAAGCAAAGATTTGTTCAGGACAAACCTGTCTGAAAGGGAAATGCCGCCTCCTTTGCCTTGGCTGGTATAGATGGGAACTCCAGCCTGGCTTAAAACCTCAACGTCTCTATAAATCGTTCTGACAGACACTTCGAACCGCTCAGCCAACTCTGGGGCCGTAACAGCCCCCTTTTCCAATAAAATATAAACGACTTGAAATAATCTGCTGATTTGCATCCGCTCACCCCTAGTTTTCAGTATATCCGTTAAAACTGGACAATAAGATGTCAGGTTAGAGTTTGAAGAACATACGCGAAGACGTTAAGTCGCATACAGATATCTCGTACGGTACAACAAAAAAAGCCATCCGATCAAATGGCTTTTTCATGAGGAATTTAACTCGCTCCAAATCTTTCTCTCCATACTGAATCCTTGCCTGTTCCCTTGTGCGGTTAAGGTCAAGAATTTCGCCCTACTTGTGATACGGTTCGGCGTATCATCACTTAGGCGAAATTCTGCGCCAAGGCACTTTACATTCGCCTTTTGTAATATTTGCACGGCGGCAAACGCAAGGTGGAATCACTTGTGGTAGGTTTAACTGTGTCATCATAAAAACGAAAGACGCCCTCTCGGGCGTCTTTCTGCATTTCAACTTATTTAATGAAATTTGGGTGGGCTCCGAGAAAAGCCCCTCTCACCGCGACTGTCGCGACTGGAGATCGCGTATGAAGTCCTCGGCCAGTTGCCGCGGGACAAGCTGAACGGGATCGCGTCCGCTCAAAATCCAGAAGAAGCTCGGGCCGATCAGCAAGGCAGTAGCCTGATCGAGCGGGACTGGCAGCGTGTCCTTCCCGAGCGCACGAGCGATCACGAGCCGTGCGCTGTCGCCGAGCGGATCCTTCGCGGAGAGCAGCTCCGCTACGGCGGAATCATGCTGCGCTTCGCCGAGGAGCGCCCGATAGGCAGCGCCTGCCGGTGAGTACGCTAGGAAGCGCACAAGCGCTTCCAGGTAGGCCGCGAGGTCGTCCAAGGGAGTCCCTGTCGGGCTAATCGCTAGTTCCTCCTCCGCATCGGCCACGCTGGCCTCGAACAGAATCTCCGCTTTATTGGACCACCAACGATACACGGTCTGCCGGGATACTCCAGCCTTCTCGGAGATGCCCTTCATCGTCATTGCCGCATAACCGACCTCGACCAAGAGATCGTCAGCCGCATTCAGAATAGCCGCCCTCGCTTGCTCGCTTCGGGGACGACCGCCATGATAGTGTTCTTTGTCCATATTCATGCCTCAACTATACACGGAGATCGTGCTCCTTGTCTATTTTAAATATAAATATGGACACTGTGCCTCGTATGTATTGCATTTTCGTTCCACGGTGACTCGAAACTTGGGCGAGGCCGCATCAGGCGTCTTGTGCCAGTTCGGTCGCCTGCTATTTCAATTGATGCCCTAAGAGGGCTAGAAACTACGGTGAAATCGCCCCTTAATCCAAACCCACCACCGTTTTTCCTGCTTCAAAATTAATTACTGGACACAATGTATCGTTTTTAGTATATTAAGTTACACGGTGTCTCGTTATTGTAAAGGGGCAGACGTCGTCTTTCACTCTGACGATACGAGTAACCGCAAAAATAATAGATGCAGCCCGCAAAAGGGCTGCAAGGAGGTTATTCAGATGAAAGTATTTGTCACTGGAGCAACAGGGTGGATCGGATCAGCCACCGTCGATGAGCTGCTGATAGCGGGTCACAAGGTCGTCGGATTGGCTCGGTCGGATGGTTCTGCAGCGTCGCTCGAGGCGAAAGGCGCAACGGCTCTGCGCGGGGATCTTGACGACCTCGACTCTCTTCGCCGCGGAGCGACCGAGGCCGAAGCTGTTGTCCACCTGGCGAACAAGCACGACTGGGCGAATCCGTCGGAGTCGGATCGCGCCGAACGGGCCGCAGTCGAGACTCTCGCCGAAGCCCTCGTCGGTACTGACCGGCCTTTCGTGGTCGCCAACGGCATGTCCGGTCTGGTTCAGGGGCGATCGGTACTGGAGACGGACCCGTCGCCAGCTTTGGGTCCGGACTCTGCCCGGGGAGGCGCAGAGAATCTTGCTCTCGACTATGTCGGTCGCGGCGTGCGAACCATCATCGCCCGGTTCGCGCCGACGGTTCACGGGGCCGGAGACTGGGGCTTCATCAACTTCCTGGTGAACGCCGCGCGTAAGCAGGGTGTGTCCGGGTACATCGGGGACGGCTCCCACGCTTGGTCCGCGGTACATCGTTCTGATGCCGCCAAGCTCATCCGATTCGGACTTGAGAAGGCGCCCGCCGGATCGCGCCTGCATGCGGTCGCGGAGGAGGCTGTCTCCACCCGGACGATTGCCGAAGCCATCGGTAGCATCCTCGGCATCCCGGTAATATCGGTCGCACACGAGGACGCCAGCGCTCACTTTGGATTTGTCGGCAGCTTCTTCAAACTTTCCATGAACGGCTCCAGTGAGAGCACCCGCAAACTACTCGCTTGGGAACCTTCCGGACCAACATTGGTAAATGACATCATGGCTGGTGCGTACACAGGGGCAGGACACCAATGAGTACCCCAAAGACAAGGTCCCCTGATGCCGCGACTTCTTCCTGGCATCAGAAGCTGGTTCTGGCCTGCGTGTGTGCATGCACCATCCTGGTCGTGAGCCTCGTCGCCGCTATCAATCTGGCTGCTCCAATGCTCGCGGCCAGCGGACTGCACCCGAGCTCCTCGGAGCTGCTGTGGATCGTTGACGCTTATGTCGTCGTGTTCGCCTGCCTGGTCATCCCGGGCGGCGCGGCTGGCGACCGGTTTGGACGCAAGGGTGTGCTGATCGCTGGGCTCGTCACGTTCGCGGCCGGCGCGGCGATCTCAGGCGTCTCGGCGAACGTGGCCATCCTACTCCTCGGCCGCGCGATCACCGGCGTCGGAGCGGCGCTGACGCTTCCGAACTGCGTGGGAGTGCTGGTTCACGCGACCTCAACCGAACGGCGCGGCCGAGCCCTTGCCATCTGGGGCGCGACCACCGGCATAGGCGGGCTCGTCGGCAACATCGCCGGCGCGGCTTTGCTGACTACAGGATCATGGCGAACCCTGTTCGAGGCCATCGTGCCAGTTGCGCTTCTCTGCGCGATCTGGACAGCTCTTGCCGTACAACGCAGCAGCCGAAGCCCACGCGGCCTTGACCCTGCCGGCACCGCCTTGCTCGTCGCAGCAACCATTGCTCTCTTAATCGGCATCATCGAGGGGCCGGAGAGCGGTTGGAGCAGTGCCATCGACATCGCCGCGTTCGGAGCCAGTGTCTTGCTCGGCTCTGCATGGGTCGTGGTCGAACTGCGAGTTCGTCACCCCTTGCTCGACCCTCGCCTGTTCCGCATCCCCCTGATCAGCACCGTCAGCCTGGGTATGCTTATAATGTTTTTCGGCAGCTTTGGCTTGTTCTACCTCAACGCTTCGCTCCTGCAGTACGGCCGCGGGTACTCCGTCCTGCAAGCCGGGCTCGCGATTGTTCCTATGACGGTGCCCATGCTGCTTGTCGCTCGATATGTTCCCGACCTGGTGAGGCGCGTCGGTATTCCCGCAACGCTGTCGGCTGCCTTCCTCTCCATCGGTGTCGGACTGTTCGGCCTAGCCTCTGCCTTACACCAGCCTTATCTCGCCTACGCGGCCTGGCTCGTCCTCATCGGGATTGGCTTTGCTCTCGCTCTCCCATGCCTGACAGCCGAACTCACGGCGGCGCTGCCCGCCGAACAAGCTGGGGTCGCAGGAGGGCTTCAATCCGCAACTCGGGAACTTGGCAGCGCCCTCGGCGTCGCGATTGTCGGCACCGTATTGACCGAGAGCTTCACCCGGCATCTTCCGGCAAGCCTTCAACACGATGATCCGATTCCGCGTACGGTAGCCGAAGCCGTCACTACGGCTCCCGCTCAGCAAATCGCTATCATCGACTCCTTCACTACCGGAGCCGAATCCGCGCTGCAGGTGGCAAGCGTCGTCACTCTTATCGCTGGAGTCCTCGTCGTCGCAACCGCATTCAAGGCTAGCCGATGACGCGAGCAGAGTGCAACCGCTGTGGGTTCAACGTCCCCCAATGGATAAGAAATGCCAGCGAGTACAATGGATAGATTGCATTAAATCCAAAAACTTGCCGCTACTTATGATACGGTTCACCGTATCTATTGATAGGGTAAACTAACTACAACACCCCCACTTCCTTCGATTGGGAAATGGGGGTGTCTTTTTATTGATTACTCAAGTGTTATTAAGGTGTAGGTAGTCTTTTCTTCTTCGGTAAATACATGAATCTCTGTCTTTTGTTCAACTACTGCTTTCACTTTAACAGGGACCACAAACTGTTGATCTCTCAAACCGTCACCAATATTGCCACTAATGTGCTCATCGTCTTCTGCATGTAAATAAAACTTATTTGAATCAGTATTTACTCCAACCAATATACCTTTTACCTCAATCTGCTTTATTTCCGTTTTTGTTTCTTTGATAAGAATGTCTATTGCCTTTTTAATATTTCCAGAGTCAAGTAAAGCTTCCTTGTATTTCTGATTAGGAGATGCCCACTCAACTTTAATCCTTGTATCTTCATTATCTAACTTATTTAATAATGTGTAATATGACTTTATTGCTCTAATACTGAGTCCTTTGACAACTGTTCTAAACTTTTCTTCCTCAGGAGTTGCCTCAAAGAGTTCCATTAGTTTTTCCAAAGTACTAGATGCATCAGTATCACCAAAGAGCCCTTGTACTGTATCAGACTTCAAACGGACTCCAAAGGATGCTGCAAAAAAACCGCTTGCCTTCAACTTATTTGCGTTAATAATATCCCTTGCAACAGGTCCGCGGCTGCTTGTAGTGTTAGATCCTACGTAGTAAGCCAAATTTTGTGTAGTAATCAGAACTTCACCTAATAGTTCTGCATCGATTTCGTTACTATGTTGGTCACTAACATTCAAGGATATATCGAGAACATCTCTTCCAGATCGAGTAGCCGTCATAGTTGTGTCCTCTCGAGGAGGGAGAGTTGGTGCTTGCTGATCTAGTTCTAAGAATGAATCGGGATCAGGTAGTTCCTCCTCAACGATACTACTCAATTCTCTAAAATTGATCTCTACAGTATTATCTTGTCCTTTTGGTGTCCGGACTTCCAATACCAAGTTATTTTCCGAATGAAGAATGCAGTCACGTAAAGAGACCTTCCCATTCAGAATAAGAAGGTACCTCGTTCCACTCACAGGCACATAAAACCATGTGTCGCTATTGGAGGTTGTATCGATCCAATTTACCATGTATTTTTGTCCTGTTATGCTTTCACAAGCAAACACCTTAGGGCCGTCGTAATACTCGAATACGTTAATAATTTTAACGGCCCCAATAGGGAAAGGAAGAATATAATCCATAGAAACCATCCCTAACTTAGGAATTATCCTTAAAATACTTTTTTACATCAATCCCACTATAGACCCACCAGTTAATATGGGATTTATGATCTGGTTCTGAGACGACGCCTGTTTCACTAACTATTTGGCCTTCAATGATATGGCCTCTATTCTTGAACAAAGCAATCTTCTTCTTAGCCTTTTTTATCTGATCTAGATCTGTAAACACCGAGATTGCACAGGCTTCACATTCTTTATCTGGCGGATAGCGGAGATTTGCCTCTTTATGACTATAAAAATCCTCATCCAGTGGAGGATTGTTTAATGTTAATCTATAAACCGGGGTTACATCTTTTGACTTTGCACTTCCAGGAGGGCAAGACACCGGATAGTGGTCTCCCCAATTACCATTATTACCACCGTCAGACATAGTATCCTCTCCCATTTATACTTAACCAACAGAAATAAGATGACAATTACAAGAAACATTTTCCACCTAATCTTAACCTATGTTAAGTTAATTCGTAAATAAAAAATTCGCCGCTCTCCACCAACAAGTCGGAGTACGGCGATAATTTATAAATATCTATCCCTTCACAATCTCCATCAACTTCTCATAGCTATTTACTACATCGTACTTCAGTTGATCAGAGTTCAGCTTGGCAAAATGCCGTCGTGCACATTCAATCTTCGCTTTCTCGACTTCACGCAGCTCCATAGAGTCCAACGAACCTTTCGTCTCGGCAATAAAGTATATGTGCTTCACGTCGCCTTCTTTGAATACAATTGCCCAGTCTGGATTGTAGTCACCAACTGGAGTAGGGATGTAGAAGCCCCGCGGCAACTTAGCGTAAATGTGTACTTCATTGCTCGTATCCAGCTCTTTCGCAAAAGCCCGCTCGATCTTGGAATCCGTCACCACATAGTCGTAAATGTGCTTCTCAACCGCTATCGCGTTTTGCCCAAGCTGTCCCTTCAACGTGTTCTTCGTGAACACATCGGTATCGAACGTATCATTGATCACATCATACGTTATGGATTCAATGATCGTCGTCGCCTTCTGCTCATTGATCAGTCTGGACGCCCGAAGTATAAACTCCTCAGGATTCTTCTGGAACAGCTTGAACTTCGCTTGTTTGATGCCTTTCATGATGGCCACAATCGTTTTTCTGGTGAGCTTCGTTTCATCCATTAGCTTGCCGATTAAGTCGTACTTGATCTTCGATGCCGCAGCTTGATGAACATAGTCTGCGTCCGTTTCTCGAATTACGAACGCTTCTCCCTGCTTCAATTGCTCACGCGATTCGATCTCATTCATTTCCCCATGCTTGATGGAATAACGAATGGAAGGCACGTCCAAGCTCATATCAATCGCCATGATGCTCTTCCGCACCAACTCTTCCGAATCGAACTGAACCGTGTAAACCGATCTCTTATTGATCCGGCTCCACAATTCCTTGAATTCTTTCTTATGGAAGTTGCTGTTTACCGTGATATTCGGAACTGTATTTTTTCGGTCATCGTTCGTCATATCCGACTTACCTTCAACATAGATCGTTTTAACCAGTTCAATAAGCTGCTCTTGATGTGCGTTCAGCTCGTCGGGCAGTTTAACGGTTTGTTCTTCTACGGCTGCAAAATAGACATCCGTCAGATTGTAGTCATCATCGGTATAGCCATTACGGATGAAGGCGTTTTGCAACTTGGTTGCGAGTCGCTCATCGATCTTTAATTGTTCGCCGCGGGCGTTCACAAGGACTTTTTCCAAGAAGAAGCTATTGTCTGCCTTGCGTGGACGATCCGACAAAGTCGCGGCAATCTCGCCCTGAAGTTGCTTGGCAAATTGCTCATAGGATTCACTTGCGACAACGGTTAGTGCATTGATCTCGTGAACGTCAATGCCTGGAATACTGGAATCGATCCGTTCACCATTCTTGTTCACGCAGAGTCTCAATCCACGTCCAACTTCTTGACGTTTCTTGATCGTAGAATCACTGTGCTTGAGCGTACAAATCTGGAAAACGTTCGGGTTGTCCCAGCCTTCCTTCAACGCCGAGTGGGAGAAAATAAACCGCGTTGGTTCCTCAAAGCTGAGAAGTTGCTCCTTCTGTCGCATAATCAGGTCGTATGCATCCGCATCATCGGAGTCGGTTTCTCTGGCAGACACTTTGGAATCAACGAACCGATTGCTCTTTTTGTCGATGGAGAAGTACCCTTTATGCGTATCTTTTACTCGAATGGTATTCAAATATTGAACATAGGGGTCATCTGCGAACAATGACAGTTGTTCATTCAGGAGTTCCATGTACTCTTCTTCAAAAATATCCGCGTAATCACCGTTCAGTTCATTGCCGTCTTTATCGTACTTTCGATACTTGGCAACTTCGTCGATGAAGAATAGCGAGAGTACTTTAATCCCTTTATCAAACAGCACCCGCTCCTTCTCGAAGTGAGATTTCAGCGTCTCTCGAATCTGGATTCTCCGGAAATGAAGCTCGCTGACATCACCCTGCACATCTCCGGCGAACAGCGTGACTCCATTAATAAAGCTGATACTGTTATTCTGTCCGTTGATCTCGGATACCTTGTAACCTTTATACTGCTCCAAGTTCTCGGACAATTGATAGAGGTCATCGCCTGTGACGATCTTCTTGGATACTTTGGTTAATCCGGTTTTGGTTCGTTTTTCATACTCTAGTCTAGCAACGGGAGCATGCTTGTCGCTGACATCAATGCCTTCGAGGTACACGTAACTGTTCGTACCACTTGATCCTTTGACTGAGATGCCTTTCACGCTAATTTTCTTAACCAGTTTCATGTTGTAGGCATCCAGAGCATCGAGGCGATAGACTTTGTTGTAGTCTTCCCGATGAGTTGCCGAATATCGCAGCGTAAACAACGCTTTGAAATCCTTCAATGCCTCTTTCGTCTTCTGACCTTCGACGGATTGTGGCTCATCGATGATGAGTATGGGATTGGTGCTTGCGATTACATCGATTGGCTTGCGGGATGCAAAGTCATCCAGCTCCATCGTAATTCTTCTTGCATCCTTACCTCTCGCATTAAACGCTTGAGCGTTAATAATCATCACGTTAATGCCAGCGTCACTTGCGAACTTCTCGATATGATGCAGTTGCTTGGAATTATAAACGAAGTAACGTGCCTTCGATCCATACTCCGCCATGAAGTGGTCTTCGGTAATCTGAAACGTCTTCAGAACACCTTCACGGATCGCAATCGACGGAACAACGATGATGAATTTGCTCCAACCGTACTTTTTGTACAATTCAAACATCGTCCGAATATACGTATAGGTTTTACCCGTACCAGTTTCCATTTCAACCGTCAGATTGTACTTGCCCTCAAGCCGCTCCGATAATTTCAGCCCATTCTGGCGTTGTACCGCTTGAATATTGCTCAGAACTTCATGATCGACTAGCTTGATAGGATTGTTCTTGAACCCATATTCCGAATCATTACCGCTTGTTTGTTGAAAGAGATCGCCGACTTCCACACTCTTTTGTCGGCGACCCTTATCAAGCGTGAAGCGAGAGGATTCGTTGGGCTGTCCTTGAAATACGTCAACAATGCTCTTTACTGCATCCAATTGGAACTGCTGGTGTTTGAATTTAATCTTCATCGCTGATCACCCTCCTTACAGCACTTGAATTTCAGTGCTTGGGGAGAGTAGCTTGAACAGTTCTTCAACATTGATTCGAGCAGAATCATCCCGGAACGAACTGTCACGGAAAACAACGCGAAGCGGTTGATCCTCTGCAATCTTCTTGATAACCGACTCGGACACCTCGTCATCAAAGCAAGCGATTAAGGAGTTGCCTGCAACGTAGTGGACGGTCTTACCTTCGATTACTTTGGATTCCATCGGCAATGAAAGCTCTAGTCCACACTCCAGCATCACTTGAATCAGCAAGTCTTCCCCAGTACGGTCTTCTTTAATGTTCGACGCCATATCATCCAGATTCATTTGGCCAAGTCGGTCAGGCGTGTAATAGATGTCTTTCATGTTGCTAGAGTCTAGTCGGTATACACGGAAGCCATAGTCTATGTTCGCTCCAGTTTCTTCTTTGATCTTCTTTGCAGCACGGCGGATGCGTTCTTTGCCGATTTCGCATATGGTTACATAGCCCGCTTTATAAGCCTCGGAGGTTTCGGTCGTTTTTTCAGGAAGTTGAACCATAATGAATCTACGATTCCCTTGGTCTTCTGCATTAAGTTGCATTACTGCGTGGGCTGTCGTTGCTGATCCAGAAAAAAAGTCTAGCACAATATCATTTTCTTCAGTTGCCAATGATAACAAATAATGGATTAACTCGTGCGGCTTTGAATAGTCAAATACTTTCGCATTAAACAAAGATTCTAGCTTTTTAGATGCCTGAGTACTTGAATATTCTTCTATTAAACCAAGAGGCCGATTCGTCCTCACTATTGGCTTATCATTATTATCAACATTCATATATTGCTTACTATATACCTGCCAATCCCCCTGACTGTCCTTTTTCATTACTATAAACCCATTTTCCTGTCCCCATTTCACTTTGGCTTCAGACCATCTCCAACAAGCCTGCTTACCCCCGATAGCAGGGTATAATAATGTTCCATCAGGTGCACTGATTGGATAATCTAACGATGATGAATATTGGATACTCGCCTGATTTAATTTTTGAAGGTAATACTTACCCCGTCTTTTTACATATTCATCTTGCATTGTATATCTATCTTCATTTGATATTCCAACGCCTTTAATAACCAAACTTTCTATAGATTTGGCGTAACACAATATATACTCATGCTTAACTCTAAAATACTTACTATCAGATCCTCCACCACCCTCTTTATTTGCCCATATTAGATTAGCGACAAAGTTAGATGCACCAAATAATTCATCGCAAAGCTTTTTCATGTTTGTCATTTCGTTATCATCAATGCTAATGAATATGAGCCCATCTTCCCTTAATAAATCTCTGGCAATTTTTATCCTTGGGTACATTTCGGATAACCAATCACTGTGAAACCGACCATTTGATTCAGTGTTTTGAAATAGTCTGTTTCTATCGTCATCGATTTGTCCGGAGTCTTCTAGGTATTCTTCTAATGGTACCTTATAATCATCTATATAAATAAAATCTTTTCCTGTATTGTACGGAGGATCAATGTAAATACATTTCACTTTGTTCAAATACGATTCTTGCAATAATTTCAATACCTTAAAATTATCGCCCTCAATATATATGTTTTGTGTAATATCCCAATTTACACTGTCCTGTTTTACTGGCAATAATGTCTTATCGATCGGAACATTGGCATGTAGTATTGCTTCCTTCTTCCCTGGCCAAGTCAATTGATACCGTTCCTTTTCCCCTTCAACAAGGTAGTCGGATAGCTCCTGTCTTAACAAATCAAAATCAATCGCACGTTTAATCTTTCCTTGTTCATCTCTTGCTTCTGTAATTACGTTGGGAAACAGTTCCGCAATCTTGTTGATATTGACCTGAGTCAGATCGGTTGATTTCATCTTTAGATGGTTCATGTTTTGGTTAGACCTCCCGTTACTTAGTTGAGAAGTTGATTCAATTCTTTGCGTTTACGTTGCAGTTCTATATTTAATTCGACCTTACGATTAAACTGCTTTTCGCCACGAATCTTAGCTTCTAGCCGCTGGCATTCTTGTATCAGCTTATCTATGCGAGCTTGTCGTTCCAGAATGGCCGTAAGCTCGATTTCCGGGTTCGAATTCATCGGTAGAAGTTGACGAATGATGTTCTCGTAGACAGCTTTTAGATCAAGTCCTTGAATGATGTCCAGCTTCAATTCTTCTACAGGCTGCCATTCCGATTCGTGATAGGAACGTACAACGGAGCGGTTATCATCGGTCTGATTCCGCTCCTTGTAGGCGATTGCGAGTTTTGCCTGATCTTCGTATATAATGACGTGCAGTATAGGGTAAGGAATCGCCTTGTCGATGCTCCGCAACAAATCAAGTGAGTAGGCTCGCTCTTTCAAGTGAACCTCAAACACCTGAACTTCCTCAATGTCATCTTTCGGTTCGAGGCGAATCGTCTCTTTGGATAGTTTGTGCTTCCAGATGATCGACTCGACTTGCTCGGTAAACAGTTCCTTTAGATGTTGATTGGCATGAAGCTTCTCATAGAACTTATTTTTCGGTATTTTGCGATTCACAAGTGTGCTTGATGGTAGCTTGAACATCATGCATCCACCTGCCGAATAACGACAAAGGTAATGAGTTCAAAGTCTTCAAGTCCTTTGACCGAATCGATTAAAGCCGTTGTGCCGCCCGAACTGAACAAGCTATCCAGATCGCCTTCTTCCTTCACCTGTACAATAGAGCGGATCGCTTCCTCAAGCAGCATGGAATAGGCATCCATCTTCCTCCCGTCTTTCGTCGCTTGATTGAAGCTGCGGCATGCCTCCAAGACAGGTTCAGATTGGCCTCTGCAAAGGGCACGCAGAACATCGAGTGTCTTCTTGACATCCATATGATTGGTGACGACTTCACCATCGTCACTCAAGTAGACCAGGTAGAAAGGATGCAAGCGATTCTGCTTGTCCGGGTTCAGTTCTTCATTCACATTGCGAAGAACGAATATGACGCCTGGCTGCACTCCATTGTCTTCATCAGCAGAAACAACAGCATGCAGTCCGCTAGGAACGGTATCCAGTTCGCCATTCTCTTTGACGTAGTTCACCAAATCCATGCGGAAATCATTAAGACCTAAATCCGTAATGGATACTCCGGTGTTCATGTCGTCCAGATCGACGACTTCTTTCTGCAAGCGATTAAGCTGCTGCTTCCGGTATTCTAGATCACTGGACTGATTAAACAGAACATTGTCGTCGCCAGTTGCCGTCATATCCATGATGACCATGCGATTCTCGACCCGTTCTTTCAATTGAATGTATTCATCCAGCGTCATGTTGGGCCAGAAGTTTACTAACTGAATGGATTTGTTTTGCGAGCCGATTCGATCAACTCGTCCAAACCGCTGGATGATTCGTACCGGATTCCAGTGAATATCATAATTGATGAGAAAATCGCAGTCCTGCAAGTTTTGCCCCTCGGAGATGCAATCGGACGCAATGAGCAGATCGATCTCGCCATCGACATCCGGCATCGTCAGCTTCTTCTCCTTGGATCGCGGCGAGAAGCAGGTGAGTAATGTGCTGATGTCGTTCCGAAGTCCGGCGGTATTCTTGTTCTCATCGCTGCCGACAATTTTAGCGGTATCGATGTTGTATTTCGACTTCATGTACACAGATAGATGATTGTACAAATACGCCGCGGTATCTGTAAATGCACTAAAGATGATCACTTTACGATTTCCCGGATTGATTGGCTGTCTGATTTTATCATCGATGACTTGTTTCAAGGCATTCAGCTTCTCGTCATGCTCGGGCGATACTTTCTGCATCTCTTCGTGAAGAGCAGATAGAATTTGGTGATCACTCATCAAATCTTCTTTCCATCGAAGCACGTCCATATCGGATAGACTGATCTTGATGGTGTCCCCGATTGTAAAGTCATCGTCCAACCAATCGTCATCATCGAGACTGGCATCTTCAATCTCCGTGTATCCAACCGCATCTGATTTTCCGCTTCGCTGATAAGCCTCAATTCTCTCCAATGTCTGACCGAGCTTGGATATAATCTTGGACAGCGTCAACCGGAAGGATTCTACGGAGCTCTCCAACCGTTTAAGCAAATTGATCCGCATCAGGAGCTGCAAGCTGCCTTCCCGGTCCAATTGTTTGAAGCTCCCGCTTCCGCCTTTTACACTCGTATCGTACATTTCTTCATACAGTCGCAAGCGACTCGGTTGAATGTACTTGAACGGAGCATAGATGCCGAGGTTGATTCTGGACAACTCCATAAAAATATCATTATAGCCGATGACATCTGTCCTGTCTGTCAGATTGCAGAACTTGGATAAAGGAGGCAATCGCTTGGGAAATTCGCCGATCTCCTCTGCTTTGTAATACTTCTGAATGTGCTTGCGGGAGCGAGCGATGGTCAGACTGTCCAGTAGCTCGAAGAAATCAAAGTCAAGCATACCCAGCAGCGTCTCCGTCGTCCGTTCAGCGGCATCCAGCTTAGACCACTGATTGAAGGCAGACTGAGCTCGTTTGAAGATGTCGTTGATGCCCCGCTCCGTGCCAAGCTTGTTGTTGATCTCTTCGGGATTCCCCTCATACGCCAGAGCAAGCTGATTACGAAGATCCATGAACTTGTTATTCACCGGGGTTGCCGACAACATCAGCACTTTCGTTTTTACACCGCTCTTGAGCACTTTCCGCATCAGCTTCTGATACCGGGTCTCTTTGTCCTTCTTCGCTTCGTTATTGCGGAAGTTGTGCGATTCGTCGATGACGAGCAGGTCATAGTTGCCCCAGTTCAATCTGTCGAGCGGAATGTCATTGGACTTGCCTCTCTCACGAGAAATGTCCGTGTGGTAGAGCACATCGTATCGCAGACGGTCGGCGTACAAGATGTTGTTGGTCACGTTTTGTTTGTACGTGAGCCAGTTATCACCAAGCTTCTTCGGGCATAGCAGCAAGACCGACTTGTTGCGAAGCTCGTAATACTTAATAATGCCAAGAGCGGTGAATGTTTTCCCAAGACCGACGCTGTCCGCAAGGATGCAGCCATTGTATTTCTCTAGCTTGTTAATGGCACCGAGCACTGCATCTTTCTGAAAGTGATAAAGCCGCTTCCAGATTTCCGTTTCTTTGAAGCCTGTTGCTTCGTTCGGCAGTATGTCTTCTGTAATATCTGACAAGAACTCATTGAAGATATTATACAAAATGACGTAGTAGATGAACTCAGGCGAGTTTTCTTTATAAACGGATGAGATGTGTTCAGCTACTTGATTCGTGACATCTTCAAGCTTGCTTTTGTCGTTCCATACCTGATTGAACAAGTCGAAATACATTTTTGTAAATGGAGCTTCAGTGAATTTGTTGACCATCTTGGACAGAGCATTGCCTTTTTCATAACCAAGATCAACAGTCGTAAAGCCATCCACCGGCATGTACGTGGTTGTACTATCGGATGCTTGCAAGTTCAACATTCCTTGCATGGCACCAGAAGTGCGGTTAGACTTGAAAGTGACCTTCTGACGTATCCAGTCGCCGCATTCTTTTGCAATTGATTTTAGTGTCATTTCATTCCTGAGCCGTATCTCAAACTCTGTTCCGTATAAACTCTTCTCGCGGCTCCGCTTAGGTATGTAGAACTCGCGTTTTTCCTTATTAAAGCTATCAGCAACAAATGTAGGCGAAGTGAAGATGAAGCGTACTTCATCCACCTGATTCAGTTCTTTCAGTAAGGCTTCGTATGCATATATTGAAAAACATGATGCTGCTATGGACAGCTTTGATCCTTTTTTAATGGAGTGTTTGAGATCGTCTCCAAGGAGTTTATCAATATTATTTATTACCTCCATAATCAACCTCTCTTCCTTGCAGCTAGTACACCTATATTAATTTTACATTATACTCCTAAATTCCTGTAGGAGTGAGTCTACTAAACTATATTTTACTAAGAATCATATTGTAGAACTTACATCAAAGACGGTGTATTTGACCCTAGCTAGTAATCTACGGCCAATCAGCTATCCATGAAATGAGGAGCCTATTATGAAATTCACAATTTACACAATCAGCGAGAAAATAGAGAAGTTCTACCTTGAGGCTATTAAGGAATACGAAAAACGGCTAGGCCGATACTCCACCATTAAACTGATTCATCTAAAAAGGGAAGAACAGCTTGGGAAGAAGCTTAGCGACAGTAGCTATAAGATACTTGTGACCAACACCAAGCAATCCTTGTCCTCAGAGGAACTTGCATCCAAGATCAATGATTTAGGAGTATCGGGAACGTCAGATGTGTCCATTATCATCGGTTCGGAAACCGCCCAATACGATGAGAAGCTCACGCTGAGTCAAATGGAGATGGA
Source organism: Paenibacillus haidiansis (assembly GCF_036553665.1). Classification (NCBI taxonomy): domain Bacteria; kingdom Bacillati; phylum Bacillota; class Bacilli; order Caryophanales; family Paenibacillaceae; genus Paenibacillus; species Paenibacillus haidiansis. The sequence goes on along the minus strand of NZ_JAZHPZ010000005.1, from coordinate 52,015 downwards.
CACAGGACTTAAAGCAACTATTATGATTGAGCAGCTTTATCGAGCGTTCCGTATCATTCATAATCACCCTTACCATAAATGAAATAATGGCGAGACAGCCTTTGAATGAAACAAATAAAGAGAGCAGCCCATACAACAACTGCTCTCTTACTCTTTCAACATCCTCCCGCCTGCCGGCGACCAACTCATACACCAGTTGGTACGATAAACCATTTCATGTCCATCGTACCATATGCCGATTATGGTTCTTTACCACTCCGTATAAACCTTTTCCTGCCTTCTTCCTGACAGAATGGCGTATTGATCGGGATTCTCTATAAATATGATGCTTTGTTCCCCATCACAACGCCCTTCCGTCTTCTTATTAAGCAATGACCTCCATGATTTGTAACATTGGAATATCGTCTTTTTATACACTTTCCTCAAACTTGTAATTACAGAAGCGGCATATCTTCGCTTTTGCCTTTACAATCTCTGCACATTGAGGACATTCTTTAGTATCATAACCGCTGTTGTTGTATTGCCTAAGGCTTTCAACCTCACTGGTTATCAACTCTTGTTGATTGAGCATGTGTTGCTCGTAATTTCTTTTGGTCTCATTTATTAACGTTTCATACTGCTTATGCTCCCCAACAATTTCATCCCGGAGATCATCAATCTCTTTCCTGAGAATCTTTCTCTTCTCTTCCGCTTCTTGTTGCCGCTGCTTTGCTTGTTTGATTGATCATGTTATTGGCCTTTCGTTTCCATTTGATCCCGAATAAAAAGACCACAATTCCAAGAATAGCTACCCCTGCGATAGCAGCAAAATAGTGTTGTAAAGCTTCCTCATCAACCAATCCGGAAACAACGCTAAAGAAAAAAATAAGCGTCCCGACAACCTTAGCCAGTGAACCGAAGAAACCCAATAACCCCCCACCGACTTCAGTCCCTAAAGCTACATCCTTATATTGCTCATATTCCTTCTCCAAGCTCTTGAGCTTGGCTTTCATGGGCTCTGTTTTATGCTTCAAGTCCTTCTCTAGCTGTTCCATTTTTATCTTGAAAGCATCCGATGTATTTATCGTCCTGACAAATTGTTGCATACACTTGTTCATTCCTTTCCTGGCTATTGATGTGCCTTTCAATCATTCGTCCATTGCACCGTTTTACCGCTAATCCATCCAGTACGTCCGCCAGAAAAAATAACTTTATACCATAGACGTCCGTCATTATCTTCGCGTTCTTCATCCGCATATTCAAGTCGATCATATTGATTTACAACAGTGACAGGTTTCGAATTAAGAGATGGTTCAACCCGGATGTTAGCTTGATCTGTCGTTACGATTAAATAGCGAATATCCCCATCTGCGGTTAAAATGGAAGGAGCCTCTTCCGCGGCATCTTGTTTAAATGACATCAGCCAAGTGTGTATTTTATCCTGTTGGGAGTACCCCAAATATCCAACTAATAGGAGCAGTAGTGTCAAAGCTAGCAAACTTCTAGATTTATTTCTAATAATAGGTTTTTGGGTGTTAAACGATGCTGTTAGGCTAAATACCTTGGTAACAAACTTATAAAACGCATCCTTGCTACTAAAGGCCGAATACCTCTTTTGCAACTCCTTGAGAGATGAAAGGCCAGGGAAGTATTTATGATCAGTGAATCGCTGTATCAGTGAATGCTCATATTTTTGATTCTCGTTTAGGAAGTGTGCAAGTACATATAATATGGTTTCCAGATCAATTGCTCCAGGCTCATACCCCTGCTCACCGTTATAAAACTCGATATTTACATTCCGACTCAACATAGATAATCCGTAGTCTAAAAGAGCCCTTAGATCATGATCCTGACCATGTTTCAAACTTAAACAGATCCATTCCAGAATGATATCTGTTTGCTCCGGAACATCAAGTGCCTTTAAATCGTTATCGTAAACCATATAAGGCATCTGCTTATAAATCTCAGTAATCATGGCCAAAAATGCAACTTCATCATTCGCTTTAAGATCAACAGCCTTCATAACAAGTGCAGCATACTTGTACATGTTTGCCATGTAAATTAAACTATACTGCTCACTATAAGGCACTTCTCTAAGTACGGAGTTTCCTTGCACAGCTTGATAGAACCGACTACTTGCATAAAGTGCTTTATCCCTATTCCGTTGTTTTATATAGCTTTTAATCTCATTAACAGAGTTCTCAGCCCAGGACCGCACTTTGTGAAGTTGAACCTCTGTGAAACTTACTGAGAAGTTGTAGTCCCCCATTGAGAGTTGATCAATATGTAAATTTGCCTTTCGAAGCCCTTTATCATATTGCAACAAAGTTCCACCAAATAACGTCGCAACAATATGTAAATATCCATACTCATAATTTCTTACCAGATCATCAAATACATCTAAGAATTGCTCCCACTTTATAAATATTTGATTTGTCGATTGAATTATCTTGTCCTCATCGCTCGTTAATGAAGAAGTAATTTCTCTAGCAATAATTGAACCAACAACTCCTGCCGCCATTCCCCCTAAAATTGATGCCCCCATCCTAAGAAATGCTTTTTCCCCCACACTGTTTTTAATTTTGTGAAGCAAATCTGAGAATTCTTTGATAGATCGAGCATATTCCTCAAGAGCTTTAACGGCTTTATCGGCTGCTGAATAAATGCCTGATTGAATGAAATGCTTAAGCTGCGGATCAAGTTGATATTTTAAAAAACCTTTACCTTGATCTCTAGATGTCAGTGTTTCAATGAAACGGTTATATTCATCAAAAAAACTGTCAAGAGATACTATATTCCGAATGTCCTTTGCCAATTCGTTCGGATTTGTTTTCTTTATAAACAGAATAACCCTCATTTTCCGATCCAGTTTGGGATCGTTTCTTTGAGTCAACTCCTTGATCGGATTAAACCGATTGTCTACAATTTGCTGGATTATATCATACTTATCATCTCGCATCTTATAAATAAATGCGGCTATCTCATCAGCCACATGAGCCGGGAAATGGTTGTTAAACGCAGCCAGCAGCTGGTTAAATTGTTCCTTAGGGTTACTGAACTGGGCAGCGATAGTATTCATTAGCATTAACTCCAATCAGCAATCATGCTTAAGATGTCTGCCATCGTATCACCGTTATCCAAATCAACAACAAAATCATAAGTACTATCAAACAGCGACCAATTCTGTGCCGTAAAGTCCAATTCACTTATATCAGTCAGTATGGAAGAATAGGAAAAGTCCGTGTATCCAAACATATCGGGATTAGATAAACTGGCAACCTTCTCATAGTTGCCATTATAAAGGTCAATTCCGCCGGAAATAGAATTTGGTTGCGTATAGCCCACCACATCGGTAAGGCTGCGGAATGTTTCACCGCCATATACATTCTCATAGCTGTTGAAAACATCGCCATTACCAAAATCAATCTTACTGCCACTCATGACGTTATCAGTAATTGTCGCAGACTCGTCACCAAAAGTTATGTCTAATTGCCCTAAAACACCTTCATGAAGCTCGCCAATCATTTCGCCGTTGAGCGTCCTCAACTCCGTGTCCCCTGTGACCCCCTCTGATATATTTAGTGATTGTAAGTGTTGATTACGAGCTTCAATCAAGTCAAACAAAGTAGAATATAAATCCGGCACTCTTGGTCCCTCCATTAGTGTATTGGGTTAATCTTCAATTGCTAATATTAATAGATCGGGGAATATTGGAATTGTCCCATATAGGCATATTGGACTAGTTCAAAAGAAGAATCAAGTCAGATTGTGGGTGATTATTTCTGTACTTTCATTATATTAACTTTTAGGTTTATTTGTAATCATTTTTTCTAGTTTGATGATAAAGTAATGATGCATCATCTTCTCTACTCTAGTCCTAGAGGTGATGCGGGTGTCAGATTTTATAAAACTTGTAGGCGAACAAATTCGATATATTAGGAAAGCAAGAGGGCTTACGCAACAAGAGCTTGCTGAGAAGTCAAATTTGCAATTGAGTTATATCAGTGATGTGGAACGAGGAGAACGAAACATTTCACTCGAAACTCTTGAGAAGATAGTCGTATCTCTGGACGTTGCTCCATTTGAAATTTTCAAGTTCGACAGTACGCAAATTGAGAATGAACTTGTTGAGAAGCGAATGGTCATTGAAGCATTACGTGCGTTGATGCATGATCGCAATATTAATGAAGTAAAGTTCATTCATCGCGTCGCCAAAGACTTCATCAATACGGTTGATGGTCAAAAGAAATAGTCGAGTCTATATGAAATTAAAAATTGCATATATTTTGGGGCAGTACCACCGTTTATATATAGAGTACCCGGGTCTTCCGTTTCATGCCCCACCCCTATTTCCAAGGGCTGCTTTCTGCTGTTGATTCAGTGGATCGCAGTCTTTTTTTGTTTGAGGACAATATTGCTTGAACGACTTAGCCTGCTTGCTTAATGAGCGGGCTATTTGTCGTTGCCTGACAGAGATCAAATTACTGGCTGTGAGATGACGCCAGACAAGAAAGGAGATGAATGCAGATGGCTGTTAAGAAGGGCTTGCCAGTGGAGATGGAAGAACTGTTGAAGCAACTTGTCATGAATGGGGGCATCCGCATGGCCGGGATAGTGCTGTTTGCCTATTGCCGCCGGATGTACCAAGTGGATGAAGGGACTGCCGCTCGCTGGATGGTTGCTTACTTCGAACGTGAATTCCCTCGGCAGTTACAACGATATCGTAATCGTATCGCCAAGTCTTAATCTAACTATATTCAGAAAGGAAGATGGGACAATGAATTATCAATCCTTCAAATGCAACAGTTCCAAGGAATATTTAGGGTTTTGTGACCAGAAAGGTTTTATCTACAGTGTACAACTGGATACTGACTATTACGCAATCGTCGCCCTGTACAACGGACAGGTCACAACATTGATTCGCTACACTGTTCAATCGTCTGCAACACATATGAAGGCATAAGGATTTTGCAAATTGCTGTAGTTTCGATTTCAAGCATTATCATAGAGACGCGGATGGCCGTTTCGTCAGATGACACGAACAGGCTATTTTTATTGCCTTGAAGGGAGGTGAACTATGAAGAACGTTGAATATCTGGAAGCACAGAGAGATCGCTTGAAAACCATGATGCAGAGGATGGATACTAATGCCGGGTTAGACTCAGAAGATGGGAGAAAGTATGCTCAGGCTCTTGTAAAGGTCGTTCTGATTCATATGCAGATTGAAGAAATAAAAAAAAGAAGCCGCCCGCAGCAAATGAGGCGACTCAACAAAAAATAATCTTATATTCATCTTACTGAACATCATCATATCACGCAATAGGAGGAGTCCAATCGGACTTCTCCTTTTTGCATTTCAGGAGGAAATAGCCGTGAACTATTCATATGAAATGTCATCCATCAAACCTCTTTTGATCAACGCTTTCGCTGAGAAAGAAGGCTCCTATATAGTACATGAGATCATTACCCGGTTTCCAACGATACGAGAGCTAATGAATGTTTCCGAGCAAGAGTTGCTTTCTATCAAAGGCGTCGGCAAGGTTAAGGCCCGACAGATCGTCGCAGCGTTGCAGTTGGCACAACGTTTAAGCAGGCCTGCTTGCAGCCAGCCGCGAATCATCCGCAAACCGCAGGATGCCGCCGATTTATTAATGCAGGAGATGCGTTATCTTCAGCAAGAGCATTTTGTTACGCTGTTCCTGAATACGAAAAACCACGTTATCGGACAACCCGAGACGCTCTCCATCGGCTCTTTAAACACGGCAATTGTTCACCCTGCTATTGTGTTTCGTGCTGCTGTAAAACGATCGTCTGCATCCATCGTGGTCTGCCATAATCATCCCAGCGGCGATCCGACTCCATCCGCAGAGGACATCCAACTAACGAAACGATTATCCGAGGCTGGCGACGTTATAGGTGTAGACTTACTTGATCATATCATCATCGGCGACGGCATCTTTGTCAGCTTGAAAGAACGTGGATTAATGTAGCTTGTGTTATTGTGAAGTATCAATAAAGGGATAGGGCCGCTCGCTAACGCTCGCGGCCCAACACCATGAATACAAATCGAACCACCCCTCCGCCCCTGAGGGGAACGCAAGGACTACTGCCCTTGCATCCCGTCACTCGCCGTGCGGCGTCCCTTGGCTAACGCCAAGGAATCTGCACAGTGTCGGACATGAAAGACGCCTATCAAACCTGTAATGAACTCGCTGACGCTCGGGCTTGACAGGCTCCCTACCCTAATATATAGGTATAACATGCTCTGAGAAATGGCTGCTTCTAGTCAGACTGTATACCTTGTTAAAACCAATTAATGAGGTGGTTATTTGATTGTACTCTGAACATATCGGATTCACTTTCAAATCAGTTGTATAACTTATATCCTGATTACTCCAACTCTTTTCGACAGCATCAAGGTTCATTTTCATTAACCTTAGGATCGGCGATGTAGATAGCCAAATATCTAAATCAGTTCTGAATGCTTCAAACAGGTTCATCTTGGGACTCTTGAAAGCCTCATGGTTCCTTAACTTTCTTTTTTCCTGTGCATTTAAAGACATATATGCTGCCTGAAAAGTGCCATATTTCTTTATTCTGCGGATGATTTTATCCCGGCCACTAAATCTCTCGGTATCAACTACCAGCATATTCTTTAATGCATCAGCTCGATCATCGAACAGAAATTGGAATATCGTTGGTCTTGCGTTCTTGTCTCTTATCTTTCTCGTTTTCTCAACCCGAGTCCATGTGATTTCAGAAATCCCCTGTTCTTCTGCCTTATCATAATTTTTTACCTGTTGGCCTTTGCTCTTGCCATATAAAAAGGTCTGATCTAGCATCATGTAGTTTGTCGGCGGCTTCTTTTGATATCCTACGAAAAGGCACTTCGATAGTTCTTTTGAGGTTATCGTATGGAGATAATCAACCTTGTCGTCGCTTTTTACTACGTATGCAAAATGATGGCTGCCTATTATGAAGTCAATTATTTTAAGCACTGCGGCAGGAGTGAGCCGGTGTTTCCATGGATTCAGCATGATTGAGGTCGTCGCCGCTTTAGGATTCACCTGCTTCCACTGCACACTGAAAAGCTCATATACCAACCTATATCTGTAGTGCGTTTCGTCGTCTTCAGTTTGATACATTGCAGGCTTTATGATATCGAGAAACTCCTGCGACGGTAGCTCCTCAGAACAAATTATCAACTTATCATAAGGGCATGAAAAGCTATCATCAGTATCATCAGTTATAATATCCTTTAAAGCTTGGACTGTGTTCAATAGCTCTGATATTTTTCGCTTATTATACAAATACATGAGAATTCACTCCAAATATCAAGAGGCCTCAAATCCAGACGTAGCAAGGGATTGAGGTCTCTTGCTTGTCAATCTTGTACACCCGTTGTTAGAGCCGATAAACCTGTTCTTTAATCTCAGCTTCCACAAGCAAAGCCAGCTTTCTTAGGAATTGCTCCGCAGCCCTGTACTGCTCCTCTTGCAATTCAACAATGCTTTTGTCTAACTCATCAGGAAGCTCAGTACCATAAATATAGTCCTTCATATCCATCCAATCACCACCATCTATATTTGTCTAAGTAAATATATTTGCTTTATATCATAGCAACACATATAATTGGTGTAAAGAAAAATTAGAAAGGGGATGCCGACCATGGCCTCCAGACCGATAACTACATTTGAATTTCTAAAGCTTAAGGAAAGCACTCTTGGTGAGCGTATCCGCTTTTTTCGTGAAGAAGTCGGCAAACTCAACGCAAAAGGTGATTATACAACGAAAGCGATCAGTGAGAGGTTGGGAGTGACACCGCAATCTATTACCGCCGTTGAACGTGGGGATTCAAAAAATCCCTCATATCAGCTTGTTTATGGACTAACCAAGGAATTAAACATTTCGCTGGATGTTCTGAATGATGACTTTTATAGGGGTGAAATAAAGACATTCACGATTGGCTGTTCAGAATCAAAACCTGCTTCTCAACAATCTTCATCTGCTGAACGCCAATCCGATTTGCCATCGGACCTTCATTTCGGATGCTATATTTATCAGCTCTTTCCGAACGGCAGAATGCGGTTTATTTACAATAAGGATACTGTCAACACAGTAGATCACAGGACCTTTATTGACTGCCTGGCCCGTTTTATTGCCGAAGTCGAAATGCACAGCCGTTCAGGGGATTTATTTGATGATGCTATTGCGGACCATCCTTCACCACTGCATCATGCTATTGAATTATTTAAGGCCTCTATTGAACATCCAAATGCATTCCCTCTGTTCCCTATAACGGACTGGAATCAATTTTATAACGATTTTCTGAGCAAATATGAGCAACAGGAGGACATGCAGGATGGGCAAGCTTAAAGCGGTCATATATGCACGTGTGAGTACAGAAGAGCAAGCCAGGGAAGGCTTCAGTATCGCCGCACAGATCGCAGAACTGGAGAAGTATGCAGGGCTGAACAATCTTGAGATTGTGGAGCGGTATATTGACGAGGGAGCCAGCGGTAAAAGCATCAAAGGAAGACCGCAGCTCATTAGACTGCTAAAGGATGCTGAGCAGCAAAAATTCCAGATCGTTATGCTGTATAAGCTGGACAGGCTTGCCCGCAAGTTGCGTGATCAATTGGAAATCAGTGATACGCTGGTCAATTTCAATATCAAACTTGTCAGCTTGAAGGAGAACTTCGATACATCAACACCTACTGGCATGATGACCTTTCAGATGTTTGGCATGATTGCAGAACTGGAACGAAGCAATATCATCGAGCGAGGGAAGCTCGGACAACAGCAGCGAGCCCGCGAAGGAAAATACAATGGCGGCGTTGTTCTCGGCTATAACAACATCAACAAAGAGCTTGTGGTAAATGAATCCGAGGCTATCATCGTCAAGAAGATATTTGATTACGCCGACCAAGGTTTGGGGCTAAAGGCAATCACACGACGACTCAATGAAGCCGGATACCGTTCCAAGCAGGGCAAGCCCTTCTCTACCAACGGCATCAAAACGATCCTGAACAATCCGATCTACATCGGCAAGATTCGCTACAATCAGGTTGAGAACTGGTCTGAAAAACGACGCAAAGGAAAAAATGCCGACTTCATTCTGACAGAAGGCATCCATGAGCCAATCATAGCGAAGGAGCTATGGGATAGAGTCCATTCGGCGATTCAGAAACGCTCCTACAAGCCTTCACGCTCGTATACGCCGTACATTCTTAGCGGAATATTGAAATGTCCCGCTTGCGGCCACGGCATGGTTCCTGCACGCTCCAAGGGAGGCAGTGGAGAGCAATATCGTTATTACGTCTGCGGACAGTTTCATAATAAAGGAGCGAGTGTATGCCGCTCCAACATGATCAAGGCTGAATACGCTGAGCAGCAAGTGATGGATGAGCTGCATCGTATCATCGTAAAGCCATACATTTTGAGAAGGCTTGTTGACCACATCAATCAGCAACGAGCAAATGCAGAGCTACCCCTGCTGGATGAAAAGAAGGTGGTTGAGCAGCAAATTGCCAAGATACAAAGAAAACTTAAAAGTTTGAAAGAAGGCATTATGAATGACCCTGACTTGGCTGATATCTTCAAGCCCGATCTGCTGGCGACTCAATCCGAGCTGCATTCACTTCAAAAACGCTTGGATGAAATTGTAGTCAGTGAAGCACAGTACGATAACAAGCCTGTCGATTATGACTCTCTGCATAACTTGCTCGCAAAGGTACAGGACGCATTAAATCACGCCGACAAAGATGAGCAGAAAGCCTTGCTTCGCCTCCTCATCCAGAGCATCCATATATCCAAGGACAAGCCGTCCAGAAAGGAAAGCCGACGCATAGAGCGAATTGTACTTCACTTTGACTTTACTGTTGAATCACTCCACAGCGACACGGCAGAGCTTGTAAGACGCACAGCCAAATACTGCGAATGCATTGCTCCTGTTCCTTCATCTGCCTTGGATTATATGAACAACTTAACAGAAGCCAGCTACGGGGACTTGATGAAGTCCCTTTTTATTTTACCCTTAAAGGCGATACGGTTCCCCCCGATTTATCTTCACCGCGCGATAAATCTGCTCCACCAGCACCAGGCGCATGAGCTGATGGGGCAGCGTCATGCGCCCGAACGACAGCCGCTGCTGCGCGCGGCTGATCACGCTGTCGGCGAGCCCGTGGCTGCCGCCGATCACAAACACGACATGGCTCGTCCCGTACGTGCCGAGCCTGTCCAAGTGGGCGGCGAGCTCCTCCGAGCTCCACAGTTCGCCGCCCACTTCCAGAGCGATGACATGCGCATCGCTCTTCACCAACCCCAGAAGGCGCTCGCCCTCTCGCGCCTTCACCTGAAGCACCTCCGCCTCACTCATCGTCTCCGGCGCCTTCTCGTCGGGTACCTCGAGAACTTGAAACTTCACGTACGGGCCGAGCCGCTTCGCATACTCCGCTATACCTTGCACCAAATACTTTTCCTTCAATTTGCCGACCGCAATAATTTGAATAAACATCCTTTACCCCCTATTAGGCGCTGCCAAGAATCAAAAATAATCTCTTCTGCCCGCCATCTACTTTCATTCCTATGTAATCACTCCCCACCGGGCCGTCATTACAAGTGACCCGTTGGCCCGGTTTCGTCGCGTGCTATGTACTCGTTCGGAGTCTGTCCCCGCCTAAGTTCTTATGTCATGTTAATCCACTTCCAAACTCCCGGCAACCTTACGGACAGCAACCTTCTATTAATAATCCTTCCCGTGCGGACGCAAACCAAACGAACCGCCGGTAGCTCTTACGGACATCCTTTCCGTTATCCGGCTCAATCCCCTACTTTGTGAACTCTAACGGACACCACCGACCTTATTGCCCCTTCAAATCGGCTGCCGTCCCAAATCACAGCAAAATAACATCCGCCATGTCCGTTACAACCGAAAATCCGGTATTACAGGCCAAATAACAGCGCTGGTGTCCATTAGAATCGCATCAGACCAGATTTCGAATGCGACCTGGCCGTAACCATCTTGCCCCCGGGTGTACCCTGGCCGCAACTTATCCGTCCCAAGACTTCTGCCGCTTATGTAAACATCTGCTCATCCGGTCAACGGCAGTAAGTAACCTCTCCATTAGAATCGCATCAAATCTGTTCGGCCCTGCCCTCACCAACCCCGCATCTATGCAAAAAGGCCGCTTTCCCCCGCTCAGGTTAGAAAACCGCCCCATCATTCATCCCTATTTTTACATAACAATTGGCCGAATTACCATCAAAGTAAAACCCCACGCGTACCCATCCCAACCGTTCATGACGCGCAGGCGGCTCCGATTAAAAAGAGCCGTCCCGAGAATCGACCGTTAGTTCAACGGGAAACATCATTCCGCTACTCGCCGCCGCTTCGATCGTAGAAGCAAGCCTACTCCAACCGATAAATCTACACAATCAAAAATCTCGCCTCTTGCTCGCATTCCTGGCATTTCACCGGCGGGTCCCAGTCGATGAACTTCGTGTGCTCCAAATCGACAACGTCCGGCGCATCCTCGAACTCATCCACAAACATGTCGATCGCCAGCTCCACATGATCCTTGCAAACTACATACATAAACTCAAAGCATCCTTTCTCTACCGCTCCCGCGGCGGGCTCTGTAATTACAGGTTGTCCTTTATCTGTTCTACCATACTCCGCGCCAAAAAGGAACCGCACAAATCACTTTAATCCAAACCGTCACGCGCCTCCTCCGGCACGACCGCCTCTTCCAGCGCCCGATCCAGCTCCCCCGCATACCGGGCCTCCTGCTCCGCCGTCCAGCCGAAATACTCTGCCATATAAGCGGTCACCGGAGCTTTCCACCGCCGTACCCATTCAATATCAAACAGCAAAGAACCCGTTCTTCGGATAAAAAAATCCCCCGGCGTCACCGTCATCTCCTCATCTAAAGCGTACTTCAGCGGAACCGCCACCTCCAGCGGCAGCGAGCCAAGTCCGGTCCCGGACCGTCCTTCCGCCTGTCGCAGCACCTCGCCCGCGATCGCGGTCAGCCGCTCCGCGTTCGAACCGTATTTCCCGGCCCACCGCATCGCCAGCGGCCGGGGGATGCCGATCGCCGCGGCCTCCGCGCTCTTGGCCGAGACATAGCCCGCCAGCCCCTCGCCGCCCCCGACATCTCCTCCGGACACGGGGAGCGTCCTGGTGGCGCAGGCGCGGAAGCGGAGGCCATGCTCCCGCCGCAACTGGGCGGCTACCCGGTCCACGACCGTCTCGGCCATCCGGCGGTAGCCGGTCAGCTTGCCGCCCGCCATCGTGATCAGGCCGGAGGAGGACTGCCAGATCTCGTCCTTGCGGGAAATCTCCGACGGCGATTTCCCCTCCTCATGGATCAGCGGCCGCACCCCGGCCCAGCCCGACTCCACATCCGCCGCCGTGATCCCAAGCGACGGGAACATCCCGTTCGCTGCGGCGATCAAATACTGCCGGTCGGCGGCGCTTATCCGCGGATGGGCGATGTCCCCCCGGTACACGGTATCCGTCGTGCCGACATAGGTTTTGCCCTCCCGCGGAATCGCGAACACCATCCGCCCGTCCGGCGTATCACAATACACCGCCTGCCGCAGCGGAAAACGCCCCTGGTCGAACACCAGGTGCACCCCTTTGGTGAGCAGCAGCGTTTTCCCCTGCTTGGACCGGTCCAACTCCCGCAGCGCGTCCACCCAAGGGCCTGCGGCATTGACCACCTTCCGCGCCCGCAGCGCGTAGGTCTTGCCGCCAACACTATCCCACACTGCGGCTCCGACAACCTTGCCGTTCTCATAGCGGAACTCGGTCAGCTTCGCATAATTCGCCGCCATCGCCCCCTGCTCCACGGCGGCCTTCAGCACCTCGATCGTCAACCGCGCGTCGTCCGTGCGGTACTCGACGTAGACCCCGCCGCCGAGCAGCCCATCCGCCTTCAGCAGCGGCTCCTTGGCCAGCGTCTCCTCCGCGCTCAGCATCGCGCGGCGCTCCGCCGCCTTCACGCCCGCGAGCAAGTCGTACACGCGCAGGCCCAGCGAAGTGCCAAGGCGGCCGAACGTGCCGCCTTCATAGATCGGCAGCAGCATCCGCTCCGGCCTCGTCACATGCGGCCCGTTCTCGTAGACGATGGCCCGTTCCCGGCCGACCTCGGCCACGACGCCGATCTCCAGCCGCTTCAAATAACGCAGGCCGCCATGCACCAGCTTCGTCGACCGGCTCGACGTCCCGGCGGCGAAATCCTGCATCTCGACCAGTCCCGCGCGCATCCCCCGCGCCGCCGCATCAAGCACAATCCCGGCGCCCGTAATCCCTCCGCCGACCACCAGCACATCGAGCGGCGCCGCCGCCATCCGCTGCAGCATCCCCGCCCTGTCCTTCCCCGAAAACGGTATCTTCATTGCAATTGCTCCCTCCCGATCATGAAGTCCTCACTTGCAACCGAATCCCATGAAGCCAAAGAAATCCAATACCTATCGGACGGTTCAAAACGGCCGAATACCGCTCTGTACCAATATATGTCCTCCAACAATGAACAATTCACAATAATGTCCACCCAAAAGGTGGACAAAGAGACATTCCGCCCCTCCGCCAAAAATTATCAATATCTGGACCTACCCATAATCCTACTCACTACATACGGACATCGAATGGCAAAACACTCATCAACTCTGCCCCTCACAGTGTCCATATCTCAAAAGACATTCCGCCTAAAACTCCGCCCTCCAAGGACAAAAAAAGACCCCGCTTACACCAAGACGACGCTCAAGACGCTCGCAAGACCTTCTCCAGACGCGGATTCCGCGGGAGGCTCATCATCTCATGTAAGGGGATCGTTATTTGCAACAACAATGATATCAATATCAACACGTTCCGTTTATTTCTCGTCCAGTCCTTCCTCGATTTCCGCCTCGGACGGCTTATCGGTGAGTTTGACGATCACGCTCTTCAACTCGCCGTCGCGGTAGAAGGTAACCTCCATGTCTGCGCCGACCTTCTTGTTCTCATACAAATATCTGCGCAGCTCCAGCGTTGTGCCGATCGGCTGCTTGTCGAGCTGAATGATCACATCGTTCAGCTTCAACCCGGCCTCCAGGGCCGGCCCATGCGCCTCCAACACAATGATGCCTTCGGTCACATGATTCGGCAGCTTCAGATCCTTCCGCTGCTCCTCCGTCACAGCCGCGTACGGATTGTTCAAATCGAGCGAATATACGCCGAGATACGGGCGGACGACTTTGCCGTACAGCATGAGATCGTCGACCGTCTTCATCACATCGTTGACCGGAATGGCAAACCCGAGCCCTTCGACCCCGGTATCGGCAATCTTCATCGTATTGATGCCGATCAATTGACCGTTGAGGTCGACCAGCGCTCCGCCGCTGTTGCCCTCGTTAATGGCCGCATCCGTCTGAATGACCTCCTGCTCCCAGTCGTACACCCCGTCCTGGCTCAGCGAAATCGGAATGAGCCGGCTCGGGTAACTGACAATGCCGGAAGTCAGCGTTCCGCCCAGCCCGAGCGGATTGCCTACCGCGATGACCGTCTCGCCGAGACGAAGCTTCTTCGAATCGCCGATGTCGATCAACTTCTCGATCCCTTTGCCGTCCATCTCGAGCACCGCGATGTCATTGATCGAATCCTGGCCGACCACGCTCGCTTTCCGGGAATCTCCGTCGCTGGTCACGACCTCCAGATTATCCGCCCCGGATATCACATGGTCATTCGTGATGATGTAGGCCTTCCCTTTCTCCTTCTTGAATATGACGCCGGAGCCCAGCGCCGCTTGTTCCGGGTCATCGCCGGACATCTCGCTGTGGTTCAGAATACTGACCACGGCCGGGGCCGCCTTGGCCGCCGCCGTACTGATCCGGTCATACCGATCTTTAGCCCCGGCCGCGGCGGAAGCGCCATTACCGGCGGAACGGTTGGAGGCGGAAGGAAGCCCGGTAACCAGGCTGAACAGCAGTATGGCGACCACCGCGCTCAGGATGGAAGATATCAGGGAAATCTGCAGTGTGGACAGCCCGTTCTTCCGCTTGCTGCCCTGCCATCGCTGATTGCCGTCCGAACTTCTGCGAAGCTGTCGTCTCGACACCCTGGTCGAATAAAAATCGTCATCAAACAATCCCATCCGTTTCTCCCCCTCCGTGGCACTGCCCGGGTCCTGATGCCCATCTATGTATATCCTTAATTACCCCAAAACTCATGTCACATTTCACTTTATGCCGGGGCGGCTAAGCCATATTCCCGTTTCACTCGCCTTTACTATCTTAACGCAGTAAATCGTCGGGATGTTGCCGGCCGGCAAAGTTTTTTGCCGGTATTTTTCGTTCGTCCGGAATGTTTGCCCACCTGACGGACTATACTAATACCAAAGCGCTAGATTGATAGATTTATTTTACCATAACCGGAGGGCATTGGTGCATTTTCCACCAAGGGAATTTTCGGGAAATCCGTAAGGGGGTAAACCGCAGTGAACTCGCGTTTTTCATCGCCGATGAATGAGATCCATCTCCTCGCCAAGCTGGCCGATATGAAAGAAGAGCATTACCGTCAACTGGTAACGCTCAGCGCTATCATGGAGCTATTGGTTGAAAAAGGACTGCTCACCCGCAGTGAGATCGAGCGCAAAGCGGCGGAGCTGGATAAGTTTACAGATCCGCCACCGTATCCCACGGCGTAGGCCGGTCGTAATAGGTATCCCGCAACTTGAATTCGCTGTCCTTGTAGAAGCAGCCGCGGTCTTCCATCGCGCCCCGCACGGCCATCCGGGCCAAATCCGGCATATTGTGCTCCCGGCTTAAATGCGCGAGATAGGTACGCTTGATCCGGCCGTTCAATAGCTCGCTGAGCAGTTCTCCTGTCGCTTCGTTGGACAAATGGCCCATATCGCCGAGAATCCGCCGTTTGATGTTCCAAGGGTAACGGCCCATGCGCAGCATCTCGATGTCGTGATTGGCCTCCAGCACCAGCACGTCGGAATCGGCAATCGCCGCCTTCACTTTGTCGCTGGCATAGCCGAGATCGGTGCAGACGCTCAGCTTCTCCTTGCCGTCATAGAAGCAGTAGCCCACCGGCTCGGCGGCATCGTGCGAAATCGCGAACGACTCCACCCGCAGCGAACCGAAGTCCCGCGCCTCGCCCGTACCGAGTACGCGGCGGTTCTCGTCCGGGATTTGGCCGATCGCTTTTTCCATGGCCGACCAGGTCTTCTCATTGGCATACACGGGAAGATTGTATTTTCTCGCCACCGGGCCAAGACCCTTGATGTGATCGGAATGCTCATGCGTGACCAGAATCCCGTTCAGCTCCTGGCCTTTCACTTCCCGCTCCAGCAGCAGCTCGTCGATCCGGCGGGCGCTGAAGCCCGCGTCAATCATTAGCGTCACTTCCCCGTTGTCCACCAAGGTGGCATTCCCCGTCGACCCGCTCGACAGCACCGTAAATCTTAATCCCATGTTCCCCATTACTCCTTTGCTTTCTCTGTGTTCGGACTGATGACGTCTCCGCTGATGCCTTGCACATAATACTCTTTGCCGCTCTCCAGAATAAATCTCCAGGACGGGGCCGCCGGCAGATGCTCGTCCGAGTTGAACACTTCGCCGTAATAACCGAGTTCGATTTCCGTTACGACCGACCCTTCCGGCAGGAAGTTCTCGATCAGGTTGCCCAGCGCTTTGGACGCGGACAGCACCTGCTGGTTCTTCTCGCCCTCCAGGCTGCTGATCTCAATCGCCTGCTCGCGGTAGGAAATAATTTTCTGGTTGCTGTAAAAGAGCGACAGATCGATCTTGAACAGCGGCCATTTTCCGTCGACCAGAGGATGGAGCACGAATTCCCCTTCCCGGCTGGCCGGCTCGTCGTACCGGTAATTTCCGAGATCCGGCAGGCTTGTCTTCAGCGCGCTTGCCAGCTCCTTCGGTGAATAGATCAGCTTGCTGTCCACCGGCGCCTTCAGCTCGACGACCTCCTTGCTTTGCCCTCCGTTTATAAAGCGGTAGGAGATCTTCGGCAGCTCCGGCGCGTCGCTCGGAATCTTGGCCAGCACCTTGATCTGTTTCTCGTCCATCGCCTTCTGTATATTGCTCTCCAGCGAGGTAAAGTCGGGATTGGAGTTCACCTGCTCCCGCAAATCGTTCCAAAGCTGATAACCCAGCACCAGGTTCAGCAGCAAAAAAGCGTAGATCAGCACATTTTTCGCCCGGCCCCAATCCATGACTTTACCTCCCTTGCCATAGTCTCAAAATATCAGTTTCAACGCAGCACACGGGTCGCTCCATTTTTAAATTCGACCGCCCATACCGGCGTCAGCAGCAGCCCTTCTTCCGCAAGCGACGGCAGATAAGCCGGATACAGATTCACGATTTCGGATTCTTTATCCAATGCCGCGATCCGGTCACGCAGTTCGTCCCCTCCCGGCAGATCGACCATATTCTTGGTCCAGAATCCTTCGGTGGCGTAGATGAGCGAACGCTGATACGCCGTAATCGTCCCCAACCGCATTTCCAGCGTAATTTCCCCGTAATGGAACGAGGAAATTTCCAGGATCGGGAACGCGCCGAACTGTCCCTCACCGTAGTATTGCTGGAACACGACCGTATGCTGCTCCTCGTCCAAGCCTTCGGTCTGCTTCAGCCGGTACGCTCCGTTCCAGCCCCCGTGCTGGTTGACGAATTCGACCGCCGACAAGGCGTTGCGGCCGGGATTGTTCTCGCCCGCCGCCGGAGCGGCCGGATCGGTGTAGTTGATCCAGTTCCGGTTCTGCTTCACCTGCAGGCTCCGCTTGCTGTCGGTATAAATCTCGGATCCGTCTTTTTCGCGGATATAGCGGGTGATACTCGGGTCAAAAAACAGGCTGCTTTGCATCTGATCCGCGGTAAACGTCCCGACGTTCAGTCCCGTCTCCACCATGCCGATCGGCTTCTCGGGAATGTAATAACCGTTCGTCAGCGTGTACGGTACCCATTCCTTGCCGAAATCGACCTGCTGTTGCACGTCCTGCACCGTGAGGTCCGCCTTGGTCGCCTCATATACGACATCGCCCTGCGAACTGAAGAAGAATACCCGTACCTGGTCCTCATTCTCGGCGTTATATATCAGCACTTTGCTGATGCTTTCCCCTTCAAACAACGGGTCGGAAGCGATCAGCATAACCTTCTGCAGCAAAGCTACCGGCATGCCGGAGCCGAATTGCAGTTCAATCCCCGGATAGCGGCTGCGTATTTCGTTCCAGTCGATATTTTCCACCGGATAACGCTGGAAGCCGTCGAACTGCCGCCCTTTCAGCCGGGAATAAATCAAGTTATAGAAGGCCGACTCCGGATAAAATACCGTGTGGCGGTCTTCGCCCAAATGGACGGCGATCTGCGACGGATACAGCATGTCCTCCGCCTTGGCCTCCTGGCCCATATTTTCCGTCTTGATATAATCGTTCTCGGTCTTGACGACCGGATCGCTTCCCGGCAGCCGATAGATGAGAAAATAACTCTGCACCAGACTGCACACGACCAGCAGTGCAAGTATCAGCGATTTTACCCTTTCTTTCACCGGTCGTCGCCTCCTTGTTCCACCTGCGGCAGCGTAAAGGTCACCTTGGTGCCTTTCCCCAGCTCCGACTGAAGCAAAATCGTTCCGCCGTGCGCTTTAACAATTTCCCGGGCAATGGATAAACCGAGGCCTGTCCCGCCCATATTCCGCGAGCGCGCCTTATCCACCCGGTAGAAGCGCTCGAAAATCCGGTCCAGGTCCTTCTTCGGAATCCCGATCCCGTTATCCTGGACCGAAATCGCCAGCACTCCGTCCTCGCCGCGCCGGGCCTCGATCGCGATGATGCCGCCTTCCGGCGTATATTTCATCGCGTTGGAGAGCAGATTGTCCAGCACCTGATCGATCTGGTCGCGATCCACCCAGGCTGAGCCGACGGTATTCGCGACAAAGAGCGTCGGCTTGATGCCTTTCTCCTGCATTTGAAAGGAAAACCGGTCCGCCACCTCTTCCAGCATCTCCATCACGGACACCGGCTGCTTGCGCAACTCGGCTTCCTTCGAGTCCAGCCGGGACAGATGCAGGAGATCGGTGACGAGGCGGATCATCCGCTCGGTCTGAGTCTGGATGACGGAGGCGAATTTCGGCCCCAGCTCCGGGTCCTCCATCGCGCCGTCCTCCAGCGCTTCCGTATAGCTCTTGATCGTCGTCAGCGGCGTCCGCAGCTCATGCGACACATTCGCCACGAATTCCCGCCGGGACGCTTCCAGCTGCTCCTGCTCCGTGACATCCTGGAGCACCGCGATCGTCCCGACGATCCCGGCTTCCCGCCGGTGAATCGGCGTAAACGTCACGCGGATGATGAACGTGTCTCCCTCCGGCGTCCCGTTGTACAGGATCGTCGAATGCATCGTCCCCTGCCGCAAAATTTCGCGCTCCTCCTTGGTTAGGTTGAGCAGCGTAATGATATCGGTATCGCCGGGCAGCTCCTCTCCGATCCGCAGCATTTCGCCGGCCCGGCGGTTCATCAGGATGACCGTGCCGGTCTCGTCGGTCGCGATCACGCCGTCGCTCATGTTGGTGAGGATCGAAGCCAGCTTCTCCTTCTCCTCTTCGTTCTGGGCCAGCGCGTCGCGCAGCCGGCTGGTCATATAGTTAAAGGCTTTGCTGAGCTGCCCGATCTCGTCGTTGCCGAGCACCGGCATCTTCTGCTGAAATTCCCCTTCGGCCACCGCCGTGGCCCGCCGGGTCAGCTCCTTGATCGGCGAGGTAATGGTATGCGCCAGGATGACGCCGAGTACCGCCGTCAGGCCGAGCGCCAGCAATATCCCCGAGATAAAAATATTATTAATCCGTTCCATCGTATCGTAAAGCTCACTCATCGAGGCCGCGATGTAGATGGCGCCGACGATCTTCCCGTCGTTCACGACCGGCTTGGCCACGACTTTCTTGCGGACATTGTCGTCATCGATGATATATTCCTCGTTGTCGCGGATCCCCTGTAAGGCCCGGTTGACTACCGTCTGCGTATTCTTCGTCCCGACGTAATCGGCATGCGACGGCTTGGATGTCGTCAACACCCTGCCGCTTGCGTCCAGCACCTGAATTTCCGCCCCGTTGATGTTGAACAGATTGTTCACCAGCACGCGCAAGTTCTCCAGCGACTCCTCCGCCGAATCCCCGGACACCCCCAGGTTTTGGGCCGCCAGCACGGAGAGCAGCTCCGCGCGCTCCTGCAATTCCTTCGTGAAATTGCTCGTCAGCGACGTCTTCATCGCGCTCACGAAATAGACCCCGATCAGCTGCATCGCGATCAAAATCAGCAGCACATAGATGATGATCAGCTTCGCCTGGATCGTGCGGAAAAAGGAGGGCAGCTTCATGCTAGAACCCACCCGCCTTGGAGCTTCGCATCATATACCCGAGGCCCCGCCGGGTCAAAATATATTCCGGCTTGCTGGGGTCTTTCTCGATCTTCTCCCGCAGCCGGCGGATGGTCACGTCGACCGTGCGCACGTCTCCGAAATATTCGAACCCCCACACCGCCTGGAGCAGATGCTCCCGGGTCATCACTTTCCCGGCGTTCCTCACCAGGTAATGCACCAGTTCGAATTCCCGGTGGGTCAGGTCCAGCGGCTCGCCGTTCTTGAACACGGTATATGTGTCCGTATCGATGAACAGCTCGAACAGGCTGATGCCCTGACGCTCCTCCCCGGCGCTTCCTTCCATGGCCGCCTGCTTCTGCTGCCGCCGCATTTGCGCCTTCACCCGGGCCAGCAGTTCGCGCGTGCTGAACGGCTTGGTGACATAATCATCGGCGCCGAGCTCGAGGCCCAGCACCTTGTCGATCTCCCCGTCCTTGGCCGTCAGCATAATGATCGGGGTTTGCAGCTTGGCCCGCACCTCCCTGCACACATCCATGCCGTCCTTGCCGGGCAGCATCAGATCGAGCAGAATCAGGTCCGGCTGCTCCGCATAGGCGAGCTCCACCGCTTCGATCCCGTCAAAGGCGAGTATGACCTCGTAGCCCTCTTTTTCCAGATTGAATTTCAAAATATCCGCGATGGGCCGCTCATCGTCCACAACCAGTATTTTCCCTTGCATGCATCGTTCACCCCAAACTTACAGCCATTAGCCATTGGCGTCATTCTTCCTCTATCTTACCATACCTGGACCTGCCCTCATAACCCGGAAAACGGGCGGACATATAAAAACCCGACCGCGGGGGCCGGGTTCCTTCTTGCTTATAAATATTTCATCGGATTTTGAATGCTGCCGTTCTTATGAATTTCAAAATGCAAATGAGTTCCGGTAGATCGGCCCGTGCTGCCCATGACGCCGATCTTGTCGCCCTTCTCGACGACCTGGCCTTTCTTGACGCTGATTTTGCTCAGGTGACCGTACAGCGTTTCATAACCGTTCTTGTGGTTGATGATGATGCAGTTTCCGTACCCGGACTTGGTTCCCACGAAGCTGATCACGCCGTCGTCCGCCGCAAGAATGTTGCGGTTGGACGAAACCAGGTCGACGCCCTTGTGGGTTTTGCCCCAGCGTGTGCCGTAGCTGCTCGTCATCGTGGCCCCCGACACCGGCCAGGCAAAATCCCCGGTCCCCTCGCCCAGCACGACCTTCGTGCCCTTGACGACAATCTTTGGCTGCGATTTCTTAATGACCTCCTGGCCCAGCCATTCCTCAGCCACCACCTGGCCGTTCTCTTTGGTAAGCCGGTATTTCATCGTCTTCAAACCGCTTGCGCCGACCGAGATGACTTTGGACTGCCCGGAACGCATCTCCGAGCTTGTACGCACGATGACCTGCGGCTCTGTTACGATCTGCTCGGATACTTGCTCGACCGTTTTCACCGTAAGCGCCGGCTGCACGGCGTTGACCTTCAGCTCCGTGCCGATCTGCAGCGTCAATTCTTTAACCTCGGGATTGTTATTGAACAATTCCTTCTGGGTAATCCCGTAGTGGGACGCGATGGAAGAGATCGTATCGCCTTCCCGGACGGTATACGTGATCGCCGCCTCGTCCCCTTCCAGAATCCGGGCTACCGCTTCATTCGCATCAAGCACTTTGTTCGGATCGGCCTTGATCTCTTCGGTGGATACATTCTCCTCGATGTCAACCGATTCCAAAGTTACGCCGGAAGCATCGCCGGATGCCGTGGTTGCGGCCGCTTGCTTCTGGACGCCCCCGGTTTTCTGCACCTTTGCCGCCAAGGTCGCGGATGCGGTCACCGCCTTCGCTTGCGGGGCATATCTCTGTTTCAACTTCTCCAGCACCGCATCCGCGGTCGCCTGATCCTTGACGATGCCGATCGTCTTGCCGTCCGCCTTCAGCTCGACGCCTTTCGCGTAGCCGGTAAGCATGCCGTACAGCTTGTCGAGTGTTTCGTCACTGTTAATCTCGGCCTTGTACGCCTTGTCCATCACAGTGGTAATGCCTTCGGTATGTACCGCCATATCCACCTGCGGGTACTTTTCGTTATATTCCTGCTCTTTCTGTTTATAAAGAGCTTGCAATTGTTCTTCGTCGGTAATCGAACCGATCTCTTCGCCCGCGACGTAAACCCGGTAAAAGGATACGGTATGGGCTTCCACGTACTGCTGTCCCCCAAAGTAAATCCCGCCTGCAACCACAAGGGCCGCTACCGCGCCGATGGCGATCCTGCGGGGCCTGAAACGGGAGGTGCTGCCGCTTGCCTCCGCTGTATGTTGTACGGACAGCTCTTGATCGTTTTCCGGACGGCCGTGATCCATCTGACCCTGGCTATCGCCCTTGCGCCACAGCTGCCACTGAATCCTCCTGAAACCTCTCATGCTGATCTCCTTTTCCAATTCGACTCGATACGACAATAAATGGTATCAAAATTTTAACCTTTAGTCGCTATTGATTACTTTATCATAGTCGAGCGAAGGATTTCAACCGATGGTAAAATCGCCGGAAACCCCCAATTTACGCGGGCTTCCGGCGATTTGGACCCATTTTCCAGGGCCAGGTATATATTTACAATCCTGTGAATATCCCTTTTTTAACTTTTTAATATTTTTAGAATGTCGGCATATTCCGTCTTACTCAAATATTTGGATAGAATCTGTTCGATTTCGATCATCTCGGCCTCGGTCAAGCCGTCCTCCATCGCCTCCGTCATCTTTTGCATCTCCTCCGACGGGAGCTTGGACATCAGCATGGCGAAAACCTTCTCTTTCTCCTGATCGGAGAGCCCGTCTTTCTTCGCGACCATCTCATCGGGGGTCACGATCACTTCCCGGTCTTGACCCAGCGCCTCTTGTCCACCGCTTGACGCCCCGCCGGACGAAATGCCTCCGCCCATCACCGCCAGCGCGTCTTCCGGCGGCGTCTCTTCCTCGGAGCCGGAGCCGCCGGTTCCGTCTGCGGCAGCCGCCCCGTCTAACCCGTTATCCGTCGTTTCCCCGCTGCCATTGTCGGCATCCGCCACGCCCGGCTCTGTGGTTTCGGCTGTACCTTGTTCGGCTACGGTCTTTGCCGGATCATCCCCGCTCTTGCTTGCCGCATTGCCGTTCCGATCCGTTTCATTACCTCCGCCGAAACCAAGCATTCCCTTTACCATCCCGCCGAGCGTCGGCGCTTGCCCCGTTATCGGCAAATTAAAGCTGCCTAGCAGGGACTGTATATACGTATTCACCACGTATCCCGCGGTCAAAATCGTCAGCATGCTTACGGTAACCACCGTCACAGCCAGCTTCGCCAGCCCTCCGAGCCATCTCCATTTCATTCCACTTCCTCCTTCTGCCTTAATCTCCTATTTTCCAGTATGGACGGCAGAAGAGAGATGTAACCTTATGAAAGGAAAGAAACAATAGAATTGCAGAATCCGAGAGTAGCTATTAACCGTTATATCTAAACGGCCGCGCTGCTCACTTTTGCTTCAGCGCTTGCAGCGCCCTGTGTTTGGCCGCGTTGAATCCCGGCCAGCCCCGGTCATCAACCCTCAGGTGCTGCCACCGTTCGCGAAGCTCCCGGTTCAAGTCGGGGGCATGCTCACGGCTGAACGACAGCAGCATCGGCAACGCATCCGCGGACAGCCCGGTCAAATAGCTGGAATCGATCCTGCCTTCATCCGCGTAATGCTCGATGTTTTTCGCCGCAATGAAGCGGTCCATATTGGCATAATTGACGGCAACATAGGCCACGAGTCCAATGACAATGAAGCATTTGCCAAGCGGAACGGCCTCGTAACGGATGCGCAGTCCGGCGCAAAGAAGGAGAACGCCCAAGAAGATCATAAAGGCGTGAACCAAAAACCGGATGTAGGTATATCCATAGGCTTGTTCATACAAAACCAGGCGCGTATATGCCGACACCAGCATAATACAGGAGCAGACGACCAGGATGTACAGCATCGCCCGGTTTAACCGGCGCAGCAGTGTCCCCGCCTCCCCGCCGAACACCAGCGTGCCGATAAGAATGGCGAAATTGATCGCCGTAACCGCCACCAGCTCCAGAAAGCCGCTGCGGGCATATTCCGCATAGGTGCTTCCCTCCGGGAGCACCCCGCGCCAGGCGCCGAACAGGTAGGTGAATTGCAGCGACACGAACGCTAAATAGACGATATTGACCGAGATCAGCACCGTCGCCGTAATCACCGGGTCGAATCTTATATCGATTTTTTCATCCACCCCACCTCCGGGTGGAACGCCGTTCCCCCCGTTTGCTCCGGTCTGCGGCTCATAACGCCACGGATTGACGAATCCCCACAAATACCCGAACAGCAGGATTCCCAGCAAAATGATCCAGATCAACCGAAACAGGCCGTCTTCCCAGGTAATATGCCGGCTTAGCCAATCGGGAATCGCCGTGAGGATGCGGTCGAAGCGGCCGTCCGCCGAAGACAGCAGGCTGATCACGATCATAAGCAGCGGCATAGAAAACGCGAGCCCGATCAGCACCTTGCCGAGCATTTTGCGGCGGCCCTCCTCCAGCTTCCGGAAAGTCAAGGATCCCGCCAGGGCAAACACCGTCCCAAAATGGCGCAGACATTGCGGAATCAGATGGTCCAAGGCGCCGATGATCAGCCGCGGATCGCTCCAGCTTCGCCGCTCCGAATCGAGCAGGTACGTCGTATGCAGCAGGATCAGACACGGCAGGGCAAGCAAATTCAGCGCAAAAAACAGCGGATTGGCAAACAGCACGAAGGTCATCGAGAGCAGCAGCACCGCCGCGAAGGCCAACCAGTCGAACCAGGTTATCGGCCGCCGGAGCCGGCCTTTTGCGAATACATATATGTATAGGTAAAAAAGTATGACAAAGATCGGCACCGAGACGCCAAATCCATTGCCGTAAAATAAATACTGATGGGCGGCGGCCAGCGCGAAGCCGGCCAGCAGCGCAATTCCCTCGCGCCGGGATACGGGCTCCATTTTTTCTTCCATCGCTTCATCCCTCCGTTTACATTTCCTACAGCTCATTTTAGGTGATAAAATAAGAAAATAAAGAGAAGAAATAATCTGGAAAATTTCTTATTTTATCGGGGAGGTCCGGATATGAAGCTGCGCCGCCAGTTCCTGCAATTGCATTCACGGTATGGTACCAGTAAAACCGAGACGACCATCGAGGCAACCTTGGGTGAAATCGCCGCCGTACTCGGATGTACGCACCGCAGCGCGTTGACGATTATTCATAAAATGGAGGCCTGCGGGTGGATCGCATGGACTTCGCACCGCGGACGCGGCGCACGCTCTTCCTTGCGCTTTCTGGTGCAGCCGGAAGAGATCGCTGCCGAGTCCGTGATGCAGGCCATTCATCGGAAAGACGTGCGGCAGGCCATCGAGGATATCCGAAAGCACGGCGGCTCGTCGTCGCTGCCGGATCGCCTCCAGGGCTGGCTGCTGACCTATTTCGGGCATCACACTGAAGTCCGCCGCAACCGGCAGATCGATACCCTGCGCCTGCCGGTCAGGGAGCAGATTCATACGGCCGATCCGCTGCATATGAATTTGCTCGCCGAGACGTTCATCGCCGGCCATGTTTTCGACGGCTTGACCCGCAGGGCGAACCAGTCGGGCGAAATCATGCCGGGGATCGCCCATGCCTGGGAAACGGATGAAACCCGCAAAGTATGGACCTTCTTCCTGCGCAAAGGCGTTTTGTTTCACAACGGCAATCTGTTGACCGCCGAAGATGTCGTGTTTACGTTCGACAGGCTGGCCCGAAGCACGCACCGAACGCTGTACAGCTCGATCTTCAAGCGGATCGACCGGGTGGAGGCATTGAACCCGACGACGGTCCGTATGGTGCTGACCGAGCCGTGCGAGCTGTTTCTTGCCTCCCTGTCGACCACCCGGGCCTCCATCCTTCCCCGGAACTTCGATTCGCGCGGCGAGAAGCTGTTCGGTACCCGGCCGGTCGGCACCGGCCCGTTCCGAGTGGCGGAGATGTCCGACAATATGTGTGTTTTGGAGGCATTTCCCCACTATTATCAGGGCCAGGCCCACTTGGACCGGGTTGAAATCGTTCATGTCCCCTGGGACATCTCCGGAGGGCAAGGCAATGACGGCGACGACCCTTGGTCGCCGTTCCATCTGATTCATAACCCTTCGGATGCCCGGGAAGGGGCGTGGACGCAGATGCACTCCCAGGTGTTCGTGCGCAAATTCGTCACCTGCAATGCGCGGCCCGACGGACCGCTCAGCGACCCGTCAGCCCGGGCCGGGGTGCTTGCCGCCCTGCGGGGTGAAGATCTCGGCAAGCCCGGGGACGGCGAGTCTCCCCCGCCCGCTCCGATGCGGCTGCGGATCGCAACCATCGCGCCATACCGGCGCGATGCGGAGCGCGTCGCCGAACAGCTGAACGCGGCCGGTTACGTCTGCGAGGTGCTGTCCGCCTCGGCGGAGGCATTTAAAGCCGACGACATCCGCCTCGAGTCCGATCTCATCGTATTTTCGCTCGTCCGCGATCGGGACGAGCAGCTGCGCCTGTTCGATCTCTATCAGACCATTTCGAAGCATGTCGAGCCCCATACTCGAACCGATATGGAGCGGCTGCTTCGCGGCATCGCCCGCGAGCCGGACCCGGCGGCGAGAGACGGGCTGTTCGCCGATATCGAATCCATGCTGATCCGCGAGCACGAGCTTCATATTTTGTATGAAAAACCGGTGCAAACCGCCGTACTTCCCACAGTCCGGGGAGTAACGTTCAATAGCCAGGGCTGGGTCGACCTGCGGAATATTTGGTTCCCGCCGAAGCTTTAGCGGCCCGGACCAGCCCGGAGATAGCGGCATTTTAGGGCATTATTTCGCTCTAAACAGCCCCCGGAAGCAAAATAAGGGCATTTTGGATCGCTATTTTACAAATTTGAGCGAAAGTCGGCTGCTTCTTAGCCAAATTTAGCAAAATAAGACCTTCTTGGGCCCTTATTTCCCCCCGATCCGGGGCTTATCGCCAAAATAACGGTCAAAAAGGCCGCTATTTCCCCTGAAACACAAAAAAGCCGTCCAAAGGACAGCTCTTGCTTGTTACATGCCCGAGCCCAACCTCTGGACGGCTTACATTCAGCCAATCGCTTATTTTATTTTATTCGTAAATCGGCAGCACTTGGTTCGTTTGGCTGCGGTTGCGGCCGACCGAGAAGATCGCGATCGGGATGCCCGTCAGCTCGGATACGCGCTTCACGTAGTTGCGCGTCGCCTCCGGCAAATCCTCCAGCGTCTTGGCGCCGCTGATGTCCTCGGACCAGCCCGGCAGCTCCTCGTATACCGCTTCGCATTCGGCGAGCATTTTCAGGCTGGCCGGATAGTGCGTGATCACTTCGCCCCGGTATTTGTAGCCGGTGCAGATTTTCACCGTCTTCAGCCCGGTGAGTACGTCCAGCGAGTTCAGCGACAAGCCGGTGATTCCGCTGACGCGGCGGGCATGGCGAACCACGACGCTGTCGAACCAGCCGACGCGGCGCGGACGTCCCGTTACCGTGCCGTATTCATGGCCGGTTTCGCGGATGAAATCGCCGATCTCGTCGTTCAGCTCGGTCGGAAACGGTCCGTCGCCGACACGGGTCGTGTAGGACTTCGCCACCCCGATGACCTGGTCGATCTTCGACGGTCCGACACCGGAACCGATGCAGACGCCGCCCGCCGAAGGGTTGGAGGACGTCACGAACGGATACGTGCCTTGGTCAATGTCCAGCATGACGCCTTGGGCGCCTTCGAACAGCACTTTTTTCTTCGCGTCGATCGCATCGTTCAATACGACCGAAGTATCCGTCACGTAATGACGGATTACTTCCGCATATTCCAGATACTGCTTCAGGATTTCTTCCACATCCAGCGGCTCCGCGCCGTACACTTGCTGGATGATATGGTTTTTCTCCTGCATCAGATGACGCAGCTTGAGCTCGAATTCTTCCGCATCCATCAGATCCGCGATCCGGATGCCGCTGCGCGCCGCTTTATCCATATAAGCCGGACCGATCCCCTTGCGGGTCGTCCCGATCTTGTTCGGCCCCTTGCGGTCTTCCTCCAGCGCGTCCAGCACCATGTGATAAGGCATGATGACATGCGCACGGTCGCTGATGACCAGATTGTCCGTGCTGAAGCCATTTTCATGAATATAATTAATCTCTTCAATCAGCGCGGCCGGATTGACGACCATGCCGTTGCCGATGACACATTTCTTATCCGCATAAAACACGCCCGATGGGATCAGGCTGAGTTTGTACTTTTTGCCATCGATGAGAATGGTGTGGCCGGCATTGTTGCCGCCTTGATAACGGGCCACCACATCTGCGCTCTCCGCCAGATAATCCGTGATTTTACCTTTACCTTCGTCTCCCCACTGGGTTCCCACAACGACTACCGTTGACATGTACATTCCCCCGCCCGGTGCCTACCCGCACCTGTATTTGAACAAATTACAGACCTTACAGACTCTCACAACACATCCATTTACCGCTTGAAAGCAGCAATATCAGTTTACCAGTCTCCATTTTCAAAGTCAAATAAAAAACGAACAATCACACAGAAGCCCGTATGATTGTTCGGAAATATAGAATGATTGCTCTGGCTATGATGCGGAGTAATAGCTGTTTTCCCATCAAAAATCATTAT
This sequence comes from Paenibacillus haidiansis, assembly GCF_036553665.1. Classification (NCBI taxonomy): domain Bacteria; kingdom Bacillati; phylum Bacillota; class Bacilli; order Caryophanales; family Paenibacillaceae; genus Paenibacillus; species Paenibacillus haidiansis. The sequence goes on along the minus strand of NZ_JAZHPZ010000005.1, from coordinate 22,960 downwards.
TACCCGGCAAAAGCATCCATATGCGCCCGCTCGTAATTGGCGAATTTATTGAAATTCTTCAAGAAGACCAATTCGACGGTGCCCACCGGACCGTTCCGCTGCTTGGCGATAATGATTTCGATGATGTTCTTCTTCTCCGTCTCCTGATTGTAGTAATCATCACGGTAGAGAAAGGCTACGATGTCGGCGTCCTGTTCAATCGAACCGGATTCCCGCAGGTCCGACATCATCGGACGCTTGTCCTGCCGCTGCTCGACGCCCCGGCTAAGCTGGGACAGGGCGATGACGGGAACTTCCAGCTCCCGCGCGATCTGCTTCAGCGTCCGGGAGATTTCCGAGACCTCCTGCTGCCGGTTCTCGCCCGGCTTGCCGCGGCCTTGAATCAGCTGCAGGTAATCGATGAGAATCATGCCGAGCCCCTTCTCTTTCTTCAGCCGCCGGCATTTCGCCCGGATATCGGCCACCGTGATCCCCGGCGTATCGTCGATATAAATCTCGGCCTCCGACAAGGCGGCAATGCCCATCGTCAGCTTGGACCAATCATCGTCGCTCTTGAAGTCGCCCGTACGCATGACCCCTGCGTCGAGATTCGCCTCGGCGCAGATCATCCGCTGCACCAGCTGGGGCGCGGACATTTCCAAGCTGAAGATCGCGACCGTCTCTTTAGCGCGAACGGCGACATTTTGCGCGATGTTGAGCGCAAACGCCGTTTTACCGACGGAAGGCCGGGCCGCGACGATGATGAGGTCGCTGCGCTGAAAGCCGGACGTCATCTTGTCGAGGTCGACGAAGCCGGACGGAATCCCGGTCGTGTTGCCGCGGTTCTGATGGAGCGTCTCGACGCGGTCGAACACCTCCATCAGCACGTCGCGGATCGCGATAAAGCCGCTCCCCGAGCGGCGGTTGGAGATCTCCAGGATGCGCCGCTCCGCGTCGCTCAGCATGTCGGCGACATCTTCCCCGCCGGAGTAGCCGTCGCTCACGATCTGCGTCGCCGTCCGGATCAGCCGGCGCAGCATCGATTTCTCTTCGATGATACGCGCATAGTAATCTACATTCGCCGCCGTCGGCACGGCATGGGCCAATTTGGCCAAATAGCTGACGCCGCCGCAATCCTCAAGCTCGCCCCGGTCCTGCAAACGGGAGGTCAGCGTCACCAAATCGATCGGCTGTCCTTCCTCGCCCAGCTGCACCATCGCTTCATAGATCATCTGATGAGGCTTATCATAGAAATCCTCGGTGCGGACCCGCTCCATCGCCGTAATGAGCGCCTCGGACTGGAGCAGGATGGCGCCGAGCACCGCCTGCTCCGCTTCGAGGTTCTGCGGGGGAATCCGGTCGTAAAAAGGATCGGCGCTCATGTTACTCCTCCGTAACCTGAACTTTAAGCGCCGATTTCACTTCGGGATGAAGCTTAACCGGCACTTGGGTAACGCCCAGCGTACGGATCGGATCATGCATTTCGATTTTGCGCTTGTCGATCTTCACACCGGCCTTCTCCAGCGCCTCGGCCACCTGCTTGCTCGTAATCGCGCCGAACAAACGGCCGCCTTCTCCGGCTTTCGCCTTGAGCGTGACGGTCATTTCCTCGAGCTTCTTGCCGAGCGCGACGGCGTCTTCCTTTTCCTTCTCCTTGCGTTTCACCTCGGCTGCCGTTTGATGCTCCAGCGTTTTGACGTTTCCTTCCGTCGCCGGACGAACCAGCCCGCGCGGCATTAGAAAATTCTGTGCGTATCCTTCCGAAACCTCTTTGATCTCGCCTTTTTTCCCCTGGCCCTTAACATCCTTCAAAAAGATTACCTTCATTCGAATAACCCCTCTTCCTTCTCTATTTCATCCAGTACATCCAGCAGCTTCTGCTCCGCCTCCGCCTGGGTTCCTTCCAACTGTACCGCCGCATTCGTCAGATGGCCGCCGCCGCCGAGGCGCTCCATGACCACCTGAACGTTCATGCTGCCCAGAGACCGGGCGCTGATGCCGATCAGGCCGTCCGGCCGTTCGCTGATGACGAAGGAAGCCAGCACGTCCGTCATATTCAACAGCGTATCGGCCACCTGGGCGATCAGCAGCTGCGGAATTTTGTGGTTCGGCTCCGTCACCGCAAGCGCAATATTCCCGTGAATCATACGGGCATGCTTGATGATGTCCGCCTTGGCCATATATTCCTGCAGGTCTTCCTTGAGCAACTGCTGCACCATCGCCGTGTCCGCCCCAACCCGGCGGAGGAAGGCGGCCGCTTCGAACGTCCGCGACCCCGTATGGAGCGCGAAATGCTTCGTATCGACCGTGATTCCCGCCAGCAGGGTCGTCGCTTCCAGCGGGCTGAGCTCGACCTTCTCGTGAATGTATTGCAAGAGCTCGGTCACAAGCTCGCAGGCCGAGGAGGCGTAAGGCTCGAGATAGACGAGCACCGCGTCGTTGATGAACTCCTCGCTGCGGCGGTGGTGATCCACCACCACTACCCGCCGGGCGGCCTCCACCAGCCGCGGCTCCATCGTAATCGACGCCTTGTGGGTGTCGACGACGACGAGCAGCGTATGCGCGGTCATCATGCCGAGCGCCTGCTCCGGCGAAATGAATCGGCGCGCCAGCGCCTCTTCCTTGTCGACACGCTCCATCAGGTGCTCGATTCCCTGGTTTGGGCCATCGAGCACGATATGCGCCTCGACTTTGTACATATCGGCCGCCTTCATCACGCCGATGGAGGCGCCGATCACGTCAAAGTCGGGCAGCCGATGGCCCATGATGATGACGCGGTCGCTCTCCTGCATCAAATCGCGCAGGGCATGCGCGATGACGCGGGCACGGACGCGCGTCCGCTTCTCTACGGCGCCGGTCTTGCCGCCGTAGAACGACAGCCGCTGACCGGCCTTCACCGCGGCCTGGTCGCCCCCGCGCCCGAGCGCCATGTCCAGACTCGACTGGGCGAGCTCGCCCAGCTCGCTGAAGCGCTCGGTGCCGAAGGCGAGGCCGATGCTCAGCGTCATCGGCACCTTGAGGTCCGCGGTCATCTCGCGGACCTCGTCCAGAATGACGAACCGGCTTTGCTCCAGTTCGTTCAGCGATTTCTGATTCAGCATCATCAGATACCGCTCGGAGGACAAGCGCCGCAGATAGATGCGGTGCTGCTTCGCCCATTCCGTGATCGCCGACGCCACCCGGGCGACCAGCGCGGTTCGCTGCTGGTCGTCCATTCCCGCCGCGGCTTCGTCCAGATTGTCCAGCAGTACGATGCCGAGCGCGACCCGCTCGTTCTCGTAACGTTCGCGAAGCTGCGCCAGCTCGGTGATATCGCGGATGTAAATCATCCGCTCGTCATGGTCGATCGTCAGCTCGTAGAACCGCTCATTCGCCACGACTTCCACCGTGGACCTGCCGGCCCTGCTGTCCTTCTTGTCTTTGGACGGCTGCGGCAGCGGCGGCAGTAGTTCGGACAGCGGCATGCCTACCACCGATTCCTTGTCGTACATCCCGCCCACAAAGCGGTTATGCCACTCGACGACCCGGTCCTCGCTGTACAGCAAAATCCCGAAGGGCAGACGTCCGACGGCCTCCCCTTCGACGCGCTTGATCCGGTACGTCAAATCGGTCACGTACTTGACAAGATCGCGCCGGAAACGACGTTCCGCCTGAATCATCATATAAGCCAGCGCACAGACCAGGCATAAGCCGATCAGGCCGAGGATCCAGTTATAGAAGGAGACGAAAATGATAAGCACGAGCTGAAGCATGAACATCCATACGGTCTGATAGCCGTACCAGCGCTTTTGCAGTAAACTAGGCATGCCTTATCACCCTATCGTCTTGGTCTTGTAAGCTTCTCACGCAGCGGAAATGCGATATCGAATACGCCGACAATCCACAGCAGCGGAAAAAACAACAGCGCCACGACAAGCAGCACCGGGATCGCCGGATTCCATTTCCGGTGGTAAGCCGCGAAAAAGAACAGACTTGCCGACTGTATCATAAACAAAAACTGCAGCAGCGGTATCAAATTGAGCAAAATCGTGCCGAGAAAGCCATTCGTTGCGGTAGCCCCCGTAAATAATTGCACGATCAGGCCGATTAAGTAGTACCAAATCAGCGCTCGCGGCAGGCGCCAGTCGCGAAACGGCGGAAGTTTGGGGACAATATGTCCCATGCTTCCGAGCGTCGGGCGGGCGATCGCATGGGCGATCGTCGCGAACACGAACGAGCACATGATGATGGTGAACGGAATAAACCGTACCGTCATGCTGGATAGCTGCTCGCTAAGCTCCGGCGTCCAAACGACACCGCCGGCGAACGGGCTTTCCGCGACATTTTGGAGCGGAGCCGTCGCTGTATTGAGCATATCCTCTATAGTCGCGGTCAAATTGAAATCAAAAAATACCGTGCCGATCAAAAGCAACAGCAGAAAAAGAACCGTGATCGAACCTGCTCCCGTGAGAATCGTCCGGAGCGCGGATACCCTTTTCTTGTATAGATGTCCCATTACTACGGCAGGAATCAGAAAATACGCGGCCTCAAGCAAAAAGGCCGGCCCAAAGATCAAAGCGCTAATGATCCAAACCGGCGCGATATGAAGCACAAAGGCCTTGGTTGATAAAGTCGTGTACAGCACAACGCCCGGCACAATCAGGAAGAAGGCCGTGACGACGGTAAGCGGAGTGGCAAGTGACAACAGGAGCAGCAAGTAAACGACGCTCCAGGCCACCGATGTCCAGCGTAGCTTCAAATAGGTTCACCTCTTACGCATATGTTCTTCCAATGTAGAAATATCCTGATACCAATCCTCGAGCTGGTGCCCGTCCTGTTTATGTTTTTTTAACTTATCCAAGATGGCCTCATCCAAATCCCGATACGAAATACCCAGTCTGCGTCCCAGGATGTAACTGCTTACGATCAGGCTGGCGATACTGTCCGTTATCCGTGTCGTGCTGCCTTCCCATAATGCTTTGAATAAACGGGATACATGATCGACGACCTCGGTCTTTAGCCACTCGATCACTTTAGCGCGTTTCGCTATATCCATTTCTCTTTGCATGGCCGACAGCTTCAACCCTCCTACGAAAAAACTTTATTCTACATTATAGCATAAAGCAAGCAGGGTAAGGGACGCAAACGGGGTGCCGTCCAAGTTTTGACAACGGGATTCACTGCTTCGGCAGCGAAGGGTCCCGGGTTACAAATTTCTCGCAGTATTCAATGATTTGGCTGCGGCGGACAATGCCGATAAACCGCCCCATATCATCCACCACCGGCACGAAATTTTGCATCTTGGCTAGGTTGATCAGATCTTCCATATCGGCGTCAATCGACACCGGCTTAATCTCCATCTTCAGCGGGACATCCCGCAGGTGGAATTTTGAAGCGGTCTCAAAAGTAACCTTGCCCTCGGAATTTTTCATATACCAGAGCAGATCGCCCTCCGTCACCGTTCCGACATAAACTCCACCCTTGCCGAGAATCGGTACCGCCGTATAACGGTGGAATTCCATTCGCTCCAGCGTCTGCCGCAATGTGGAATCCTCGGTAACGGTCACGACATCATTTTTCGGCAGTAAAAAAAACGCGATATTCATGGAAAATGAATCCTCCTCTTTCCTAATCGGCCTTCCGTCCTTCATCCTTTTATACGTTATAACTAACTCTTTGTTTCCGCCATTCGCGCGAAATCGGCAGCCGGTAAACCGGACTGCCGAAGTAATTCAAGTAAGGATATAAATGCAGTTTGCAAAATAATTATTAGTACGATTTAGCCCCTAATTGCTCCGTTCAAGAGATTCCGTTTGGGCTTCGGCCTCCGTACCGGCTTCGGCTTTATCCTTGTCATCCGGCATCAGCAGCTTCTCGGGCGTCGTATCCGGATCGCTCCAGCTTGCGATCATCTCCTTGGCGAACTCGAGATCCTCTTCATCGGCCGCATCGTAGTATATGCCGTCCTTGCGGAACCCTTCCCCCATAATGGTAAAGCCGCTAATGGATGGGGGATTCCCCAGCAGAATCTTTTTCGAAAGATCGATGATGTAGCTTGGCGTCATATCGGTTTTGAAATTTTCGCCGAGCATATCCATCAAATCGGGAATCTTGGACACCTGATCCAGCTGCATCACCCGGTTTACGATCGCATTCAAAAATACTTGATGACGCTTCGTCCGGTTAAAATCGCTGTCCTCGCGGTAGCGGACGAAATTCAAAGCTTCCTGACCGTCATACAACGGTTTCCCCGCCTTGATCGTGAATTTCTCATGATCCTTTTGCTTGTTGACGATGTCCTTCGTAATCGGAAGTTCAATCCCGCCAAGCGCGTCGACCACTTGCCGCAGGCCTTCGAAATTGATGGCCGCATAGTAATCGATCGGATTTTCCAGCAGGTTCTCCACGGTATCTTTGGCCATTTTTTCGCCGCCGAACGCATAAGCGTGGTTGATCTTGTCTTCTTTATCTTTGCCGACGATTTCCGTATAAGTGTCCCGCGGAATCGAAACGAGCAGCACCCTGGACTCCTCCGGCCGGACTACCGCATAAATCATCGTATCCGAGCGGGCCGGCTCATTCCCCCGCTGGTCAACGCCGAGCAGCAGCGCCGTGAAGGGCTCCATTTTCTCCTGTTTGACGACAGACACGGGCTTCGGCTCTTCGCCTTCCAGCGGAGCATAGGATTTCTCCAGCTTCTGCTCTACCTGTCCGGACAGGAACAGGTCAAATGCCATAACGGCAAGCGGTTTACGGAAGGCATATCCCCCCGCCCCGAGAATCACCAGCACGATCGCGACGATAAGTACCTTCTTCCATCGTTCTACCTTTTTCTTTACCCTTTTATCTCTATGTTTCATCATATGCCTCCATCCGGGTAGATTATTTCATATTATAAATACCAAGACTTAAAGACTAATTAAAATCCCCATCGTTTCGTACTATACCATAATGACGAATTTCGGTACAACAAAGTTACCCCTCCGGAGGCACGGGGTTTCATTGTAAATCCTCTAATTTATAGAAAAAGTATACGCTGCTGCAAATAAGAAAAGCCCTCAAGAAATAGAGGGCGGGATGACTGGATTTCGTATATTTACGATTTTCTGCTTAAAGTGCCCTTCACCAACGGAAAGTGGCAGGCTACAAAATGATTACCCCCCATATTCCGGTACTCCGGGATTTGCTGCTTGCAGATGTCCGAAGCAATAGGGCAACGGGTATGAAATTTACAGCCGGACGGCGGGTTTGCCGGACTTGGAATATCCCCTTGCAATACGATGCGTTCCCGTTTCAAGGAGGGGTCCGGAATCGGGATCGCCGACATCAAGGCTTTGGTGTATGGATGCAACGGATTTCTAAACAGTTCCTCCTTGTCCGCCATTTCCACCATCGAACCGAGATACATTACGCCTACCCGGTTGCACAAATGCTCAACCACACTCAAATCGTGCGATATAAATAAATAGGTAATTTGTTTGTCGCGGCGCAAATCGCTCAGCAAATTAATGATTTGTGCCTGAATCGAAACATCCAGCGCCGAGACCGGTTCGTCGGCAACAATAAAATCCGGTTCCATGATCAGAGCCCGGGCGATCCCTATGCGCTGCCGCTGACCTCCCGAGAATTCGTGCGGATAACGGTCATAATGATAACTGGCCAGTCCGCAGATCTGCATCGTCTCCAAAACGCGTCTTTTTACTTCCTGCCGGTCCGTCAGTCCATGATCAAACAAGGCTTCTCCGATCGCGTCCCCTACTTTAATCCGTGGATTGAGTGAGCTGAAAGGATCCTGGAATACGATCTGCATCTTGGGCCGCAAACGGCGAAGCTCCTCTTTGGACAATCCGAATAGCTCTTGGCCACGGTAAGTTACCCGGCCGCTTGTCTTATCATTAAGACGCAGCAGCGTCCGGCCAATCGTGCTTTTGCCGCATCCCGATTCGCCTACGAGACCAAAGGATTCGCCCCGTTCTATATGAAACGATACGTCGTCGACAGCCTTGACGTATCCTACTGTCCGTTGAAACACACCGCCTGTAATAGGAAAATACTTCTTCAGTCCCTCCACTTCGATCAACGCACTCATAGAGCTTCCCTCACTTCCTCATAAAGCCAGCAAGCCGTTTTATGCAATTTATCGCCGTGAGCGCGGAACGGTGGCTGCTGCCGTTGACAAATGTCCATACAAAACTCGCAGCGATCATGGAAATGACAATTGTCCCCCAATTCAATCGGGTTTGGCACCTGGCCGGGAATCGAGTACAACCGTTCCTGATTTAACCCAAGAATAGGTTTTGCTTTTAGTAAACCTTTCGTGTACGGATGCTGCGGGTCCTGGAACAATTCCAATACCGGAGCCTCTTCAATGACCTTTCCGGCGTACATGACAACGACATAATCCGCCATTTCGGCGATGACGCCCAAATCGTGAGTGATCAGCATAATAGCGGTACCGAGCTTCTGTTTGATTCCCCGCATCAAATCAAGAATTTGCGCTTGAATAGTGACATCCAACGCCGTTGTAGGCTCATCGGCGATAAGCAGTTTCGGATTGCAGCTTAAAGCGATTGCGATCATAATCCGCTGCCGCATCCCCCCGCTAAGCTCATGCGGATAAGCTTCAAAAATTTGCTCCGCCCGCGGAATTCCTACCAATTCGATTAACTCGATTGCCCTCTTTCTCGCTTCTTTGCGATCCATCAACATATGCATGATGAGCGGCTCGGTGAGTTGATCCCCAATCTTTAAAACCGGATTCAGGGACGACATAGGTTCTTGGAAGACCATAGATATTTCTTTCCCGCGGATACGGGCCATTTCCCGTTTACTCAGCTTAAGTATGTCTTTGTCTTCATAAAATATCTCGCCGCCCGCAATCACGCCGTGCGGCCCTTCCACCAAGCGCATTAATGACATTGCCGTTACACTTTTACCGCAGCCGGATTCTCCTACGACCCCGACCGTCTCCCCTTCGCGGATCGAGAAACTGACTTTATCGACGGCCTTTACAACACCTGCCGAAGTGTGAAAATGGGTCTCCAAATTACGAAACTGCACAAGATCTTTAGCCATATTCGCATCTCCTTATTCTGCGCTCCAAGTGTTATCTCTTCATCTTGGGATCAAGAGCGTCGCGGAGCCCGTCCCCGATAAGATTAATCGCCACGGCCGTGATCAAAATGCACATTCCCGGCGGAATCCACAGCCAAGGCCGTTTGCGGAAATCAATCAGATTGTTGGCATCGGCGATCAGATTCCCCCACGATGGCGTCGGCGGAACGACTCCGAGCCCGAGAAAGCTCATGGAGGACTCGTACAAAATGGAGCTGGCGACGCTTAAAGTCGCCGTTACGATAATAATCGGAATCGTATTCGGCAGCAGGTGACGGAATATTTTCCGCCAGTCTTTTAAGCCCAATGCCTCCGTGGCCAACATAAATTCCTGTTCCCTGAGCGTCAATATCTGCCCGCGCACCAGCCTGGCCAGCGTCGTCCAGCTCAATATCCCGATAATCAGCATTAGTAAATAAATTCTGGAAGCAGGAGGAACCTTCAGATCGGACATAACAGCGCCGAGAATAATCAATATCGGCAGGGTAGGCAAAGACATAAAGATATCTGCCACTCTCATAATAATACTGTCGACACTTCTGCGATAAAAACCCGCCAATGCACCCAGAGTTCCGCCTATAATCACCGTAATGAATGTCGCGACAAGCCCGACGAGCAGAGAGATCCGGCCGGCAAGCATTACGCGCAAGAGGATATCGCGCCCGAGTTTGTCGGTTCCGAACCAATGCTTGGCGGATGGCGGCAAATTCTTATCGACCAAGGAGTAATCGTACAGGTTATATGGCGAAAAAACAGGGCCAATAAAGCATATTAGAAACATCAGCACCAGAATGACCAAACCGCCTAAGGCCAATTTGTTCCGGCCGAACCTTTTCACCGCCAATCGCCAAGGTGATTCCGATGCCATGGCCGATACAGGCGTGTTTTTTTGCATTGTAGCAATTTCAGTGGCCATTCAATCTCCCCCTACTTCAAGCGAATTCGCGGATCAGCCAAACCGTACAGGACATCCGAGAGCAGATTTCCCAGCAAAGTAAGCACGGCCAATAGCATGGTAAATCCGAGCATAAACGGATAGTCCCGCAAATTGATGGCATTTAAATAAATATGGCCAACACCGGGCCAAACAAAGATTTGCTCGGTTATCATCGCCCCGCTGAATAAAGCAGGCAATTCAAAGCCAAGCAAAGTTATTGCCGGAATCATGGCATTACGCAAAGCGTGTTTGAAAATGACCGTCCGCTCCTTCAAACCCTTGGCGCGGGCCGTCCTTATGTAATCCTGACGAATAACCTCAAGCATGCTGGTCCGGAAATAGCGGGTCAAGCTTCCTGTACTTAACATAGTCAGTACCATGACCGGGAGAATACCGTGTCTCAGCACATCGACGATATAATCCCATCCCAACGCTTTCGAACCGGCGGTTACCATGCCGCCGACCGGAAGCCAGCCCAAGATTAAGGCAAAAATCCGAATTAAAAGTAGTCCTAGGAAAAATGAAGGCAAAGACATACATATAAAGACAATGAGCGTAATAATTTTGTCAAAGAATGAATACTGAAATTTCGCCGAAAAAACCCCCGTAAACACAGCGATGGTCCAACTTAAGATCAAACTTGCAAACGCGATGATAAAAGAATTCCAAACGTAATCATTTACAACTTCCATCACCGGCTTTTTATGCTGAAATGACTCCCCCATATTCCCCAGCATCATATTTTTGACCCAAGTGAAATACCGCAAATACTCGGGCTGGTCCAAACCGTAAATCGCTCTCAGCTCATCCGCCCTTTCTTGCGTCATGTTGGGATTGTTTAAAGAGGTGATATAATCGCCGGGGACCATAGCGGAAATCGCGAAGACAATAATCGTAATGCCGATTAGCGTGGGGATCATTTGCAGCAATCTTCGGGCAATATATGTTTTCATTCCTCTTCCCCCTGGGTAAGAATGCGGGTGTACCCGCGGAAATTCCGGGCACACCCGCTTGTTTATGTTGCTTGTGTTACTGCTCCATTTGCACTTGGTACAGGCTGTATGAGAAGTATTTATACGGGGAGAAGTCAAAACCGTTCAGACGTCCGTTGACGGCTATCATGTTCTTTCTTTGATACATCAGGATCAACGGTACGTCCTTGTTCATTTCCTGGTACATTTCTTTGTAGATTTGTTTGCGTTCTTCCAAATCCAATGTCTTCCGGCCTTTGGCCATCAGTTCATCCACTTTGGGATTGGAATATCCGTAATCGTTCTGTGCGCCGTCCGTTATAAATACCGTATTATCCGGGTCAGGCGTCAAGGACCAGGCGGCAAAGTACATATCGAAATCTCCGGTTGTAGATTTATCCATAATTGCGTTGAAATCGAGCGTTTCCGCAACAAGCTCTATTCCCAATTCTTTATAGTTCTGCGTCATGATCGGCAGGAGCGCATCGACAACGGGATTGTCTGCCGTCGCCGAGAAGTTGATCTTGAACTTCTCCCCGTTTTTCTCGCGGATTCCGTCACTGCCTACTGTCCATCCCGCTTCGTCCAACAGCTGTTTGGCTTTTTCCAGGTCAAAATCATAAGTCTCGATATTCTCGTCCGTATAAGCCCACGATACCGTTGACTCCGGAATGTTAATGACATCGGCATAAGGTCCATAGATGCCCGCTACAATATCTGCGCGGTTCAAGCCGTATACTAGCGCTTGGCGTACTTTAACATCCTTAAACTTCTCTAATCTATGATTAAAAGCGATATATCCGTAACCATTGTTCGGAAGCAGATTAATATCTACAAATCCCATTTCTTTCAGGGCTTCGACAATATCCTCCGTGACGGTAAAGCCTTCATCCATGTCGGTTTCGCCCTGTTGCAGCATAGGCAGATTTGTCGTTTCGGTCGTCGTCTTGAAAATTACATTCTTCACTTCCGGCGCGCCGCGGAAATAATTCTCATTCGCTTCAAACACCACTTCCTGGCCGGGGCTGTATTTGGTCAACTTGTATTGGCCGCTTCCGAGCGGCTTGTCGTTGAGTGTCTTCACGCCGTCGAGATTCCCTTGTGTGTACTTAGGACCATAATAATGCTCCGGCAAAATATAAATTTCCCCGAGATCTACGGGTGTAAGCGCCGAGTATTCCGTAATAGAAACCTCAACGGTGTTGTCATCGATAATTTTGACGCCGGAAATTTCATTGGCTTTTCCCTCGTGGTATTCCTTGGCGCCGACAATGTTAGCGCTCATCGGATCCGATTGCCCGTCATAACTGGCATCCAGCAACAATTTCAGCGTAAAATAGTAATCTTTAACGGTCAGCGGCGTACCGTCGGTAAAAGTAACTCCCGGCTTCAAATGATAGGTGTATTTCAATCCGTCTTCCGATACGTCAACCTTTTCGGCCAGGCTGTTCTGGAAGGTACCGTCGGAAGCTACTTCGACAAACGAATCGAATAATGCATAGCAAACATAGGCATCATAAACTGTTTCTCTAAATATAGGGTTAAATACCCCCTTAGGATCGCCCATACCTATAATCATTGTATCCGTACGGTTTAAAGCAGCCTGCGGATTAAGCGACATATCGGCCGCTTCAATCACGCCTTCCGTTGAAGTTGACTCAGGAGCAGTGGTGTTCTCTGTTGTCGGCTCCCCCGTATTGGTATTATTCCCCGTATTGTTCGTTGTTGCCGGCTCGGCGGTATTTCCTCCACCCCCCGAGCAAGCGCTCAGCGCTAGTGTGAACACTAACATTAAAGTCAAAAACCCCCACCACGTTTTTCTCATGTTTTCTCCTCCTCAATCATCTCCATAAAATTGTCCCTAGTGCAGATTCTGGAAGTAGAATGCAAACCATTGCCGTGCCTTTATTCATGGTGTTTATTATGTAGTTGTGAGAACACTTAAGCATGTTTGCATTTGGTGTTGTTTGGATCTATTTATATATCCCCCCTTAAAATCCGCCATTATATAGGCATGATATTAATTCCTAAATGAAATTATTATGATCTGACCGAGGTGCCTTTGGTTAGGGTTGAATGTAAATCGTGGTGATTTGTAGACAGTGACTTAAACTCGTTCTTGAGGAAAATAAAGCTGCAGAATGGATTACGATAAAGATATAAAGCAGCAAAGCGTTGATATAGACCAGTGGTTAATAAGGTATTATACGAAGTCTTTGAAATGAAATGGGTAAATTCCCCAACTGATTATTGTAAATAATACATGTTAATTAATCTTACGTCAATATCTTTTTAAATGATTCTATACCTGCTTTCCAGGTGACATGAACCGTCAGATTTCAGAAAAATTTTCTTTATTTTCTTATTACTCCCAAAATTCTTTACATAGAATATATACCTATAGAAATCGAAAACATGCAAAAAAGCCGAATCCAAATGGATTCGGCCTTCCGGTTCAAGAATTACTCCGTAGTGTACGGAAGCAGTGCGATTTGACGGGAGCGTTTGATCGCTACGGTCAAAAGGCGTTGGTATTTCGCGCTTGTGCCGGTTACACGACGAGGCAAAATTTTGCCGCGTTCGCTGATGAATTTCTTCAGCAGCTCGGTATCTTTATAGTCAATGTGAGTAATTTTGTTCACAGTGAAGTAGCACACTTTACGACGTTTGTTGCGGCCGCCGCGGCGAGCCGGTCTCTTGTCGTCTCCGCCTTCTCTTTGTTTGAAGCTCATGCTTTTCAGTCCTTTCCGTAATTAAAATGGCAATATTGAAGAACGTACACTGTGTAATTCCCCGATACCCCTTGTTCTAATTGAGTTTTTATTGATTACACACACGTCGCTGTGTAAATCGTGAATTCACTTTTCTTAAATTACCACAAATACATCTAAAAATCAAATGTTTAATCGGGCCACGTTCCGCCTCGATAATTGTACGTACTTATACAACCTCCTCGGTGTATATACTAATGGTGGGGTACAGTCCCCTCCTTGCATTTAGAGCAAATAGGCTACCACGATTGTTAGTTATGGTAGTCTATTTGTCTCTCCAGAACTAAACAGGCAGAAATTTAAACGTTCCCAGACGAAAGATGTATATGTAATTTTTGTACTAAGCCCTCGTTGTCCTGTTATTTTTCATACTATACGCTAACTTTCCGTAGACGGTTTCCTGTTTTTCATCCTCTCCTTCAGCGATACTTTAATGCGATAAAAGCTGTCGGCGCCAGCGCCTTGGTAGCCTGTACGAGAAGTGATACAGCGACTCTAATGGTATCCTTCGCATATGCGGGTGGCGGCATCGGTTAGTTCGTCGTCGGTATGAGCGGCCGACAGAGAAAAGTGGACTGCGCGCCGTCCCGGCGGGCAAGCCGGTTATCAATCATACCACGCCCTGGCCAAAGAAGGCTTTGAACACGTCGCAAAAAATACGAATTAGCCGCGAGATGAAGGACGAAGTGTACAATCTGCTTTTTCCTAGCACCAAAATCCCTAATCAGATAGGCGAAAAAAATCCCCCGCCTATGAAGGCAGGATCCTCATTCAATTTACTCTGGACATTTGGAAAAATTCGCTGAACCATATCGCTAAATTCCTTCGAAAAATCCGCTAAACGGGTCTTCCTTGCTCAACATCCCTCACGTATCGGTTCACGTGTTCCACAAAATCGGGGTTCGTGGTACATACACATTTTTAATGGTCAGATCCTCGCCTCTTGCTGGGCAATTCGGCATGGTTCAACAATTCAAGTTTCACGGGAGTGAAATTCCTTTTTGCAACCAGAAAAGCGATGGACAAATGTCCGCCGCTAAAAGCTTACCCTGTTTTCTTTGCAAATAGTCGCAAATGCCGCGCAAGAGGCAGCATGCCGAACGTGACTTGCACCTCTGCCTCGCCCAGCGCCTTCAGCATCCCGGGCAAACCAGCGCGCCTTGGCTTGGATGGTTTTGGGGTATACGCATCGTCAAGTGAAAAAACGACCGCCTTCTTTTTAAAGAATACGATCGTTTTCACTTGCTGTTTTATTGATATTGCCGTGGCTGCAAATTCTGATTCTGCCAGCTCTGAGCCGTTGGCCAGCCCGCACTCTGCAAGCCGGGTTGTTGTTGCGCTGTTTGTTGAAGCTGAGAACAAATTTGCATCGCCTGCTGCATCTGCTGTATGGCAGTTTGATGTCCTTGCAGAACAAATTGAATGGTTTGAACCGCTTGACGTTCTTTCTGGGCCAGCTGATCCAGTTGGGCGGCGTTTTGCTGCTCCTGTTGCAACATTTGCTGATACATGTTGCTCGATTGCTGCGTTTGCTGGATCAACTGTTGAATAATCTGCGCGCATTGGCTTGCTTGCTGTGAAAGGTTTTGTTGATACACGATCATTGACCTCCTTCAATATGGTAGGACTTCGTCCCCCAAAGGTTATTTTGTGCAAGCGCCCATTTTTCATGTAACGCCTATATTGTGATCTCACACTTCATTTTAATGAAACTGCACATCAATTTGCCGTTGGGTATCGGCTTTTAATTTCGGCATTCGAACTTCAAGGACACCGCTGCGATACGTTGCTGTCGTTCCTTCCGTTTGAACGCGTGATGGCAAAGACACCGACCGTTGGAATCGTCCGACAAACCGTTCTTTGCGGTGTATTTGTTCCTGTTTCACTTCATTCGCTTGCTTTATGGTCCCACTAATTGTAAGCATGTTTTCATCCACATCGATATGAAGGTCTTCTTTTTTATCCAAACCAGGGATTTCACAAGAAGCAATCACTTCATGTTCATTCTCAAATACATCAATACGAGGGGTTGCAAATCCTAGACGCGCGCCGATTTCCGGAAGACCTTCGTTAAAAATTTTTTCCAAATCCCTTCTCCATAGATCGGTATTGCGAAACGAATCCCAAGGAATGAGCGGCATGTAATTTCCTCCATTGTCATCATTTTTTCAAGCTTTATTTTGTACTCTTCGGGAAATATTATTCTTTGCTACCCTGCATTGTTGAATTGAAATATGCTTTTTTGGGTCGCGACTCCCGGCAAGAGCCCCTGAAAAAATTGTTGAGAGTTTGTTTACCGCAATGTTACCGACACATTTAAACTGTTCCCTTAAATGCGGGTAATTGAACAATAACGTTTGTGCCTAGATCAGAGCTATCGATTTTCAAAGAGCCTCCCATTTTTTCGATCATAACTTGACTAAAACTGAGCCCAAATCCAATGGCGTCCTGTTTACTTGTAATAAACGGTAGGATGATTCGGGACTGCAGATCTTCTGGAATTCCTGCTCCTTGATCGCGAACAATGATGTGGATGTGATTATCCGTAATGTTAATTCGGAGCGTTAAGACAGAACCTGGGGGACTTGCATCTAATGCATTGTTAATGATTTCTTGCAGCGCCGCTCGCAGCAACTTGGGGTGTCCAAACACAAAACCGTTTTGCTCCGGAAATTCCAGAGCGAAACGTACTGTTTTCTCCAATGCTTGGACCTGTATATCTGGAATCCATTCTTGCATAAATGAAAGAAGAGAAATAGGAACAAATTTCCATTCGAAAGGTTTTCCAAAGAGCAAAAATCGCTGCAACGCTTTGTCGATCGTCTGAATTTGCTCATCAAGCAGTTTAAAGTATCCGGCCAATTTCTGATGAGGTGGAGATGCCGCGAATTGTAAAACGGAAACATGATCCTTCAAACTTTTTTCCAGAAGTTGAAGCGTCCCTTTGATTACCGTTAAAGGATTTAGAATGATATTGGCTGTGCCCGCCGCCATATGCACAATGGTTTCCCTTCTTTCTTTCTCGCATTGTATTTTCACGTACTGTTGAAAATCTTGGATATCGGCCATCAGAACAAAACATTCCCCTTTTAGCTGCGGGTATACATAGGTGATCATGGATCGTACTTTGCCATCTAACCTCTCTTGCACGAGTACTCCCGAGTAATTCTTTTTATCCTGCAGTACTTGCCCCACGATCGATTGTAATGCCGAGTGTTCAGGGAATTCTTCTCCGGAGGTTACTGTGTACCAGGTATTCATGGTTGTATTTAAAAATAAAATTTTGGCTTCTGAATCGACGATAGCCAGTCCAATATCCATTTGATCTGAATTCATGAGGAACTCTACGATTTGCCTCATCACCATTAACTTCCTTCCCGGCCACTTATCGTGTGCAGAACTACAGTAAAAAAGCCAGCTAATTTCTCGTCACGAAGTGGAACCCGATTTCTAAGATTATACCTATAAGCCGTTACAGAGCGATGGGAAAGGATACGGTAAAAGTTGTACCTTCGCCAACCTCGCTTGCAACCTCAATATTCGCATTGTGATACTCTGCAATCTGATAACAAATGGATAGCCCGAGACCTGTCCCTGTCTCTTTCTGTGTAAAAAAAGGTTGTCCGATCTTTTGCAACAATTCTTGCGGAATTCCAACCCCGTTATCCCTTATGCTTACTTTAACCCATTCATCGCATCGCATTTGTTCGATCCAGACGGTTCCTCCTTCAGGCATCGCTTCAATGGAATTCTTAATCAAATTAATAAATAACTGTTTGATTTTATTTCCATCGCACCGGATCTGCACGGATTCCTTGGTTGGATGAAAGTGAATTTCAACATTATGTAAAGTGGCCTGCGTCTGAAGCAGCACAACGATATCCTGAATCAGCTCGGAAAGATCATGCCGCGTCAAGTTCATCTCTTGCGGTTTGGCTAAGGCCAGCAGTTCATTTACAATAAGTTCGATACGAGTTAATTCATCCTTCATAATATCGTAGTACTTACTTCCATTTTCGTTGCCGGCGCTTAACAATTGCAGAAATCCTTTCAGCGCGGTAAGCGGGTTTCGAATTTCATGCGCAATTCCCGCGGCCATTTGACCCGCTATGGATAATTTGTCTGCCTGATACAGACTGTCGACAAAGTACCTTTCGACAGTTTCTTTTTAATCAAAAACTTCATCCATTCACCGCGTTAATATGATATAATAGTATTAATCACTGATGAATGGGAGTGCTTGCAATTGCTGCGGAAAACAGGCTATGAAGGACGTACACAAATATCCTTGGTCTCTCTGGAGGAGTTGGTTCCGGGAGAGCATCTTGTTCGTCAAATTGAAAATGCAATTGACTTTAATTTCATTTACGATCTCGTTCGTGACACTTACAGCGAAGATACCGGTCGTCCTAGCATCGATCCTGTCGTTCTCATCAAGATCGCTCTTATTCAGTGTATCTTTGGCATCCGCTCGATCCGTCAGACGATCAAAGAAATCGAAACCAACATTGCTTATCGTTGGTTCCTCGGCTATGACTTTAGCCAGCCCATTCCTCACTTCTCGACGCTGGGTAAAAACTATGTCCGCCGTTTCCGGGATACAGGGCTCTTTGAATCGATCTTCGCCCGGGTTTTAGAAGAAGCCGTGAAGCATGGATTTGTGCACCCTGATGTGCTTTTCATCGATGCCACTCACGTGAAAGCTAATGCGAACAGAAACAAATACGTGAAAGAGCTAGTCCAAGAACAAAGCAAAAAGTTTCAAGATCTGCTGGATGATGAGATTAATCAGGACCGTATTGCGCATGGAAAGAAGCCTCTGGAAAAAAAGTCGGAAGTCTCCATGAAGGAGGTGAAGACCAGCGCCACTGATCCAGAGAGCGGGTTGTTTGTAAAAGGGGAAAAAGAACGGGTATTTGCCTACAGCTTCCATACCGCGTGTGATCGGAGTGGGTTTGTACTGGGCGTCAAGGTAACTCCAGGCAACGTTCACGACAGTCAAATGTTTGAGGATCTACTAGGCGAGGTGGCCCGGAACCTCTCGACTCCAAGGGCGGTTGCCGCGGATGCAGGATACAAGACACCCTACATTTGCAGGACGCTGCTCAAAGAAGGAATTCGCCCGGTTATGCCCTACACCCGGCCCCATACGAAAGATGGCTTTTTCCGAAAGTATGAGTATGTGTATGATGAATATTATGACTGCTACATTTGCCCGGCGAACGCTGTACTGTCTTACGAAACAACCAACCGCGACGGGTATAAAATGTATCGGTCCGATCCGAGCATTTGTCAGAACTGCCCACTTCGAGATCGGTGCACAGAGAGCAAGGATGCTGTAAAGCGGATCAGCCGGCACATCTGGGCTGAATACGTAGAGGAAGCTGAGCACCTCCGACATACGGAAGGAAGCAAACAGCTTTACCAAAAGCGAAAAGAAACAATAGAACGAGTATTTGCGGATTTGAAAGAAAAGCATGGCATGCGTTGGACGACCTTACGAGGACTTAAGAAGGTGACGATGCAGGCGATGCTTGTTTTCACTGCTATGAACCTGAAAAAAATGGCGACCTGGCTTTGGAAGTCAGGTCGCCGGATAAATAGAACGCACGCTCTTTTTCAATATGTGCTTCAAATTCACAAAAACTCCCATTGCTTTTGAATCAGCAAGGGAGTTTGTCTTCACTCTGAGAGGCCGGCAAAGTGCCGGCCTCTCAGATCAAGTATAAACAAGTAATGACGCCTCCAAAGGATTCGTTTTACAGTGTTCGCTATCTCATATCCCGGAAGGACAAGCAAGTATATCCATTTGCTCTCGATTTTGACTCCGTTCGTCCTGGATCAATTGACATAACGTTCTCGCCAATATACGTCCAGCCGTTCTTGGGGCGACCAATCCCGGTAAACTTGGTGCCAACAAGGCCTTGATTCCACGTTTTTCGGCAAAACGAAAATCGGTCCCACCTGGTTTGGAAGCCAAATCAATAATAATAGCGTGATGCGGAATACGGGTCAACACACGAGAAGTAAGGATTTGCTCCGGAACCGTGTTAAAAATAATATCCACATTTACGCCTTCATCGTACAAATCTTTCGTATAAAACGGCTCAATCCCCATCTCCCATGCACGTGCAAACTGCTCCGGTTTCAGAACCCCCGCTTTGACGTGTGCTCCCAGGCGGTGAAGCATGCCGGCTAACGTAAGACCGATTCTCCCCAAACCCAGCACCATACAACGCGAACCATGTATGGTAATGTCCGTATGTTGAATGGCCATCAATAAGGCGCCTTCCGCAGTGGGAATGGAATTGTATATGGCAACATCGTCCCTGCTGAATAATTCAATCAGATCTATTCCTAGTTCTACGCAAAGGTTCCTCAAGTAAGACTTGGCTATGCCAGTACAGACTTTTGCGTGTTTCGGCAAGGAAGACATATATTCCTTGTTCAGCAATAACGTTTCAGATGAAAATGAAGACTCTACTCTGCCATGGTCGTCTGTACCGACAACCGGTAATATCAATACATCAGCATTGCGAAGCACCTCCCTCGTAAGCTTGGAATGCTGAACTTCAAGAAGTTGTTCGTGCAAATCTTCATAACCGATTACCACAACATTTGCATCCAGGTCTGTGAATGACCGAATGATTTCAAGATGTCGGGCATCGCCTCCAAGGAAAACAATATGCAGACCCGTTAACAAAAAATCCCCCTACTTTCCTTAAGTATGGATTTAAAATTAACTAACCTCGTTTACCATCTTTAAAAGCGCATCTGCTCCTTTCATCCCAGGGCAAATTCCGCGTAATTCCGCCTCTGTGGTCACCATATCGAGTGGGGCATCCAGCAATTGCTCTATTGTTCGTACCCCGGTTGCGCGTCCTGCCACAATGCGGCGATCGTTTAATTTCTCATTTAACAAACGAATATCAAGCGCTCCGCACATGATATATCCGTGATCGGTTGTGATGGCCAGAAGTGTTGTTTTGGGCAGGGCGACCTCGATACTTATAACCTGATGACCTTCAACTTCAATCGGTTTCATCATGATCATCTATGATGCAGCTCCTTTTTTTCTACACTATATGCCGGGCGTGATATTTGCACCATAGACTGTTGCCCAAATTCGATATTACTTGTATTCGTTGGAGGCGCCTTCTCCCCTTTCGCCATATACATGTGTAATTGGACTTCGATTCAATTCCATGTAATTTTTGAGATTTATAACAAAGGAGATAACAAACGCGCTGCTTGATCAAGCATGCGCTCGGAAGAGGTACGATGCATATGATCTTCCAAACGATATGGAGTAGCCTCGGCGAGATCCCGTTCGAATTGTTCCGTAAGCTCCCGGGCCACATCAGAATGATACATCACTGCACACACTTCGTAGTTTAAACGGTAACTACGGAGATCGTAGTTGGAAGAACCCACTTCGGCAATCTCGCCATCGATAATCATGACTTTCGCGTGCAGCACCCCTTTGTTGTACTGAAACACATCGATCCCTGCTTCCACGAGTTCGCCATAATACGTACGGCTTGCAGCTCCTGCAACTTTAGGAATCACTTGGCGCGGCACCAGTAATCTCACTCGAACGCCACGCGCCGCGGCTGTTTTGATGGCCATCATGATATCCGCATCGGGTATAAAATAAGGGTTGGTCACGTCGATGGTTCGGGTCGCCTGCGTCAGGCAGATGAAATGCATTTCCCGAATGACCGGAGTAGGCAGCCCGGGATTGCCTTCGAATATCTGTATATAGACGTTATGCGAATCCTTGGATGGGGAAGCTTTTCCCATGTGGGTGCCTTCCATCGTTCCCAGCTCCGATCCCCATTCCCATCCGTATCCGGATCGTTCTGTTTTGCCGGATGGAAATGGATGAATGGCTTTATCGTCTGAAAGTTGAGCCGATTCAGGGATAAATTTTGCCTTTCTCGTTGAATGGAGCATGTCCGGTGACGCCATTTTCCAGTGAGCCTCAAAAACGGCTTTCACATCATCCGCTGTTTCGCCGGTTAACCGCATATGAGTGTCGCGCCAAAAACCGACATCCGGCTTCATTCCGGTATACTCGTCCCCAACGTTGATTCCTCCCATGAAGGCTTCCTTTCCGTCGACGATGACGATCTTGCAATGATCCCGGTATGTCAAGTTGGATAGTACCCAGGGGAATCGCAAGGGAAAGATGGTCCTGCATTCAATGCCTGCTTCCATCATCCGGCGAACCGTATGTTTGGGAAATGACCGGCTTCCCCAGCCATCCCTTATAAAACGAATGTTCACACCGGATAAAGCCCGGTCAATCAGCACATCTGTGATACGTTTACCGATATGGTCATTCCGGTATATGTAATATTCCAGATCGATTGTCTTTTGTGCGGCCTGAATTGATTGAAGGAGTTTTCCGTAGGTTTCCATTCCGTTCGTGAGGATTTGGACGTAACTGGTTCGAAGGCCACTGACAGACAAAGGTTGCAAAGCCCGAGCGATAACAAAAGCGGAGTCACCACATGCTGGAGGCAACGCTATCGGGTTATTGTGCGAAGAAACGAGCTTGTCCCGCCGCATTTGCACAGGATTCGTGACGAACAGGTAACAAACGAATCCGATAATCGGTAATACAAGTCCGACTGATATCCAAGTCAACGCTTTGGCGGGGCGGCGCACCTCCCGAACCGCAATAATGATCAATAGTGCCGTATTTACTAGCCATAATCCTGCTATCCATGCCAAGAAAATCAGCCTCCCAATCCAGTCATCTACGAGGGAATAAAGGGACAGCCATGCCGAGAAGAGATCGGCATGGCCTTTTTTAGAAACCTTTATACTGCGGTTCTTCCTGTTCAATTTGTTGTAACCGTGGAGTGACCTGGTCAATAATGTTTTGTGTCTGTTGCGCTGCATTTGTGAACGTGGTTTTGGCCTGCTGGTTTTGTGTATTTAACGCAAACTGTTCAAAGCTGGCCTGCGCGCTTTTTAATGAAGCTACAGCTGTTTTCACTTGAGAAGCTACCGTCATGTTGATCACCTCCTGAAATGGCATCCGTATGTAATATGTCAACCCGTCAGAAAAATAATGAATGGTAAAATTTGATGATTGGCTATTGTCAGGGGTTAGAGTCTTCCTGAAAAGACTTACCGCAATCTATGCCCTTCTTGGCAATGCTTGAAGCCAGCAAGTACAGCCCAACATAGATAGGAAA
>NZ_JAZHPZ010000043.1:0-662 GCF_036553665.1 Paenibacillus haidiansis | reverse complement strand
ATCGACTTAACCTTGCTTGCAAACGTAACTCGCCGGTTCATTCTACAAAAGGCACGCCATCACCCATTGATCGGGCTCTGACTTCTTGTAAGCACACGGTTTCAGGTTCTTTTTCACTCCCCTTCCGGGGTGCTTTTCACCTTTCCCTCACGGTACTGCTTCACTATCGGTCGCTAGGGAGTATTTAGCCTTACCAGATGGTCCTGGCAGATTCATACGGGGTTTCACGTGCCCCGCACTACTCGGGATCCGTCTCGGAGGGAGCACACTTTCGATTACAGGGCTTTTACCTTCTTTGGCCGGCCTTTCCAGACCTGTTCGTCTAATATGCTCCTTTGTAACTCCATGTGAGACGTCCCACAACCCCAGAGAGCAAGCTCCCTGGTTTAGGCTAATCCGCATTCGCTCGCCGCTACTAACGGAATCACTTTTGTTTTCTCTTCCTCAGGGTACTTAGATGTTTCAGTTCCCCTGGTATGCCTCTTCATCACCTATGTATTCAGTGATGAGTGACTGGGTATTACTCCAGCCGGGTTTCCCCATTCGGACATCCCCGGATCAAAGCTTGCTTACAGCTCCCCGAGGCAGTATCGTTGTTCGCCACGTCCTTCTTCGGCTCCTAGCGCCTAGGCATCCTCCGTGTGCTCTTAGTAGCTTAACCA
>NZ_JAZHPZ010000042.1:0-836 GCF_036553665.1 Paenibacillus haidiansis | reverse complement strand
TGGGCACTCTAGAGTGACTGCCGGTGACAAACCGGAGGAAGGTGGGGATGACGTCAAATCATCATGCCCCTTATGACCTGGGCTACACACGTACTACAATGGCCGGTACAACGGGAAGCGAAGTCGCGAGATGGAGCGAATCCTAGAAAAGCCGGTCTCAGTTCGGATTGCAGGCTGCAACTCGCCTGCATGAAGTCGGAATTGCTAGTAATCGCGGATCAGCATGCCGCGGTGAATACGTTCCCGGGTCTTGTACACACCGCCCGTCACACCACGAGAGTTTACAACACCCGAAGTCGGTGAGGTAACCGTAAGGAGCCAGCCGCCGAAGGTGGGGTAGATGATTGGGGTGAAGTCGTAACAAGGTAGCCGTATCGGAAGGTGCGGCTGGATCACCTCCTTTCTATGGAGAATCGCTTCCTGCAACGGAAGCATTCAAATAGCTAACCTGAGGTTAGCAAACTTACTCACTCGTTGGTCAGTTTTGAGAGTTCAACTCTCAACTTGATCCTTGAAAACTGGATAACGAAACGAAGAATTTGCGTTTTAGAAACATTCCTTTTAGCTGAACTTGTGTCAACAAGTTTGAATTAAAAGTGGCTAGTGCGCAGGTTTTGGGATGACCGAACTTTTGGTAGTGCGCGATTGCTTGCGTAAGCAAGTCAGTAAGCGACGAACAACGGAGAGGGAAGCGCAAAACCAAGCATATTGGTTAAGCTACTAAGAGCACACGGAGGATGCCTAGGCGCTAGGAGCCGAAGAAGGACGTGGCGAACAACGATACTGCCTCGGGGAGCTGTAAGCAAGCTTTGATCCGGGGATGTCCGAATGGGGAA
>NZ_JAZHPZ010000040.1:0-3422 GCF_036553665.1 Paenibacillus haidiansis | reverse complement strand
TTATCCGGTATTAGCTACCGTTTCCGGTAGTTATCCCGGTCTTACGGGCAGGTTGCCTACGTGTTACTCACCCGTCCGCCGCTAACCCTCAGGAGAGCAAGCTCTCCATCAAGTCCGCTCGACTTGCATGTATTAGGCACGCCGCCAGCGTTCGTCCTGAGCCAGGATCAAACTCTCCAATAAAGTGTTTGACTTGCTCATTTCAAAACTGACGAGAAATTAATTCTCATTTAATACTCACTCGTTGTTCAGTTTTCAAAGATCAACTTCGTTTATTTCGTCGCAATTTTGTTTCAGCAGCGACCTTTATAATATATCATGTTCGCCTCGTTTAAGTCAAGAACTTTTTTTCAAGTTTTTTTGTTTATCTTAACTTTCGCTTGAATTTCAGCACCTTGTCTTTCAGGGGCGAGTTATAATTTATCACAGAAACAACGCGGCAGTCAACCACTTTTGCACGGAAAATATACTGGAAAAACAATACATTCATTTTTTTAAACCCAATATCGAATTTCCCGTCCGTCCCTCGCGTGGTCCCCGGAGGCATGAGCGGTCTGTTTGACCAATGAACGGTAAACCAGTTTCCTTATGACCATGGGCAGCTCTTCCTTAACATGAGCCAATTCCGGCAGAACTATTAATTCCTGAATGCTCCACGGCTCCTTCCGGCTTCCCAAAATCCGCAACAGAACAGAGCAGCAGTCCTCCATTCGGGACATGACGAAAAACTCGCAGGCCAGAAGCACCAGCTCTATCCGCTGTTCCAAGGTCTCCTGGCTATCGGTCAACTCATTGAACAGCTTATAAACCACCGTGTTAAACGAGCGGATTTGCTCCCAAACGCTCTTGTCCGGGGCGATTCCCTGGTCGATCAGTTCGATCCGGGCATAATACTTGAGGGCCTGCAGAACGCTGAAATAGGCGTCCATGTAATCAAGGTTACGGGTATATTGTTTTGCCTCAACATAGGTTTGCAAAAACTTGGCGAATTCCTTTAGCTTGCGCGATTCACTCATACTGCCGCCAAAATCGGCCAGCTCCTGACGCAATGCCTTCACCTCCCCACCGATATCCCAAATCACTTCGCCATGAAAGAAGCAATGAATAATTTCGCGGTTTTCTCCCGAAGCCACCCAGTTCTTCAATTCATCCTTGCCGATATACCGTATTTGATAGGGCACCTCTCCATTCATGCAATGTTCTATATGAATATCATTATCATCGTTATGGGCGCAAACGACCAAAACAAGCAGTTCGAAATCATGCAGAAGAGAACCGTTAAAACCGCTGCCTCCCTGCCGGTACCCTATAGCTCCGAGCGCCTGTTGACTGCCCTTTCCTTTGTCCTTAAAAGAAAAAAAGGTTGGCTCCACGTTATCCTCCACCTTGGCGTATTTCTGCCGATTCGTTATAATATAGTTCTAATAATAGTTCTACGCCTCTATGTGGTTTCCTGCTGAATTTTTAATAATGAATATTTAAGAATTGAGGTTTTTCCGAGATGTTCTTTAAATCCAGCAAAATTAATGAATTCCGTTTATGGGGACTGCTATTGACGATGGCCGGAATGGGCCTGATGGTCCTTGGCACGGCCGGAATCGTCTTCTGGGGACAGTCGGGCAAAATCGTCGCCGGGATCGGCCTCGTAATCGGACTGATCGCGATGTTGGCCAGTCTGGCGATTTATTTCTGGGCGGGGATGCTGTCCACCTCGGCCGTTCAATTGGAATGCCCCGAATGCCACAAGCTGACGAAAATGCTTGGCAAAACGGACCGCTGTATGTTCTGTAAAACGATCCTGACCCTGGATCCGGCGCAGGCTACGGTAACAGCCGATGAATTGGAACAGTTGAGCGCAGAGCATGCCGGCAACAAATGAACCGTCAGAGCGCATTCGAAAGCTCGGCTCGGCTCCGAACAAAGCCGATACCGATAGCTGCATAACAAAAAGGTTGGACGAAGTAAACTGGTACCCATACACTGGACACTTAGAAAAAAGTGTTTAGCGTATGGGTACCTTTTTGTATACTGGAATCAATAGTGGGGGCGAGGGCATGAGTAAGAAACTCTTTAATAAAAATGAACGTACGCTTTTAGCGAATAATCCAAATGTTTTGCGGGTCAGTGAGAAATCAATCACGTATGCCGATGCGTTCAAACGCGTATTCATCGACCAGTATCTATTAGGAAGGACTCCTCGAGAGATTTTTGAAGCAAACGGCTTTGACGTGGAGATGCTCGGGATCAAGCGAGTCGAGCAGAGTGCGGATCGTTGGAAGAAAGCCTATGACAAAGACGGAATCATCGGACTGGCGGATTCACGCAAAGAGGCAGCTTTACGTCCGTTGAAACCAACGTTATCACCCGATGAGATTATTGCCCAACAAGAAGCAAAGATCAAGCTGCTGGAGGCACAACTGGAATACGTAAAAAAGTTAGACAGGAGCGAAAGGAGGCTGTTAGCAAACGGAGAAAACCTAGGTAAAAGTGAACGATTCGAACTTATCCAGGGCGCGATTGAACAAGGATACACACGCATGACGGGCTTCCTTTGTGAGCTGCTAGACGTATCACGCTCAGGCTATTACAACTACCTTTTATCTGCCGGTAAGCGTGAAGAACGTATGCGAAGGGATGAACAAGCCGGAGCCCTTGTTAAGAAAGCCTTTCATCGAAGAGGATTCAAGAAAGGTTCGCGCTCGATCAAAATGACACTGGAACATGAGTATGACACGGTGTACAACCTCAAGCGAATCAAACGACTCATGAATAAGTTTAATCTCATATGTCCCCATCGACGGGCCAATCCGTATCGGCGTATGGCGAAAGCAACACTCGAGCATCGCACCGTTCCTAATGAGCTGCAGAGGGATTTCAAGAAGGGGATTCCCGGACTTGCGCTGCTCACCGACATCACCTATCTCCCGTATGGCAAATCGCAGACGGCTTATTTGTCGACCGTGTTGGATGCCGCCACAGGCGAACTGCTTGCCCATAACTTCTCCACTACCCTCCATTTAAGTCTTGCGACAGACACCGTTAAATCATTAACGAGACAGCGTCGATTGAAGCTCCATAAGGACGCCTTCATCCATTCAGATCAAGGGAGCCACTACACAAGTCCCACCTACCAGCACTTATTGAAAATGAAAGGCCTTGGACAGTCCATGTCGCGACGCGGAAACTGCTGGGATAATGCCCCTCAGGAGTCCTTCTTTGGACATTTGAAAGATCATATAAAAAGCCGAAACTGTGCAACACTGGCTGAATTGGAACGAGAGATTCATCGCTACATTCGCTATTACAATTACCACAGATATCAATGGGGACGAAAAAAAATGACTCCTGTTCAATACAGGAATCATCTTTTAAGTGCGGCTTAACCCTTTTTTTAAAGTGTCCTTGACTAAGGGGCCAGTTTA
>NZ_JAZHPZ010000004.1:0-459895 GCF_036553665.1 Paenibacillus haidiansis | reverse complement strand
AATAGGTTTCTCCAACATGTTCCAACTGATTAACGGCACCTGAACCGATCGTATCCTTCGGATTGACATAAGCAATATTTGTATTACGAAAATCCCCGTTTTTTACCTTCTCTTGAAGATCGTCAGGCAGAGCATGAGTGATACCAGGCGCATTGAAGCTTACTGAAGGCAATCCATTGCGTACTCCAACATATTCGGCCAATGCTCCTCCGAGAGAATGGCCGGTGGTAGATATTTCGGCCGTGGGATATTGTTCCTTGACGGCATCGTAAAGTTTCTGAGCCTGTATGAATTGATTGTCCTGGTATTTCGCTTCATATTGAATGAACCCCATCTGTGCCTCAAGCGGGAGAGCATTAATTTTCTCCTTATTTTGCTCATAGTACTGATGTACTTCTTCAACATTTTTAACACGATTACCGACGACATCATTCAGATCGGTTCCATAGTCGGGAATCAAACTCTCTAAGGGTCTTCCAAAAGGCTCTGTACCTCTGTAGCCAATGATTATCTGATTCGTCTCTTCATTGTAGAAGACAGTGGCATCGAATCCAGAGCCGTTAGTGTCATGTAACATGGCTCCTTCGGGTTCAATGATGTTCCAATATGGAATTTTTTTGTTGGTATCTTCGTTAGGGGAATTCTGATGATACGCTTTATCTGAGATTTTCCAATAAGTTTTATCGTTAATATAAGCCAAAGTAACTCTACCCCTTTTTGAGAATGAATCAAAATTTTACAAAAACGATAATTGGAACTATTATACTCCATAGGTTATATTTTGTGTAATAGGAACAACTATAATAATAAGGAAAATCACTAGTTTTTAGCCATCAACGAAAATTGTAGATTCTTGGAAGAACTGATTGGCGGAATGGGAATGAAAAAAACTAAAAAGAAGGAGTTTAATATGCGTAAAAAACTTTTAGTTTTTCTAATAATAATTGTAGTAATTTTTATTTTAATTGGGGGGTTCAGATATAAATCCTATTTGAAAAAGAGAGAAATGGTGGATACTGCAACAAAGATAAGTCAAGAGTACATAAAGAGGCACTATAATAAAGAGTTTATACTAAAAAAATATGACATTATTCATCCTTCAATAAACACAACCATTTTTCTTGATGGATACATTGTCGGCAACGAAGATACCACAATTTCTATTACATACGATTATGTAGAAAAAGAGGTACGTGATGTTTGGGGTCCAGAGTGGTTTATCGATGGAGAAAAATCTGATGTCGACTAATTTATTTTTGTAGCGTAAATTAATCATGCAGAAAAAGTATGTTATTTGGTTGGTGATATTTCTTGTAATATTCATTGCGATTAGAGTGTTTTCTTCATAAACACAATTTGAAAATAAATGGCAAAAACTGCACGAAGATTAGTAAAGAGTACATAAAAGAGCATTACGGCAGGGAATTTATATTAAAAAGTTATGAATAGGTTTCTCCAACATGTTCCAACTGATTAACGGCACCTGAACCGATCGTATCCTTCGGATTGACATAAGCAATATTTGTATTACGAAAATCCCCGTTTTTTACCTTCTCTTGAAGATCGTCAGGCAGAGCATGAGTGATACCAGGCGCATTGAAGCTTACTGAAGGCAATCCATTGCGTACTCCAACATATTCGGCCAATGCTCCTCCGAGAGAATGGCCGGTGGTAGATATTTCGGCCGTGGGATATTGTTCCTTGACGGCATCGTAAAGTTTCTGAGCCTGTATGAATTGATTGTCCTGGTATTTCGCTTCATATTGAATGAACCCCATCTGTGCCTCAAGCGGGAGAGCATTAATTTTCTCCTTATTTTGCTCATAGTACTGATGTACTTCTTCAACATTTTTAACACGATTACCGACGACATCATTCAGATCGGTTCCATAGTCGGGAATCAAACTCTCTAAGGGTCTTCCAAAAGGCTCTGTACCTCTGTAGCCAATGATTATCTGATTCGTCTCTTCATTGTAGAAGACAGTGGCATCGAATCCAGAGCCGTTAGTGTCGTGCAGCATGGCTCCATTAGGTTCTGCAGGCCTCCATCCTGGAATATAATCAAGATCTTCAGATGAAGAAGTACGTTCATAAGATTCCTTTGATATTTTCCAATAAGTCTCATCACTAATATAAGCCATATCATTTTCTCCTTAACCAGGCTTTCCTCGGCATAAAACTTAATAGATTAAAGCTTTACGTTGAACAAAACAATTTAATGTTGTTATTAAATTAATGGAACTATTATACTATATAGGGAATAAATTGAATACACTTCGAGATTAATAAAGGGGAATATGGATAATGTGGAAGAGAAGATTATTAATAGTGTTCACTACATGTCTAGTTATTATAGCTATTGGTCTAGTAATTAGTCATACCAATAATTTGAAAAAAAAGAAATGGTAGAAACAGCAACAAGGCTTAGTCAAGAATACGTGAAAAAGTATTATAATAGTGACTTTGTTTTAACGGACTATGACATAATTCATCCTTCAGTGAGTTCAACACTATATTTATATGGTTATGTTAAAAATCACGAAGACATTATTATAACTGTTTCTTATAATTACAAAAATAATGAAGTGGAAGGTGTGGGGGGACCAAGTTGGTTTATTGACAGTCGTATCCCACCCCGATAATTAAGTAGTTGTTATTTTTATAACGTGCTGTAAATGTTGGCTTATCCAAAGCAAAAAAGTCAAATACTTTGTGAGGTTACTAATCATGCGAAAAAAACTGTTGTTTTCGCTAGCGATATTACTTGTTGTTTCATAACGATCGGATTGCTCCGCTATAAATACAATTTAGATCCTTCGATTACTTCTACGATTTTTCTCGACGGTTTCCTTAAGGGATAAGAAGATGCAGCTATTTTCATAACATATAATTATGATACAAAAGAGGTTGAGAATGTAGGTGGGCCAAGCTGGTTTATTCACAGTGAGAAGCCGGATACAGATTAATGTTCTAGTGTTTGTGTACTTATGAATCATGATCTGATTCACCTTCCATAAGTTCCAACTTTATTTTTTCCGATACATCAAAGATCATGAGGGCAAGGTGTAACGCTATCGGGGCTTGACAAGCTTGGAAGGGAAGGGCGAAGCAATCTCGGTCCTTCTGGACTGCCATATGATCTGGTTCTGCTCGATGCCGGAACCATGCTGTTTCAGGACCGGAGTGATCCTTGGATTATCGGATAATGTCATTAAGTTTTCTGAAACTGAGTCAACATAACCATAAGAGACCCGGAGGGGTCTTTTTTTGTTCTATTCAAATGCATGTCATAATATCTAACACCCATTCGTTAATGAAAACGCTAACCTTTGGCCTTATAACGCCGATAGCAAAACATTATCATCTTTATGAATTTCTGACCTGTAGGATTCTGTAGGATTCCGTAGTTTGCCCATTATGGTTTAAATAACACGTTATGAATTGTAACATCTTGTTACATGTTACATGACCGCTGAAGCATAACGCAATCGAAGAGGGGGAGGGACTCAAGCTGATCCGGTTTCATGAGGTAGATAAGCATTACGGGCATTTCCATGTACTTAAGAACATTGAACTGAGTGTAGGGGAAGGCGAAGTGGTTGTGGTCGTTGGTCCTTCCGGTTCGGGTAAAAGCACGATGCTGCGCTGCATCAATCGCCTGGAGACGATCACGAGCGGCGAATTGACGGTGAACGGGGTCCGGGTGAACGACCGCAAGGTTGACATCAACAAGGTTCGGCGCGACATCGGCATGGTGTTTCAGCATTTTAACCTGTATCCCCATATGAAGGTGATAGACAATATTACACTCGCTCCGATCAAGGTGCTGGGCACGCCGAAGCAGGAGGCCGCCGAGACGGCGATGTACTATCTGGAGAAGGTCGGGATCGCGGACAAGGCGCAAAGCTACCCCGCGCAATTGTCCGGCGGGCAGCAGCAGCGGGTGGCGATCGCCCGCGGGCTGGCGATGAAGCCGAAGATCATGCTGTTCGACGAGCCGACCTCGGCACTCGACCCCGAGATGGTCGGGGAAGTGTTGGATGTGATGAAGACCTTGGCGCGCGAAGGCATGACGATGGTCGTGGTCACGCATGAGATGGGCTTCGCCCGCGAAGTCGCCGACCGGGTCGTGTTTATGGACCAGGGACAAATTCTGGAGGAGAGCGAGCCGGAGCAATTTTTCAGCAATCCGCGCGAAGAACGGCTGAAGACGTTCCTCAGCAGATTGTTAAGTCATTAAGGCATTATTCAATGTTAAAAAAGGGGATGGGAACCATGAAGAAGCATTGGAAAATCATTTCGCTCGCGGCGGCGATGAGCCTGATGGTCGGGCTGCTGGCCGGGTGCGGCGGGGAGAAAAAAGAAGACGGACTCGCGGCGATTAAGGAACGCGGCAAACTGGTCGTCGGCGTCAAGTTCGATACCAAGCTGTTCGGGCTGAAGGACCCGGCCACCGGCAATGTGGAAGGGTTCGACATCGATATCTCCAAGCAGTTGGCCAAGAGTATTCTCGGTGACGAGAACAAGATTGAATTTAAAGAAGTTACGTCCAAAACACGGATTCCGATGCTGAACAACGGTGAGATCGATATGATTGTGGCGACGATGACGATTACCGAGGAACGCAAGAAAGAAGTCGACTTCTCCGATGTGTATTTCCAAGCGGGACAGTCGCTCCTGGTGAAGAAGGGCAGCCCGATCCGCGGCATTGAAGATGTAACGGCCGATACCAAGGTGATGAGCTCGAAGGGCGCCACCTCCGTCAAGAACATTCAAGAGAAAATTCCCGGCATCACGGTGCTGGAATTTGACAATTACCAGGATGCCTTCAGCGCGCTGAAAGCCGGTCAGGGCGATGCGCTGACGACCGATGACGCAATCCTTTACGGGATGGCGGCGCAAGATCCGAACTATGAAGTGGTCGGCGAGCCGTTTACCGACGAGCCGTACGGAATCGCGATCCGCAAAGGCAATTCCGACCTGGTGCAAGCCGTTAATGACACCTTGAAGGAGCTGCACGAGAGCGGGGAATATGACGGGATTTATGAAAAATGGATCGGAAAGAAGCCGGCTGAATAAGTATTAATAATCCGGTTTCCGGCATGCAGGTTTGTAGGCTTAAAGGATGGACGGATGACCCGCCGGCCATCCTTTCTTTTAATTCGGGGGGTGAGACAATCATGGACTTTTCTTTATTGATCGACAATTTCGATACCTTTCTACGCGGATTCCTCAATACGATCGGGGCCAGTTTGCTGGGCTTGGCGGGGAGTTTTATCCTGGGCACGATCATCGCCGTGTTCCGGATTACCCGGGTGCGGCCGCTGGTTTGGTTCGGGACGGCTTACGTCGAATTTTTTCGCAATATACCGTTGCTGCTAGTCGTGTTCTTATTCTATTTAGGACTGCCCTCCCTGGGGATTACCTTGAGCGGGTTCGCCGCGGGCACGATCGGACTGGCGGTTTACACCTCCTCCTTCATCGCGGAGGCGATCCGCGCAGGCATTATGGCCGTGCCGAAGGGGCAGACGGAAGCTGCCCGTTCCTCGGGGCTTACCTATGTGCAGACAATGTGTTACGTCATTCTGCCGCAGGCGATCAAGCTGGTGATTCCGCCGCTGAGTAACCAGTTTATCAATTTGGTCAAAAATTCGTCCGTACTCAGCATCGTGGCCGGCTTTGACCTGATGTATTTCGGCGATATTATCGCTACGGATACGTTCGATACGATCAACACTTATATTTTCGTCGCGATGTTTTATCTGATCATCACCCTCCCGCTCAGCTACGGTTCCCGGGTGCTGGAACGAAAGCTGGCCAGACATGACTAGAAGAGAAAAGGAGGCGGGACAGCTATGGATTTTGCGGGCGCCTACTCGGGCGAATTTTTGGCCTTTTTGATGGAAGGGCTGCTGGTTACGTTGAAAATCGCCCTGATTTCCATCGTACTCAGCTTTACCTTCGGCTGTATTATCGGCATTATCCGTTACGCCAAAGTCCCGGTGCTGGCTCCGGTGCTGGGAGTAGTGGTGGAGCTGCTGCGCAATTTGCCGCTGCTGCTAATTATTTTGTTCTGCCGGTTTGCGCTGCCGGATGTCGGAATCCGGCTCGGAGCGGAAGGGGCGGCGATTATCGGACTTACGATCTTCGAAATGGCGATGATCTCCGAGGTCGTCCGCGGCGGCCTGAACGGCATTCCCAAAGGACAGATCGAAGCGGCCCGGTCCTCGGGCCTTAGCAATGTGCAGACGCTGCGCTATATCGTGCTGCCGCAAGGCCTCAGGCAGATGGTTCCTCCGCTGGTGAGCCAGTTCATTTCCTTGCTCAAGGATACGTCGCTGGCAACGGCTATCGCCCTTGCCGAGCTGATGCACAATGCGCAGATCATCATCGGACACAGCTATAACTATGCGATTCCGATTCTGCTATTGTGCGCGGTGATTTATTTTACCGTCAACTATTTGCTCTCCCTGCTCTCCCGCCGGCTCGAAAGCAAAACGACCTAACTTATAATAAGCTGCCGACTTGAGCCAGGAAGGTGCAGTATTACATCCCATGTAAGGATACTTATTGAAAAATGCCTCAAATGTGCTAGTATAATTGCAACAAATGAGAAGTGCCGGCGGGGGTGAAGAGATATGGCGGGACACTTCATCAGGAACCGGAATGCGCAGATGCTTCTGGTCGCTCTGGGGACGGCCGTGGCCGGAGAATTCAAAATCAACCCGTTTGACGGCGACATCTTCCGCATCGCGCTCGGAAGCAGCGCGTTCCTGCTGTTCCTCCTGCTGCTCCGCGATCTTCCGTGCCTGAAGACGGGCGTACTGACCGGTGCGACCGTTCTGCTGTTTCGCGTAGCCTTGGATGTCTTTTGGCCGAACCGCGATCCCCTCCTGCAAAGCTTCCTTAACCATATCTCCGCATCCGTGTATTATATCGTGTTCGGGGCCGGGCTGAATTTGGTCCGCAAGCTGGATCATGTGCATCCCCTGCTGCTTGGCGGAGCCGCGGCCTTTGCCGATTTCATCTCCAACGAGGCCGAACTGCTGACCCGGATGCTCGTGCTGGGCACCTCCACGTTTCGTCTGAACGAATGGACCTATTTATCTTTTATCGCCGTGCTGCGTACCTATTTTACAACGGGAATATACAGCAGTATCGTCATGTCGAGAATGCGTGCCGTGCAGGCGGAGCAGCAGCGGCGGGTGGATCAGATGCTGAGCTTCGGTTCCGGCTTGTACGGGGAAGTATTCTATCTCAGGAAATCGGTGGACACGGTGGAGCGGTTGACCGCGGCGAGCCATGAATTGTACCGGAATCTGAAAAACGGCGGGCAGCTCGAACACAGCAAACGCCTGCTGGATATAACGCAGCAAATCCATGAGGTGAAGAAGGACTCGCAGCGGATCCTGGCCGGGCTTACGAAGTTGTCCGAACTGGATCAGGACGCCCGAAATTCCGATATGCCGCTCTCCCAGATGGCGGATTACTCGCTAAAGAGCAACGGGAAATACGCGGCGTTGCTCGGCAAGGAGATCGCCTTCGAGCAGACGGTCGGGGCCGATTACCGCACCCCGCTTTTTATCCCGCTGCTAGCTTTGCTTAACAATCTTGTGGCCAATGCGGTCGAAGCGATCGAACGCAAGGGAACGGTTATCCTGCGCATCGACGAATTCCGGGGACTGACGCGGTTTGTGGTGCAGGATGACGGGCGTGGCCTGG
Source organism: Paenibacillus haidiansis (assembly GCF_036553665.1). NCBI lineage: Bacteria > Bacillati > Bacillota > Bacilli > Caryophanales > Paenibacillaceae > Paenibacillus > Paenibacillus haidiansis. The sequence goes on along the minus strand of NZ_JAZHPZ010000004.1, from coordinate 452,173 downwards.
ACGAGGCCGATCGCGAAATCGTCTTTGAGCCCGGATTCACGACCAAGTTTGACGACGAGGGGGCCTCCGCGACAGGGATCGGGTTATCGCATGTCCGGGATATCGCCGATTCGCTGGGCGGCAGCATCACAGTCTCGAATCCGCCTAAGGGAAAAGGCACGATGTTTACGGTATCGATTCCGACAATCTCATTAAAAAGAGGTGACTAACGGATGGCGCTTTCTTTTTGTATTGTGGATGACGATCGGGGCACCCGGCGGATGCTTCAGCATATTATCGAGGACGCCAGCCTCGGCGAGGTCGTGGGCATGGCGGAGGGCGGCGCCGAAGGGGCGCGCCTTATCCTGGAGCAGTCGCCGGATGTCGTGCTCATGGATTTGCTGATGCCGGATCAGGACGGCATCGAAACGATCTCCCTGCTGCAAAGCCGGGGCTGCGCGGCCAAGTACGTCATGATCTCCCAAATCGAAAATCAGGAGATGGTCGGAGAGGCGTACCGGTCCGGCATCGAATTCTTTATCCGCAAGCCGATTAACCGGATCGAGGTGGAAACGGTGCTGCGGAAGATCAGCGAACGCTGGGCGGTGAACCAATATTTGACCGAGATCCGCTCGACGCTGGCCAAATTGGAAGGTATGCATCATGCGGCATCGTCCGCCGCCAATGCCGTTCCCCGCAAAACGGTGAAGGAAGCGGTTCAGCCCATACTCATGAGCATGGGCATGGTCGGCGAAAGCGGCTGCCGGGACATTATCGGTATCATGGAGTATTTGCTCGGCCGCGAGGCCGGCGAGACCGGGTTTCCGCCGCTGAAAGAGGTGTACCGGGCCGTCGCTTGCCGGGGCAAAGCGGGGAGCTGCGGACCGGCGGAGATCGACAAGGAGATCAAAGCGATCGAACAGCGCCTGCGCCGCGCTTTGGCGGCGGGAACCGGCCATCTGGCTTCGATCGGACTGACCGACTACGGACACCCCAAATTCGAATATTATGCCCCGCTTTATTTTGACTTCGAAGATGTACGCCAAAAGATGAAAGACATGGAGCAGGGCCGGGAGGGCGGCAAAGTCAAGGTGAACATCAAGAAATTTCTGCAGGTGCTGTATCTGGAGGTTCAGGAGCAGCTGCGGCAATAATTAAAAAGGCTCGCTGAGCCGGACGGGTCCTGTCCATTGGTCCAAGCACTCCTCCTGATTTGGACATACACTGGAACAAAAAGGAGGGGTGACTATGTTGTATAAGATCGATCCCATGGGAAGATTGATCCCCTGTAAAGACGGCGGACGTGACAGCGTCGATGAAGGCGGAGCCGAACGAAACAATGGACAATCGCCTTCGTCCCCCAAGAAGCGCCGGGTTCGCCATGGCAAGAAAAAAAGACGCAAAACCCGTTCCGGCAACAACTGCTGCTGTCGTTGCCGCCGCAAATGAATACGATCTTTTAAAAGAATCAGATACCTTTGAAGCCGCCCTTTGGGAGGCTTTTTTCGCGTCTTCGTTTCCGTATAAATAAATTCACATCTTCATTGCTTAAATCTTGCTAAACTTGGCAATTTTATTAGTAGCAAGTGATAATGAAGAGGAGTTGGCGTGAATGAAAACATTAAATGTTATTGCACTCACCTTGTTGATTGTGGGTGGACTTAACTGGCTGTTGGTCGGTCTCTTCAGATTCGACTTGGTGGCCGCTATCTTCGGAGGGCAAGATGCCGCGTTGTCCCGTATTGTTTATGTGATTGTCGGCATCTGCGCCATTTACGCGATCAAATTCTACAATGATGTGAGCGAAGGCGAGCGTGCCAGATAAAGCCGGATCAATCCATAGGAAAACCCCGGTACCGGTGTCGGTACTGGGGTTTTCCTATTTGGAGTCGCCTCCCAAGTTTGCGCTTATCCATGGTTTCCGCCTTTTGAGAAGTAGGCCTCGATTTTAAGGTCGGGTCCGAGCTGCCGCACTTGCAGGTCTGTCAAAGGTACTGCTTCGTCCATAACAGAGATGCCCGTTCCCTCCAAAAATGTGGGCGCCTCCGCGCCTCCCGCCAGCTTGGGGGCCATGTACAATACCAGCTTATCCGCCAATCCCTGCTGCACGAATGAGGCGTTCACCCGGCCTCCGCCTTCCACGAGCAAGGAGGAGAATTCGTGAGACCCCAGCGTGTCCAGCATCCGTTCCAGGTCGACGCGTTCGCCGTCCGTCGTAATAATCTTGACTCCCAAACGTTCCAACTGCTCTTTCTTCTCCCGATCATAATCCGTTCCGGTAAAAATCCAGGTCTCCGCTTCTCCGTCCGTTACAACGCAGGCGTCCAGCGGAATGCGAAGACGGCTGTCCAAAATCACGCGCAGCGGATTGTTTCCATCGGGCAGGCGGGTGGTAAGCTGGGAATCGTCATGAATGATCGTATCTACCCCAACCAGAATAGCGGCATGTTCATGACGCAGCCTGTGCACGTCTTCCCGTGCCTCCCCGGATGTAATCCAGCGGCTGCTCGCGGTTCGCGTAGCTGTTTTGCCGTCCATCGTGACGGCGGATTTGATCGTGACAAAGGGCCGCTTGCTCACAATATATTTGTTGAACACTTCGTTCATCCGGACCGCTTCCTCTTCGCATACGCCCTGAATCACCTCGATTCCCGCGTCGCGCAAAATCCGTACGCCCCGGCCCGCGACCAAAGGATTCGGGTCTGTCGCGGCGATCACGGCCTTGCGGATTCCCGCACGCACAATCGCCTCGGCGCACGGGCCGGTCCGTCCATGGTGTGAGCAGGGCTCGAGTGTGACGTAGATGGTCGCGCCTTCCGCATGCTCGCCGGCCATCCGCAGCGCATGGATTTCCGCATGCGGCTCCCCGGGCTTCAGGTGAGCCCCGATGCCGACAATTCTCCCGTCCTTGACGATGACCGCGCCAACCATCGGATTTGGCCGCGTCTGTCCCTTGGCTGCTTTCGCGTTGTCCAGGGCAAGCCGCATATAGGTCTCATGCGTATTCATTCAGCATCTCCTCCTGCTGCGCAAAGTGACCGGACCGCTTCACTTTGGTTTGCAGATATTTCGCGTTAAACTCGGAGACATCGCCCCATAGAGGAACCCGCTTGACTACGTTCATGCCGGAGGCTTTCAGCGCTTCAAGCTTCTTCGGATTGTTTGTAATCAGCGTAACCGGGAGCTGTCTTAAATGCCGTAGAATACCGATCGCATCGCTGTAGTCGCGCGAGTCGTCCGCAAAACCGAGCGCAAGGTTGGCTTCGACCGTGTCGAGCCCGTTCTCTTGCAGAATGTAGGCCATCGCTTTACTGAACAAACCGATGCCCCGGCCTTCATGGTTGGCGAGATAAAACAGCGCCCCCGCTCCGTTTTCAACGATCATTCTCATCGACTGGCGAAGCTGGTACCCGCAATCGCAGCGCTTGCTGCCGAAGATGTCGCCCGTATGGCAGATGCTGTGCATCCGGATCAGCGCGTCTTCGGCATGCTCAAAGTCGCCGTACACCAGCACGCTGGATTGCTGTCCCTCCGCCAGATTCAAGGAAGACAATTGCCCGATCAACGCCTCGGCCGTCGCCGTTTTGCAGGCTTCCCGGGCTTGTTCCCCTTTGACCGGCATCCAGCAATACCATTGGAACACGACGGTCTGACCGTCGAGATTAACCGGAAGCCGGATCGGACCGACCAGAATATTGGTCGATGCCTCGGACGGGACAATCGCTATTTTATCTTGCAATATGGAAACTGCGTTGTTGTGCATCATGTCATTACCACCCTTAATTTAATGAAGCTCCCCGCGAAGAGAAGCCGATCTATATGATAAAGCCGGTCAGCCGTGTATTACCGGCTGAGCCGTGAAATTCAGCTTGAAGGAGGATTCCATCGTAAATTGCTGCTGCTGCAGGGCGTTCACATCGCTGCGGCGGGCTTGTTCAAACCGTCCCAAACGCTTCGCGGATACGTCGTTCGCGTTCAAGGCGCCGATCAATTCACGATACAGCACATCCGCATCTTTTAGCGCCGAATTGACACCGAATGCCCCTGTGGGCGTCATCGTATGGGCGGCATCGCCGATCAGCACCAGTCCGTCCTTCGCCCATGCCTCGCTTACGCTGCTGAAGATGTCCAGCAGAACGAAATCCGACCAGGAGCGAATATGCGTCCCCACGGGCCCGCGCAAATCCGGGAAGGCTTCCGTCAACCGGGCGATGAACGGCTCGAAGGAGCGGCGCTTCCATTCCGGGTAAGACCCCTCGGCAATATTCCAGCCGATCTGAATCATCCCCTTGGCCTGTGTAAAAAGAGACAGTTGCTGCCGGTCCACCTCGGCGAACCGGATGACGGGTTCCCATCCGCTCGGGGCGGGGATCAGGGCCCACAACAGATCATAACCATGGCGTCGGCTCGCCGCGGGAATATCTGCCCGTTTGCGTACTGCCGAATAACGCCCGTCGGCTCCTACAGTAACCGCGCTGCGAATCATTACCGTATCGCCGTTCTTGGCTCTCGCCTTCAGCCCCGTATAGCGCCGATCCTCATTTTGCAGCAGCTCCGTTACAGTAACTCCCGCAAGCAGGGTGAAGTTGCGGTGTTCCGCCGCTTTATCCAGAACGGCGTGCAGCAGCTCGCTCTGCGGGACATGAATGCCGAAGTGCCCGCCGCTTTGACTGGGCAGCACTTGCTTGATGATTTCTTGCCGTTCCCAGTATTCGATACGCGTTAAAGGGAGATAGGCGTCGGAATTGATCATCTCCAGCAGCCCATGATCTTTCAGGACCCGGTCGCCTTCCTCGTTCAAAATTTCGCCCCGGAAAGCTTTGCCGATCGAAGTATGTTGTTCGACGAGCGTAACCCGCACGCCCTCTTTGGCCAGCAAATAGGCCAGCAGAGTACCGGCGGGTCCGGCTCCGACAATACTGACGTCACATTCCATATTCATACGCGCATTCTCCAGTTAGTGATTTATTTTCATTCCAAAATAGTAACTTCAATTCATTTAATTACTTTATGTAACCAAGTATATTTATAAAATAAAATTACGTCAAGTAATGAATAATACATAAAGTAACATTGTTTATTAAAATAAGTCCATGTATAATAGAATTAATTACGAAGAGGTGATAGGGAATGGAAATGACGCAATTATGCCCCCGGTTTGAAAAAGCGGTGGAACTGCTGAGCAAACGCTGGACGACATTGATCGTATACCAGCTTATGGCTGGACCGCAGCGTTTTGTGGCTATTGAAAATTCCCTGCCCAACCTGAGCGGCAAGGTGCTTTCCGAGCGTTTGAAAGAATTGGAGGAAGAAGGGGTTATCGAACGAACGGTATATCCGGAGAAGCCGGTGCGGATCGAGTATTCGTTGACGGAGAAAGGCCGGGAACTGGCGCCTTTGTTCGAGGATATTCAGAGCTGGGCCACACGCTGGATCAAGATCGATTGACGGGCCTAAGCTAATTCGCATTTTACGATGGAATTTCGCATTTAATAATACGAGCATGCCCGGTACGGGGCATGCTCGTTGTTTTTCACGGAAGCTCCAACGTTTGCGGATACTTCAATGCATCAGATTTTAAATCTCAGGATCATCTCCTGCAATTGATCCGCGAGATTGGACAAGGAAGCGGAAGCGGCGCTGATCTCTTCCATGGAAGCCAGCTGCTCTTCGGTCGAGCCTGCCATGTCCTCGGTTAAAGCCGCATTTTCGTTTGCGATGGCCAGCAAATCTTGAGCGGCGGAAGTGACGGTTTCCGCATTTGCCGAAATTTGCCCGGACAATTTTGCGACTTCTTTGACCTGAGCGGGAACATCCTCGATACTTTCGATGATGGACGCAAAAGTCTCGGTTGTATTGTAGGAAATGGTAAGACCCCGCTCGACTTTTTCTTCGGCCTGTTCCATCGCCTTTGCGGTCATCTCGATTTCCCCCATAATGCGGTTAATGAGACGCACAATCTCTTTGGCGGCTTGCTCCGATTGCTTGGCCAGCTGGCCCACTTCCACGGCTACCACCGCAAACCCGCCGCCGTGCTCCCCGGCTCTTGCCGCTTCGATCGAGGCATTCAGCGCCAGCAGATTCGTCTGCCCCGCGATTCCGCCGATCAGGTCGACGATCTTTGCGACTTCCTGAGAGGATTGCTGCAACGATTTCAGACGCTCGTTGGACTGGGTGACGGATTTATAAATATCATTCATCTGATCCATCGTATGCAGCACCGAGTCATTTCCTTCAGTCGCTTGCCGGGCGGCCTGCATGGCCAAATCGGATACATTCAGGGAATTTTCGGCCACTTTATGGATATCCCCGGTAATTTGCGTAAGCGATTCTACCGTCTGATTGAGATGCTCGTTTTGTCTTCCGGACCGGCCGGATACTTCCTGGAGGGAAGAAGCCACGTATTCGGAAGCTTTTGCGGTTTCCGTGGAGCTTGCCGTAAGCTCTTCGGATGAGGCGGCCAGCTGCTCCGCTTTTGAGCCGATCTCTTGAATCAACGCGCGGAGATTATGGGCCATTTGATTAAAGGACGCCGCCAGATCGCCGATCTCGTCTTTATTTTTCAACCGGATTTCCTCTGTCAGATATCCATCGCTGATCCGTGCGGCTGATTCGCGCAGGGACTGAAGCGGCCTTGTAATCATCCGGATGATGTAAAGCACCAACAATCCCCCCAGCAGAACCGCGATCATAATGATCATACTGGTGGTGAGGAGGATGGGCCGAGTTATATCTTGAATTTCGGATTCATTCACGACCCCGCCGATTTTCCAGCCCGTAACATCGTTGGTCATGAAGGTCATCCGCTTCTTGTCCCCTTCAGAGGAATAATCTAATTCCCCGGTATCCGCCTCGAACATCTTCTGAAAGAAAGCTTCCGTCGCTTTAGAACCCAATTCCTTGGTCGGGTGCACGACAATATTGCTTTGCTGGTCGAGAATAAGGGCATATCCTTTCTCGCCGATGCCGACGGTTCCCGCAACCTGGCGCAGCTGTTCCAGTTCAATGTCCATACTGACAACGCCCGTTCCGTCTTCCGTCGCCTTGGCTATGGATACGACCAGGTTCCCGGAATCGGCAGATACATAGGGATCGGTGAGGACTACTTGTTCTTTATGGTCCATTGCTTTTTGATACCAAGGTCTTTCACGCGGGTCATAGTCGTCGCTTAACTCGGCTTCCGGAACCTGAATCATGGCTCCTTCATTGGTTCCTACATAAATACTGCTCAGTTCCTCATGGAACTGTAAGTAATTTCCAAATTGCTCCGTAATTTGCGGGCTGGCGCCCTCTCCATATAGACCGGCGTTAATTAATCCGGCAAAAATTCCGATATCCTTCTGCTTGGAACCGATCGTATCCGAAATGATTTGATTTAGGACATCGACGCTTTCGCCGGCGCTTCGCATAAACTGCTTGTCCAGCTCATTCCTGGCCAAGCGATAGGATAATAATCCGATGATGAGAGAAGGGATAATGAGTACAATCAGAAATACGATAATCAGTTTATTTCTTACGCTTAGTCTCAAGTTAGCTGTCTTTTTCAATTTTTAACCTCCAGTAGGTTTACTCCTCATTGATGCCGGCCGATTTTTGTTTTCCGTCTCCTCCTGATTAATTCATCGCGTTTCTATGAAAAAAGTAACACCAGCTCCCCATGTTCAAAATTGCTTAAAATATTACATTATTTTTTTGGGAATCTTCGATAATATTTTTAACAGGGACTAAAATAATGCTCCAAAAGACCTATAAATATAATTCTATATACCTAGTCTAGTGTTTTGCCTGCAGACGTATTTTACCTTTACGAAAAAGGGCCAATTTCATTGACAGATTCGGCGGCGAGTGATATCTTCAAGCAGGTATATAAATCGTGAAGGCGGCCCTATTATCCTCAATTATCAAGGCTCTTTAACCGATACACTTATTGAGAAGCTCTTCGCATGAAGGGTTTTTTCCATTTTACTAGAAAAGAATGTGATCATGATGCAGCTCCCTGCACGCCTGCAAAAGAGTAATTTTTTGGAGAAATACCTTTCCGGGGAGTCGATGGACTACCGGCAAATCATAGCTTTGTTTATTCCGATCCTGATCGATCAGGCTTTTATTGTCGGACTTAACCTGGTCAACACCGCCATGATCAGCTCGTCCGGGGTGGATGCGGTCAGCGCGGTAAATATGGTGGATTCGCTGAACATTTTTCTGATCAATGTGTTTGTGGCCATCGCCACCGGCGGCACTGTGGTAGTTGCGCAGTACAAGGGCAGCGGCAATGACCCGATGGTGTCCAAGGCGTCGGCGAGCGCCGTGACGGTGGTGTCCCTGATCTCGCTGGCCATCGGCCTTTTGCTGATGGGCTTCCACAACCCCGTGCTCAGCGTCCTGTTCGGAACGGCCACGCCCGAGGTGTTGGGGAACGCCCGGGTTTATTTGATCGGCAGCAGCGCCTCCTACCTCGGCATCGCCGTAGTCCAGGCGGTCTGCGGTGCGCTCCGGGGGATCGGCAAGACCCGGGCCTCACTGATGCTTTCGCTTATTATGAACCTGCTGTATGTCGCGCTTAATGTCGTCTTTATCAATCTTTTGAATATGGGCGTGCTGGGGATGACGCTGGCGGTCAATATCGCCCGTTATGTGGGAGCCGCTTGCGCGCTGTATTATTTGTTCAAAATAGACTCAACCTTACATTTGCGTCTGCGCGATCTGTTTCAAGTCCCGCTTTCGATGCTGCGCAAAATCATGTTCATCGGCGTGCCGTTTGCGGCGGAGCAGATGTTTTTCAACGGCGGGAAGCTGTTGACTCAGGTGTTTATCGTCAGCCTGGGCACCTACGCCATCGCGACCAACGCGATCACCGGCTCCCTGTCGATGGTATTCCAGATTCCCGCCAGCGCCTTGTCCCTGACCATCGTAACGGTGGTAGGCCAATGTATCGGGCGGGGGAATATCGCCGATGCCCGGAAGTTTATCAAATCTTTTCTAATTCTCGGCTCGGCTTCCCTTTTGCTGATCGGACTCATTCTGATGCCGTTGTTCCGGCCGCTCGTCTCGATTTTCAATCCGCCGGCCGAAATTGTTGACGATATTTTCCTCGTCCTGCTGATCAACACGATCGCTCAGGTTCCTCTGTGGTCGATCAGCTTTATTTTGCCGTCAGGGCTGCGGGCCGCGGGCGACTCGAAATTCACCTCGATGACTTCCATGATGACGATGTGGCTGTTCCGGGTCATCATGGGGTATGTGCTCGGCATTATACTGGGCTTCGGCATTTTGGGCGTCTGGCTGGCGATGAACTTTGAGTGGGGCGTGCGGGGGGCTCTCTTCCTTTGGCGGTTCCGCGGCAAAAAGTGGTATACGCATAAATTGATTTGACCGGAAATTGCTGCAAAAGTGCAGCTTCTTCCGAAACGTGGCGATGCTTCAGCCGGATTCCTGCAAATATGCATGTATTTTTCCCATAAATCCATATAAGACGAGCTAAATCGAGAAATTCCTGCACAATCGCAGGAATTTCTCTTTTTTGTGCCTCCTGCTCGAAAAAAAACTGCACATTTGCAGGAATGTGCTTGACTCCGCATCACGCCCTACCGCCAAATTATCTAGTGTGACAACACTTTCTTTGTGCGCAAACTACTTGACGAGTACTGGGGAAAAGGTTACAATCGGTGTCACGATCTCACATATCCGATTTAATACATAGGATTAATAAGGATTATTTTAAATTTTATATATTATTTAAAAAGGGAACTGAAGAACGAGATGAATTTGGACTGGAATTATATTTACGAGAATTTGCCGCTTTACGGCGAGGCGATGTGGCTGACCGTGAAGCTGGCCTTTTGGGCCGTTCTGCTCTCACTGCTTGTGGGCCTGGCGTTCAGCATTATTTTGCACTATAAGGTGAAAGGCCTCCAGACGTTGATCCGGGCTTATATTGAACTGTCGAGAAACACTCCGCTCCTCGTACAGTTATTCTTCCTGTATTACGGGCTGCCGAAGATCGGGATACATATGAGCGAAATGAGCTGCGCCATCGTGGGGCTGACCTTCCTCGGCGGGAGTTATATGACCGAGGCGTTCCGCAGCGGCATTGAAGCCGTAAGCCGGGTGCAGATCGAATCCGGGCTCAGCATCGGGCTGTCGCGGATGCAACTGGCCCGGCACGTGATTTTGCCGCAGGCTTTTTCCATCAGCATTCCGTCCCTGGGCGCCAATGCGATCTTCCTGCTGAAAGAGACCTCCATCGTCGGGGCCATTTCGCTGCTGGATTTGACCAACTTAGCCAAAGACCTGATCGGCATGTTTTACAAGACGGAGGAATCGCTGCTTATGCTGGTGGCGGCATATCTAATCCTGATTCTGCCGCTGTCGTTCTTGTTGACCTGGATCGAAAGGAAGGTAAGATATGCGGAATTTGGGGATTGAGGTATTGTTTCAAGGATCGAACTTCCTGCGGCTGCTCGGAGGCTTGCTCGTCACGGTGGAAATCGCCTTTGTCTCCATCCTGATCGGGACGGTTCTGGGCTTATTAATGGGGCTGCTCCGGACGCTGAAGTCGGGGGCGCTGCGGTTCATTCTCCGCCTTTATCTGGAGGCGTTCCGGATCATTCCGATCCTGGTCTGGCTTTACGTGGTGTATTTCATCTTTACGCCGATGATGAGTGTGGAGATCAGCGGGGAGCTGACCGCGGTTCTCGTATTCAGTCTCTGGGGAGCCGCGGAAATGGGCGATATCGTGCGCGGAGCCCTTGAATCCTTGCCTAAGCATCAGCTCGAGTCCGCCAAAGCGCTCGGTTTAAGCTCTGCGCAAATTTACCGTCACATTCTGATCCCGCAGGCGATCCGGCGGATGCTGCCGGGGACGATCAACCTCGCCACGCGCATGATCAAGACGACCTCGCTCGTCGTGCTGATCGGGGTCATCGAAGTGGTCAAGGTGGGGCAGCAAATCATCGAGCTGGGCGTCATCAAAGCGCCGAATGCCTCATTCTGGGTGTACGGCTTCATCTTTATTCTGTTTTTTCTCGTTTGTTACCCGTTATCGAAACTGTCCAAGCGGTTTGAACGCCGGTGGCAAAGCTAGCTGTGGGAGGTAGGACGAATATGGCGAATATATTGAATATCGCGAACCCGGCGGAGCTTGCCGGAACAGATACAAAGACGGAAACCCTGCTGGAGATCAAAGGGCTGGTGAAGCAATTCGGCGAGCGCAGAGTGCTGGACGGCATCGATTTGCAGGTCAAGCGGGGGGAGGTCATCGTCGTGCTGGGACCTTCCGGGTGCGGCAAAAGCACGCTGCTGCGATGTCTTAACGGCCTTGAATCCGTACAAGGCGGGAGCATCGGTTATGCGGGCAAGGACTTGACCGCCGCCGGCACCGATTGGCGCGAAGTGCGGCAGCGCATCGGCATGGTGTTCCAGAGCTATGAGCTTTTTCCGCATATGAATGTGATTGATAACATCTTGCTCGGACCGCTTAAAGTGCAGAAAAGAGACAAGCGGGAGGCCCTCCTTCAGGCCGAAGGATTGTTGGAGCGGGTCGGGCTGCTCGACCGCAAGCATGCTTACCCGCGGGAGCTGTCGGGCGGGCAGAAGCAGCGGATCGCGATCGTCCGCGCCTTATGCATGAATCCCGACATTATGCTGTTCGACGAGGTCACCGCGTCGCTCGACCCGGAGATGGTCCGGGAAGTGCTCGATGTGATCCGCGGCCTCGCCAATCAGGGGATGACGATGGTCATCGTCACTCATGAGATGGGCTTCGCCAGATCGGTCGGCGACCGGATCGTCTTTATCGACCGGGGACGAATCGTGGAGACCGCGCCGCCGGAGCGTTTTTTTACCAAGCCTGAATCAGAGCGTGCCCAGCACTTTCTGGATATATTTCAGTACGATCATTAAGAGGGGGATGGAGAAGGATGAAGACAAGCGTAAAGAAAATCGGATGGCTATTGATGGCGGTTCTGCTGGTGGCGTCGCTGACGGCCTGCGGTTCCGGGAACGGCAAATCCGCCTCGGGCGGCAAATTCAATTCCATCGAACAGATCAAGAAGAATGACAAGATCAGAATTGGGGTCTTCGCGGATAAACCGCCGTTCGGATATGTAGATGAGAACGGCCAAAATCAAGGGTTTGACGTCTACATCGCCAAGCGCTTCGCCAAGGATTTGCTCGGGGACGAATCCAAGGCGGAATTCGTTCTCGTGGACGCGGCGAGCCGGGTCGCTTACTTGGAGTCCAACAAGGTCGATATTATCATGGCCAATTTCACCGTAACGGACGAAAGAAAAGAGAAGGTCGATTTCGCCCTTCCGTATATGAAGCTTTCCTTCGGGATCGTTTCGCCGGACAGCGCCCCGATCACTTCCATCGATCAATTGAAAGAGAAAGGACAGAAGCTGATCGTAGCCAAAGGGACGACGGCCGAAACGTATTTCACCAAAAATTACCCGGACATCGAGCTGCTTAAATTCGACCAATACACGGAAATTTTCTCGGCCCTTAAAGACGGGCGCGGCGCCGCTATCGCCAATGACAACACGGAGCTGATCGCCTGGGCGAAATCGAACCCCGGCTTCACCGTTACGATTCCGGAATTCGGCGGACAGGATACGATCGCTCCGGCCGTCGCCAAAGGCAATCAAGAGTTGCTCGATTGGATCAATCAGGAGCTCGAAACGCTGGGCCAAGAGAATTATATTCACCAGGCGTATAACGAGACGCTGAATTCAGTTTATGGTGAAGGCTTTACGGATCAGCTTGTCGTTGAAGGCGGTAAAGTCGAATGAGAAGTGGGGTTTGAGGGAATATTTGTAATCCGGAGAAGGGCCTCCTATACTTAATGTAGGAGCCCTTTTTTCCATTTCCGGATTAATTTGCTCCGATTCGGTTTAGAATATCTATAATTATCCTAATAATTTGAGGTGAACGTGGGTGTGGTATTCCAAATCCAAGGAAGAGGTCATTCGGGAGCTGCAGGTTGATCCCGCTAACGGGCTCGCTGCCGGGGAAGCAAAATCCCGACTGCAGCGGCACGGTCCGAACAAGCTGAAAGGGAAGCCGAAGAAAACGCTGCTTGCCTTATTTCTTGCGCAACTGAAGGATATGCTTATTTATGTGCTGCTGGGGGCGGCTGTCGTCACGCTGATCGTCGGCGAATACATAGACGCGATAATTATTCTCGTGGTAGTTTTGCTCAATGCCGTCATCGGCGTCTTTCAGGAGCAAAAGGCGGAAAAAGCAATCGAAGCGCTGCAGCAAATGGCGACCCCCAAGTCGCTCGTTAAGCGGGATGGGGAAGTCAGGGAGATCGACTCCACCGACCTTGTGCCGGGAGACATCGTGGTGCTTGATGCCGGCCGGTCCATTCCGGCCGATCTCAGGCTGCTCTCCGGCGCCAACCTGCAGATCGAGGAATCCGCGCTGACCGGCGAATCCGTCCCCTCCGACAAGGATGCGAATGCGATTCTATCGGATCCCAAGACACCGATCGGCGATATGGCGAATATGGCCTTCATGTCCACCCTGGTCACGTATGGCCGGGGCGAAGGCGTGGTGGTAGCCACCGGCATGGACACGGAGATGGGCAAGATCGCCAAAATTTTGGATGAAGACGAACAAGATCTGACGCCCCTGCAAAAAAAGCTCGAAGAGCTCGGCAAAATGCTCGGTTATATCGCGATCGGCATTTGCGTGCTCATTTTCGTGATCGGACTTTTTCAAAAAAGGGATCTGCTCGACCTGTTTCTTACCGCGATCAGTCTGGCCGTTGCGGCGATCCCGGAGGGACTGGCCGCGATCGTGGCGATCGTGCTGGCGCTTGGCGTCACCAGAATGTCCAAGATCAACGCGATCGTCAAAAAGCTGCCGGCCGTGGAAACATTGGGCTCGGTCAATATTATATGCTCCGATAAAACCGGTACCTTGACCCAGAACAAAATGACGGTGGTCAAGTATTATACGGCGACTCCGCTCGGCGACAAACCGCCGGTCGAGCTGATTAAATCGTTTGTGCTCTGTTCCGACGCCACATACGAGAACGGGGAAGGGACCGGCGACCCGACCGAAATCGCTCTGGTCGCTTACGGGGAACAGCACGAAATATTGAAAAAATCGCTGGAAGCGGAATACGAACGGGTCGGCGAGAAGCCGTTCGATTCCGACCGCAAGCTGATGTCGACCCTGAACCGAACCCGCACCGGATTCCGGGTGAACACGAAGGGGGCGATCGACCAGCTGCTGAAAATCTCGACTTCCGCCGTCGTGGGCGGCGAGGTCGTACCGATGACGGAGGAGCTGAAGCGGCAGTATATGCAGGCGGCCGAGGAGATGTCGAACGACGCCCTGAGAGTGCTGGCGGCGGCGTACAAGGATACCGGCCGCGAGCTGCCGCCCGAGGAGATGGAGCGGGATCTCACGATGCTCGGATTTGTCGGGATGATCGATCCGCCGCGGCTGGAGGTGAAGGATTCGATCCGGGAGGCGAAAATGGCGGGCATCACCCCGGTGATGATTACCGGCGATCACAAAAATACGGCCGTCGCCATCGCCAAAGAGCTCGACATCGCCGAATCGCTCGATCAGAGCATGACGGGGGCAGACATCGACGAGCTGACGGACGAGGCCTTCGCGCGGAAAATCAAAAATATCCGGGTCTTCGCCCGCGTCTCCCCGGAGCATAAGGTCAAGATCGTCAAGGCCTTCAAAGCACAGGGCAATATCGTCTCGATGACGGGGGACGGGGTCAATGACGCGCCGTCTCTGAAATCGGCCGACATCGGCGTGGCCATGGGCATCACCGGAACGGACGTGTCCAAGGGCGCCAGCGACATGATTCTCACCGACGACAACTTTACGACCATCGTCCACGCCATCCGGGAGGGCAGAAACATTTACGCGAACATTCGCAAGACCGTCACCTTCCTGCTTGCCTGCAATTTCGGCGAGGTGGTGGCGATCCTTGCCTCGATTGTGTTCTTCTGGCCGCTACCGCTGCTCGCGACCCAGCTTCTGTGGGTCAACCTCGTGACCGATACGCTGCCGGCGATCGCCCTCGGCGTAGACCCGGGCGAGAAAGATGTGATGAGGAAGAAGCCGCGGGACCCGAAAGAGGGCTTCTTCGCCGGAGGGGCGGCGCTTCGCGCGGTGCTCGGGGGCCTTTTGATCGGCGCCTTGACCCTGGTCGCCTTCTATTTGGGGCTAAGGGAATTCGGCTACAGCCTGGGTGCGCGCGATATTCCGGAGGACGCGATGACCTATGCCCGCACCATGGCGTTCGTCGTGCTTGCGGCTTCGCAGCTGTTCTACTCCTTCTCCAAGAGAAGCGATACCAAATCGATTTTCCAAATCGGCGTATTCAGCAACAAGTTTCTGGTCGGGGCCGTCGTTCTGGGCCTGGTCCTGCAGTTTATCTCGATCACCGTGCCCTTCTTGGCCGCGGCGTTCCAGGTGCAAAGCTTGTCTTTGACCGATTGGGGCATCGTCGTCGGGCTGGCTCTGGTGCCGCTGCTGATCAACGAGATTATCAAAGTGTTTCTGCGATGGGGCGAGGCCAAGCGGGCCTGATAGATACCCTCGGCCAGCGGCATATTTACTCCATATCGGACGCGAGCTCCGCAAGCTTGTTCATGGTCTTCCAGTTCCGCACCGTGGCCGCGACTCCCAGCTTGGCCAAACCTGTGCCCAGCTTGGAGTCGCGGATACTGTGCCGGAATAATAAATACACATCCCGGCCGATTCCACTACGAGAAATGAGATTGAAGATTGACGGGCTCCCGGCTTCGTATTATCCTTTCCTATATTAAAGGCTAAAGGAGATGGCCAAACCATGCCCGAGTTACAAATTATCAACGAAATTCAAACAAAAAGGAAAGCGGTTGCATTTACTTTTGACGACGGCCCTAATCCGGTTTATACTCCGCAGGTGCTGGAAATTTTCCGGGAGGCCGGCGGGAAAGCGACCTTTTTCATGATCGGCACCCAGATGGAACAGCATCCCGAATTGGTGAAGGCGGCCTACGAACAGGGCCATGAAATCGGAAATCATACGTATCACCATCCGGCCCTGCCGGAGCTAACGAAACAGGAGTGCAGGGAAGAATTGGTACGAACCGGCGAATTGATCAAAGAAATCACCGGAAGCGCCCCGAAGGTGTTCCGCCCGCCTTATTTCGCATATGATGAGCAAGTGGCCGAAATCGTGGACGAGTCGGGTTACCGGGCGATCGGAGCGCTCAACGGAGCGGCGACCGATTGGGAGATGCCCGGCGTGCGGCATATCGTCGACAAAAGCCGGGAAGTCGCAAGAGCCGGCGGCATCCTGATCTTTCACGACGGATTCGACGACCGGTCCCAGACCATCGAGGCCGTGCGGATTCTCGTATCCGAGCTGAAGGCGGAAGGGTACGAACTGCTTACCGTGAGCGAATTGCTTCATTCGTCGTTATCGTTCTAATCTCATACGGAATATTGCGAAAATTGTGGAAAGCCGAAGGCCAATGCCTTCGGCTTTTTTTAAAATTTAAATTTAAAATTAAACCTAGTTCAGCCGATATCATATATAAGCAATGTAGACAGCATGAGGAACAGGAGGGAGTGCGTTGCATCTGACAGGCAGTTTTAACTACTATATCGTTGCACTGTCCATTTGGATATCGATTATGGCTTCGTACTCCGCACTTAGCATTACGGCCCGAATTTCCCGGGGGAGCGGGATCATCCGCCTGTTTTGGATTTTTGTCGGCTCGTTCGTCATGGGCACGGGAATATGGGCGACGCATTTTGTCGGAATGATGGCTTTTCATTTGCAAATTCAGGTCAGATATGACCTGTGGCTTACCCTGCTATCGATGATTGTGAGTGTGATTTCTTCGTTTATTGCGTTTTATATAACATTGCCGGCCAAGATCGGCAAATTTAAGCTGGCGGTCGGCGGGTTCACCATGGGGATCGGCATTGTGGCGATGCACTATTTGGGCATGGAGGCGCTGATCGTCCCGGCGGAAGTGAAATATGACATCAAGTATGTGCTTTTGTCCGTGTTCATCGCCCTGGCCGCCGCGTTTACCGCCTTGCTGCTGTTTCTTAAATTCCGCAACCAGCATTCGACCAGTTGGCTGAAGTGGCTGTCCGCCGGCTTTATGGGGCTTGCGGTCTGCGGGATGCATTATACGGGCATGAAGGCCGTGCAATTTACCCGTGAGAATATCCCTCTTTCTTCGAGGCACGGTATCGATTTATACTTGCTGCTGGGAGTAACTTTATTGATTTTCGTGATTTTTCTGGTATCCTGGTGCGCGATTCTGTTCGACCGTTATGTGTTGGAGAAAATGGCTTACCGCGATACGGTCAGCGGGCTGCCGAACCGGAACGAAATGAACCGCTTTTTCGATACGGTAGGGGGGCAGGACAGCATCGGAGTGCTCTATCTGGACCTCGACAAGTTCAAGGCGATCAACGATACCTTGGGGCACCAGGTCGGAGATATGCTCATTGAACAGGTGGCCAAGCGTTTGAGCGAATTCGCGCAGAGCGGCAGGGAAGTGTTTCGCATCGGAGGGGATGAGTTTTTGCTCATATCCGCGCCTTGCGATTACGAACAAGCCAAAATATTGGCGGAAGATATTTTAAACAGTTTGAAGAAAGTATATTCCATACAAGGAAACGAGTTATACATAACCGCCAGCATCGGCATCAGCATCGGCTCCGGACAGGCCAAGGACCGTACGGCCCTGCTGAAATCCGCGGATACCGCGATGTACCGGGCCAAGGGAGCAGGGAAGAACCGCTATTGCTTCTACAGTGAGGAAATGGGCCATCTGGAAGTCCGGAAAATGGAGCTCGAAAAAGATTTGCGGCTGGCTTTGGACAACGATCAGTTCTATTTAGTCTATCAGCCGAAGTGGAACGCCCGGGAGAACCTGCTCGCCGGATGGGAGGCGCTGATCCGTTGGAAACACCCCCGTCTCGGGATGGTTTCGCCCGGCGAATTCATTCCGATCGCCGAAGAGACCGGAATGA
Organism: Paenibacillus haidiansis; assembly: GCF_036553665.1. NCBI lineage: Bacteria > Bacillati > Bacillota > Bacilli > Caryophanales > Paenibacillaceae > Paenibacillus > Paenibacillus haidiansis. The sequence continues at coordinate 434,176 of NZ_JAZHPZ010000004.1, read as the reverse complement.
TCGTTCCCATGACCAGATGGACTCTGCTTCAGGCTTGCCGCCAGTGCAAAATCTGGCAGGACCGAGGAATGCATAAGCCGATTTCCGTCAATCTTTCGGTCCGATTGTTTCAGACCGGCAGGCTGCGGGCGATGATCCGGCATGCGCTGGAAGAAACGGGGCTCCACCCCCGGATGCTGGAGCTGGAGATCACCGAGTCGATGGTCCTGCACGATATTCAGGATATCATCGGGCAGATCGAGTCCCTCCGCGAGATGGGCGTCCGAATATCGATGGACGATTTCGGGACGGGGTACTCTTCGATCGGACTGCTGGACCGGATTCCGCTTGACGCCTTGAAGCTGGATCGTCTATTTATCAATAATCTGGAAACGCCTACCAAGCGGGCCGTGATCAGCGCGATTATTTTAATGGCGGAAAATCTGGAACTGGAAGTGATTGCCGAAGGCGTGGAGAGCCGGGAGCACGTCGAATTCCTGATGCAGCTCGGTTGCCATGTCATGCAGGGCTACTATTACGGCAGACCGATGAACACCGATGAAATCGAAATGTGGATGCGGACGGTGACGCCTTAATCGAGCGGCCAGCTTCCGCCGCCGAGCAAATACTTCTCGGTCAATATGGACAGCATTCTGATGCCGACCTCGTTATGCCCGCCTTCGGGGATGATCAGGTCGGCATATTTCTTGGACGGCTCGATGAACGCCTCGTGCATCGGCTTCACCGTGGCGAGATACTGCTGATGAATGGAATGGATGGAGCGGCCGCGCTCTTCCATATCCCGCAGAACACGGCGAAGCAGGCGGACATCGGAATCCGTATCCACGAATACCTTGATGTCCAGCATTTCCCGCAGCTTCTCGTCATACAGCACGAATAAGCCCTCCACAATCGCGATGCGGTTCGGTTTCAGCAGAACCGTCTCCGTCTCGGAACGGGTATAGTCGGTAAAATCATAAACCGGCGCGTGGGCGGCTTGTCCGCTTTGCAGCAAGGTCAAATGCTCGATTAACAGCTCGTTGTCGAAGGCGAAGGGATGATCGTAGTTGGTAAGCAAACGTTCTTCCATGGTCAAATTCGTTTGGTCTTTATAATAATTATCCTGCGATATAAAAGTAACTTTATCCGGCCCGAGCTGTTCGATGACAGAGCGGGCCACCGTTGTTTTTCCGGAGCCGGTGCCGCCGGCGATGCCGATGATTAACATGCGATTTCATTAACCTCCCAGGTAAATTCCCGATGAACATTCCAGTATTGTAGCATAGCGGACATATTTTTTCATCATTATGGTTCAATATGGAGAAGTCCGATTTTACGTTGTTATGACAAATGTGTAAAGTTAAATCACATCAGCAATGGAGACACGCCGGACTGGCGGAAGGGAATTGTCGTTAAAAGGGTCTCCCGCTCCTTGGAAAACGCGTCGTACATAAGGGTTTCATTGACGGAGACTTCCAAGTTTTGTATTGCCATGATTTTAAAAATACTGTAAAGTATCTATAAAATATCTTAACATGTATGTTACAAATGCTAACATAATAATTGACCTAAGTTCGATTTTTTGTTATAAAAAACCGGATTTTGTCAAATCTTCAACTTCAACCTCGACTACGATTGCGCATTATAAACTTCCTTTTCCCAAAACCGGTACTACTTCATGAACGGCCGCCGGTACCATACAACAAGATCCTGCACAACCAACAACCAACACCCGACATACAAATACTACACCACAATCAGGGCAGCATGAGAAAACTGGCGGACACTTTGCTTGATCGCCTGCGACACAGAATCTATCCAGTGATTACAGACATGAATTTCTTGCATGCAATCGCTTTACTGCATTGCATTAAGGAAGCGGAGACGGACAAATGTTTACATAGCGTGGACGGTTTGCCCGAATTCCATACAGCTTACATCCCATTAGGCAGCAAGCTCAATCTATAGCGAAAAGAGGCTGTAATACGATGATCCAACCTGTTTTGCAGATTCAGAATTTGCGTACCAGCTTTTTTACCGACCGTGGGGAAGTTCCCGCCGTTGACGGCGTCAATCTGACCGTAAATCCCGGCGAAGTGCTCGGCGTCGTCGGCGAATCGGGCTGCGGGAAAAGCGTAACCTCCCTTTCGGTTTTGAAGCTTATACCGGAGCCTCCCGGCAAAATCGTCGGCGGGTCCATCCTGTTCAAGGGCGAGGACCTCGTTCCGCTCAAGGAGCGGGAGATGCGGCGCATCCGCGGCAACTCGATCTCCATGATCTTTCAGGAGCCGATGACTTCGCTGAACCCGCTGTTTACCGTCGGCGAACAGATCGGCGAGGCGATCCGGCTGCACCGGGAGCTCGGGAGAAAGGATGCGCGCGTGCATACCGTCGAAATGCTGCGGAAGGTGGGCATTCCGCGGCCGGAGAGCGTGCTGGACGAATATCCGCACCAGCTCTCCGGAGGGATGCGCCAGCGGGTCATGATCGCGATGGCGATTTCTTGCAGTCCGGAGCTGCTTATCGCCGACGAGCCGACGACCGCGCTCGATGTAACCATTCAGGCGCAAATTCTCGACCTCATCCGCCGGCTGAACGAAGAGAACGGCACCGCCGTGATGCTGATCACCCACGATCTCGGCGTTGTAGCCGAAATGTGCCACCGGGTCGCGGTCATGTATGCGGGGAAAGTGGTGGAGGAAGGGCCGGTCCGCGAAATTTTCAAAAATCCGCTTCATCCGTATACCCAGGGCTTGATCCAATCGGTGCCGCGGATGAACGAGCAGCGGCCGCGCCTGTTCTCGATTCCCGGCAATGTGCCGGTCCTGCATGCGGGAATGAAGGGGTGCCGGTTTGCCGACCGCTGTCCGCACGCCATGCCGCTGTGTCTCGAGCAATTGCCCGAGCTTAGAGAATACGGGGCCGCGCACAGCTGCCGCTGCTGGCTTCATGAATCGCAGGAGGATGCCGTATGAGCGAACAACAACCACTGCTCCAGGTCGAGCATTTGAAGAAATATTTTCCGGTCTCCGGCGGAATGTTCCGCAAGACCGATCAATTCGTGAAAGCCGTCGACGATGTATCCTTCTCCGTATCCCGGGGCGAAACATTCGGGCTCGTAGGAGAGAGCGGCTGCGGGAAGTCGACCACGGGACGGTCGCTGCTGCGGCTGATCGAGCCGAGCGGCGGGCGGATCGTGTTCGACGGGGAAGATATTACGTCTCTATCGGCCGAACAGCTTCGCCGGAAGCGCAGGGATATGCAGATCGTGTTCCAGGATCCGTTCTCCTCGCTCGATCCGCGTCACACCGTCCGGCAGATATTGGAGGAACCGCTGCGCGTGCATGGGGTTCCGGCCAAGGAGCGGCAGAGCACCATTAACCGGCTCATCGATGTCGTCGGCTTGACGAAGAGCCACCTGCAGCGGTACCCGCATCAATTCTCCGGCGGCCAGAGGCAGCGGGTCGGCATAGCCAGGGCGCTCGCCTTGCAGCCGAAGCTGATCGTGGCCGACGAGCCGGTATCCGCCCTCGACGTGTCGATCCAGTCGCAGGTGGTCAACCTGCTCCAGGACCTGCAGGCGGAGTTCGGCCTCACCTACATTTTTATCGCTCACGACCTCAGCGTCGTCAAGCATATCTGCAACCGGGTGGCCGTGATGTACTTGGGCCGAATCGTTGAAATCGCCGATACGGAAGAGCTTTACGCTTCGCCGCAGCATCCGTATACCAAGGCGCTGCTGTCCGCGGTGCCGGAGCCGGATCCCGACGTGAAGCCGGAGCGGATTCTGCTGCAGGGGGAAGTTCCGAGTCCCGCAAACGCACCGGTAGGCTGCGCCTTTCATACCCGTTGTCCGCTGGCGATGGACATTTGCCGGAGCAAACGGCCGGAGCTCGCCGCCACCGGGAGCGGACATCAAACGGCATGCCATTTATTCACTGAGCCGCTTTCCAAGGAAGAGGCGATTTAAGTGCACGTTTCAGGCTTTAACACAGAATCGGTTTATACCGGCCCATGGCCGGCTTGATATAAACACATAATGTTAAAAAGGGAAGGGAGACATTACATGAAGGCGAAAAAGTTAAGTTTATTGATGTTAGTCCTATTGCTAAGCGTGGCGGTAGCCCTCACCGGCTGCGGCGGCAATAGCGGCGGCAACGGGGGGAAGACCGCTGACGGAACCGCGAATACCGGTACGAACGCGGGAGATACAGAGAACAAGGGTGCGGCTTCGTCACAGGATACGCTGATCTTGGGACGCGGCGGGGATTCCGCCTCTTTGGACGGTTCGATCGTCACGGACGGCGAGTCACTGAAGATTGCCCACCAGGTATTCGATTCCTTGCTGGAATACAAGGAAGGAACAACGGAAGTGCAAGGTTCCCTGGCCGAAAGCTGGGATGTATCGGAAGACGGCCTAAAGTACACTTTTAAATTACGTCAAGGCGTGAAGTTTCACGACGGAACGGATTTCAACGCCGATGCGGTCGTATTCAACTTTACGCGCTGGTCCGACCCGAACAGTGAATACAAATTTGAAGGAGACTCTTTCGACTATTACGATTCGATGTTCGGTCCCGACGGCAGCCGGGTCATTAAGGAAGTGAAAGCGATCGACGCGAATACGGTCGAATTTACACTGAACCAGCCGCAGGCGCCGTTCCTGCAAAACCTGGCGATGACCTCCTTCGGGATCGCCAGCCCGACGGCGATTCAGGAGAAGAAGGAGAACTTCAAGAACGAGCCGGTCGGTACCGGGCCGTTTGTATTCAAGGAATGGAAGCGCAACGACTCCATTACGCTGGAGAAGAACCCGAACTATTGGAAGGAAGGCCTTCCGAAGCTGAACAAGGTTATCGTTCGTTCCATCCCGGACAACTCCGCACGGTTTAACGCGCTGCAAAGCGGGGAAATCGATCTGATGGAAGATTTGAGCCCGGACGATCTGGCGACGCTGGAAGCCAATCCGGAGCTGCAAAAGATCGAACGCCCGGCCAACAATGTCGGCTATGTCGGCTTCAACCTGAAGAAAGAGCCTTTTAACGATGTCAAAGTGAGACAGGCGCTGAACCACGCGGTAAACAAACAAGGCATTATCGACGCCTTCTTCGCGGGGCAAGCGCAAGCGGCCGTCAACCCGATGCCGCCGTCCCTGTGGGGCTATAACGATACTATTGAAGATTATCCGTACGATTTGGAAAAGGCGAAGCAATTGCTGGCCGAAGCGGGTTATCCAAACGGCTTGCCTGGGGAATATACCTTCTATGCGATGCCGGTATCCCGTCCGTACATGCCTGACGGCAAAAAGGTAGCGGAAGTCATTCAAGCGGATTTTGAGAAGATCGGCGTCAAAGTAAATATCGAATCTCCGGAATGGGCGACTTATCTGGACGATGCCCAAGCCGGCGAGAAGGACGATATCTACATGCTCGGCTGGACCGGCGACAATGGAGACCCGGACAATTTCTTGTATACGCTGCTTGATAAAGATGCGATTCCATCGAATAACTACAGCTATTACGCCAATGACGAGCTGCATAAGCTGTTGATCCAGGCGCAAACCGAAACGGATCAAGCCAAACGTGAAGAACTGTATAAACAAGCCCAAGTGATCATCAAGAACGATGCGCCATGGATTCCGCTGGTGCACACCACACCTCTGCTGGCGGCTAAAGCAAACCTGAAGGGCTATGTGCCGGCTCCGACGGGAACCGAATACTACAGCAACATATATTTCGAATAAACGGGTGATTCTTTAACCCGGTTGGCAGGTGAACCTTTTCTTGAAATCATATATTCTTAAACGGCTGTTAATAATGGTTCCCGTCCTGATCGGCATGACATTGATTGTATTTTCGATCATTCACGCGATTCCCGGCGATCCCGCGGAGACGATTCTGGGCCAAAAGGCCACGGAGCAATCCAAAGAGGCGCTGCGGGAGCAGCTCGGTTTGAATAATCCCTGGTACCAGCAGTATTTCACCTACATGGGTGATCTGCTGCAAGGCGATCTCGGGCAATCGATCCGCACGAAAGTGCCGATTGCCAAGGAGATCGGGCCTTACCTGGCGGCTACGGCGGAATTGACGGTGGCCGCGATGCTGTTCGCGGTTATCTTTGGGGTCAACGCGGGGATTATCAGCGCCTGGAAGCAGAACTCCTGGTTCGACTACATCTGTATGCTCGTCGCGCTTATCGGGGTGTCCATGCCGATTTTCTGGCTGGGCTTGATGGAGCAGTGGGTGTTCTCGCTCAGGCTGGATTGGCTGCCTTCGAGCGGACGCATGAACGCGCGCGATCCGGTCGAGGCCGTGACCAATCTCTATTTGCTGGACAGCATTCTGGCCGGCCGCTGGGATCAATTATGGACGGTGATGAAGCATTTAATTCTACCGAGCGTGGCGCTCGGTACGATCCCGATGGCCGTCATCGCCCGCATGACCCGCTCCAGCATGCTGGAGGTCATGAATTCGGATTTCATCCGTACGGCCAAAGCCAAGGGATTGTCGCAATTTTTCGTCGTTTACAAGCATGCGCTGAAGAACGCCTTCATCCCGGTGCTGACCGTGATCGGGCTGCAAACCGGCGCGCTGCTGGGCGGCGCCGTGCTGACGGAGACGATCTTCGCCTGGCCGGGTGTGGGGCGGTATATCTATGAAGCAATCAGCTTCCGCGATTATCCGGTCATCCAATCCGGCATTCTGATCATTGCCTTCATCTTCGTATTCATCAATCTGATTGTGGATCTGCTGTACGCGGCGGTCGATCCGCGCATCCGCTTTCGGTAAGGAGGGAGACCATGGCTCAAACTGCGACAAATCTGACTACGGGCGCCACCTTACGGGAGGAAAAGGTTTCCGGACCTTGGCAGGATGCGTGGCGGGCGTTCCGCAAGAACAAAATCGCGATGGCCGGCCTGATCATGATGGTGCTGTTCATCGCGCTTGCCCTGCTGGCTCCCGTGCTCGCCCCATACGATTACAAAGCCCAGGAGCTGACCGACCGGCTCAAGCCGCCGTCGTCGGCGCATTGGTTTGGCACGGACGATCTGGGACGGGATATCCTGAGCCGGATCCTGTACGGGGCGCGTATTTCGCTCTGGGTCGGCACGTTCTCTGTCGTCGGCTCGATCGTGATCGGAACCTTGCTGGGAATCCTCGCCGGATACTACGGCAAGTGGGTGGATATGCTCATCTCGCGGCTGTTTGACATTTTGCTGGCCTTCCCGAGCATCCTGCTGGCGATCGCCATCGTGGCGATCCTCGGGCCTTCGCTGCAAAACGCCCTGTACGCGATCGCGATCGTCAACGTCCCGACGTACGGGCGGCTGGTCCGGGCGAAGGTGCTCAGCCTGAAGAACGAAGAGTACATTACCGCCGCCAAGGCGATCGGCATGAAGAATAGCGGCATTCTGCTGCGTCATATTTTGCCGAACAGCCTGACGCCGATCATCGTGCAGGGCACGCTCGGCATCGCCAGCGCGATCATCGAGGCGGCCGCACTCGGCTTCCTCGGCCTGGGCGCCCAGCCGCCGGCGCCGGAATGGGGCAAAATGCTGTCCGATTCGCGGCAGTTTATCGCTACCGCGCCCTGGACGGTGATTTTCCCCGGGATATCCATCATGCTCACGGTGCTTGCCTTCAACCTGATGGGCGACGGCTTGCGCGATGCGCTGGATCCGCGCATGAAGAACTAAACACGGTTCCGTTATTGGAACGTAAAGCTCTATCCGTAAGCCGTTATCGGTACGGATAGAGCTTTTTCGTCATTGTTTTTCAGGCTGGGATTGCCCAAGCCGGGAATTCACGCTTATAATGGCGGTAGTGCTAAAGTTCCATATCGTATATTTCCGCATTGTCTCCATACTCCTTTTCAAGGAAGGCGACCCGCAAATGAACTCATTTTTTGCCAAAATGAACACGCTCAGAAACCAAATTCTGTTCGTCTTCATTATTGTTATGGTGATCGTGCTTTTGATCGTTAGTTTTCTGACCTTCAAGACCGTATCCTCTCTATTGCAAAACAACGCCGAAGCTCAGATTCAGCAGGTAGCCGTCGAAGCCAGCGGCCGGTTCGATTCCCTCTATGAGCAAATCAACATGGTTTCCAAGCTCGTCATTACCAACGATAATACCCAGAAAATTTTACTGCGCAAATTTTACGACAATCCGGTGAGCTACAATGACCGGCAGAAGTTGAAGGGAATTGTGTATACGCTTATGGGCAATGCCGACGGGATTTCCTCGTTTGAGCTGTATACCAATATGCTGGAGCGGATTCTCCCGCTCGACGATACGCCGCTTTCGATGCGGATACCCAACGAATGGGTAGCCAAGGCCAACGAAGCGAAGGGCCAGTTGGTTTGGATCGGGGAAGATCCGAATGACCACAATTATTTCCTCGCGATCCGAAGAACGAATCTGATTGATTATTACTATACCAACGGCGGATATTTGCTCGTCAGCATCGACCGCTCTTATTTTCAATTTGCGAATCAAAGGCTTGTCAACGGGACCAGGCCATACTCCATTCTCTTGGGCGAGGACAATACCCCCATTATTTCGAATTACAATGGTTCGCTTGAAGAGGTGCTAAACAGCAAAGAATCCACCGTGACCTTGGATAATACGGACTACATCATGACCAAGCAAAAGTCGTCCGAAACAGGCTGGACCGTAGTAATTCTCACTCCTGTAAGCGCTTTAATGGTGGGTTCCAATGCGCTAAAGATCGGCATTGTGTTTTCGGGCCTGATCGGACTGGGGATTTTCGTCATATGTTCGGTCCTTCTCTCCACGATGATTACGAAGCCGATCAACCGGCTAACGAAAACGATGCAGCAGGCGAGCGAAGGCTCGCTGACGATGAACCCCGGGTTCTCCGCGGTCAGTGAGATCAATGAACTGAACAGCACCTACAACCAGCTTGTGAAGGAAACCAATCATTTGATCAAAATGGTCTACCAGAAAGAGATTACGAGGAGTCACAGCGAGCTGAAGGCGCTCCAGGCGCAAATTAACCCTCATTTCCTGTTTAACGCGCTGGATGCGCTCCATTGGTCATTGGAGGACAACGGCCAGGGGGAACTGGCGGAGCATGTGGTGGCGATGTCAAACCTATTTCGTTATACGATTACCAAACCGTCCGACGATGATTGGGTATTTATCAAAGATGAAATCCAGCATATCAAGGATTATATGGAGATTATGAAAATGCGGTTTGGAGACAGGTTGAATTGCCATATCTCGCTTTCCCCGGAATGGGACTATGTCAGGATACCGAAGCTGCTGATTCAGCCGCTCGTGGAAAACGCCATTTTGCATGGAGCGGGGAATAAAATCGGCGACTGTACGATTACCGTTACGGTTGAACCTACGCGCAATGAGGAGTTTTTGCGGATCTCCGTCCGGGATGACGGACCGGGCATCGAGGAGCAAAAGCTCGCCGACATTATCTCTTCGATGGAAAAGGGAGGAGTTCAGTCCGGTTTCGGCAAGGGTATGGCCATTTCCAACGTATATAAGCGGCTGCAGCTGTACTATCAGGAGGGGGAGCGGAACTTGCTTACCATAGAAAGCAAAATCAATCAGGGGACGCTGATTTCCTTTGAAATACCAATTCATGGGGGCAGGGAAAATGTATGCTAAGACCATTTTAATTGTTGACGACGAGCCGAGAACGAGCCAAGGGATCAAAAAGACGCTCGAAGATTGGTCCTGCGGGAAGTATCAGATTATTACCGCGGACAACGGGGAAGAAGCGATCCAGGTGATGCGCCGCCAGAAGATTCATATCCTGATGACCGATATCCGCATGCCCGAAATTACGGGTTTGGCGCTTCTGAAGACTATAAAGGAACAAAATATGTCTCCCGTCGTCATCCTCATTTCGGCTTATTCCGAGTTCGAATATGCCCAAGAGGCGCTGCGTCTTGGCGTGGTCAACTATCTGCTCAAGCCGATCAGCCGCGGCAAGCTGATCGAGGCCGTGGAGGACGCCCTCCGGATCGAAGAAAAACGGGAGCGGGCGGAAATCATCGAAAAGGTGGTTGACGACAAGCTGGTTCACGCCAATACAAGAACGGTGACGGCCAACGGTCCGATTCGCGAAGCCTTGCACTACATTGACCATCATCTCCAGAATGAGCTCACACTGAAAGAAGTAGCCGATCATGTACATCTGAATCCCAGCTATTTCAGCGTACTGTTTAAGGAACAGCTGAATCTGACATTCAGCGAATATGTAACCCGCAGCAAAATTCAGCGTGCGAAGGATCTGCTCATTACGACCGACCTTCCCCTTGACGACATCGCCGAGGAGGCGGGTTACAAGACGGCCAAATATTTCATTAAGATCTTCAAGGAGTTCGAAGGGCTCACTCCGACGGCATACCGCAAAAAACACAAATAGGGCGTTTTAAAAAAAGTGTTGGGCTCCGGTTATAAGCGATAAGCGGAACTTGGACAAGTAACAAAGGGGGAATTTGAATTGTTCCAAAGGAAGGCGTTTTCGATGATGCTGTCTCTAACGCTTGTGGCCGTGTTGCTGCTGCCCGGCTGTTCATTCTCCGGCTTGAACGGAAATGGAAGCGGTTTGGCGGAGGGGGGAACAAGCCGGGGCGAGCCCAACGGAGAAGAAACGGTCATTCATTTTATGCACCTATGGCCGGAAGGAAGCGCCAATGCCCAGTTTACGGTTGTCAAAAATATTATCGCCGATTATGAGAGCCTGCATCCGGACGTCAGAATCGAGACCGAGGTTTTGGGCAACGACCAATACAAGGAAAAGATTAAAGTCCTGGCCTCTTCGAATGAATTGCCCGATGTGGGAATGACCTGGTCGGACGGATACATCCAAAATTTTGCGGAGGGCAATTTATTTGCTCCGCTCGACGACGTCATCGAAGCCGACCTGAAGGATGCGTTCATCCCCGGCGTCAAGGAATCCTATGCGGCTGACGGCAAAACCTACGGAATGCCGCTGGAATTGAATATTTCTTACGTATTCTACAACAAGGAAATTTTCAAGAGATACAACCTGGAGGTTCCGCAAACCTTCGAAGAACTTAAAAATGTCGTCAAAACGCTGGCGGATAACGGGGTTATTCCCGCTACCGTGGGCAACAAGGACGGCTGGCCCGGCTCTTTATGGTTCATGTATTTGACCGACCGGATCGGCGGACCGACGATTTTAAACGAAGTGATCGACGGCAAAGTCAGCTTCAATGATCCGGCTATTGTGCAAGCCGCGGCGGAAGTACAGAACCTGGTTGACATGAACGCTTTCGAGAAAGGCAGCAGCGGATTGTCTAATGATGATGCCAAGGAATACTTTGTGAGTGAGCGGGCCGCGATGTTTCTGACGGCGACATGGGAGCTGCCGAACTACACGATGAGCCCGGGAGTTTCGCAGGAATTCAAGGATAAGATCGGCTATTTCAAATTCCCGCTCTATCATGGCGGCAAAGGTACGAGTATCGACAGTTATGTAGGCGGTCCCGGCGTAGGCTTGTTCGTGGCGGAGAATTCCAAGGTGAAGGAGCAGGCCAAAGCCTTCGCCGCCTTCCTGGTCAAAGAATGGGGCGAGAAAGCCGTGGCCGAAGCCGGGGTGATTCCGGCGACGAAGGTGGACACCGAAGGCATCGATCTGCCTCCGATGTACGTGAAAATTCTCGATGATTTGAACAAAGCTTCCAATGTAACGACTTATTTTGATACCCAGGCGACCGCCACGGTATCGGAGCTGCACCGTAATTTGATTACCGCCCTGTTCGACAAGCAAGTTACACCCGAGGAATTTGCGAAGCAAACGGCGAGCGCGATTGCCAAAGAAGCCAAATAATATAACTAATATCGTCCGTTTGGGACGTTATTTAGCCAAATCTGGCCGAGTACAATAGAATAGCGGCAGAAAAGGCGCTTATTTAAGCAAATTTGACCTTTTTTTGCTCCGGAAGCTTAATTTCGATGAAAATAGCGCCCATAAAGGACGCTATTTTTGCGTTTTAAGCCAAATGGGTACAAATAACGTCTTTTTAGGACGCTATCTGTAGAGGCCCGGCCCTGAGCGCCGGGCTGGATTGGGCTAAATTACATAGGGCTGGGCTTCCATTTGTTCGGCTTTCGCGACGGCTTCTTCCAGGGACAGGCCCGTGAAGCTTTGGGCCGGAAAGAAACGGCCGCTCTGCTTGTCGTCGACGAAAGCGCCGACGGCGATGCCCGGAATGACGCTCCGCACATCATTAGGCGCTTGCGGTCCGCCCAAGTCGGTACGGCACCAGCCGGGATCGGTCAGGTTCAGCATCACATTGCTGCCCTCCAAGCGGGAGGCCAAGTCCTTCGTGAATTTGTCGAGCGCGGCTTTGCTGGCCGCATATCCGGCTTGCTCCGGCTCGTTGCGGATGCCGCTGGTCGTGTTGATTACGCGTCCGAAGCCGCGTTCGAGCATTTTCGGAATAAAGCGGTTACAAATCGTAACGGCAGCGATGAAATTAATCTGGAAGCTTTGCTCGAAGTCCTCCACGGGAGTATTCCAATAATCGTTCCGGTAGGCAATCTGGACGGCCGCATTGTTGAAGACGATATCCACCTGCGTTCCTTTGGCTTCAATCTCATCGAGCATCTTAACGACTTCCTCCTGGCGGGCAAGCTCCGCCTCTACGCTGTATGCTTCAACGCCAAGCGCTTTGACTTCTTCCTCCACCGCCTTGGTATTCTCCAGCTTTCTGCTATGCAAGATGAGATTACAGCCCTGCTTCGCCATGAATATCGCGGTCTGGTAGCCGACGCCCCGGCTGGCGCCCGTGATCAGCGCCCATTTTCCATTCACATTGATCATAGTTATAAGATTCCTTTCGGGTAGATATTAGAGTATCTTTCGTGCCCTATTGTAACTAAATTTCTCCGTTGTTTCCATATTGGCTTATGAAACCGGTCGCATCATCATTTCCGGTCTTTGACCGACGTAGTACAGGGGTGTTGCGTTTCCCCAGGGAGGTATACAATAGAAATATTGTACCGAATTAAACAGTACCCTAAATGGGAAGCGATAAAAAGGAGCGAAACACCTATGAGCGGCTATAATCAAAAAGCAACAAGTTTAACGGATGCGTTTAACCGGGCGGAATATCGCCTGCCGGGCCAGGGGCCGCGGAATGTCGACGTGTTAAAGACCGTGCTGGAACAAGTCGACGGAAGCACGGACAGTGATATGTACGGCAAGGGCAAAATCATTGACGATTTTCAAAATGAAATGGCGGCTTATTTGGGCAAGGAGGCAGCGGTATTTTTTCCGAGCGGCACGATGGCGCAGCAAATTGCTTTAAGAATATGGTGCGACGGGCAAAATTTGAAGCAGGTCGCCTATCATCCGCTATGCCATCTGGAGATCCACGAAGAGGACGGGCTTAAGGAATTACATGGCATCAAGCCGATATTGCTTGCCGATAAGAACCGTTTAATCACGCTGGAGGACGTAACGGAGCTGCAAGAGGATATCGCCTGCCTCCTGTTGGAGCTGCCGCAGCGCGAAATCGGAGGACAGCTGCCCGAGTTTACCGAGCTTGAAGCGATTTCCGCTTACTGCCGGGAGAAGGGCATCAAGCTGCATCTGGACGGCGCGAGATTGTACGAAATTCTGCCTTACTACCAAAAGACCGCTGCCGAGATTTGCGCGCTGTTCGACAGTGTGTACGTTTCTTTCTATAAAACGATCGGCGGCGTAGCCGGTGCGATTTTGGCGGGGGATACGACCTTTGCCGAAAAGTCGAAAGTTTGGAAAAGACGGCATGGCGGCGATCTGATCAGCTTGTATCCGTATATTTTGAGCAGCGAATATTACTTTAAAGAACGGATCGGCAAAATGGAGCAGTATTACCGGGACGCGCAGGCGCTGGCCGAGCGCATCAATCAATGCCACGGCGTATCTACGCGCCCGCAAGTGCCCGTATCCAATATGTTTCACGTTCATTTTGCCGCGCCGAAAGATAAGGTGGAATCGGTACTCGCGGAAATATGCGAAGAGACTGGCATCGGACTGACCGGGAATCTCAGGGATTTCGACGCGGGAACGAGTTACTTTGAGTTTAGCATGGGAGATATGTATGCCGGGGTTCCGAAAGACCGCTGCGAGGCGATGTTCCGGCTTTTGGACAAGCGGCTGCAGGAGATTTAAGGCGAACGGCGGCTTTCCTTATCGCTTTTCTTGCCGCCTATGATTGGGGATACCGTAATCTCTCCCAGGGTAACCTAACCTGAGCGAATATGCGCCGCGGGCTGGGAATTTGCCGGATAACGGACGGAACCGGCGTGTTTTTAGGGTAATAGGGATAAGAAGGAGGGATTATATGCTGCGGACGAAAATCATATGCACGTTGGGGCCCGCTTGCGATTCTACGGACATCTTGAAGGAGATGATTCAGGCCGGGATGACGGTCGGGAGGCTGAATATGGCCCACGGGGAACCGGAGGAGCATGCCCGGCGGATCGCCAATGTCCGGCAGGCGGCGCGGGAACTGAACACGTTTGTGCCGATCATGATGGATATCAAAGGGCCGGAGGTGCGGATCGGCAAGCTCAAGGAGGAGTCCTGCCGGTTGACGGCGGGGGAGGAAGTCACTTTGACTACCGAGCAGATCGAGGGCGACTCCCGGCGGATCTCGGTGAATTATCCGGACATGCCCAAGGTAGTCCGGGAGGGCGACCGGATTCTGATCGACGACGGGCTGATCGAACTTCGGGTGCTCTCGGCGGAAGGGACGGACATCCGCTGCCGGATCATTAGCGGTGGCTTACTCAAGCCGCGCAAGGGCGTCAATCTTCCCGGCATCAAGACGACGCTGCCGGGGATAACGGAGCGCGATATCCGCCATATCGGGTTCGGGCTGGAGCACGATATCGAAATGATCGCGGTTTCCTTTGTCAGAAAAGGAGACGATATCCGCGAAGTTCGGCGGATCCTGGAGGAGCGCGGCGCCGGCCATGTGCAGATCATTTCCAAGATCGAGAATGAGGAAGGCATCGAGCAACTGGACGATATTCTTGAGGCCTCGGACGGGATTATGGTGGCCCGCGGCGACCTCGGCGTAGAAGTGCCGGTCGAAGTCGTGCCGATGATGCAGAAGGAAATGATCGACAAGTGCAACCTCGCCGGCAAGCCGGTGATTGTCGCCACGCATATGCTGGAGTCGATGCAGGTGAATCCGCGCCCGACGCGGGCCGAGGTCAGCGACGTCTACAACGCGGTCATGCAGGGGGCGGACGTAGTCATGCTGTCCGGGGAATCCGCCGCGGGCAAATATCCGGTCCAGTCCGTCCGGACGATGGCGAGGGTGGCGCATCAGGCGGAGGAGATGACCGATTACCGCGATCAATTCGACCGCAAGCGCAAACAGCATGCGGCCGACATCACGGAGGTCGTCAGCCAGAGCGCGGTCAGCGCTTCGCTGGAACTGGACGCGAAGGCGATCATCACCTCCACGGAGAGCGGGTTTACCGCCCGGATGGTGTCCAAATATCGCCCGAAGGCGCCGATCCTGGCGATTACCCGCGACCGGCATGTCCTGCCTAAGATATGCCTGCTTTCCGGGGTGTTTCCGTTCCAGGGAGAGCCGGTAACCACTACGGACGAGATGTTTGATACGGCGATTCGCAGCGCGCTCAAAACCGGGTATGTGAACGCCGGAGACACGGTGGTGCTGTCGGCCGGGCTGCCGCTCGGTCAGGCGGGGACAACCAACCTGATCCAGATTCAGCAGGTTAAGCCCTGATCGCCCTTTCTCGTATAACGTATGGAAAAACATAGCCTCCAAATTTCCGAACATCGGAATTGGAGGCTTTTTCGCTAATCGACTGTCGGAAAAGACTGCTGCAGAACGTATATCTCCGCAGCCACTAACCGCAGGCCAAGAATTTGCACCTTGTTCACATCGAGGTTCCATACCGAAACCGTTCCTTGACTGGTACCGACTATGCTGAACTCCAGTTCATATACGAAGGTACCTCCCACAGCGATCTCTTGATACCGGAGCTGCTGCGGCGGAATATTGAAAGGAAATACGGCGAAAGGCACTTTGATTCCCGTGGATAGATCGTACGCCGTAATCGTAAACAGAGCCGTGGATACGGCATCATCGTTCAGCAGCAGCACGGCCGCGGTTTGGATCGGCGAGCTTGAGACCATGATCGGCCCCGTTGTAAGCAGGGATTGCGGGATGGTCACATCTACGGGAGGCTCCGTCAGGAAGGGGGTCACGACAGCTACGCCATCGGGGTCGATTACCGCATCCCCGGTGCCGATCGGAGCGGGGCCCGTCGGGCTGCCCCAATAGTTGTTGGTGGCATCCAACGCCAGGCTGGTTCCGCCGACCGCATACGCTCCCGTATCCAGATTAAGACCGGCAACGGCATTGCCGGAAATGGTATTGTTTTTCATGCGGATATTGGTATTGGGAGTACCGACGAATGCCGTGGTTACCCGAACCGCGTTGGAGACCCCGTTCAGGATCGCATTCCCCTCGATATCGACATTGCTGGAATTGCCGCCAAAGAAGATGGCGCTCCCTTGAGAATTCGTCTGTAGATTATCGGCGATTTTAATATTACTTGCGTTCGTTACCGCTATAGAGTTGTCTGTAATCATGGTATTGTTGGAGACAACGGCATTTACCGCCCCTGGAGTTATGGGAGCAAAATTGACCGATGAGGTAGCGTGTCCGGTGAACAAGTTCTCGTCCACCCAAAAGTTCGCCCCGTTTTCCGAAAACACCCCATTCCCGCTGCCGGCCCCCGCCTGATTATTGCTAATAAAGAAATTATGTCGGACCTGGGATTCCAGTATCGTATCCGAGTTTAGGTATATCCCGAATGTGTTATTGCGGATGATATTGCTGAAGATCCAGTAGCCAGAACCGGCCGCAGCAGTGACTATACCGGGCCCCGCCGTATTGTTCTGGATCGTAAAGCCGTCGATCACGGCATGCGTGGCAGTCAGTTGAACCGTTCCGCTCGCATTGACGGCGGAAATGATCGATTCGGCTCCGGCCGTTCCCGGCCGGGTGCGGGCATCGACACCGGCCTGGGCCCCCAGCAACTGAATCGTTTTATTAACAATGACCGTTTCGTTGTATGTTCCCGGTGCCACCCGGATCGTATCGAACGGAGCGGCGGCGGCTATAGCCGCCGTAATGGTGGGGAAATCACCCGGCACATTGATTACGGTAGCCAATAAAATCCCTCCTCATCACAGGAATTGATTCGCTATATGCTATGCATTTCTAGTCCATATTTCTTGTATGAATATCTAATAGGCTGATAGTTTATTTGGATGAGGTTAAATATTTCTTAATAGACATATTTCCGCTGGGCCCAATAACTGAACAGAAACAGCGTCCCTTTCGGTTTTGCGATATACTGGGCTCAAGAAGGATGCTTTGAAATGAGGGATCTCTATGGAGGAAAAGAATGAAATCAAGGACCCGCGGATCGCGCTCGACCTAGCAAACCGGCAAAAGCATTACGTCCGCTCGGGCGCGACGCGCTCCTTGGCGTTTCGGATCAAGCAATTGCAAACCTTAAAGGCGGCCGTTCGGGAGCATGAGTCCGAAATTTTGGAGGCGCTGCACCAGGATTTGCGCAAATCCGAGTTTGAAGCCTATACGACCGAGCTCGGTTATTTGTACGACAGCATCGGCTACACGCTGAAAAATATAAAGCGATGGATGAAGCCGAAGCGGGTGCGGACTCCGTTCATTCATTTCGGCTCGCGAAGCGTCATCTACCCTGAGCCGTACGGATCGGCGCTCATTATCGGCCCGTTCAACTACCCGTTTATGCTCGTCTTAGACCCGCTCGTCGGAGCGATCGCCGCCGGCAACGCCGCCGTCGTCAAGCCTTCCGAATTCACGCCGCATGTGTCGGCGGTGATTGCCAAGCTGATCCGGGCCCATTTCGACGAAGAATACATTCGGGTAGTCGAGGGCGGTCAGGAGACGACTTCCGCGCTGATCCATGCCCCGTTCGATGTAATTTTCTTTACGGGGAGCACCCGGGTCGGGAAAATCGTCATGCAGGCCGCCTCAGAGCGGCTTGTCCCCGTCATTTTGGAACTGGGCGGAAAGAGCCCGTGCATTGTCGACAAGGACGCCGATCTCGATTTGGCCGCGCAGCGGATCATTTGGGGGAAAATGATCAATGTCGGCCAGACCTGTGTCGCTCCCGACTATGTGCTCGCCCATAGGGACATCAAGCCCGCGCTCATCGCCAAAATGAAGGAGCGGATCGCCGCCTTCTTCGGCAGCGATCCGCAGCAAAGCCCGGACTTCGGGCGGATCGTGAACGAGCGGCATTGGGAACGCCTGAGCGGGCTGCTGGAGCCCTCAAAGGTCGTAGCCGGCGGGGCGAGCGATCGGGAGGACCTGTATTTGTCCCCCACATTGATGGACTGTGTGGACTGGGACGACAAGGTCATGGAAGAGGAGATATTCGGGCCGATTTTACCGATACTGGAATACCACGATTTGGAGGAGGCCATTACCGCGGTGAATTCCCGTCCCAAGCCGCTGGCGCTGTATTTGTTTACGGGCAGCAAGCGGACCGAGCGCCGGGTGATGGAGGCGGTCTCTTTTGGCGGGGGCTGCGTGAACGATACGCTGCTTCACCTCGTAACGCCTTATCTTCCTTTCGGCGGCGTGGGCCAATCGGGCATGGGGGCCTATCACGGACGATACAGCTTTGAGGCCTTTTCCCACCGGAAGGGTGTGCTGAGGAAGTCGACCAAAGTCAGCTTGAGTTTCATTTTTCCGCCATACTCCGATCGAAACCTCAAGCTGATTAAGAAAGTAATGAAGTAGCAGTTACCGATGGATAGCGCATGCCGGGCTCCGGTTTTTGCGGCGCTGATGAAACGTGGTACAATTTTAGGAGAAACCGGCTTATATAGCCATAACTACCGGGAGGGAAGCAAATGAAATATCGCAGATTGGGAAAAACGGAGCTGAACGTCTCCGTCATTGGCCTTGGAACCTGGCAATTCGGCGGGGAATGGGGCAAGCAGTTCACCCAGGACGAAGTCGACGCGATCCTCGATAAAGGGCAGGAGCTGGGGATCAACCTGATCGATACGGCGGAATGCTACGGCGATCACTTGTCCGAAGCTTTTATCGGCAACTATATCGGCCGCCGGAAACGTGAGGACTGGATTATCGCGACGAAATTCGGGCATCACTTCCACGAACGGTTTACCCGGACGGATATGTACGGTGCCCAAGATGTGCAGAAGCAACTGGACAGTTCGCTGAAGGCGCTGCAAACGGATTACATCGACCTTTACCAATTCCATTCCGGCCCGGATACGGCCTTCGACAATGACGAATTGTGGACGATGCTGGACAAGCAGAAGCAGGCCGGGAAAATCCGCCATCTCGGCACCTCGATCGGCAGCAATGACAATTTGCATCAAACCGAGGCTTCGACCAAGGTCCATTCCGAGGCGATTCAGGTAGTATATAACCGGCTGGACCGCACGCCGGAGCAGCGGGTATTCCCGTCCTGCGAGCGCCAGGACCTCGGCGTGCTGGCCCGGGTGCCGCTGGCGAGCGGGTACTTGAGCGGCAAATACAAGCCGGGCGCCGTGTTCGACAAGACCGATGTCCGGCACCGCCACGACCCGGAGAACACGCGCCGCAAGCTTGAAGAAGTGGAGCGGATCGCCCGGGAAGAAGTGCCGGAGGGTGTAAACATGGCCGAGTGGGCGTTGGCGTGGTGCCTGCGCCATCCTGCGGTCAGCGCGGTGATTCCGGGCTGCAAGAACCCGGCGCAGGTGGAATCGAATGCGAACGCAGCGAAGCTCGTAACGGAATAGCTAAAATAGATAGAGGGGACAGCGTGATGTTAGCGCTGCCCCTCTTTTTCTATGCCGATCACGGGAAGAAATGCGGGGAATGCAGTCGAACAATGGCTGTTTATAAAAAGAAGTTTTTTACTTTTTATTGTAATCTGACAATATTTTTAATTTTCGATTATATATTTACATATTTAGTGTTGACTGCTGTAAATTTCAGGATTATAATTTCATATAAATACATCGTATGCTAGATTATGGATAATTAACTCGAATTTTACGTGAAATTTGGTTTGGGGGTGATAGCCGATTGATTTCCGCCACCACGATCCGCGCAGAAATGGAAGACCACATCAAGAGAGAAGGGATAACCCTTCATCATTTCGCGGAACTTTCGGGAGTAAACGTCGGCACCCTGAGCGGAATCATCAACGGTAACCGCCCGATTTCCGTAGGACAGCTTGATCTAATCACAACAGCGATGGGATTCTCCGAAGGCTACTTCTATGATTTATACGCAGATGAATGTTTTGTTCCTACAGCTCCGCATTGGCGGCGGATGCGTCCGTTTTTATTGCGCTGCGCCGAACTTAAACGGCATGACTGTATCGAACAAGTTCTTACCCGTCTACTGGACGATTTAAAGCAGGTGGGGGGGATTTTTGAAACGGCCGAGCTCATGTTTGAGCAGGGCTGGAAAGAAGCGGCCGTTATTCTGTACGAAAGCGTAATTGAGAGCGAGAGATCCAATCATTCCGAACGTCTGGCCATGAGTTATTATAGGCTGTTTCAAATACACCAGGGTGACGGACGAAAAGGATATAAGGCAGCTATGCAGTTTCTACCTTACCGATACAGGCTTCCGGAATCTTATGCGCTTGACGGACTTTTGATGTTGGCAGAAGTGCATGCACTAAAGTTTAATTGGTCCGAGGTAGAAATTTATGTGGATGAGTTAAGGCAGTTGGCTTTAGCTTTGTATAACAAGAAGGCATGGCAAGAGAGCGATTTTAACCCTGCTCGGCCTTTGGTTTATTACTATGGAAGGGCTCTTCTTATTAAATCGGGAACTTATGAGTATCGTGGTTTATTTGAAGAATGTAAAAAGTTGATTCCGGAGTATGCTGATTTAAGTTGGTTTGAAGGACTGGACGAGGATGGGAAGGCTGAGGTCAAGCTATTAAAAATGTTTGCCCGAGCCAACTATTTATGCGTTGATATAAAAGCTGGAAATCGTTCACTTATTCCTGATTATGTCCGTTTCTTGGAAGAGCATCCGGATGAAATTATTGAGGGCCTAATCACTTTAATCGAGTCTGCAAATCGCCATCAGTTTTTTATCGATGATATTTTGACTAAATATTCTGCCGAGATCGAGGATTATAAAGAACTGGATAATAATAGCTGGTTCTCCCATGGTTCAGTTAAATCTAACTATAAGGAGTCTACCAATATTTTCAGATGTTCCGTTTTCTTCCGAAATTTTGCGTTATACCACTTCCGTAAAGGATTATACGAAGAAGGATTGGACAATATCTTATATAGCATCCTGCTATCACTGTCTCTAGGCGGGAAAGAACTAATTGTAACCAATATGGCAATCTTTGAATTACATCGGGAGTACTCTTCTGAAGCACAACGTAAAAAATATTCTGAATTTTGCAGAAAGGTGTGGGAAAATGAAAAACAAAATGTCATGGCTGGTTTCGGCTATGCTTATGCTTAGTGTAATGTTTGTTACGAGTCCGATTGCTTTGGCTGCATATAATCACGGATGGGGATAATCTCAATAAGATACGAACGAAAATGGAGTCGGAAAATAAACCGGCTCCATTTTTTTTTCGTAAAAAATGTAAATCTCTTCTTTGCAATAGCTTTCACTATGCAATATTTAGCAACTTCTCCTAAATTATTCATAGGGTGAGAGTTATGAATAATTATGAGAAAATCATACAAAGCATAGAAGTAGAGAGAAAAGAATTGAATCGGCTGGCGGCCAGATACGGCTTGCAGCATAAAAGGGTTCTTCAGCAGTCGGTGCTGCTCGATCAATTAATCAATAAATACAATAGCTTAATATACGCCAATTTGCAAAGAAAGAAGCCGATCGCCTAGCATTATCGGCTTCTTTGTATTGGGTTCAGTTCATAAGATTATTTATTTCATCCACGGGCAAATCCAGGGCGTCGGCCACTTCCTCGGGCGAGAACCCTTTGGAAATCAGCTTGCGCGCGATGTTCCTTCTTTCGGACTTTATCCCTTTTTCCAATCCTTGCTCCAATCCTTGTAAAATTCCCTTTTCCCTACCTTCTTCGATCCCTTTCTCATATCCCGCACGGGACCACGCCGGCATCAATTCCATAATAGATTCACGCTCCTCCGGAAATTGTTCGGTTAGCTCACGCAGCATTGCCTCGTCCTCAGTTGGATCGGGCACAAAATACAAATCGGCGATCGACATGACGAGCGCCAATCTGGCATCGTCCAATTTTTTTCTGAGTTGCAGAATCATACGCAGGTACGACAGCCGTATCTCCTTTTCTTCCCCTTTATTGTATCCCATTTTCGCCAGCAATGCAGCAGCCACGGGATTGTTGGAGTCCACAAACCTACGCCAGTTGCTCTGGCGAAGCTCGACTTTTAGAAATTGAAAATGCAATATCTCATGACCGGGGATAGCCATATGGAGTGAATTTCGTTCATTACGGGCGTCGTCGGCCGTAAAAATAGCGATGGGAATAATGAGCCGGTGCTCTTTCCGGTGACGCTCGAAAAGTCGCCCGAAGTAGATGAACATTCTTTCGTGAAAATCCTGTTGCCTGAAAGATTGCGGTTCAAGATGAAGGAGAATAAAAGCATCCGATTGCTTATACTTTGTTTCCAACAGTAAATCCAAAGTTCGTTTTTCTTCGCCGACAATGTCGACAAGCTGTTCCTGCATGAGAAACCGGGTCTGGCGGTAGTCCAACAGTTTGTGAAGCTCAGGGAAGAATAACTCAATAAATTCGGCGAAAAAGGTATGCAGCAGCTTCTTGAAGGCTTCGTCATGCGGGGTCACAGCTTTACCGTAACCCGATGCGGAGGGCGTTTCTTGTACCTCTTGAACTGAAATATTCATTTTTCACCTTTCCTCTCAACGTTTAAGTTATGTAAAATAAAAAAGCACACCGCGAACGCCTTCATAGGCGTAACGCGAGTGTGCTTCACTCGTGTATCGGATGATTGTAGAATTCAAATCCGGTTAATTGATGAGTCCTTCTTCCATAGCCTCAACCGCTTGGGCGGCCATATACGTTTGCAACCGGGTCAGATCGAGGGCAAGCTCCTGTTGGGTCAACCGGAACCCGTATTTGTTAAAATCATAGCGGGAGACCAACCCGTTCTCAAAGCGGACTTCCATATTGGCATAGTCCTGCTGGACCTCCGTCAGGTCTTTGGCCGCATTTTGGTAAGCCTTATATGCCGTGTTGGCATCGCTATAGGTTTTGCTGATCTTTTTGCTGAGCTCGACGCGGGTTTGTTCCGCTTGCTCCTCGGCGATTCTCGTCATCGTATCGAGATAATCTTCCTCATGCTCATTAGCGGCGCTTGTATGTTTTTCCTGCTTATTCGCGAGCACGATCGCATTCCATTTCTGCTTCATATCATAGGAATTCTCCAAAAGATCTTCCGTATCCTTACGCGTAATGGATTCCGGCGTATAAGGGATGTCTCTAAGCATAATCTCCGGATCATAGACTAGCCCAAGATCGTAGCACATTTGAATAAGGGCGAGCTGATAATTGTCGCGCAGTGTGTCGAGTTGCTCCTGCTGATCGTCGACGAGCCGCTGGGCCGCCGTGACATCTTCATTCGTCGCCATCGCTTCCCGCTGCATGACTACGGCCCGGTTGTAATCCCCGTTCAGTACCCCCAAATACTTTTCGCCCAGTTCGATTTGTTTGTCCAAAGACAGCAACTGCACGTACTGGGAAGTAATCTGCAGTTTTGCGCCGGTACGCGCTTTTTCCAGATCGATCAGCGTGTTCGATTTCTCCACACCGATTTGATCCAGCCCCAGTTCAAGCTGCTCGCGCGAGCTTTGAATTTGCTGGTTCAGCATGGAAGCGATGCCGTTATAGCCCTGCACGATTCCGTTCACCATGCCGCTGCCCGATTCGAAGGCCGGCTCAAGCCAGTCCGGCAGTTCGGTCGTTTCATCGTCAATAGACAGGCCGTATTCCTCCAAGAATTCTTCCAATGTACCGGGCAATGAACCGGAAATGTTGGGGATCCCCGCACCTTCAAGCTGTTCCCCCTGCTCCTCGAGGTTGTCTTCGTTTTGCCGGAGCGCCGTAAGCTTCATTTCCAATAGAGATAAGTTATAGGAATTATTAAGCGCCAGATCCAAAACGGTGTCCAGATCCAAATGTTTAATAGAAATCAGATTCCCCGACTCGACAAAGCTGCTTCTCAAATCCTTATCCGTTGAGGCGGCATTTCCCGATTTGGTCGTATTGTCGCTGTCCGCGGCAAACGCCGATACCGGACCGCCGGCAAGCAGGGCGAGAGACAGAGTGAATGCCGCCAGCTTCCTTTTCATGCAAATGTTCCTCCCCATAACAGTATCTTCTTCTAGTTCAACATGCTATCACACAGCTATAGTAAAAATCAAATGCTAGCCTTGTCCGCGTCGCTTGACAACCGCGCCGCGACTGGGTTACTTTAGAGTTAAAAAAATAACCGGGCAGTTAGACGGGAGGAGAGAATTACGAATGAAAGGACGCTATTCCTACTTGATCATGGCGGCGTTATTAACGCTGTCTTTAACCGCATGTTCTTCCGGAAACAACGCGGAATCAGCGGCGTCAAATGACGATTCGGTTGTTGTCGATGTCATTCAAGTAAAAAATGAACCGTTAGATACAGTATATGATTTATCCGGTACACTTCAGTCTTACGATTCTGCGGTAGTTTCGTTTCAGGCTTCCGGAGAGATCAAGCAGACTTTGGTTGAAGTCGGCGATACGGTAAAGGCCGGGGATGTACTGGCCGTGCTGGACGATGAACCGGCGAAACTGCAGTTGGCGCAAGCCGAGAGCGGCGTGGCGCAAGCGGAAGGGCAGGTCAGCGCGGCCAAGGCGGGCATCGCCCAAGCGGAAGCGCAAATCAAAACGGCGGAAGCGAATTTGTCTTCAGTGGAGAAGGGGGCTTCCCAACAGCAGCTGGCCCAGGCGGAAAATCAGGTGAAGCAGGCCGAAGACGCTTATACCAAAATGAAGGCCGACGCGGACCGCTATCAAAACTTGTATCAAGAAGGATTGATTTCGCTCAGTGATTACGAGAATTCGCAAGTTCAATTAAAAAATGTCGAGAACCAATTGGACAGCGCGAAGCAAGCCCTATCCCAACTGACCGACGGGGCGACCGAGGAACAACGCAAAATAGCCCAGTCGTCGCTGGATCAAGCCAAGTCGGGCAAGCAATCCGCTTTGGCGGCACAGTCGCAGGCGCAGGCCGGATATAAAAATGCGCTGACCGCACGGGATCAGGCCGAATTGGCCCTATCCAAAACCAAGGTGATCGCGCCGATCGACGGTACGGTTTTGCAAAATTCGGCGGTGGTCGGACAAATGGCGGGCGCTGGCGCGCAGGCCTATACGATCGGCTCGACCGAAACGCTCAAGCTGATATTGCCCGTACAGGACAGTCAAATCGCCGATTGGCAGGCAGGGCAGAAGGTTGACGTGGAATTGTCCGGCACGACCCGGACGGGAACCGTACAGCGAATTTACCCGCAAACGAATGCGGGAACCGGTACGGTCTCGGTGGAAGTCACCGTGCCTAACCCGGATAAAGACTGGATTCCGGGACAAGTCGTGAAGGCCGGCAAACAAACCGGCGGCGAAAAAGGGATTCTTGTTCCCGCGGAGGCGGTCATCAGCAACGGACAGCAACCGTATGTCTTCCGTGCTGTCGACGGCAAGGCGGTGAAGACGGTCGTCGAATTGGGCAAAGAGATTATCGGCAACCGCTTCCGGATCGTGTCCGGCTTGCAGGAGGGAGATACCATTGTTAGCGCGGGGGCCGATGCGCTGTTTGACGGCGATGCCATTAAAACCGCGGAGGATACGACTCCATGATTAACTTTTTCGTAAAAAAACGCAAAATTACGCTGTTGTTCTTCATTATGCTTATTTTGTTCGGGGTCTACAGCTTTACCGGTCTGGCACGGCAGGATATGCCCGACGCGACCGTAAGTATGGCGACGGTAACGACCATTTACCCGGGTGCGACTCCGGAAAAGGTGGAGCAATCTGTTACCAAGACGCTGGAGCAGGCGATCAAGAAGGTGGAAACGGTCGAGACCATCACCTCCACCTCGGGAAGCGGATATTCAAGCATCATCGTACAGGCGTATGATGACGCCAACTACGATGAAACCTGGGACGAGGTGCGCAAAAGCGTCCAGGATGCCGCGTCCGGTTTGCCCGAGGATGCGCTCCAGCCCGTCGTCAATGACGACTTGGTCTCCTCCTTTGTCGGCTCCTATGTCATTACCGCAGAAACGCGTGAAGAGTTGTATGCGCTGAACGATACGATGATTCAATGGCGCGACCAGATCCGTACGGTAAAAGGCGTTGCGTCCGTTGAAATCGACGGGATTCCGGATCAGGAAGTCCGGATGCAAATCGATACACAAAAGCTGCAGCAATACGGAGTCCCGTGGGAAATGGTCGTTCAGGCCGTTCAGGCCGAGACGAACCGGGTGCCGCTCGGGGATCTGAATTACGATAACCGGAATTATCAGCTGCTGGTCAAAAGCTTGGACGACGTGAATGAATTGAACAATGTCCAGATCATGAAGACGCAAAGCGGATTTCCCGTTTATTTGAAGGATATCGGTGAAGTGAAGCTGACCCAGGGCGAGGCGGATTACCTGCCTTACTATAACGGCAAGCCGGCCATTCTGATCAATGTCAACGCCCAGACGGGTTCCGACGTGCCTTCCATGGATAAGGCCATCTCGCCGAAACTGGAAGAAATGGCGAAGAACCTTCCGGCGAACGTAAAATTCTCTCCGACATTTGTCCAAGTCGACAAAGTGAACGAGATGTTCGGAGACCTGTCCAGAGAGATGATCATTGCGATTATCGCCGTTATTATCGTCTGTACGCTGGGTCTAAATTTGGTGACTTCGGCTTTCGTGGCGCTGGCGATTCCGATTTCCATCGCGCTGGGTCTGATCGCCTTGCCGCTGACCGGTGTTTCTCTGAATGAGATATCGATCGTAGGCCTGATTATCGTGCTCGGGATTCTCGTGGATGACGCCGTCGTCGTCAACGATAATATCGAACGCAGGCTGAGCGAATTGGGAGAACCGCCGTCCGTCGCTTCCGTCAAAGGGGCGCAAGAAGTGTCCGTGTCCATTTTGACGGCCACGTTGTCGACGATTTTTGCCTTTATGCCGCTGTTGTTCCTGACAGGGGACATCGGTACCTTTATCAAGCCGATTCCGATTGTCATCTCTAGTTCCATGCTGGCTTCCATGCTGATGTCGCTGACGATTATTCCGATTTTCCGCGAATGGTATGAGAAACGAAGACGCAACAAGAAAACGGGAGAACCGAAGCCGGCGGGCCTGCTGGGTAAACAAATTCAAATTGTTACAAAGGCTTATTCGGAAAAATTAATACCCAAAGTGCTGAAGCGGCCGCTGCTTACCGCTTTGGTGGGGCTGCTGATCGGTACGGCCTCCTTCGGCTTTGCGCTGCTGGCGCCGATCGACCTGTTCCCGGAAGCGGAAGAGCCGAACGTTGTCATCAACGTGGAGATGCCTGTCGGCACCTCATTCCAGGAAACGGATCGAACGATATCCGATATCGCCGCATGGGTGTCCAAACAGCCGGAAGCCGAGCTTGTCAGCCATTCCTCGGGCGGGAAGGCGCCGCAGCTGTTTTCCGATATTACGAACGTTATCGGCGCTTCGACGACGACAGGTCAAATTTCCGTCGTCGGCAAAGAGGGTCAGTTCGATTTGGATAAGACGGTGAAAGCGTGGCAGAAGGAGCTGGATCAGCAATTTCCGTCGGCCGCAATTTCCCTCCGCGTTCCAAGACTCGGTATCCCGGTCGGCGCGGCCGTATCCATACGGATTGCCGGCGAGGATTTGACGAAGCTCCAGGACCTGTCCCAACAAGTCAAGGAGAAGATCGCGCGAGTGAATGGCGCGACGGGAATTAAAGACGACTTCGGGAATGAAAGCTATACGCTGGAATTTGAAATCAATAAAGACGCGATGAACCAGCATCAGGTCGATTACGCCACTTTGACCCAGACCCTGCGTTTGATGGGGGACGGCCTGGATATCGGCGATTTTGACACCGGGGAACAGATCATCGACGTCAACCTGTATATGAAGAACAGCGATGGCGACCCGAGCGAGCTGTTCCAGCAAATCAACATTACCAATTCCCAGGGGATGCAGGTTCCATTGTCGCAGGTAGCCGAATTGAAGCCTACGTTTGCCATCCAGAAGATCCAGCACTATAATCTGGTGCGGACCGTGACGGTGGAGGCGGATGCCAACGGGAAAACGGCTACGGAATTGAACGCCGAAGTGCAGGATATCTTGAAGGATATACCGTTTCCGGAGGGCTACAGCTGGAGCCTTGGCGGCGAAACCTCCGATCAATCGGAAATCTTCGCCGATCTGGCCAGCCTGTTTGTTATCGTCATTTTCTTGATCCTGCTCTTGATTACGATTCAGTTCTACTCTTTATCGGCGCCGGTCATCATTATGACGACGGTTTATCTGGCGGCCGCGGGCGGAGTTATCGGCATCTTCATTTCCGGTTCCTCCATCGGCTTCATGAGTATCATGGGGATCATCTCGCTTGCCGGGATCGTTGTGCGGAACGGGATTGTATTGATAGAATTCATCGAAGAGTCCAGACGGGAAGGGAAGGATCTGAAAGAAGCGATCATCGCGGCTACCGCCGCGCGCTTCCGGCCGATTTTGCTCACCTCGCTGACTGCGATCATCGGCATGCTGCCGCTTGCCATTTCGGGCAGCATCCTGTTCCGGCCAATGGCGTACACGATCATCTTCGGTCTGATGTTCTCGACGATCCTGACTTTGATTGTCGTACCTTCGCTTTATATGGTTGTTGCGATTTATAAGGACAAACGTAAGGAGCGCAAAGCGAATCCGAAAGCGAAGCCTCCGGCCGATCTTCCGGGGAACCCGCTGCCGATGTAAGATAAATTTATTTGAAAGGACCGATCGCTCGTGGATAAAAGAAAAATAATCATAGAGACAGCGGTCCGGCTTTTTGCGGAAAAAGGGTATGCTTCTTTAACCGTCGACGACATCGCCAAGGCCAGCGGCATGACGAAGCCGTCCTTCTATAAATACTTTCCCGGCAAAGAGGATTTGCTGCTGGAAGCGATGACGATGTTTATTGAAGAGTTGGAAGACAAGGTTAATCATCTGTATCGTCGAACGGATATCTCGAAAAGAGACCGGATGATCGAACTGATTGTCATTTTTCTGGAAAACATCTTCAACCATCGGACATATACGCTATTGTTCGTTGTCCCGATCTTGCCGGTCTTTCAGAATAAGAAAATCCAACGGGCAACGGCGGCCATTGAACGGAAACTGTTTATCTGGATTACGGAAAGCATAGTCGATCTGTACGGTGAGCAAGTTGAAGAGAGTGCGCTGGATTTTGCCTTTATCGCCTGCAGTATTTTGCTGAGTTATACGATGATGATCGATCCGCGTCTGTCCCATGACCATTGTTACAAATTGGCGGTTTATGTGGAGCATATGGTCGGTGTACTGGTGGAAGGACTGCAAAAAAACGGCCCGAATGTGCCGCTCCTGTTTGACCCTCCTTCCTGGCTGATGGAATGCCCGGAGGATATTTCTCCGATTTCGAAATCGCGCCAGCTGTTGCGATCGTTCCGCAATATGGAATTGGCCGTGCAGCATGATTCATCCTTGACCGAGAGGGAAAAGGAGGATTATCTGGAGGCAATCTTGAAGATGAAAACGGAGACGAGCGACGCTCCGGGGAAAAGCATCGTATTCAAAGCTTTGTTATGTTATCTGGAACAGCTAGACCTTCTTCGTGAAGAGTGCGCGCAGATCAAAGCGATTATTGAATCCTAAACCACAAGCTCCCGTCCGTATTTTACGGCGGGAGCTTGTTTTGTCATTGACCCCGAATCAGTTTGTCTTGGACTTGTTGTAAATGTCGAAGGCGACGGCGAGGAGAAGGACCAATCCTTTGATTCCTTGCTGCCAGTCGACGCCGAGCCCGATAAGGGACATGCCGTTATTCATTACGCCCATAACGAGACCGCCGATAATCGCGCCGAACACCGTGCCGATCCCGCCGGAGGCCGAGGCCCCGCCGATAAAGCAAGCGGCGATCGCGTCAAGCTCGAAGTTTGTGCCCGCCTTCGGCGTGGCCGAATTCAGCCGGGCTGCGAAGATCAGGCCCGAGAGCGCGGCGAGTGCGCCCATATTAACGAATACCCAGAACGAGACTCTTTTCGTTTTTACCCCGGACAGCTGGGCGGCCTTTTCGTTGCCGCCAAGCGCGTAAATATGGCGTCCGGCGATCATCCGGTTCATCACGAACGAATAGATGACGACTAGTACGAACAGGATGACCAGGATGTTCGGAAATCCGTTATACGTGGCGAGCACGAAGGTCAGCAGGTTGATGACCGCCACCAGACAGGCGATCTTGGCGATAAAGATCCAAATGGGAGCGACTTCAAACCGGTATTTGACCTGGGTACTCCGTTCTCTCCATTCCTGCCAAATGACCAGCAGAGAGAGAACGATGCCAAGTACGATGGTCAGGACATGGATGCTGCCGCCGCCGAACCAGTCGGGAACAAATCCGGAGCTGATTTTTTGAAACGATTTGGGAAAAGGCGCAATCGACTGGCCGCCCAGCACGATCATCGTAAGGCCGCGGAATAACAGCATGCCGGCCAGGGTGACGATAAATGCCGGGATTTTCACATAGGCCACCCAGAAGCCCTGCCAAGCTCCGATCAACGCGCCGATCAAGAGACACAAAATGACCGCGAGAAAAGGCGGCATTTGCATTTCCACCATCATGATCGCGGCTAAAGCGCCGATAAAGGCGGCGATCGAGCCGACGGACAGATCGATATGCCCAGTGATGATCACGAGCACCATCCCGATCGCCAGAACGAGAATATAGCTGTTTTGCAGGATCAGGTTGGTGATATTGAGCGGCTTGAGCAGAATGCCGTCCGTCAAAATTTGAAATAAAACCGTGATAAACACCAAAGCGATGATCATGCCGTACTGCCGGATATTTTTTCTGAACAACTCGCTTACTGCTTGCATCTTTCGTTACCCCCTGCCACGTGTCATAGATTTCATCAGCACCTCTTGCGAGGCCTCCTCGCGCTTCACTTCACCGGTGATCCGGCCTTCGCTCATCACGTAGATCCGGTCGCACATCCCAAGGATTTCGGGCAGCTCGGAAGAGATGAACAGAATGCCTTTTCCCTCGTCCGCCAACTGATTCACGATAGAGTAAATTTCGTATTTGGCCCCGACATCGATGCCGCGCGTCGGCTCGTCGAGAATGAGAATTTCCGGCTGCGCGTAGATCCATTTGCTCAAGACGACCTTCTGCTGATTGCCGCCGCTCAAATTGACCGTTTTTTGCAAAATGCTCGGGGTCTTGATATTCAACTTGCGGCGGAAGTCCTCCGCGACAAGCACTTCTTCCTTCCCGTTGACGACTCCCCGCCGCGACAGCTGGCCGAGACTCGCCAGTGAAATATTCCATTTGATATCATTCATCAGCACCAGACCGTACTGTTTGCGGTCTTCGGTGACATAGGCGATCCCGTGGCGGATAGCCGCGGCGATATCGGTCAGGTGAACCTCCTTGCCGTGCAGCATCACCTTCCCTTTAAGGTGTTTGCCGTACGAGCGGCCGAACAGGCTCATCGCCAGCTCCGTTCTGCCCGCGCCCATCAGTCCGGCGATGCCTACGATCTCGCCCCGGCGGATATGAAGGTTGATGTCTTCCAGCACTTTGCGGTCTTCCTGCTGCGGATGCCGGACCTCCCAGCCTTCCACCTCAAAGATGATCTCACCGATATTCGGCGTGCGCTCCGGGTACCGCTGCGTTAAATCGCGGCCGACCATGCCTTTGATAATCACGTCTTCCGTAACCTGGTCCTCTTTCATGTTTAAAGTTTGAATCGTCTTTCCGTCCCGCAGGATCGTGATCGAATCGGCCACTTTCTCAATTTCATTCAGCTTATGGGAAATGATAATCGAGGCGATGCCTTGGTTCTTTAACTCCAGGATCAGCCGGAGCAAATTTTCGCTGTCGGTTTCATTGAGCGCGGAAGTCGGCTCGTCCAGGATAAGCAGCTTGACCCTCTTGGACAGCGCCTTGGCGATTTCCACCAGCTGCTGCTTGCCGACGCCGAGCTCGAGTACCGGAGTCGTGGGGGATTCCCGCAGGCCGACCCGCTGCAGCAATTCCTTCGTTTTAATCCTCGTTTCATGCCAATGGATGATGCCGTGTTTTGCCTGCTCGTTGCCGAGAAAAATGTTTTCCGCGATCGACAAATAGGGGATCAAGGCCAGCTCCTGGTGGATGATGACGATTCCGAGGTCCTCGCTTTGCTTGATATCCTTGAATTCGCAGACTTGCCCTTGAAAAATAATATCGCCCTCATAGCTGCCATGAGGGTAAACCCCGCTCAGCACTTTCATGAGCGTGGATTTACCGGCTCCGTTCTCGCCGCAGAGCGCGTGGATTTCGCCTTCTTTGACTTGGAGATTCACATTTTCGAGCGCCTTGACGCCGGGAAACGTCTTGGTAATTCCCCTCATCTCCAGAATGTACTGACTCATATTTCATCACCGAGCCTTTCATTACGCTTTAAGCCTTCGTCTTGCTTTCCCGTTCGGGCCAAAAGGAGACGGCGGCGGTACGACCGCCGCCATCGCCTGCGCCTATATTTGCCCCGATATCTACACTTAAAGGCCGAGATCTTCCTTGGTGTAATAGCCGCTGTCGACCAATAGGCTTTCCACGTTGTCCTTATCGACCGATTTCGGTTCCAGCAGGTAGGAAGGCACTACTTTGACACCGTTGTCGTATGTTTCCGTGTCGTTCACTTCCGCTTCCGTGCCTTCGAGAACGCTTCTCGCCATCCCGACCGCCTTTTTCGCCAGCTCCCGCGTATCCTTGAACACGGTTTGCGTTTGTTCCCCGGCAAGGATCGATTTGATCGACGCCAGCTCCGCGTCCTGCCCGGTCACGATCGGCAGCGGCTTGTCGCCGGAGCCATAGCCGACGCCTTTGAGCGAAGAGAGGATGCCGATGCTGATTCCGTCATACGGAGACAGGACGGCATCGACATTTTCCGTAGCGTAATGCGCGCTCAGCAGATTATCCATCCGCGCTTGAGCGGTCGCGCCGTCCCAACGGAGCGTGGCGACCTGTTCCATCGTCGTCTGATTGCTGCGCACGACGAGCTTGCCGGAGTCAATATACGGCTTAAGCACGGACATGGCGCCGTCGAAGAAGAAGTAGGCGTTGTTGTCATCCGGCGAACCGCCGAACAATTCGATGTTGAACGGGCCTTTGCCGTCCTTAAGTCTGAGCTTATCTTCGATGTAGGAGGCCTGTTGGACGCCGACCTTGAAGTTATCGAAGGTGGCGTAATAATCAACATATTCGCTGTTCATGATCAGCCGGTCATAAGCGATCACCTTGATGCCCTGATCATGGGCCTTTTGCAGCACATCGGTCAGCGCCGCTCCGTCGATGGAGGCGATAACCAGAATTTTTACGCCCTTGGTGATCATGTTTTCGATTTGCGAGACCTGGTTCTCGACCACATCTTCTCCATATTGGAGATCGGTTCCGTAACCGAGGCTCTCGAATTCCTTGACCATGTTGTTGCCGTCGTTCACCCAGCGCTCCGATGATTTCGTGGGCATCGCGATGCCGACCGTCCCTTTTTCCCCGCTTGAAGCGGAACCTCCGCCGCCATTGCCGCCGCAAGCGGTCAAAGCGATCAGCAGCGCGCCGGCCAGCAGCATTGCCGCAAATTTTTTCATTGCACTCAGCCCCCCGTTAGATAGATATCCGCATTAATTGAATGCGTTTTCATTTCCTGCAAGACCGAGTATACCAGCGGACCTGCCGGGGCGTATTTAGAATGGTTTTACTCTTTTTATAAAAATCAAACCTTTCACAGCGCGCTTCCAAAATGTTACGAATGCAAAAAAAGACCGCTTGTGCACCTTCGGGATGCAGGACAAACGGTCCAAATGATTATTCCACCTCGCTCAACACGCCTTTACGGTATTGCAAGGGGGAGACCCCGGTAGCCCGTTTGAAGGCGGTACTGAAATAGTGCTGGGTTTCGTATCCGACCCGCCCGGCGATGTCGTGCATCGGCCAATCCGTTGCATGGAGAAGCTGGACGGCCTTGCGGATGCGAATCTGCGTCAGATAGCCGTTGAATGAAATTCCCAGCTCCTGTTTGATCATCCGGCTCAAATAAACCGGGGAGGTTTGCAGTTCCCGGGCGATGGATTCCAGCGTCAGCCCGCAATCGGAATAGTGCTCCAGCATATATTCCTTGGCCCTGCGCACCAGAGGGGAAACCGGCGTCTCTTTCAAAACGGCGGATTTGCATTGGCGGTAAACCGCCGGGATGCCCGCCAGATCAGAGCCTCCTTCAAGCAGCTCCAAATCGACCGCCATCTTCAGGCAGCTTCGCACCATCGGGCCGATCCGGTGAAAGCCGGATTCCGCTTCGCGCGAATGGCTCCAGAGCAGCACGACGATAAAGCTGAACGGATCGCGGAAGATGATCTTCGGAAAAGGGGCGAGCAGCTCGGCGGCGATATTTTCAATCGCGAACAGGTAGAGCTGGCGCTCGCTTTCCTTCGCAAACGGCTGCGGTGCCGAGGGGGCAGCGCTCACCCGCAGGCGGATGACGCCGAGCAGGGAGGGAGGGGAAGAGGGCAGCTTCAGGAACTTCAGCTGCTCCTCGATCTCCTCCTCCGTCATATTGCCGTCTATCCACTCCTGGCAAAACCGCTCGCGCAGCAGCGGGTAGCTGCGCTCGATCTGCTTCGAAGCCGTCTCCAGCCGGAGCTGCTGGACCGCTTCGGACTCAAGCTCGTCCCGCACCTGGCAAAGCACCTTTTCGAGCTGCGCGGGATTGGCCGGCTTTAGGATATAATCCTTGACCTGATAGCGGATCGCTTTTTGGGCATAAGCGAACTCGTCATGCCCGGTAATGATGATGATTTTGCAATCGGGCAGCCGCTCGCGGATTTCCTTCATCAAGCCGATGCCGTCCAGGATCGGCATGTTCAAATCGACGAGCAGAATGTGCACCGAATGCTGGAGTGCCAGCTCCAGCGCTTCTTCGCCGTCTTCCGCCTCAGCAGCGACCTCAAGCCGCAGCTTGGCCCAATCCACGCTGTCGCGAATGCCCTCGCGGATAATGGCTTCATCATCGGCAATGAGTACTTTATATTTTGACTCCCGGGGGTTTTCGATTTTATTCATGATCGTTCAGCTCCCATCGCTCGCGGATAGTTCCGGATTATCGGATGTATCACCGTCACAACAGTGCCTTGTCCTTCCCGGCTTTGCACCGTCAGTCCGTATCTGTTTCCGAAGTTCAGCTCGATCCTCGCCTGTACATTCAGCATTCCGTAGCCTTTGCCTTCTTCAGCTTTAGGCTCAGTCCCCAAGGGAATCGCTGCTCCTTCCCGCGGACTTGCCGCTTCAGCCAGCGCCTTTTGCAGCGCGGCCAATCGTTCCGGCGTCATGCCCTTGCCGTCGTCGCGGATAGTCAGAACGAGATCGCCGTCCCGGTTAGCGGCGTGAATCTCGACCTTTCCGGGGCCGCGCCGTTCCTTGATGCCATGATAGATGGCATTCTCGACGATCGGCTGCAATATCAACTTCAACACGTACACGTTTTGGATGTCCGGATCGACCTCGATCGAATAATCCAGCTTGTTCTGATAACGGACATACTGAATTTGCAAATAGCTGCGGACATGTTCGATTTCATCGTTTAGCGGGATGATGTCATTCCCCTTGCTGAGTCCGATCCGGAACAGCTTGGAGAGCGACTCCGCCATCTCGGCGATATCCTCGGCCCCTTTCCGGCGGGCCATCCAGTGGATCGTATCCAGCGTATTATAGAGAAAATGCGGCTTGATGTGGGCTTGCAGGCTGCGCAGCTCCGCTTCGCGCTTCTGCCGTTCCTGCAGCTCCGTCAGCGAGATCAGCCGGTTGATTTGCTGCAGCATCGCATTGAACCGCCGGCCGAGCATGCCGATTTCATCCGCCCGGTCGCCCCAGTGCCGGATCGTAAGATCGCCGGACTGGGCCTTTTGCATGAAGGACATCAACTGTCCGATCGGCCTTGAGATCGAGTGCGCCAAATAGAAGGACGCGGTCATGCCAAGAAGGCAGACGATGAACACGAAACTGACGACGAAAAAACGAATTTCCCGCATTTCGGCCGCCGACTCCGCCATCGAAAAGACGCCGACGGTCGTCCAGCCGGTAAACGGCGACTTCCGGTAAATGAACTGCAGATCCCGTCCGTCCGCCTTACGGGAAAACGTTCCGGCGGCGTCCCGGTCCAGCCAGTCCGGCGGAATCCGCTCAATGTACGGCTCGGGCGGGGCGTAGATTTGTTCGCCGCTGTCGTCCAGAATCGTCAGGTAGCCTGTCTTGCCCAGTCTGACATCCTGGGCCTTTTCGGCGATCACTCGCAATTTAAGATCGATCAGCACGGCGCCTTGCGCCTGTCCGGTATCGGGGTCGAGAATCGCCCGCACGACGGATACCACCTCGCTGTCCTTGTAACTGACATGCGTCGTGACATTGCGCCGGGACGGATGGCCGACGATTTTGAAGATACCTTTGTTGCGGACCGCTTCTTGATACCAGCTTTCCTGGGTCAGATTTCGCGAAGTACGGGCGTACATTTCATTGCTGATATATTCCCCGCGATGATTCACCACAAGAATGCCGGCGACTTCCGAATGGAGGGTCGTAAAGCCTTGCAAAAATTTGCGGATTTCGTAGTGGTCCAGCCCGCTCTCGTTATCCGGCTCGGCAGGGGCTTTGCCCTCGCCGGCCAAGAAATCCTCCACATCCGGGTTGAACGAAATAAAATAGGTGATATTCTGCAAATTCTCGACATAGGTCTCCAACGATTCGTTGACCTTGCCGATCAATTGCAGGGTATTGTCCGTAACCTGGCGTTCAATGACCCGGTCCACCGTCCAATTGATGAGAAATCCGAGGCCGATCGAAGGAAGAATGCTGATGAGCAAGAAATGAATAATCAGCTTGTAGCGGATCGGCAAATTGTTGAGCGACATTCGCGCCAGTCCCGTAACTCTTTTATTTGGCATAATAATCATCCACATTGCTTGCCGTCACGACGGTGATTCCCGTATCGGCCCGGCGCGGAATCGGGGAGGAGCCGGGGATTTGCGCCGTATTCGGGTTATGCTGGAGCGCAAACAAATACTGAAGCGACCAGTATCCCATATTCCAGGTGCCCTGGGCCATGGTCGCGGAAATATCGCCGCTTTTGACGAGATCGAGCGTGCCCTTGTCGGTGTCGAAGCTGATGATTTTCGGGCGGGCGCCGTCTTTGTTTTCCCGCACCGCTTCCGCCACGCCGATGCCGCCGTTCGCTTCGGTCGCAAAAATACCGGCGATGCCGGGGTAGTCGGCCAAAATCTCTTCCGTCGATTGCTTGGAGACTACTTGATCGCCTTTGCCGTTCTTGACGGTAACGACCTTCATCTCGGGATAATCCAGCCGGATTGTCTCCAGAAAGCCGTCGGTCCGCTCTTGATGATTCTGTTGGTACGGGGTGGTTACGACCGCAATCTGTCCGTGTTCGCCGGTCAATTCGGCCATATGGCGCGCCGCCTTAACCCCGGCGTTGTAATTGTCCGTTCCGAGAAA
Source organism: Paenibacillus haidiansis (assembly GCF_036553665.1). NCBI lineage: Bacteria > Bacillati > Bacillota > Bacilli > Caryophanales > Paenibacillaceae > Paenibacillus > Paenibacillus haidiansis. The sequence continues at coordinate 396,323 of NZ_JAZHPZ010000004.1, read as the reverse complement.
CGAGTAGGCTTTGCTGGCGGGCGCGTCGGAATCGAACAGCACGATCGGGATTCCGGCCTCCACCGCCTTGTCGATCGTGGCGTTCAGATCGAGCGGATGAAGCGCTGAGATCGCGATCCCGGCAGGTTTTTTGGCGATCACCTGTTCCAGCACCGTAATCTGCTCATTGATATCGCGCTGCGTGCCGCCCCGGTATTCGACGGAAACGTTCAGCGCCTGAGCGGCATCCTCGAAGCCTTTCAGACTGCTTTTCCAATAATCGATCCCCATCTGGAAAGTAACCATGACATATTTTTCGCCGATTTCGCCGCGCAAGCCCCCGGTATTCCACTGCTCGTTTAATTGGGTTTCCGACCGGTAATCCAGGACATAAATAAGAAAACAGCCGATCAGCAGCAGATAGACGATCCACAGCTTTTTCATCTTGTAACCCCTTTCAAAAAGGAAGACAACTGCGTTTTAAGTTTTCAGCAACATCATACTATGTTTTGTTATACCGGGGAATATCTTTGATCGGGGGTTAGCGGCGTCACAATATCGACATCTTAAATTGTGATAAGTTGAATTTACGGTTAATGATGTTCCAAAACTGAAATTCAAGCAGCCTATAATGGAGATGAGACTATGTTCGACATTTTGCAGGAGAAAATCAAGCATTTGTTTCCCGGATACTTCTCGATGGTTATGGCTACGGGGGCGCTATCCATCGGAATGTACCTGCTGGGGATTCCGGTCATTCCGCTGCTGTTGCTGTATATTAACACAGGGATTTATGTGGTGCTCTGGATTTTGACGATCGTTCGCCTCGTCAAATATTTCAGGAGGGTGATGGAGGACCTGACCAGCCATACCTTGGGTCCCGGCTTTTTTACCTTTACCGCGGGAACCTGCGTGTATGGCAGCCAATGGGTCGTTGTGGGCCATAAGCCGGCTATAGCTACGGGGTTATGGGGCATCGGCATTTTGCTGTGGGTATTGATTATGTACACTTTCTTTACGGCCGTGACCGTAAGAAAAGAAAAGCCCTCATTGGTTGAGGGCATCAACGGGGCTTGGCTGATCGCGGCGGTGGCGACTCAATCCGTGTCCACGCTGGGCACATTGGTGTCTCCCGAGATCGGATCCGGACGGGAAGTCGTTCTGTTTTTCACCTTATGCATGTACTTGTTGGGCTGTATGCTCTACTTAAATATCATCACGCTCATCTTCTACCGGTTTACCTTTTTGAAACTGAAATTTTCGGCCATGACTCCGCCTTATTGGATCAATATGGGAGCGGTGGCGATCACCACGCTGGCGGGCTCGACGTTGATGCTGCATGCGGAGGAATGGCCGTTTCTGCAGGAGATCATGCCTTTTTTAAAGGGTTTTACCTTGTTTTTCTGGATCACGGGCACTTGGTGGATTCCGCTGCTCTTTATCCTCACGATTTGGAGGTACGTCTATCACCATTATCCGCTGACCTATGATCCCCAGCTATGGGGGATGTCGTTTCCGCTGGCTATGTATACGACCAGCACTTATCAGTTATCGCAAGCGATAGGCTTGCCCTTTCTGGTCGTCATTCCGAAGGTCATGGTCATTATAGCTTTTGTGGTATGGGTATCCGTGCTGTCGGGTTTCGTCGGTCATCAGTTCGCATCTTTCCGGATTACAGCTAAGAAGACTGGCTGATCTTCTTGTATTCGTTCGGCGTGATGCCGACGACCCGCTTGAACAGCTTGTTGAAATAAGCGGGATCGGGGTATCCGACCTCGCTGCCCACTTCATGGATCTTCATTTCGTTGGAATGCGTCAAGAGCTGCTTGGCCCGCTTGATGCGGATTTCGATCATATAATCGGTGATCGTCATACCGGTTTCATGCTTGAACAATTTGCTCAGGTAACTTGGGGTCAAATATACCATGCTGGCCAAGTGAACCAGCTCGGCGGGCTGGTCGTAATGCTCGGCAATCCACTTTTTGACGATCTCCACCGATTTGCCACCTTGACCGAGCCGGGCGGAACGGATTTGCTGCAGCGCCTTGGAGAACTCGTCCAGAAACCGGTCTTTCAGCTCGTCGAATGTCAGACAGGCCGCAAGCTCCTCTTCCATCTGTTTCATATACGCGGAGTCAAAGATTTTGCCCCATTCCGGAAGCTCGGCCCCGGGGGCTTCCATGACCAGTCGGCATAAGAGAAGCAGGGACTCGCGGGAAGCCCGGACTTGACGCAGCTCGTCAAACAGCAGTTCCAGACGGTGTGACGACTGCTGCAGGTTCAGTACCTGCATCGGCTGAATCAGCCCTTCCCGGGCGCCGGAGAATAGCTCGACGACCTGCGGTTCTTGCCCGAAGTCCTCGCGGTTATAGATATGGCAGCTCCAGGATTCGGAACCGTACATACCGCGATCGCAAGCCCGTTTCGCCTCGGCGTAGGCCCGGCTAAGCGAAGCGGGATCGCCGTATCCCGGGCTTGCGCCGACCTGAACGATGCCGGGATGAGGGAATTGCCGCAGGCGGTCGGCGAGCGCCGCTATATCTCCGGGCTCCGGCGGATTCTCGTAATAGCAAACCAGCACAATGCCCGTATCGCCCGTATCCACGGTGTCGAACCGGTTGTCGGGCTGCCGGTGAAGCAGGCCGACGCTGGACCGCAGCGCCTCCGTATCGCTTCCTTTCAGCACCATGACCGCAAAGCAAGGCAACGGTAAAGTCAGCTCGGGCAGCTTGGGGCAAAGGGAGGGTTCGCTTTTTAAGTAAGATACGAGCAGCCCGGAACGAAGCTGCCGCCTTTTCCCCAGACTGGCTTCCCTTTCCTGCTCCAGATCATGCAGCAGGCTGAAAAGCTGCTTTTTATTGATCGGCTTCAGCAAATAATCGACCGCGGAATACCTGAGCGCCTGCCGGGCATATTCGAAATCGGTAAACCCACTCATGATGATGCAGCGGATGTCCGGCCTGCGCCGTTTCAACTCTCCGATCAACTCCAGCCCGTCGACTAAAGGCATCCGGATATCGGTAACGACAACATCGATTTCCGAAGTGTCTATAAAGTCGAGAGCTTCTTGTCCGTTGGCGAAAGTGCCGGCGATGAAGAAGCGGTCACTTTCCTTGCCGATCATCTTCGCCAACCCTTCGCGTATCGTGGTTTCATCATCGACAATGGCGATTCGCAGCATGATCTTTCCCCCCTAACACTGACCTCGGTATAATCCTCGCGCCGGCGATGCGGCGCTATTGTTGATCATCTCCTTTATAAAGCCCGGAAATCCGCAAAACAACCGTCGTTCCTTCTCCGGGTTCGCTGCCCACCGTCAGGCCGGAGTTTTCCCCGTAATGCAGCCGTACCCGCTCGTTCACATTTCGCAAGCCGATGCCGAATTTATCCGTCTTGCCGTCTTTCAGGCTCATATTCAGCGAAGCCAGTGTTTCTTCATCCATTCCGACTCCGTTGTCATGAATGGAAAAGATGACGTCATCCCGCTCATTCCAGGCTTCGATAGTGATATTCCCCGACTCCGTCTGCTTCTCCAGCCCGTGGAAAATGGCATTTTCCACAATCGGCTGAAATATTAGCTTGATAATCGGCAGCGGATAATAGGTTTCCGGAACGAGAATGCGGTAACCGATTTTGCCGGGGAAGCGGATTTGCAGGAGCTGCAAATAGTTCTCCACATGCGCGAGTTCCCGCTCCACCGTGACGATCTCGTCGCTGCGGGTAATGCTGTACCGCAGCAGAAGCCCGAGCAGATACGTAAGCTCCGCTACGCGGTCGTCATCGTTCAGCTCGGCCAGCATGCGGATCGATTCCAGCGTGTTGTATATGAAATGCGGATTGATCTGGTTTTGCAGGGCCAGCATATCCGCCTTTTGCTTGCTTTTTTCCGTTTCGTAGACCTCTTGGAGGAGGTCTTGGATGCGCCCGATCATCCGGTTAAAATGGCTGCCGAGCATCCCGATTTCATCGTTGTATTTGACGCTTACCTGAACGTCCAGCTTGCCGCGCTGCACTTGCTTCATCAGCTGGACGGTCCGTTTCAGCGGCTTGGTCAGCGCATATGAAATGATGATGGCGACCAGCAGGGCGAAGGCGAGGATGGACAGCGTCATGATCATCATCGCGTCGCGGGACTGCTTCATCGGGGCGAGCAATTCCTTCAGCGGAATCGTGACCAGCGTCTTCCAGCCCGTATTTTCCGAGACGGAGTATACCGCGATATAAGGCTCTCCGCCGATATTCAGCCGGAAGTTGCCTCGGAGCCCGTTCGAGGCTCCCGTCAACAGAGGGCTGCCGGTCAAATCCTTGCCCAACTGCTCCGGATCGTTGTTAAAGACCACCTTCCCGTGCTCGTCGACGATCAGGGTGTCTCCATGGGTGACGGTGTTCAACGGCTGAATGATACCGTCGAACAACCGTATATCCACATCGATGACGATCATCCCGATATCCTGGAGCGTACTGATCGATTGGATGGAGCGCATCACAGTAAATACCTGGCGCTGCTCTAATCCGTTGGCGCGGACCGGATGCGTGCCTTCAAGCACCGGAGCGACCCCGGCTTTCCGGGTTTGCTCCTGCCACTCGCCAAGTCTCTCATAGGGATACAATTCGTTGAGTTCGGGTTTGTTATAATAAAAAATCGTGCCGTAATGATCGGTCATATATACCGCGGAAATTTCTTCTTTCGTATTCGCCAGATACATCAGAAACATATTGATCGCCGCATTCTTATCCCAATCGGTTCCCTGCTGATCCAGAAATTTCTGGACATCCTTGTTATAAAGGGGAAGAATCGTATACCGCTTGAGGTCGGCGATGTACTGGTCCACTTTGTCCATTGCGTTGTCAGCCATGAGGCCGGCCGAAGCGGTGGTGCTGGAGAGCACGGAATTGGAGTTGGCGCGATAGGACGAATAACTGACATAGGTGATCGGCAGCGTGATCAAAAATATGAAAATGATGACCAACTTTTTTTGCATGGACAAATTGGCGAATAATGTCCACGATTTGCGAAAGAAATATAGAATCCGTTTGATCAAGGAAACCCTCGTCCTTCCCCGGGAGATGCTTCCTATTTTACCGCACCGCTTGCGACGCCTTCAAAGATATATTTCTGAAGGAAAATGTATAGAACGACGGTCGGCAGCAAGATTAGGAGAATCGCGGCGCTGATTAGATTCCAGTTGGCGATATTGACCCCCTGAAAGCGCATCAGAACGGTAGTTACGACGCCCAGGCTCTGCTTCGGCATGTAGAGATAAGGCGTATACATGTCATTATAGATGCTGATGGTTTTCAAAATGATCAACGTTGACGTTGCCGGCGTCAAAAGCGGAAAAATAACCGACCGGTAAATGCGGAACAGGGAAGCTCCCTCTACCATCGCGTTTTCATCCAGGTCGAATGGAATGTTGCGGATAAATTGCAGGTAGAGAATGATCTGGATTACATCGGCACCGATATACAAAATGATGGGCGCCCCCAGCGTATTGTACAGACCGAGAGATTTGATGATGCCGAAGGTGGCAACCTGAGTCGTGATCGACGGAATGACCGTAGCGAATAAATAGAGACCGAAGACCGGTTTTTTCAGCTTGAATTCGAATCTGCCCAGCACATAGGCGACCATGGTGCCGAACAGGATATTGAACACCAGGGCCACGCAGATGATGACCAGTGTGTTGGCAAACCCGCTCAGAAGGCCGCCTCGTTCAAAGACAACGCGGAAATTTTCAAAATTGAAAAAGCTTTTGGGCAGCGCCATCGTACTGGCGGTGTTGAATTCTTCGTCCGCCTTAAAGGAGTTGACGATCACCACATAGGGAGGGAAGAGTACAACGAATACGCCGATCAGCAAAGTGAGATACTTTAAGGCGTCGAATACGTTAAATTTTTTCGCGTTCATTTGCCGCTTCCCCCTCTACTAAGCACAAATTGCTGAAGTCCTACGACCGCGGCGACGAAGAACAGCAGGACAATGCTCATCGCGGAGGCCAGACCGTAGTCGCTGTATGCGAAAGCGGTATCTACGACCCGCTGTACGTATGTTTGGCTCGCACCGGCCGGTCCGCCTTTGGTCAGAACAAACGGCAGATCGAACACTTCCAGTGCACCCGTAACGGTCAGGAACAAGTTGAGCTGAATTACCGGCTTCATATTGGGCAGTGTGATGCGCCAGAAGGTCTGCCAGGCGTTGGCGCCGTCGATCTTGGCCGCCTCGTAAATATCCCTCGGGATCGCCTGCAGGGAAGCGATATAAATAACCATGTTATAGCCCATAAACCGCCACAGGCCCGTGGAAGCGAGCGAATAGTTGACCAGACCGGGAGTCCCCAGCCAGCTGGTCTCGCCGAGCTTGGTCAGTCCGATACTTTGCAGGAACAGGTTCAGCGAACCCTGGGTGGTGTCGAACACATAGCCGAACATAAATGCGACGGCGACGCCGTTCATAATATACGGAAGGAACAGCAGCAGTCTGAAGCCGTTTCTGCCGCGCAGCTTGCTGTTCAGAATCACGGCGAAATAAATCGCGACGGCGTTCTGGATCAGCCCCATGACGAAATAGGCAAAGTTATGCGTAAAAACACCGAAAATATCAGGGTTTGAAAATACTTCTTTATAGTTATTCAGCCCGACCCAAGGCTTCTCCGGGCTGTATCCGTCCCAATCGGTGAAGCTGTAGAAGACAAGCTTGGCGGCCGGATAGTAGGTGAAGAGCAGCAGCAGGCCCACAGGTATGAGCAGGAATGTGAAGATGATGAGCTTTTTCTGCGTCTTGTATGACATAGTTCCGAACATTCCTTAGATCCCTTCTTTCCGCGGTCAGATAAATTTCGAGAGATTGAAAGCAAAATGGATTATCGCGAGCCGATAACCCATTTTGCCAAAGTTGAAAAATTAATAGCCGAGTTCCTGTTTCGCTTTGGCCCAGGCTTTGTTCCATTTGTCGAGCACAGCCTGCGGGTCTTTCGCGAGCACGAATTCCTGTGCGATGGCCGGCAAATCGATTTGCGCTTTGTTGCGGATTTCGATGACCTTCGGATCATCCGGCATACCTTCTTGCAGCTCTACGCCGGTCGCTTGGAATTCGGCCAATTGCGAAAGCTTGGATTCGCGGCCTTCCAGCGGAGAGATGAATCCGGCGAAATCCTCGTAGCCGGAATCTTCAAGCATCCAGGTCAGGAATGCTTTGGTTGCTTCCAGGTTCTTGCTGTCTTTGTTGACGGCATAGAAGAAGTCGGGGTTAAATGCCGCTCTGCTGTCGCCGGAATTATCAAACGGAAGCGGGAAGAAGCCGATGTTGTCGGACTCCGCGCCGACGCCGATCACCTGGTTGATAACCCAGTTGCCGAGGAAATACATGGCCATTTTACCGTTCGCGATATCCTTTTTGGATTGCTCCCAGTTGGTCGAGTTGATATCTTTCTCCAAATAGCCTTTATCGGCTAGTTCTTTAATCAGGGACATCGCTTTGCCGTACCCGTTGTCCATCGTAAACGGAGTTTCCGTGTTGATGATTTCGTTCGGGAAGTCTTTATTGTTCTCGATGACTCTTGGCAGATCATACACCCAGCTGCCCAGCGGCCATTTGTCCTTGAAGTTGGAGGACAGCGGAATCACGCCGTTTTGCTTCAGCTTCTCGCAGGCGGCGAGGAATTCGTCCCAAGTTTTCGGTATCTCCGTAATTCCTGCGTCGGCAAACGCCTTTTTGTTGTATACGATCCCGGAGGTGGAGTTCCCGGTGGTGATACCGTACAGCTTGCCGTCATAGGATTTGAAATCTTTAAAGGTAAGTCCGCTGCTCAATTGCAAATCATCGAGCGGAGCAAAATATTTCGGAAGATCGGAATTCGGAATGTCCGGAATAAACATCAGGTCCGGCAGTTCACCGCTGGCCATCCGGACTTTGGCTTGCTGGTTGTAGTCGGTTTGGCTTGCTTCGAATTCGATTTTGATATTGGGATATTTCTCATTAAACCGTTTGACGTACTCGTCGTATTCTTTGCCGATCATGTCCGTGCGGTTCGTCAGGAAAGTAACCTTTCCGCTCAGCTCGTTGCCGGATGCCTCGCCGCCGTCTCCGCCGGAATTTTGCTCCGTGGAATTGGTCGTACCCGAGTTCCCGGAATTTCCGGAATTTGCGGTGTTGTTGCCGTTGTTTCCGCCGCAGGCCGCCAGAATGGCGGATAATGCGAATACCATCAGGAAGGTGAGCATCACACTCTTTTTCTTCATGCTTTTCATCGCCCCTCGTTTATCATATTTGATAGCGCTTACAAGTAAATTGTATATCAGTTGTTAGGCTAATAAAATGCGCTGAGTTATTTTTTATTGTCTTGAATTGGCTTATTTCTTTGCAATATTTTCATAATATCTTACAAAACAGGGATAGAGTACAGGACGTTTGTTCTACTTTTAATCTAACAAATAACTAACAAATCTATTGAATTTTAAATAGAATCGGGGATAATGAGAGATAACACCACACCCTTGATACAGATGATGGAGGTTTGCGACAAGATGAGCGTTCAACGACAAGCACTGGACCAGTGGAGTTTCAAAGCAACGGACGAAACAAAATGGCTGGCGGCGAAAGTTCCCGGGACGGTGCATACGGATTTGCTGCGGCACGGTATCATCGAGGACCCGTTCTACGGAACGAATGAGCATGATTTGCAGTGGATCGACAAGAAGGATTGGGAATACCGCACGCAGTTTGAGCTTCCGGAAAATTGGAATCATTGCCGGCATATCGAATTGGTATTTGACGGGTTGGATACTTATGCGGATGTCTATGTCAATGAAGCGCATGTTCTGTCCGCGGACAATATGTTCCGCTCCTGGAGCGTCGAAGTGAAGGACCGGCTCCGTCCGGGAAGCAATAATATAACCGTTCGGTTCCGCTCGCCGATCGCCGAGGATTTGCCCAAGCTGGAGAAGCTGGGATACAGTCTGCCCGCGGCCAATGACCAGTCGGAGCTGGGGGGGCTGGGAGATCGCAGAGTCAGCGTATTTGCGCGCAAAGCCCCATATCATTACGGCTGGGATTGGGGGCCGCGCTTTGTGACGAGCGGAATTTGGCGCGAAGCCCGACTGGTCTTCCGGTCCGGCCCCCGGCTGACCGACCTGTTCATCCGGCAGGACGAGATAAGCGGGGAAGCCGCGAAGCTTACCGTCATGGCGGAGATCGAAGCCGACGAGGCCTGGGAGGGGAGATTGGCCGTTTCCGCGGACGGCATGACCTGGGAACAAGAGGTGGCCCTGGAACCGGGGCGGCAGACGGTCGAGTTCCCGCTGGAGATCGTACAGCCACGGCTTTGGTGGTGCCGGGGGCTCGGCGAGCCGGCGCTATACGAATTTGGCGCCTGCCTGACCGGCGAAGACGGCGGAAAGATCGATGAACGCAAGGTGAAGACCGGCCTGCGCCGGATCCGGCTGATTCGCGAAAAGGACGCGGCAGGGGCATCGTTCCGCTTCGAACTGAACGGCGTGCCGGTATTCGCCAAGGGTGCGAACCATATTCCGAACGACAGCTTCATTCCCGAAGTGACGTTCGAGCGCTACCGCCACGAGATAGCGTCGGCCGCCGAATCGAATATGAACATGCTGCGCGTCTGGGGCGGCGGCTTTTACGAAGAGGATATTTTTTACGAGCTGTGCGACGAATACGGGCTATTGGTTTGGCAGGATTTCATGTTTGCCTGCAGTATGTATCCCGGCGATCAAGCATTCCTGCAAAATGTTGCCTCAGAAGCGGAATACAACATCAAGCGTTTGCGGAATCATCCTTGCCTTGCTTTATGGTGCGGAAACAACGAGATGGACTCGGCCTGGGCGCATTACGACGAGGACGGCGGCTGGGGCTGGAAGAAGGACTTTACGCCGGAGCAGCGGGAGACCATTTGGAACGATTATGAGGAAGTCTTCCATAAGTTGCTGCCCGAGGCTGTGGAACGGCTCGGCGGAGGCGTCGCATACTGGCCGTCCTCGCCTTTGCGGGAGCTGACCGGCGACGTAAGCCAGCACGCGACCAAGGTGACGGGGGAAGGGGACGTGCATTACTGGGGCGTATGGCATGCGGTCGAACCGTTCTCCAATTATAACGAGAGAGTCGGACGATTCATGAGCGAATACGGATTCCAATCGTTCCCCGAGCTGTCCTCGGTGCTGAAATATGCGACGGAGGAGCAGCTTGAACTGGAGTCGGACGTGATGCTTGCCCACCAGAAAAACGGCAGGGGCAATCAGATCATTAAGGAATACATGGAGCAGTATTTGCCGCAGCCCCGTGATTTCAAAGCGTTCCTGTATATGAGCCAGGTGCTGCAGGCGGAGGCGATCCAAACGGCAATTGAGGCTCACCGCCGGAACAAACCGTTCTGCATGGGGACGCTGTACTGGCAGATGAACGACTGTTGGCCGGTCGCCTCCTGGGCGGGGATGGACTACTACGGGCGCTGGAAGGCGCTGCAGTATACGGTACGGCGCAGCTTCGGCGAAGTCATGCTGTCCGTCGTTCGGCCCGGCGGGGAGACGGATTCGGACCGGGTGGACTTCCATCTCGTGTCCGACATGCGGAATCCGCTCGAAGCTACCCTGCGTCTGGCATTGTACGATTTCGGCGGGCGGCTGCTCGCGGAGAGCGAGCATACCGTAAATGTGTCTGCCGACGAAGCGCGGATCGTTTATTCGGCGGAGGCGGGAGAACTCTTGAACGGCCATGATCCACAAGGCGTTGTCCTGCTCGCGAGCATCACGCGGGGCGGCTCGGTGCTCGATCATAAATATTTCTATTTCGTATCGTCCCGAAGCATTGATTTACCTCAGGCAACGATTGCCGTCAAGGAAGTTCCGGGCAGCGGCGGAAACCGCTTCACGGTGGAGACGGACGCCTTGGCGAGACAGGTATGTCTGCAGGCCTCCGAGGAAGGCATCTTCAGCGATAACTTCTTCGACCTGATTCCCGGCCTGCCGGTGACCGTTGAATTCCGGCGCCGCTGCGAAGCCGGCAGCGAAGCGTTTGCCGCCGGATCTCCGGGCACGCTGACCGTACTTTCCATGCGGGATTTCATGGCATAAAACTACCGCCGTCCCCGCACCGAAAGACATTTTCTAAAAGCACAAGAACCGTCCGACGCTTGAACAGGACGGTTCTTGTTTTTCCACCGGCGTCGGTTCCCGAATCGGGTTCCAATTGTTGCCGTAACGTCTCGTTTCCGTTGCATCCCCGGAGGAAACAGGGTATTCTTTAATAGATTTATTCATCGATTTTTATAGAGAAGAGTTGAGTTGTGCAATGAGTAGTCCTCTATCGTCGAATCCGAGCAAATTTGTGCTGACTTTTATACTGCTGCTGCTCAAGATCGGGCTGATGCGCTACTTTTTTTATGAAGGCGTTCAATGGCAGGGTCTGCCTGCTGAAGCGTTGTCCGTGCTGGCCTTGCTCTGCTTGGCCGATCTGATCTTCTTTCGCGCAAAAAGGAAAGGCCCCGTTTACTGGGGATTCAATTTTTTGATGTCATTCATGATGTTCGCGGCTACGCTCTATCATGCCCATTTCGGGACGGTGCCGACCTATGCGGTACTGAGCGAGCTGAACCAGGTGCCGCAAATCCGGGCGAGCGTGGGGCCGCTGATCTCCCCGGAACAGTTCCTGTTCTTTGCCGATTTTGTGCTGTTGATCCTATATGTTATCGCGAAGCGCATCCGCCGCAGCTTGCGGAACCGCGGCCTCAGCTTCCGCACGAACCCGCGCGAGCGGGCAAGCCGCGCCCGCCTTGGCTGGAACCTCGGAATGATCTGCCTCTTGATCGTTTCCGTCTTGGCATCGGGGCTCTATGTCCGTTCCGGCAAACGGATCGACAACGAATTGGTTCGCGCCGAAACGATCGGCTTCCTGAATTTTCAGGCCGATGCCGCGTTGCGTAATCGGGAGGAAGAGCGGATGATCGCCGAGGGAAATATCAAGGAAACCGTCGCCAAGATCCAAACGCTTCAGGCAAGGTATCCTTATCGGGAGGGAGCGACGGGGGGCGCCCCGGATTACTTTGGAGCCGCCCAAGGCATGAATCTGATCGTGATTCAAATGGAATCGTTTCAGAATTTCCCCATCCACTTGACCGTGGGCGGGCAGGAAGTCACCCCGGTTTTAAACAGCTTGGCGGAGGAAGGAATTTATTTTCCTCATATTTTCCAGCAGATCGGTCCGGGCAACACCTCGGACGCGGAGTTTATGTCCAACACCTCGATCTATCCGACAGCGGCGGTTGCGATGTCCAAGGGTTACGGCAACCGGGAGCTTCCGAGCCTGCCGCGGCTTCTGCAGCAGCACGGCTATGAGGCGAATACGTTCCATATCAATAAAGTAACCTTCTGGGATCGGGACAAGCTGTATCCGGCTTTGAATTTCGATCAATATTACGATAAGCCGTACTTCAAGAACGACCATTTCAACGATTTCGGCGCCTCGGACGAAGAGATGTACCGGGTCGGAGTAGAAAAGCTGACGGAATTGAAAGCTCAGGGCAAGCCTTTTTACGCCCAGTTCGTGACGACTTCCAGCCACTCGCCGTTCGTCGTGCCGGAGGATAAGGTGAAAATCCAATTGCCGGAAAACCTGAAGGGCACCAACCTCGGCAATTATATTACCGCGGTGAACTATACCGATTATGCGATCGGGAAACTGATCGAGGAATTAAAGGCAAACGGAATGTGGGACAACACCATGCTGGCGATTTACGGGGACCACTTCGGCATTCAGCCGAGCGAAACCGGGGCCGCGGAAATCGAAGAGAAGCTCGGTATTGCCTACGACGACCGGATCAGCCGGTTCAACATTCCGTTTATCGTCCATATCCCCGGGCAGACGCTCGGTATCGTATCCGATATTACCGGCGGCCAGGTCGATATGATGCCGACAGTGGCAAATTTGCTGGGAGTATCGCTTAAGGACGAGAACTTTACCGCGCTCGGCCAGGATTTGCTGAATATCGACCGGAATGTGATCGGCATGCGGTATTATTTGCCGACGGGATCTTTCTTCAACAACGATGTCATGTTCGTCCCCGGCCAGGGATTCGAGGACGGCACCGCCGTCTCGCTGGACACCTTGGAGCCGGTAACGGATATATCGGGATACCGCAGCGACTACTATTATGTAACGGAGCTGATGGGGTTGTCCGACGAATATGTCAACCTGCTGCCTAAGCGGCGTTAGGCTTGCCGATAGACCATCGAAGGATATGCAAAAAAAAGGAGCCGTTCCGGTCATCGCGACCCGGAACGGCTCTTTGCCTAGCCCAAAATTTTATACGGCCTGTGCGCGCTCGCCGAGATGATCTCGGCGGCCTCCGCCATTTGCTGGCGGTATGCCGCTTCGCTTAGCTGCCCGTCGGCATACCGCCGGGTCAACTGCTGCTGAAGCTGTTCCGTTTGCATAGCGATCGCCGGATCGACCTCTTTGTGATGGGCTGCGGCGATCTCAGCCAGCGATTGTCCGTCAAGCAAAGCATCATACAGCTCCTTATCGCTGTTAAGACCGAGCGTCTCGGTCAAACGGTCGGAGTCCGATGGTTTCGTTTTATCGAGGCTGGACAGCCCTGTCGGAGCCGCGGCCGCAGCGTATACCGTGGCCGAAATGTGGCCGGAAATGCCGGGGATGACCGTGATGACGCAAGCCATAGTTCCTACAATAACGATTCGTTTTATATTATTCACAGGTAAATCCTCTCTCATTGTCAGACATATATGTAGCCGCCTATCTACAGGTATTACGTCCCGGAGCGGGCTTTAGTTTCAAATAAACGGATTCTAAATTTTAGAAACAGGGTAAATTGTAGTCGGAATTTGAAATCCGCAGAAACATTTTCCGGTGTTAGAACGTCAGATAGTTATGTAAGGTCAATGGCAATGTTTTTTAGAATGAGGGAGGATGAAACTGTGAGGAAAATATGGACCACATTTTTGGCGGCATTGCTGGTCGTTCCGCTGCTGCTGCAAAATACGGCGCAAGCCGCAACGCCGATCAGTGTGTATATTGACGGCGCCAAGCTGGCAACCGACCAGGCACCCGTAGTGGTGCAAAGTCGCGTTTTGCTGCCGCTCCGCGCGATTTTCGAAGCTTTGGATGCTACGGTCAACTGGAATCAATGGACGCAGACGGTTACGGCGACCAGAGACAATACGACGGTAGTTTTGAAGTTGAAATCCAAAACGGCGACGATCAATAACGAGACGGTGACACTCGACGTACCCGCCCAGGCGATCAACGGCAGAACGCTGGTCCCGGTCCGGTTCGTCAGCGAAGCGCTCGGCAGCCAGGTGGATTGGAACTCCGCCTCCAAACGCGTTGCAATCACTTCGAATAGAGATTCGGGTCAGCAGCCGCAGCCGGGAACGGTTAGTCCCGTATCTTACGTTACGGCGAAGGATGTGGCGAACAACGGAGACGGCCGCGATCTGCAGGTCAGCTTCTCGCGCTCTTCCAGCGAATCGCTGGTCGATCATTACCGGATTCTGGTCGTAAAGGCGGCGAATGCTTCTTCCTTTAATTTGACTTCCGCATTGAAGGTAAGCTCTTCGAATTATACTACGCTGCGGCCAAACGGCGCCGATCCGTCGGTTACGCTGGCCTCGAGTGCCCGGGATGTCGACGGGACGGCGATTCAGACGAATCAATCTTATGTTGTGTATGTGCTCGCGATCGGGAAAAGCGGTTACGGCAGCGCGTTGTCGAACGCTTCGGCGCAACTCGTTCTGGGTACCGGCGTCTCCGTGGATGCGGCCACCAATGTTAAAGCGAGCGACAACAGCGATTACGGAGACGGACGGGACTTGTCCGTAAGCTTTACCCGTGCGCAAAGCGAGAGCAATATTTCGAATTACCGTATTTTCATCGTAAAAACCAAGGATGCAGGCAGCTTTAATCTGGCTGCAGCAGCATCAAACCAATACTATACTAACGTTAGCAAATCGGGGACCGGCACGACGCTGATCGGAAATCTGTCTTCCTCGTCCCGCGATACCTCGGGCGAACTGATCAAGAACGGCGTGTCCTACACGGCATATGTGCTGTCCGTAAGCAATACGAGCACGGCATCGAACAAACTGTCCGCAGCTTCGGGGACAATTAGCTTGAGCAAGGGCGCTGTAACCGCTCCGGTCATTACTCAGGTTGACGATCGCAGCGATTACGGGGATGGCCGGGATTTGCGGGTCAGCTTCACGAAGGTCTCCGATGAGTCGAAAATTTCCGGCTACCGCATCTTCGTCGTTAAGGCGGGCGATTACGGGGACTTTACCCTGAGCCGGGCGAATGCCGTTTCGAGTTCGAACTATACCGAAATCAGCAAAACCGGGTATAACCAAAGCCCGTATCTGTCTTCTTCGGCCCGGGATGTCGACGGGGACAAGATCAAAAACGGAACCAACTATCGCGTCTTCGTGATGGCGGTCGGAACTTCGGCCAACAACGCGCTGTCTTCCGCTTCGAGCAGCATCAAGCTGCTGAACAACTACGGCGTGGGCGCCATCTCCGATTTGGAAGTCAGTGATGTGAACGATTATAACGACGGCCGGGACCTGCTTGTTTCGTTCGACCGGGCTTCCGACGAGTCGAATATCGGTGAATATCGGATTATGGTCGTAAAATCGTCGAATGCAGGCAGCTTTACGGTTTCAAAAGCAAGTAAAGTAACCAGCAAAAATTACACGGTCGCGGCCAAGGGGAAAGACTACAACTCCGTGCTTTCCTCCGGCGCCCGGGATGTGGACGGCGACAAGATCCAAAACGGAACGAGCTATCGCGTGTTCGTCCTGTCCGTAGGCAAGGGCAGTTATGAGGGCGAGAATACCTTGTCCGCTCAATCGTCTTCGATTAAGCTTGCGAACAATTACAGCGTCGCCGCCGTTGTCAAACCCGAAGTGAGCGATGTCAGCGATTACGACGACGGCCGGGATTTGCAGGTTACGTTCAACCGTGCTTCCGATGAATCGAATATTAGCAACTATCGGATTTTCGTAGTCAAATCGTCCGATGCTTCAAGCTTTACCTTGGCAAAAGCCAGCAAAAACGGCTACTACACACAGGTAAGCAAAGCCGGCAACACGCTGAGCCAGGTATTGTCGTCCAAAGCTAGAGACATCGACGGGGATTTGATCGAAGAGGGAGTCAAATACCGGGTCTTCGTTCTTTCGGTCGGCAGCGGCAGCTATAGCGGCAACAACGCGCTGTCTACCGCATCCGATCCGATCACGCTAGCGGATAACTTGACGGTGCAAGCCGTCAGCGGGCTGAGCGTCTCGACCGAGACCGCCAACAGCACCGGTACGGCCGGCGACATCAAAGTCAGCTTCAACAAACCGGCTAACGAAACGAATATCGCCGAATACCGCATTCTCGTGGTTCCTGCGGCCCAAGCCGGCGGGTTCACACTGGAGGATGCAAACAGCGTTACCGTATCGGGCAATTACACTTCGGTGACTCCGAACGGAGGGAATGTTTCCGGTTATCCGGTGCACGGCCCGAATGATGCGTTCGGCGATCCGATCGATACGGAGACCACCTACCGGGTGTTCGTCCTGTCCGTAGCCAAAACGGGTTCGGGGGAGGCCAACAAGCTGTCCGCCGCGTCTTCCAATCAGGTCAAGGTGAATCCGGCCGCTCCTGCGGCGGAGCCTGCGACGATTACGGCGGTTACGGCATTGTCCAACAGCGAAATTCAAGTCAGCTTCACCGAACCGGGAAATACCTCGAATGTCGCTTCATATATGATCGTAGCGACGGAGGCGGGAACGCCGGTGGATTACAATGCGGTACTTAAGGCCGGCTATTCGGTACAGGTTCAAAAGGGAAATACCGGAGAAACGCTGCAGGGAACAGTTACCCGGGATCTTGCGAATGAGACAATAGACACGTCCGACTCTGCCTATGATGTTTACATTCTGTCGGTACCGACGGATACCAGCAGCCCTAACGGGTATGCCTTGTCCGGGAAGTTTACGATAACTACAATGGAATAGACAATATAAATTTAGGCCTTGATTCTCTACTTAATAGAGGATTAAGGCCTTTTTTTATTCTAATTAATCGGGTTATATCATTAAACCGGTGAAGGCAGTCTGGCGGCCGAAAAGACGGTATTGGTTCCAAGGTTAAGGATGGTTCCCGAAGCGGGAAACAATAACGACGGAGCGAAAGTGACCTCCACGGTATCCCCGGCATTGAGCTGTAGAATTTCGGTGACAAAACTGCTCTGCGAAGTACTCGAATTCGGCGTATTGAGAATAAAATCGTCATCCAAACCTATGATATTCCCGTTCACTAACAGCCGGATAATTACATCGCTAATTCTGGTCGCCGCGCTGATATCCTGGGTATATTGGACAGAGGCCACAATCATATAAACGCCTGCCTGTTTAGGGGTGAACGTGGATGTTGCCGGATCGTATTCGTCGTTAAGATCAAATAATTCTCTAGGAAAAGATACCTTTGCTTCAGTGGTAGTTCTCGTCTCCGCCGTTGTCGAAGCTCTAAACGCGGATGCTCTCACAAGATTCGAGGCGTCTCCGGTATTCACATTAATCGTCGGATTGCCGAAGTTGGTAATCGTATCGGTAATCGCTTCCTGTTGATTTTGCAGCTGGGCTTGCAATTGGGCTTGGGCTTGCAGTTGAGCCTGTGCCTGGGCCTGAAGCTGGGCTTGCAGCTGGGCTTGCGCCTGAATCTGCGCCTGCGCCTGGGCTTGCAGCTGCGCTTGAATTTGGGATTGGTTCTGGGATTGGTTTTGCAATTGAGATTGAATTTGAGATTGAATCTGGGCTTGCAGTTGAGCTTGCGACTGAAGCTGTGCTTGAATTTGCAGCTGCTGCTGGGCTTGCTGCTGAGCCTGTTGCTGGATTTGGTTTTGCAACTGCCGGATTTTCAATAGAAATAAACCATTTTTTCTTACTTTAAATTTTCTTGAATGCTTAAACTTATCCATTGGCGCCCTCCATCTTTGGATTGATATGCGATTGCCCTTCCGCTTTTATTTATATGGCATTTATAACGGATCGACTTGGGGCAGATGTACGAGGCCATTCGCACATTTATAAACCGGTGCCGATTTGACAATCGTTGGCAACCTTTTGTACGCTAAATCTAATTTAAATTCGAAGAATCCGCCGCTTTCCGGGGAAATGGAGGGCCGGTCGGAGGAGCATAATGATGAGTGAATTGGAATTAAACAAATATGTGACGCCGGACGGGAGTTTGGACGGCCGGTTACTTTGGAAAAGAGAACCGCTATACCGGGGAATGAACGGGAGGTGTGTGGAAAGATTCTATCCGTCCCCGGAACAAAGCTATATATTCAAGCCGCTGACGAACGGGGAAAGCGTGGACCGGGAGGCCTGGATTTACCGGCATGTGCTGAGCTTGTTCCCCCCGATCTTCCCCAAGCTGCTTGCGGTGTCGATGGAGGGAGCGGGGGAGGCGGGCTGGTCCATTTTCGAGGACCTCGGCCCTTTGCGGCACGATTTCGACCTGGAGCTTGCGAAGGACGTGGTGGAGCGGATGGCCTGGTGGCACGCTTTCCCGGTATCGCATTGGCGAGGGCTTACCGGTCACGGAGTAAAGCCGCCGATCGAACAGATTGCCGCCGATGTGCTGAAGCGGTGGGATGAGGCCGGAGCGCTCCTTAACGATATCGAAGAATACAGCGGATTCGGGCAAAGGGAAATGAACGCACTGATCCGCGGTTTAGCGAATGCGGACGGACAAAGCCTTTCAGGGATCCGGGTTTTGTCGCACGGCGACCTGCATTTGGGCAATTACGCCCGGGGCGCGGACGGCCGCTTGTATATTTTGGACTGGGAACATGCCCATATGAATACCCCGTATTGGGATCTCTATCATTTGATCGACATTTCGCATCCGATGTTCCCCAAGAAGATCACCATACCGGAGCGGGAGATGCTGCTTGATTACTATTTACGGCAGTCCGCGCGCCAAGGGTGTGAATGGGAACGGGAGGCGTTTATCCGGGGATATTTCCGTTTTTCCGCCGCATTTTCCTTGTGGATGCTGCTGCTGATAGCGGGAGATCTGGAACGTGGAGACAGCGTGTGGCCGAAAGACCGGCTGCTTAAGCAAAGAGAAGAGACAAGGGATCATTTAATCGGGTGTCTGTCACGGATCTCGTCCGGGTTGACGGGAAATTTTACACAGAAGGACTGAAGGATTCATGAAAAAAGTCGGTTTAGTGATGCGGAAAATACAGTTTGCCGAAGCCCAAGGGCCGCGCGTGTTTGCCGAGAGGCTGCGGGACCTGGCCCGGGAGCTCGGCGTCGAGATCGTCTTTATTTCGCCGGAACGCCATGTCAGCGGGCACGACTGGATTCCCGGCTATGAACATGAAAAAGGGGATCTCGTCAATTACGATATCGTGCTGGATCAAATTTATGCCGAGGGGATCGAGCATGTCATCTACACCGTATCGGGGTTCACTTTCTTGAAGATGTTTCTGCGCAAAAGCGTACTGTTTCCGCACAGCTTCCCCGACCCCGCATTAACGGGATACGACATGATGAAGCCGTTTTACGGCATTGTGGATAAGGCGATCGTCCAGACGGAATTCCTGAAACGCCAACTGGACACTGTATTCGGCGTAAAGGATGTCGAAGTCATCCCGATCGGCTTCAGCGAGGAGCTGGCGAACCGGCATTTTAACCCGGATGCGGTGGTGGCGAACCGGATTTTGTGGATCGGCCGAGACGAGGAGAACCGGCGTCCGGACCTGGTGCTGGAATACGCCCGGTGTAACCCGGACAAGGAAGTGATTATGGTGTTCGGCGGCCTCCGCTATAAAGAAAGTATGAAAAAATACGATATCCCGGACAATGTCCGCTTACAATTCGCGCTGTCCCAGGACGAAGTGTTCGCATTGATGAATACCGCGAAGGTGTATTGGAGCTGCTCCAAATTCGATACCTTCGCCATGCCGCTGACCGAGGCGCTGGCGATGGGGAAAATCGTCGTCAAGCCGGAGCATCCCTGCTATGACCACATCAGCTCCCGCCATGCCTTTGCCGGGAATGAGCGGAACTGGTTCGAACTGGTCAACATGGCGGCGGCTTCTCCGCTCAAAGTGTCGATGGAGAATCGGGAGTACGCTTTCGCCAAGTTCTCCGGCTCGGTCATGAAGCGGGGATACCGTGATTTCTTTGACCGGTGGCTGCGGTAAACGGGGCATAGAGGGAGGATTCAGTCATATGATAGAATCACCGGAATGGAGGAACTGAAGATGACATTGGGAGAACGATTGGGCTTTGCGCCCGAAGCGAGACTGCTGATCGTCAATGCCGATGATTTCGGGATGTGTCATGCCGCGAACGAGGCGATCCTGTCGCTGCTTCAAGAGCGGGCCGTTTCCTCAGCGACTATGATGATGCCCTGCGGATGGGCGAAAGAGGCGGCGCTGTGGAGCGCCGCCAACCCCGAGCACGATATCGGTGTACATCTAACCTTTACGAGCGAGTGGACCGGCTACAAATGGGGGCCGGTCACCCGCGCCGGAGACGTTCGCACGCTGGTGACGCAGGAGGGCTACTTCCCGGCCGATTGCGCCTCCTTTGAGCCGCGGGCGGACCGTGATCAGGTCCGGCAAGAGATCGTCGGCCAGATTGAAATGGCCCGGTCGATGGGGGTCGACCCCACACACCTGGACAATCACATGGGCAGCCTGTACGGGCTTGTCACGGGCAGGCACTTCCTGGACGTCGTATTGGAAGTATGCGTCCGGTACGGCTTGCCCTTCCGCGTGCCGCGCTATCTGCCGGAGATGGACAATGTGCCGGCGGAAGCGGCCGAAACCGCCCGCCACGTGGCCGAAATGGCCGACCGGATGGGGGTTGTGATTCTGGATTATTTGCTCGGCCTTCCTTTCGGCAAACAACCCGGAGAAACTTATGAATCCTATAAGCGTGATATGATCGCGGCGCTGCGGTCGCTCAAGCCGGGCGTATCGGAAATCATCATCCATCCGGCTTTTGCGAACGAAGAGCTGCGTTCGATCCATCACGAAGGGGAGAAGCGGCAGTGGGATTTCGAGCTGTTCCGCGACCCGGAAGTAAGAGAGGTACTGCTGCAGGAAGGCATCCGTTTCATCCGCTGGAAGGAGCTGCGGGAACTGCAGCGGCAGGGCTAGCTTAGGCGGTAAAGTAATCCGACATGAACAACCCCAGCCTGTTACTATGCTTGCAGGTGATAGTAGGGAAGGCGAATCGTCGGCACAAACCCGACCTTTTGCGCCAGGAGGTAAGAAGCTTCGTTCTCTCTCCGGCAGGACCAGACCGGTTCCAGACCGTTCCTTAAGCAATATTCGATCAGAGCCATGCTGACGTGGAAGGCGTAACCCTTGCCGCGCGCCTGTTCCGCCGTTTCGATGCCGATTTCGAGCTGTTCCCCGATCCGGAAGGCGCCGAAGGCGGTGGACACGGCCTCTCCGTCCTCAATCAGGCTGAAGCCCTTTCCCCGCCCCAGGAACTCGTCCGCGTCGATCCAGAAATTTTTGGGGCTGACGCTTCCGCTCAGTTGATGAAACATTTCTTTGGTCGTTGGGACGATGGTGTGAAGCCCGGGAACGGCCCGGCTAGCGGCGGATTCATAAGTTTGCCGGTCGAAATTGAAATTGATTCGGCTGTATTCCGTGATTTTGCGATCGCGGTTTTGCTCCGATCCGGCAAGCTCGGCGATAAAGAAATTCCATTCGTCCGGATAGGCCTGCAGCCATTCCGCGGCTTGTCTGGCTTGTCCGGCATTTAGAAGATAGTTTTTCAATGCTTCGCGAAAATCGTCGTCCCCGCTTTTTCCGAACAAGAGCGACATCCCGTAAGGATTCACGATATAAAACGCGCCCGGATTTTCCGCGTTATCCGCATACACGGTCCCCCGGACCTGCCCGGTGAGAACCGCCTGGGCAAACAAAGTGTTGATCGGGATCGACCGCAGTTGTTCCGCTACTTTGCCGTAATCCTTGTCTTCCAATCGAATCATAGCGCTTCCTCCATTCTGATGAAGAAAATGTACTGTACTAGTCCATCATAGGGGCTTATGGCTCCTTCGCTCACCAAGATTTATCACAAAAAATGGCAACAGGCACCTAACGGAACTTCCGCGAGGTGCCTGTTGCCATTTTTATAATAAGTTATTAAATTCGGCTGATCCGCAGCATTTCCTCCATCGTTTCGCTGTCGACGGGACGGCTATAGTAGAAGCCCTGGATTTGGTCGCAATCATGCTGCCGCAGAAAGTCGAACTGTTCCTTCGTCTCTACGCCTTCGGCCAGCACCGTCAGGCCCAGCGATTTGCCCAGTTGAATAATCGACAGGAGCAGCGAATTGTCTCTTGGCGAAGCGGGCGTATTGCGGACAAAAGTCCGGTCGATTTTGAGCACCTGCAGCGGCAGCTCCTTCAAATAATAAATCGACGAGTATCCCGTCCCGAAATCGTCGACCGAGAGGGAAATGCCGCGCTGCTCCAAAGAGTCGAGCCGGTCTTTAATCAGCACCGGATCATTCAGCAGCGACTCAGTTACCTCCAGCTCCAGGTACCGCGGTTCAAGCCCGGTCTGCTCCAGCACGGCTTCCACCGTCCGGACAAACTGCGGGTGCCTGAATTGGACGGCGGACACGTTGACGGATACCGGCAGCTTGGGGTAACCGGCATCCTGCCAGCGCTTGTTGGTCCGGCAGGCTTCCCACAGCACCCATTCCCCGAGTTCGACGATGAATCCGCTCTCCTCGGCGATCGGAATAAAGGAGGCCGGCGAAACGAGGCCTTGCGCGGGATCATTCCAGCGGATCAAGGCTTCCAGCCCCGTCAAGGTCCGGGTTGCCAGATCGACCTTCGGCTGGTAGAACAGCTCGAATTCCCCTACCGCCAGCGCCCGTGGCAGCTTCTTTTCTATTTGGACGCGTTCCAAAAGCTTGTCCATCAAATAATAATCGAAATAATGCGGGTCGCCGAGCGACGCGCCTTTGGCCTCTTTCATCGCCAGCTCGGCATGCTTCAGCAGCACCGGCACATCCCCGCCGTCATCCGGGAAGATGCTGATGCCCATCCCGAAGCCGACGCCGATTTCCTCGCCAAGCACGGTATACGGTTGTTTGAGCAGCTCATTTAAACCGCTGGCCGCTCTATGGATATGTAACGGGTCGTCCAGGCGGGGCAACAGGATGATAAAATCATCGGCAAAGCTGCGGCAAATTGGCGTATCCTCGCTGAAATAGGCGCGGATCCGTTCGCCTACCCGGGCGAGCAGCTCGTTGCCGGCGCCCTCGCCGTAGCTTTCGTTTATGTATCGGAATTTGTTCAGGTTGATGCGCAAAATGGCGGCCGTTTTATGTTCGCTTTCCGTAGCGGCCAGCTCGGATCGCACGACCTCCTTGAAACGGTTCATATTGAGCAGACCGGTTACCGGATCGAAGTAGGAGAGCTGGCGCATTTTCTGGTCTGAAGCATTCCGCTCCTCCATCTCCTCGGTAACGTCGAACTGCAAGCCGACAAAATATCCCGGCTTGCCGTCCGGGTCCGGAACGGGGCTGATAATAAATTGATTCCAGAAGGAGCTGCCGTCTTTTTTGTAATTCTTGAAGGTGACCTTATCCATCCGGTTTTCCTGAATGGCCTTTTGAATGATGTTGACCAGTCTTCTGTCGGTTTCTTCGCCGTATAAGAATCCGCCGTTACGCATGAGAACCTCTTCCCGGGAATAGCCGGTAATTTGCTCGAAGCCCCGATTCACGTAAACGAGCGGGTTATCCTTCAGATTGGGATCGATAATGGCCATACCCACGCCCATCGCGTCGATGGAGCGCAATAAAGCGGATGAATCGATGATCGACTCCATTCGGGAATAACAGACTTCCTTGTCCATTGTAAAAGACCCCCTATTAATAACCGTAAACGGAAAGTTATGTAACGCTAGTCATGTCCGGCATACGGGAGTGCATCCTAATCCCATCATAAATGGGGGGTTTCAGGAAATCAATGGATACTTTTTTCGCCATCCGAAATATGAGCCCCCAATACGAAATCTGGAGCCTTACCCCTGTCCGGGAATCAACTTAGAATTAAATTACGCATTATTGAAAGTGCTTTCATATTATAGCCCATGAACAGCTTGGAGGTCAGAGGGAATGGAAATGCAACAGATTACTAATCCTGCAGCCATGACACAAAAAGAGACGCCGCCATCAAAAAGGCGCAAATGGCTGAAAAAACTGTATTCGCAACGACATATTCAAATCATGGCTCTTCTCGGCATCGCCTGGATGATCATTTTCAACTACGTTCCCATGTACGGCATCATCATTGCGTTTAAGGATTACGACATCATCAGAACCATTTCCGAAGCCCCATGGGTCGGACTGGAGCATTTCAAAGAATTTTTGTCGGATGAAAATTTTGTATATATCATGAAAAATACGCTGGGCATCAGCTTGCTCAAGCTGTTGACGTTCCCGCTGCCGATTATATTCGCTCTCTTCTTGAATGAGGTTCGCTCGCTGCGCTTCAAGAAAGCGATTCAGACGATTTCTTACCTGCCCCACTTCTTGTCTTGGGTCGTGCTGGGCGGCATTCTGGCAACCTGGTTGTCGGACGTGGGAATTATCAATGAAATCTTAATGGCGCTGAACCTGATCGATCAGCCGATTTCTTACCTGGCTGAACCGAAATATTTCTGGACGATCGTCATCACTTCGGATGTGTGGAAGGAGCTCGGTTGGTCCGCCATTATATATTTGGCCGCGATTACGAGCATCTCTCCTGAAATGTACGAGGCCGCTAGAATTGACGGTGCCGGACGTTTCCAACAAATGTGGTACGTTACGCTTCCGGCAATCAAGGCCACCATCAGCATCCTGTTTATTTTGGCCGTCAGCGGCGTGCTAAACTCCAACTTCGACCAGATCCTGGTATTGCGCAACGCATTGAACGACAGTGCAAGTAATGTTATTGATTACTACGTGTATTATACAGGCATTTCTTCCGGCCGATATTCGTACTCCGCGGCAATCGGATTGTTTAAATCCGTCATTGCGATCACGCTGCTGCTGATTGCGAACCAAGTATCCAAAAAACTCAACGACACTTCGTTGTTTTAGGCCAAGGAGGACCTGCACATGTTTTTACTAAATCGCAGAACAAAAGGCGATGTCGTCTTCGATACCCTTAACAATCTGGGAATGCTCATCATCTGCTTTGTAACGCTGTATCCGATCTGGTATGTACTGATCAACTCCTTCAACGACGGCAAGGATGCGATGCTGGGGGGCATATACTGGTGGCCGCGGGTATTTAGTCTGGAGAATTATGAGGCCGTGTTCAATAACCCCGGCATTATGACCGCCATGGGGCTCACCGTTGCCAAGACCGTCCTCGGGGTGGTGGCGCATGTATTTTTCACAGCCATGGTAGCTTATGCCTTCTCGCGCAGAGACTTGATTGCCGGCAAATTTTATATTCTGATGGGGACGGTCACCATGATCTTCTCCGGCGGTCTGATTCCTACTTATTTGCTGATTCGCGATCTGAACTTGCTTGATAACTTTTTGGTATATATTATACCGGTATTGTTCAGTTTTTTTGATCTCATCATCTTCATGACCTTCTTCCGCGATATTCCTGACGGATTGGAAGAAGCGGCCCGGATCGACGGGGCGAACGACTGGACGGTCTTCCTGAGAGTCGTGCTCCCGGTATCCATGCCCGTGCTTGCCACCATCGCCCTGTTCCACGGGGTATATCAATGGAACGATTACTTCGCAGGGATTATCTACGTCAATAAGGAGTCGCTGCAGCCGATTCAGACCTTCCTGTACCGGGTTGTGGCGCAATCCAGTTCCAATATTATGACCACGGCCTTGCAAGGCAGCGCAGTCACCAAGACAGTAACCTCGCAATCCGTTAAACTGGCAACGATGGTCGTTACAACGCTTCCGATCGTATTCGCATATCCGTTCCTGCAGCGTTACTTCGTTAAAGGAATGATGATCGGTTCCATCAAGGGCTAATCTTGGGCGTGAGCCCGCATTCATTGCAGTAACTCCTCCGGGCCGCCAAGCGGCGGCTCTGGAGTTGCAATTATAGCATGATAACAATTCAGAAAAGGGGTAAAAAGCATGGGCATGAAAAGTAAGTCCAAAAAAATGATGATGCTTTTGATGGCATGTATCATGGTTCTGTCTCTGGCCGCTTGCGGTAGTAACAGCAAAAACGCAGCCCAAACAGAAAACGCTAACAACACAACGGCGGATACGGCGACGCCATCCGAACCGGCTGCCACACCTTCGGCCGACGAACCGGGCTGGAAGTCCGACACGTCTCCGATTACGTTTGACTGGTATCTGAACTTTGCCTGGTTCCCTAATAAATGGGGGGTTGACCCGACTTCCCAGTATGTAACCAAAAAGACCGGCGTGGACATCAACTTTATCGTTCCGGCCGGGAACGAAAACGAAAAGCTGAACACGCTGATCGCTTCCGGCAAGCTGCCTGATTTCATCACCCTTGGCTGGTATGAAGATGGCGTGAAGAAAATGATCGAAGGCGGCCTTGTTGAGCCGCTGAACAAATTGGCTGAAGAATATGATCCATACTTCTTTAAAGTGGCCGACCCCGACAAGCTTGGCTGGTATACTCAAGAGGACGGCAACGTGTACGGATATCCGAACTCTTCCTCGTCTCCTAAAGACTACGAGAAATACGGAGATACTTATGTATCCAACCAAACTTTCGTAGTCCGCAAGGATATCTACGAAGCGATCGGCAGCCCGGATATGCGTACGCCGGAAGGCTTCATCGCCGCTCTGAAAAAAGCGAAAGAAATGTACCCTGAAATCGACGGCCAACCGATGATTCCGCTCGGCCTGCATGAATTCACGGCCACCGGCAATGATTCCTTGGAAGGCTACATTCAAAACTTCCTGGCGATTCCCAGAGAAAAAGACGGCAAGCTGTACAACCGCGAAACCGATCCGGAGTATGTTCGCTGGTTGAAGACATTGCGTCAAGCTAACGAAGAAGGTTTGCTGGCGAAAGATATCTTCATCGACAAGCGCGCTCAAATGGAAGAGAAGATCGCTCAAGGCCGTTACTTTGCCATGCTGTATCAACGCACTGATTTTGCGGCTCAATTGGGTACCCTGTACCAACAAGATCCCAACAAAATATATATCGCGGTAGACGGACCTGCGAACAGCAACCTGGATGCACCGCAACTGAACGGTCCTTCCATTTCCGGATGGACAGTGACGCTGATCTCCAAGGATGTTAAGGACAAAGGACGCGCAATCAAATTCCTGACTTACTTGATGAGTGAAGAAGGCCAAAAAGACCTTTATCTCGGTGAAAAAGGCGTCAGCTATGATACAATTGACGGTAAGGATCAATTCAAGCCTGAAGCATTTGACCTGATGAACAAAGACCGTGCGGCATTCGACAAGCAATACGGATCTTCGTTCACGTTTTGGATGATGCAAGATACCAACATTACGCAGCAATGGACTCCTCAGTCCGTAGAACCATACAAGCAATTGGAAGACTGGACTCGCGGCAAGACGAAGAGTGTCTCGGAATTCGATTTGCTTGATCCTTTGGCCAACTCCGAGGAGGGGATCATCCTAAGCAAGATCAAGGATCTGCGCAGCAAGACGCTGCCTAAGCTGTTGATGGCTCCATCCGAAGCCGAATTCGACAAGCTCTGGGCAGATTACGTCAAGAAACAGGAAGACTTGGGTCTTGCAGAGGTTCAAGCTTTCCAACAAAAGAAATACGACGAGAACAAGAAAAAGCTCGGCATGTAATAATAGCCATGCCCAAAAGCCCGCTGTACGCGGGCTTTTGGGTGTTTACAAAAAGGAGTCATCCGCTAATGAGGAGCAAGCGCTGGACGTCGATATGGGATTCCTTCATGTATTGGTTCGGGCGCCGCTCGCTGCAGAGCCGCCTGATTGCCGCCTACGTTTTTATTATTTTGGGACCGAGTATGCTGGTGTCCTTTTATTCGTATGAAATGATTAATAATATGTATTTGCGCGATGCCAGGGACAAGAGCCAATCCCTGCTCGATATGGAGGAACTGCATATTCAGACGCAGATTGAGTCCATGGTCCGGGCCATGCAGGTCGCGTATGAGGATCAGGACGTAAAAGATTACCTGGTTAATACCAGTGAACCCGATACCGAAGATTTAGTGGATTTCAACAACAACATCTTCAAGGATTTGACGCGTATTCAATACTATAACCCTAATGTGGAACATCTCCGCATGTTCTCCAGCAACAACATTATTGAAATTTGGCCGATGTTCCTGCGCGAAAGCCGGGTGGCTGACGAGGTATGGTATCAGAAGGCTGTGCAGATGAATGGAATGGAATCCTGGTCCTTTCTATACAATGACCCGGATCTCCTTGACCGCTATAAGGGGCAAACCCCGGCGTTGACACCAAAGGTGTCCCTTCTCCGCGAAATGAGCATTCCGGCCAATCATCATGTAGGCATGGTTCAGGTAGATATGCTGCTGGAGAAGTTTAGCCCGAGAACCTACTCTGTCATTCAGGACAGCCAATCGCAAATGTTGATTGTGGATAGCGAGGCTCAGATTTTTACCCGGGACCAAAATTCTTTCCTGGCGACCAATCCGAAGATGCAAACGGTGATCCGGGAGCGGCTGGAGCATTACAGGGCAACCGGGGAATGGGATTATAATTACTCGGAGAACGGAAATACATTTCTGCTGCTGCACAAGCCGATCGAGCGAATCAATGCGGATCTGCTTAATATCGTTTCTATGGATAATGTGCTGAAAGAAATATCACATACACGCAATTTATTGATCGGAGCCAACATTGGTTTTATCACGCTTGTAACCATCATTACCTATATTATGAATGCTTTTATCTTGAAAAATCTTCGTCTGCTGACCGAGGAGATGAAAAAGGTCCGGAAGGGTGAGACATACAGCGGAATCGTCATCCGCGGAGGCGGCGAAGTCGGGGAACTGGCCCATCATTTCTCGAAGCTGATGAACACCATCAATACACTGGTGGCGCAGGCTGTATATAAGCAGGCCCTGACCAAGGAGGCGGAACTGCGCACGCTTCACAACCAAATCGACGCTCATTTCCTGTACAATACATTAGAGAATATTAAAATGCTGGCCGAGATTGAAAATCAGAGGGCTATCTCCGATGCGCTGACTTCTCTTGGCGGTATGATGAGATATAACTTTAAATGGTCCGGAGAGTACGTGAAGCTTCGCGACGAAGTCCGGCATATCGAGAACTATATAGAGGTTATGAATATCCGATTTGATGAGCCCATTCAACTCCGGCTTGATATACCCGATGCTTATATGGAATTGGAGGTGCTCAAGATGTCGCTTCAACCGATTGTCGAAAATGCCGTAAAACATGCTTGGGCGGTCGAAGAGACGGGGACACGGGAAATCCATATACGCGTGGTTGAATGGCAGGAGGAGAATATCCGGATTTCGGTGACGGATAACGGAAATGGGATCGAACCCGAACAGTTGGACAGGTTAAACGCGGAGCTGAGTCTGGTCAACACAAGGGAGAAAGTTCCGGGTGGCTTCGGAAAGGATAACAAGATCCGGGGAATCGGGTTGATCAATGTTCAGGAGCGAGTCCGATTGTTCTTCGGCCAGGCTTATGGTCTGGAAGTGCTCAGTGAGCAGGGCGGCTATACCAGTGTGGTTATGATCATACCCAAAGTGCTTTTGACAGGAGGGGTAGGCAATAATGATCAAGTTGTTGGTCGTTGATGACGAGAAAAATATCAGGCTCGGGCTAAAGACGATGATTGAACGGGAATTTCCGGGCCTTTACCAGGTGATGACCGCGACGCAGGGAGCCGAAGCGCTGGAGTTATATCGCTCCGAGGGAGCGGATGTCGTTATCACCGATATCCGTATGCCTGTGATGGATGGCATCACACTGATTGAAAAAATGTCGGGGAAATCCGGAGCGCATCGGCCGATCGTTATCATCCTCAGCGGGTATGAAGATTTCGAATACGCTAAAGCCGCAATCCGGTATCAGGTGATGGACTATCTGCTCAAGCCGATTCGTCGGGATGAGCTGTTCGCCGCTCTGCGCAAAAGCGAGGAGGACTTGAAAAAGCAGTCGCAGTTGGCGGAACAGATTGCAATGACGGAAGCGTACCGGAATCAACTGCAATCAAGACGTCTTCAGGAATTTCTTCTTCAACCGGAGATACCGGAGGAGGAGGTGGCTAAGCTGAGAGAAGAAATCGGATTCGAAGGTTACTCGCTTCCTTTTTCGGTAGCGGTGCTGGCCTATAAATATGACGACGGCAGAAATATGAAGAAAGACGAGCTTAAATCGCTTGCCGAACATATGCTAAGCAGCGTAAAGGGCGAGCTGAACGCCGCTCTCCTGGACAGCGAAGGCCGGGTTGTTCTGATCGGGGGACCGCAGCGAAAATTCGCGGAAATGTCGCAGCTTGCCGCCGAGAAGGATCTGGGCGGGCTGCTTATGGGGATCAGCGAGGAAACCGGCAGGCTGGAGGATATTCCCCAATGTTACGAGGAAGCGCGGAAATCGCTCGAATATACATTCATCTATCCTAAGACGAGATTGATCTGGTATGGGGAGATGATGAAGGAGAGACAATATTTTGCCGTTCCCGAGGAGGAAATCCGTAAGCTCGGCAACATATTGGGAACGAACCGGGAGAAGGAGATCAGCGCGCTGCTGCATAGTATTTTCCGGATCGACCGGCTGCCGGGAATCGAAATTTCCTATTTGGAGGCCGTAAGCCGGCGCATCAACGAACGGGTACTGGACGAAGTGTTCCGTGTCTACGGAGAAGCTTCAGTGGAAGTGCTTAAGCTGTACCGGAAAGTCGGGAATATGACGAATTTCCGCCATTTTCATGATTACTTCCGCTCGCTCGAGCAGCTGCTGCTAGATTTGAACGAATATATCAAAGGCATCCGTTCGGCACACAGCGAGCATGGGGATATGAAGGAAGCGATAACCTATATTGAGGACAATTATCACCGGCCGCTGAACATGGCGATGGTGAGCAATCATGTCTCTTTGAATTATTCCTATTTTAGCGAAGCTTTTAAGGCCTATACGGGCGAGAACTTTGTGCTGTATTTGAAAAAAGTGCGTATCCGCAAGGCCAAGGAGATGATCGGAACCGGTACGCTCAAGCTTTCGGAAATCGGAGCGGCGGTCGGCTTCGAGAATACGAAGCAATTCTCCCGGGTATTTAAGGAGCTGGAAGGCATCTCGCCGTTTGAATACCGCGGCAAGCTATTCGCCGGGCAGGAGCGGCTTTCGATCTTAGGCAAGACAGATGAATTGGAATAACGGATCAAAGCGCCCACTATTGTTCATTAAGGCACCGTATGCCAGGCTCGGCAAATACTGCGGTGCCTTTCTCCTATTTTGATCCTGCGTGATATTCTTCATTCAGCCGATCCGGGATTCGGTGATACCATAACTGTATTTAGTGTGCCGAAGCAGGATATCGTCGCGGCTTATAGTTTATTGCTTCATAGCAATAACGCAGAGAAGCGAAAATGCGGCTTATCGCAAATCATATAGATTTATGCATCCACGCGGCAAATCGGCATGATCGGCATACGGTTGAATAGGGGGATGGAGATGGGAAAAGCAACCGGATTTATGGAATATCAACGGGAGGTGCCGGGGGAGATTCAGCCGCTCGACCGGATTACGACCTGGAATGAATTTTCGATACCGCTGGATGAAGAAAAATTAAAGCTTCAAGGGGCCAGATGTATGGATTGCGGCACTCCTTTTTGCCATGCGGGAAGAATGCTGTCGGGCATGGCCTCGGGTTGTCCGGTCCATAACCTGATTCCGGAGTGGAATGACCTAGTATATCGCGGCAACTGGAAGGAAGCGCTGAAGCGTCTGCACAAAAGAAACAATTTTCCCGAATTCACCGGCCGCGTCTGTCCCGCTCCATGCGAAGGAGCGTGTACGGTCGGGAAAGACGGCTCGCCCGTAACGATCAAGAATATCGAGAAATCGATCATCGACAGAGGCTTTGCCGAAGGCTGGATCGCGCCCGAAGCGCCGGAGATGCGCACCGGCAGGAAGGTAGCCGTGGTCGGCTCCGGCCCGGCGGGACTCGCCTGCGCCGACCAGCTCAATCAAGCGGGGCATACGGTAACCGTATATGAACGGGCCGACCGGATCGGCGGGCTCCTCATGTACGGTATCCCGAACATGAAGCTGGACAAAAGCATCGTCCAGCGCCGGGTCGACCTGCTGGCGGCGGAAGGAATCACCTTTGTGACCGGCGTCGAAGTGGGCAAAGACCTCTCTACGGAAGAGCTTATGGCGGAATACGACGCCGTGGTGCTGTGCGGAGGCTCCACGAAGGCCCGCGATCTGGCCGTGGAAGGAAGAGAGCTGGACGGCGTGTACCAGGCGATGGACTTCCTGACGCAAAATACGCGGAGCCTGCTCGACTCCGGGCTCGAGGACGGCCGGTATATCTCGGCCAAGGACAAGGACGTGGTCGTCATCGGCGGGGGCGATACCGGGACGGACTGCGTGGCCACCGCGATCCGTCACGGCTGCCGCAGCGTGATCCAATTGGAGATCATGCCCAAGCCGCCTTTGACCCGGCTGCCGGGCAATCCTTGGCCGGAATGGCCAAAGGTGCTGAAGACCGATTACGGCCAGACGGAAGCCATCCGCCTGTTCGGCGAGGATCCACGCCGCTATCAAGTTTCGACGAAACGGATCGTCGGGGACGAAAGCGGACGGATCACCGGAATTCTGACTGTGGAGATCGAATGGAAAGATTCCGGGCAAGGACGCCTTGTACCGGTGGAAGTGCCGGGAACCGAGCGGCTGCTTCCGGCCGATATGGTCTTGCTGGCACTCGGGTTTACCGGGCCGGAGGACGGGCTGCTTGGACAGTTGGGGATTCAGCGGGATGAGCGCTCGAATGTAAAAACTGCCGAGGGCAGCTACAGCACCAATGCGGAAGGCGTATTTGCCGCCGGCGATATGCGGCGCGGACAAAGCCTGGTCGTCTGGGCGATCCGGGAAGGCCGTGAGGCGGCGAAGGAAGTACACCGGTATTTGCTTAAGGAACCGGCATTGGTCTAAGCTGGTTTTAATATCGAGGAACAAAAAAGGCACCCGCAAGCATGGCGTTTTGATAAGCCGTGTTTCACGGGTGCTATTTATATTAAGGATTCGAAAATGCCTATTCGGGCTGCAATTGAGCTTGCAAATATTCCAGCTTGCGGATGATCTCTTTCTGCCATTTTTGATCGCCCAAACGGGTCGCAAGGTTCAGCAAATCCAAATAATCGTCGATCAGCAGCGAAGATTTTCGGGTAGATACACTCATGGGCTTCATACTCCTTTATATGCAAACTTGAATGATCAGCATTTCGGGACAAATCAATAATGATAATCATTATCACTTGTTAATTCTCATTATGCACAATTTTAAGTAAAAAGTAAATATCTCTATCTCCCCTAACGAAAATTTCTGCGGACCAATTGGTAAAATCATGATCTGTAGAATCCTGGCCCGGCGGCCTCGTTGATTGATGAACCCGGATCAAATGGTCTATGATAAATACGGATTATTGAAATGATGACTATGAAGACTACTTTGTCATGGACAATTGTAAAGAGAGGACAAAACATGAGCGCAGATATTGTAGTAATAGGCAGCTTGAATATGGATATGGTTGTTGCAACGAAGCGTAGACCGGGACGGGGGGAGACGGTGCTGGGGAGCGGATTCCTCATGAGTCCCGGCGGAAAGGGAGCGAACCAGGCTTACGCCGCGGGCAGACTCGGGGCGTCCGTCGCGATGCTCGGGCTGGTCGGGGAGGATTTGTTCGGCGACCGGTTGCTCGAACATTTACGACAGGCCGGGGTTGACGTATCCGGCGTCGGCCGGATCAAGGACGAGTCCACGGGCGTCGCCTTAATCAATATCGATGAGGACGGGGACAACAGCATCGTGGTGGCGCCGGGGGCCAACTACCGGGTGTCGCCGGAATATATCCGCGCTCATGAAGCGCTGCTGGCCGAAGCGAAGCTGATCATGGTGCAGTTGGAAATTCCGCAGGAAGCGATTGCGGAGGCCGTGGCGATCGCGGATCAACATGGCGTCCCGGTGATGCTCGACCCGGCTCCGGCCGGCCCGCTGCCGGACGAGCTGCTGGCCAAAGTGAGCTATATCGTGCCGAACGAGCATGAAATTACCGAACTGACGGGGATGCGGGTGGACGATGAGCCGAGCGCTAAAGCGGCTAGCGCCGTGCTGCGGGACAAAGGCGTCCGGACGGTGTTCTCCAAGCTGGGCCGCCGGGGCGTGGTCGTGACGGGCGATAGCGAAACGTTCGCCCTGCCCGGATACCGCGTGGAGGCGGTCGACACGACCGCCGCAGGGGACGCGTTCGCCGGGGCTCTGGCGACGGCGCTGGTTGCGGGCAAGGATTTGCGGGAGGCCGCCCGGTTCGCCAATGCCGTCGGGGCGCTGACGGTCACCCGGCGCGGCGCCCAGTCGTCGATGCCGGATCCGGCGGAGACGGAGCGGTTTATGCAGGCGGCCGGCGAGGCAGCCGAGAAAGCCAAGGGGACGATAGAAGCTATGGATGGCGCCGCTATGAAGCGTCGGGTTATTCTCGACGTGGACACGGGGGTTGACGATGCGCTCGCGCTCGCGTACGCCGTGCATTCGCCGGAGCTTGAGCTGCTGGGCGTCACGACCTGCTTCGGCAATGTGACCGCCGAGGAAGCGACGCGGAACACCCTGGCGGTGCTGGAGAGCCTCGGCGAAGGCGGGAGCGGGAGGATTCCCGTGGTCGAGGGAGCGAAGGAGACGCTCCGTCGCGGGGAGAAGCCGAAATATTCCCGGCATGTGCACGGCGAAGACGGGCTCGGCAATGCGCTGAAGACACCGCCGCAAGGAAGCGCGCAGCCGGGCAACGCCGCCGACTTCATCATCGCCGAGGTGCGGCGGCGCCCGCATGAGGTGACGATCATCTCGGTCGGCCCGCTCACCAATCTGGCGCAGGCGATCGAACGGGACCCCGGGATCGTGCCGCTGGTCCGCGAGGTGATCGTCATGGGCGGGGCGGTCGGCGTGCCCGGCAATGTCACTCCTTACGGCGAAGCCAACATCGTGGCCGACCCGGAGGCGGCAGCGGCCGTGTTTGCCGCGGGTCTGCCGCTGACCCTGGTCGGCCTGGACGTGACGCTGCAGACGCTGCTGCCGCGAACGCAGCTGGATGTCTGGCGCGCCTCCGGCCGCCGGGATGCCTTATTCCTGGCGGAGATGTGCGAGCATTATATGGGCTTCTACGAATCTTGCTACCCCGGGCTCGGCGGCTGCGGGCTGCATGATCCGCTGGCGGTGGGCGTGGCCGTTGACCCCAGCCTCGTTAAGGCGGAACCGATGCGGGTTACCGTCGTTACCGAAGGAGAGGAAACCGGCCGCACGGTGGGCACGGCGGAGGGGGAACCGAAAATCCGGGTTTGCACCGCTGTGGACGCCGACCGGTTCCTCAAGCATTTTCTAAGCAGGGTCGTGTAAGTCTGCTATTTTTGCGAAGAACCAAACCTGCAAAAGTGCATCTTTTTCTCTAAAATAGTCCCACTCAAATAGAAATTCCTGCGAATGTACAGGTTTTCCATGCATAAACTCCCTTTGGGAGAGAAAATGCGGAGAATTGCTGCACGATCGCAGGAATTTTTAAATGTTCATCGTCGTGATTCGGTAAAAAATGTATTTTTGCAGGAACAGGAACTCGCGAGGAGTGATCGCCTTGAACGCCCTGATCGACTTGACTCCTTCTATACCGTCTCCTGTACGCTCACATCCGGATCGGTCAGAAAAGCGGTGATCGGCATGGACGCGGCGCCGAGCGCCGTGGAGCGGATGCCCAGCTTGGCGAAAGCGACATGCGTCTTTTTCCGGTGGTAGGAAAGGCTCCGGTTCTTGATGGTCCCCAGCATGGCGTCCTCGAACACCTCGCCGGCGAGCGACAGGCGGTTGCCGATGACGATCAGCTCGGGGTTCAGAATGTTGACCAGATTGGCCAGGCCGACGCCGAGTTGAGAGCCGATTTCATTCAGCAGTTCGACCGCATCCTTGTCGCCTTGCTTGGCGGACGCCAGGATTTCTTCCAATGAGGGAGCGTCCTCTTTCCAGAGGGAAGCGGCCCGGTCCACAAGCGCCTTCTCCGAGGCCAGCGTCTCCCAGCAGCCCCGGTTGCCGCAGCGGCAAAGCGGGCCGTCCTCGGCGACGGTCATGTGGCCGACCTCACCGGAAAAGTTGGAAGTCCCACGGTACAGCTCGCCGCCGACGATGATCCCCGAACCGATCCCGACGCCGATGCTTAAATAGATCAGGTTGAGCGAATCGCGCCCGGCGCCGTACAGCTTCTCGCCGATCGCTCCGGCGTTCGCCTCGTTGTCGATATGGATGTTGTCGCCGAGCTCCGCGGCCAGCGCGCCGGCGAGATCGACATTGTCCCAGCCCAGGTTCGGGGCGGACACGACGCGGCTCGTTTCGTCGACGAGACCGGGCACGCCGATGCCGATCCCGACGATGCCGTACGGCGATTCCGGCAGCCTTCGGCTGAGCTGGGCGACCGTTTTGCGGATTTGCTCCGCCATGCTGCCCGGTTCGGAATCGGCAAGAGGCACGCTTTTCTCGCGGATGACGTTGCCCTCCAGATCCACCAGCACGGCCAGCAAATCGCTGACGCGGATGTCGACGCCGATGGCGAAGCCGGCCTGCTTGTTGAACAGCAGCAGCGTCGGCTTGCGTCCGCCGCTCGATTCGCCTGGTCCGATCTCGTTGACGAGCCGGCTGTCGATCAGTTCGGCTACGAGCGAAGAGACGGTCGCCTTGTTCAGACCGATGGCGGCCGAAATATCCGCCCGCGACAAGGGCTGCTTCTGGCGGATCGTATCCAGCACGATGGTTTTGTTCATTTTTTTGATCAGCTGCTGGTCGCCGGTTATTTTCATGAGATTCCTCCGTATAGTCTTGACCTTATTTGCCATCATAACATAAAAAACAAATCCTAACTAAATAACTTAGTTAGTTTACTAGACAAACTAAGTATAACGTGATACGATCTAGTTGAAAAGGGCATGCACCCCGTGAAATAGGGAATGCTACCCTTGGAACCTACAAGATAGACTACAGCAACGAATCGCAATGTAAGGGCTTACTAAAATTAAAATTATGCAGGGAGGACTCAGACAGTGAGTTATTTCAAGAACATCGGCAAAATTCAGTATGAAGGCGCAGGCTCCAACAACCCTCTGGCATTCAAACATTATAACGAGAATGAAGTTGTGCTCGGCAAATCGATGAAAGAACATCTTCGTTTCGCAGTGGCTTATTGGCACACATTCACCATGAACGGTACGGATCCTTTTGGCGCGGCGAACATGATCCGTCCTTGGGAAACGGTATCCGGCCTCGATCTGGCCAAAGCTCGCGTGGAAGTCAACTTTGAATTCCTCGAGAAATTGGGCGCACCTTACTACTGCTTCCACGATGTCGACGTTGCTCCTGAAGGCGCAACCCTGAGAGAATCCAACGCAAATCTCGACGTTATCATCGCAAAATTGAAAGAAGGCATGAAATCCTCCGGCGTGAAGCTGCTGTGGAATACGGCCAA
Organism: Paenibacillus haidiansis; assembly: GCF_036553665.1. Lineage (NCBI taxonomy): Bacteria > Bacillati > Bacillota > Bacilli > Caryophanales > Paenibacillaceae > Paenibacillus > Paenibacillus haidiansis. The sequence goes on along the minus strand of NZ_JAZHPZ010000004.1, from coordinate 358,599 downwards.
CATGTTCTCCAATCCGCGTTATGTCCATGGCGCAGCTACCACTTCGAACGCCGACGTATTCGCTTATGCGGCTGCCCAAGTGAAGAAAGGTCTGGAAACAGCGGTTGAACTCGGCTCCGAAAACTATGTATTCTGGGGCGGGCGCGAAGGTTACGAATCCCTGCTGAACACCGATATGGGTCTGGAACTCGACAACCTGGCAAGATTCTTCCATATGGCTGTCGACTATGCCAATGAAATCGGCTACACCGGCCAATTCCTGATCGAGCCGAAACCGAAAGAACCTACGAAGCACCAATACGATTTCGACGCGGCTACGACCATCTCGTTCCTGCAAAAATACGGTTTGGATAAACACTTCAAACTCAACCTGGAAGCCAACCATGCTACGCTCGCAGGTCATACGTTCGAACACGAACTGCGCGTGGCCCGCATCAACAACATGCTCGGCTCCATCGACGCCAACCAAGGCGACATGCTGCTCGGCTGGGATACCGACGAATTCCCTACCGACCTGTATGCAGTTACGCTGGCTATGTACGAAATCCTTGAAAACGGCGGCATCGGCTCCGGCGGCGTGAACTTCGACGCGAAAGTAAGACGTACTTCCTTCGAGCCGGAAGATTTGTTCTACGCTCACATCGCAGGTATGGATACCTTTGCAAAAGGTCTGAAAGTCGCTGCCAAGCTGAAAGAAGAGAAATTCTTCGACAACCTGATCGCAGACCGCTATGCAAGCTTCAAATCCGGCATCGGCGCGGATATCGTATCCGGCAAAGCCAACTTCAAAACGCTTGAAGCCTATGCTCTTGAGCACAGCGACATCACCAACAAATCCAACCACCTGGAACTGGTGAAAGCCCGTCTGAACGAATACATTTTCAGCGCTAAATAATACGGCTTTAACGTTGCAATTGATTATTCATGCGATGAATTAAAAAGGGACGCTTGCCGTCCCTTTTTGTCAATCTATGAAACGGTTGGGCAAAGGCCTTACGAGATGGATGAAGGGAGAGCTTAACGGGATGAAATACGTAATCGGGGTTGACCTTGGCACGAGCTCGGTGAAGACGGTGCTGGTTAACCAGGAGGGTGAAATCACGGGCGAAGCGACGGCGGCGTACCCGCTGATTCAGGAGCGTCCGGGCTACAGCGAGCAAAATCCGGAGGAATGGGTAAACGGAACGATCGCCTGTCTGAAAAAATTGCTGCAAGAGAGCGGTGTGCCTCCGGAAGATATTGATGGCGTTTCCTTCTCCGGGCAGATGCACGGCCTTGTGCTGCTGGATGAGCAAAATAACGTGCTGCGCAACGCTATTCTTTGGAACGACACCCGTACGACTAAGGAATGCCGTGAAATCGAAGCGAAGCTCGGCGACAAGCTGCTCGATATTACGAGAAACGCCGCATTGGAAGGCTTCACTTTGCCGAAGATTCTTTGGGTGCAGAAGCATGAGCCCGAGCTGTTCGCGAAGGCGGCCCGCTTCGTGCTGCCGAAGGATTATCTGCGCTACCGGATGACCGGGCGCGTGGAAATGGAAATCTCCGACGCTGCCGGCACGCTGCTGCTGAACGTTCCGGAAGGAGCCTGGAGCGAGGAGATCGCCCAGGCGTTCGGCCTTCCGGAAGGGTTCTGCCCGCCGCTGGTCGGCAGCACGGAAGAGACCGGCACGCTGACCCCGGCGTTTGCCGGGGAGAGCGGGCTGTCGCCGAACACCCGGGTGTTCGGCGGCGGTGCGGACAATGCCTGCGGCGCGGTAGGCGCCGGCATTGTCCGGAAAGGCGATGCGATGTGCAGCATCGGCACTTCCGGCGTCGTCCTCACCTATGAAGAGGACAAGAGCAAGGACTTCGCCGGCAAGGTGCACTTCTTCAACCATGCGCATCCGGGTGCTTTTTACGCCATGGGCGTGACCCTGGCCGCCGGCTACTCCTTGAGCTGGTTCAAGGAGTCGCTCGCGCCGGAGCTCAGCTTCGATGAGCTGCTGGCTCCGGTCGGCTCGCTGCCTCCGGGCGCCGAAGGGCTGCTGTTCACGCCGTACCTCGTCGGCGAACGCACGCCGCACGCGGACAGCGTGATCCGCGCCAGCTTCATCGGCCTGTCCGGCACGCACCGCCGCGAGCATCTCGCCCGCGCGGTGATGGAAGGCATCACGTTCTCGTTGGCCGAGTCCGTGGAACTGATCCGCGCCGCCGGCGTGACGATCGAGCGCATCATCTCCATCGGCGGCGGCGCGAAGAATCCGGTCTGGCTGCAGATGCAGGCCGATATTTTCGGCACGCCGGTCGTGTCGCTGAAGAACGAGCAAGGCCCGGCGATGGGCGCGGCCATGATGGCCGCCGTCGGCAGCGGCTGGTTCGGCAGCCTGAAGGAATGCGCCGACAAATTCATCGGCTACGGCAAGACGTATGAGCCGATTCCGGCCAATGTGGAAACATACGGCCGTCTGTTCAAACTGTATCAGCAAGTTTACGAGGCAACCCGCTCGCTCAACGAGGGGCTGCAGGAATTCCGCGGCTAATCAACCCGAGGACTCTATGATACAAAGAACGCGTGCCTTCCGTCATTTCGATGGGAGCACGCGTTTTTTTTACAGTTGCACGAGAATTAACTGTATTTCCTACAGTTAATATTACCGGTTTTCGCCTTTTACGCGAATTAACGGGATTACCTACAGTTAATTTAGGTTGATTGGCGAAAATCCGGCGTGGATGCCGCTTTTAACTGTAGGTTTTCCAGTTATTTAATACCGTGCACCAAATCCGGGGAAATTAACTGTAGGTTTTCCAGTTAAATTTGTACGGAGTACCTCACCTTTACTCGTATCTCTCCATCAATTCGGACAATACTTTTCGTATCTCGGCGAGAAGCCGGGGCGGTTCGATCACGGTCGCCTCCCGGCCCAGGCCGATGAAGAATCTCGCCAGAAAAGGGATTTCCCCGAGCGGAATCGTCCCTTTCAGAAAGCCGGAGTCGTCCTCGCGGACATGCATCGGCACTCGCCGGGCTAGCTCGGCCTCGCACATGTCCACCCCGGATTTGGTGAGCTCGACATAGCAATCGGCGTCATGGCGCTTGGCGGCGATATGGGATTCCCAATTTCCCAGATGGATATGGCGCATGTCCAACGGCTTCCGCTCAGGGCCGGGGACAACCGAACGGATGCGGTCGCAGCGGAACAGCCGGAAATCCTCGCGCCGGAAACAATAGGCGGGGCAGTACCAGAGCCCGCCGCGGGCATAGATGCCGACCGGCTGAATGTCGCGGCAGTCTTGCCGTCCTCCCGATTCATATTCGATGGCGATAACCTGCTGCCGGATCGCCGCATCCAGCAGTTCGGCCAGATGCGGAAATGCCGACTGCCTTTGCGGGCTGATGAAATCAACCCGGTTCTTCATCTCGTCGATGCGATCGCGGACATCGCCCGGCATGTAATTGTAGAACTTGCCGAGAGCCGCCGAAGCTTCCGTTTCGAACGGGAGGAACCGGTAATGGCGCAGGGCGTGGCTGGCAAAAAAGATGGCGACCGCCTCCTCCTCGGTAAACGCAATCGGGGGAAGCACCCGCTCGTTCAGCACCTGATAGCCCCCGTGCGGTCCGACTTCGGAATACAGCGGAACGCCAAGCTCGCTCAGTTCCTGTAAATCTCTCAGAATTGTCCGGGAAGAAACGCCGAATTCCTCGGCCAACTCCTTGACCGTGAATTTGCGCTTCCGGTTGACGGTCATCATTAACTCCATTAATCGTTTGGACTTGGACATGGCATAAATTTCTCCGATTTATATTTGATATTTGTGACAATAGTTGTCACTATTATGCCGTACAATGGGATCCGAGTCCAGATGGGCTACAATTTTGAAGGGAGCGGGTTTTTAGATGAAGATGATTTTGACCCCTTTTTTATTGATAGACGGGGATGCGGCCGAGGCGATTGCGTTTTATGAGCGCGTGCTGGGCGCCAAGGTGCTGTTTAAGCAAACGTTCGGCGAGATGCCGAATCCGCCGGCGGAGCTGCTGAGCGGACCGGACCGGGAGCGGATCGCGCACTCCGTGCTGAAGATCGGCGATTCCCAATTGTTCGTGGCCGATATCGCCTCGGATGAGTCCTTGCAGCCGGGGAACCAGGTTACAGTGTGCATCACGGTAGCGGAGGCCGAAGAGGCGGAGGAGCTTTTCGAGCTCTTACAGGAAGGCGGGCGGGTGCGGGAGCCGCTTCAGGCCACCTATTTCAGCCCCGCTTATGGCAGCGTTACGGACAAGTTCGGCGTGACCTTTCTCGTTTTTACCGGGCGGAGCAAGGAATAAATGTGATATAGTAGCGAAGAGAAGGGAGGGTGGGGCATGCTTCAGGAAACGACGGAAAAGGAAGTCTTTCAGCGCCTGGACGCGAACACGGTGCAGGGTAAAGAAGCGCTGCTCTTCCATACCCCTTTTTGCGGAACATGCCGGCTGGCGGAGCGGATGCTGGAGATCGCCGAAGAGGCGGGCCCCACGATCCCGGCGACAAAGCTGAACATAAACTTTGCTCCCAAGCTGCGGGACGCCTGGCAAATTTCCAGCGTTCCGTGCCTGGTCGTTTTGGAGAACGGGGTTCCCGTCCTCAAGGAATACGCCATGGGGTCCGTGGTCGATTTGTATCAATGGCTGCGCAAAGAATAGGCAGCGAAAATTGTTTCATCCTGTGAAGAGTCCGCTATAATGATGGCGGGCTTTTTGTTATGATGAATAATATACGTGATGAAATACATATATTGCCGGAAGGCGGTGTCTTTAACCGTGAATATGCAAAACGCGATGGATTTGGCGAAGCGGCTTCGGGTAAATATCGCTCGGGCCGTGGTCGGTAAAGGCGAGGTGATCGATTTGCTGCTGGCGGCTCTGTTCGGAAACGGACATGTCCTGCTCGAGGATGTGCCCGGCACCGGCAAGACGCTGCTTGCGAAAGCGCTTGCCCGCTCGCTGGACGGGGAATTTAAACGGGTGCAATTTACCCCGGATTTGCTGCCGTCGGATTTGAGCGGAATTCATTTTTATAATCAAAAATCAGGGGATTTCGAATTTCGCGCAGGCCCCTTGTTCACCCATGTGCTGCTGGCCGACGAAATCAACCGGGCGACGCCCCGGACGCAGTCGAGCTTGCTGGAATGCATGGAAGAACGCCAGGTGACGATTGACGGGACCACCCATAGTCTGACGGCTCCGTTCTTCGTGATGGCGACCCAGAACCCGGTGGACAACCAGGGGACGTTTCCGCTCCCGGAGGCACAGCTGGACCGGTTCCTGATGCGAATTTCCATGGGCTATCCTAGCTTTGAAGAGGGGGTGGACATTCTTCAGCGGTTCCGCGAATCGAGCCCGCTGGACGAGCTGGCCCCTGCGGCTACGACCGGGGAAGTGGCGGCCGCGCAGCGCTGCGCGGCGGATGTTCACGTGTCCCGGGACTTGCTCGGGTATATCGTCCGGATCGCGGAGGCGACCCGCAGGCATCCCGAGGTCCGACTGGGCGCGAGCCCGCGGGCCGCTCTCGCCTTGCTCCGCGCTTCCCAGGGGTATGCGCTGATCCAAGGGCGCGAATATGCGACGCCGGACGATATCAAAGAGCTCGCGGTTCCGGTGCTGGCCCACCGCCTGCTGCTGCGCCATGGTCTGAACCTCGGGGAGGCGCGGGAGGACGGCGTCGTCCGGCAGGCGCTTTCCGAAGTGGAGGTGCCGGCGGAGGAGATCGGGGCGGCCAAGGGAAGCGGGGGCGTATAACGATGCTCCCATGGTCGATTGTCAGCGCATTCCTGATCGCGCTCTTGTTATCATGGGTTTATAACCGCTGGGCCTTGAAGGGCGTGCGTTACACCCGCTATTTTACGAAGCGGGCCGTGTTCGAGGAGGAGTCTCTGGAAATGGTGGAGGTCATCTCCAACGCGAAGCCGCTGCCCTTGCCCTGGCTTCGTCTGGAGTCCAGCATGGCGGCGGGGATCGCCTTCGGCAAGCAGAAAAATCTGGATGTGTATTCGGGCGATATCTATCAGAACCATATCAGCCTGTTTTATCTTCGCCCTTACCGCCAAATCACTCGGCGGCATCGGGTGTCCTGTTCGCGGCGGGGCCTGTACCGCCTGGAGTCGGCGACGCTTACTACAGGCGACCCGCTCGGGGTGACGAGGATGACCCAAAAATTCGACCTGAACCTGGAGCTGCTGGTGTACCCGCGGATTCTCGAGCTTGGGGAGCTGCCGCTGCCGAATCACAGCTGGCTCGGCAGTCTGCCCGTGCGGCGCTGGATTGTGGAGGACCCGTTCCTGACCTCCGGGGTCCGGGAGTACCGGGCCGGGGACGATCTGAAAAGCATCAACTGGAAGGCCACGGCGCGGACGGGCGCGCTGCAGGTGCATCAACGCGATTATACGGCGGACCACCGGCTGATGATCTGCCTCAACGTTGAGGACAGCGAGACGATGTGGCGCAATATCACCGAGCCGGAGCGGATCGAGCTCGGCATCCGGTTTGCCGCTTCGGTCGCCGGCTATGCGCTGCGGCACGGCATCGAGACCGGCCTGATGTGCAACGCCCGGCTTGCGGACGGACCGCGGGAGTCGATCGTAATCGGGCCTTCAGGCGACGCCGGCCAACTGGAATGGCTGCTGGATACCTTGGCGCGTGTCGTGCTGGACCGGACCGTATCGATGTCCCGGCTGCTGGAGGAAACGGTGGAGCAAGGAACCCGCGATACCGATTTTTTAATCATTTCCGCCCATCGCGGAGAGAAGCTGCACGCGCAGGCGGATGAACTGCTGCGGCTCGGCAACGGGATCGAATGGATGGATATCCCGGAAGCGGCGAATGCTTAATGGCCGGTTTGCGGCGGATTTACGGCGAGCTTAATGGTAAGCATGAAGGGAGGGGCTAGGGTGATTCGATATGTTCGCGGCACGGAGTGTGAGTTGGATGTACTGTACGCTGCGTTTCAAACAGGCTTTGCAGACTACATCATTAAGTTTGAATATACGATGGAGCAGTTTGCGGCGCGCTTTTTCGGGCCGGAAGGAAACAGCAGGGAGCATTCCTTAGTGGCGCTGAACGGGGATGTGCCGATCGGGGTTGCGCTGGGCGGCGTCAAGGAATACGAGGGCATCCGCACGATGCGCTGCGGGGCGCTGGCCGTACGGGCGGAGGAACGCGGGCAAGGCGTTGCCGCAAGGCTGATGGAGCTGCACCGGGAGGAAGCCGTTCGGAAAGGCTGCCGCCAGTTGTATTTGGAGGTCATTGCGGGAAATGACCGGGCGATCTCTTTTTACAACAAGTTAGGGTATACGAAACTGTACGATCTTTCCTTTTTCAGCCTGAACGATTTGAGCGGTTTGAGCTTCTTGAGTGGCTTGAGTAGCCCGGCTGCCGCCGGAGAGAAGGGCGGAATTGCCGCCGGCCGTATCGACACGGATACATTTGCGGATTTCGTCCGCAGCCGCCGGTATTTTCACCTGAATTGGCAAAATGACCTCGAATGCATACGCCTAACCAGCGATATGGTATTCTACGGGGCATTCCTTGACGATCAACTGATCGGTACATTGGGAATCAGCCATGCCGGGCGGATCGCGGTATTGCTTGTCGACCATGCCTTCAGGGACCGGGGCGCCGCAGCGCTGCTGCTTGGCACGGCCGTCCGTGAGCTTGGGCTGTCCAAATTAACCGTATCGATGTCAAACAACGCGCTGATGGAAGGCCTTCTGCATCATTATGGTTTTGAGCGCGATACAATCGCGTTACACGAGATGTATTTATGGCTGCCCCGGTAAAATAATGCTGATATTCAAACGGAGATCGATCCTCTAACGGAAGGAGGAGAGCAAATATGGAATCGGACACTCTACATAGCGTTGGAATTGCGGGCCGTTCGCTGCGGCTGTGGTGCATATGCCTGATCGAGACGGCATTCTTTATCCCGCTCTTAGTGCCGCTCTATGTCTTCCTGGCGCCGGAGTGGATTGCGGCTGAGGCATTCTGGACGCTTCCCGCGGTATCCTTGGCCGGGGTATTGCTGCAAGCGGCCCTGCACCAACGCTTGTCCGTTTTCTGGAAGCGCCTTGCGGCGGCTTTGCTGCTGGGAGCGGCGTTTGCCGCCGTATTCATGGCGGCGGGCGAAGGCAGCCGGTCGGTGTTTAACCTGCCGCTCGGGGTCATCTTCGCCTTTCAGGGCGTTACCTCCGCCGGGCGGAAAAACCGTCAGAACCTGTACTGGTGCGGCGTTGTCCTTTATCTGCTGGCGGGAATCGCGTTTCCGCGCTTCCCCCGGCTGGAAGCATCCATGCCGCTTATCACCTGGGCCGGCATCGCTTGCCTGGCTTGGGCCTTGTTTGCCGCCAACCGGGATTACTTGCGCTACAGTACGCTGTCCGGGAACGTGTCGGGCAGCTTCCTGCCCCGGGGTCTGCGGCGGCACAACGCGCTCTGGATCGGGGGCATCGTACTGGCGGCCGTGCTGTTGGCGGCCGGCGTCGGCCGCTGGCTGGGAGGAATCGCCTTAAGTCTGCTGCGGCTCATCGTCGGCTGGCTGAGCAAACCGGGCGCGGAAGCGCCACCGAAGGCGGAACAACCCGCAGAGCCGCCGCCGATGGATTTCCCCGTGGAAGAGCCGCGGGAACCGGGGTGGCTGTCGGAGATACTGGACATGGCGTTTTATGTATTGGGAACCGCCGCCATTGCCGCCTTGCTGGCGCTTGGGGCCTACTGGCTCTACAGAAACGCCGGCGGAATATGGCGCCGCTGGCTGGACCGCCTGCTCACCCTGCTCTCCCGTACGGCGCCTGGCGAGGCGGAGTCAGCCTTTACGGATGAAGAGACCCGGCTGGCCGCCCCGGAAACGGCGGCTTCCGGATGGCGGAGCTGGCGCGCTCCCTTCGCTTCCCGGTTCGGCAAGCGCGAGCGTTGGGACGATCTCGCGGACAACCGGGAACGGGCCCGCTATCTGTACCGTCGCATGCTGAAGGAAGACCGCGCCGAGGGCGGATACGAGCCGAAGCCTTATTTCACGCCGCTTGAAACGGAAGACGAAATCCGCCGTCAGCCGGCTTCCAAGGCGCGGGACGGTAAGCCGGGCTGGAAGAAACGCCGGTCCGCGGCCGATGATCTGCTCGGCTTGTACTATCGGGCCCGTTACGCTGAAGAGGAGCCCCGCGACGAAGAAATTGCGGCCGTTAAACGGGAACTCTACCCGTAGCATGCGCAAAAACATGCGAAAAAACCTCAATCCCGGGCATCGCCCCTTGGATTGAGGTTTTTTAATCGGCTCTTTATTCAGCCTTATGCTTCAACCTTGATAATTTCAAGCTTTTTGAAGCGGTGCGGTTCTTTGTCGAGCAGCTTGAATTGCAGATTGTCGTGCTCCAGCGTTTCCCCGACATTCATTTCCGGGTTATGGCCGTACAGCCAGCCGCCGATCGTATCGACATCTTCGGTATCCAGCTCCGTCAGCAGCAGATCGTTAATCTGGTTGACGGACACCTTGCCGTCGGCAATGACATGGGATTCGCTGAGCTGCACCAGCGGCTGCTCCTCTTCCTTGTCGAATTCGTCGCGGATTTCGCCGACGATCTCTTCCAGAATATCCTCGATCGTCACGAGTCCGGCCGTTCCGCCGTATTCGTCGATCAGGATGGCGATGTGGGTCCCTTCCTTCTGCATTCTCTGCAGCAGTTCATTGATCGGAGTAACCTCCGATACGGCCATCACCGGTTGCAGCAGGGATGCCATCTCCAGATTCGGATTATCCTCGTAGGCAAGGAAGAATTGCTTCGTGTTAATGATCCCGATCACATTATCCTTGCTTTGCTCGACGACGGGAAACCTCGTATACTGCTGCTCTTTGATGATCTCCAGGTTTTCCTGTCGCGATTTATCCGTATATAAGCACACCATGTCGGTGCGCGGAACCATAATTTCCTTGGCAAGCAAATTGTCAAAGGCAAAAATCCGGTTGACGTAGCCGTATTCGCTTTGATTGATTTTGCCGCTCTCATAGCTTTCGTTAATGATGATTTGCAGTTCTTCTTCCGATGCGGCTTCCTCATGCTCGGAGGCGGGCTTGATGCCCATCAGTTTCACGAGCTGATTGGCCGAACCGTTCAGCGTCCAGATGAACGGGCGCATGATTTTGGTAAACCAGATGAGCGGTTTCGCCGTAAGCATCGCGATGCTTTCCGCCTTGCGGATGGCGACGGTCTTCGGTGCCAATTCACCGACGACGACGTGGAAATAAGTGATGACTACAAACGCGATGATAAATGAAAGCACACTGCCTACTGCTTCAGGTACATGGAGACTGTGGAACACCGGGTGCAGTATTTTCTCCACCGTCGGTTCGCCCAGCCAACCGAGTCCGAGAGCCGTAATGGTAATGCCCAATTGGCAAGCCGACAAATAGCCGTCGAGATTCGAGGTTACTTGCTTGACGGCAACCGCTTGTTTCCGTCCTTCGGCAATCAATTGATCCACCCTGCTGCTCCGTACCCGGACGATCGCAAATTCCACCGCCACGAAAAACGCCGTCAGCGCGATGAGAACCACGACCAAAACCAAATTTAATACCAAAAGCCTGTCACTGTCCATACTTTGCATCTACTCCTCTTAGTTATGAAATATAAATAATGCACAAGTCTATTATATAGCAAATTGCATACGAACGCTAATTCGCACGGACGTCCGGCAAGTAGATTCTTGAAAATAATGTTCGTGTTTTTGACAAATCCTATTTAAATAGCATTAAATAAATCTAGCATATTCCATAAATTACGAACAATCTTTAATTTCGCATTTGACTTATACGTATTTTAGCGGTATTATACTTAACGTGATAGACAAACGAATGAAAACTTACAAGCGATCGTATATCCTCAAAAATACGGTTTGAGGGTCTCTACAAGGAACCATAAATTCCTGGCTACGAACGGGTGCTTACGCATACCTTTCATAGGCGGGATTTTTTTTTGCCGGAATGGAACGGACTTACCCTTACTTCAGGAGAAACTAGGAGGAAACTGATGAGTAAATATGATGTCATTGTTGTCGGAGCCGGACCCGCGGGGATTTTCGCCTGTTACGAGTTGACCCGGAAAGCGCCGCAGTGGAAAGTGCTGTTGATCGATAAGGGGCATGACATTTACCGCCGCCGCTGCCCGATCTTGGAGGAGAAGATTACGCTGTGTCCGCCTGCCGCGGGCAAGAAGGAATTCGCCGGCTGTCTGCCCGCTTGCTCCATTACGGCCGGATTCGGCGGAGCCGGAGCGTACAGCGACGGGAAATTCAATATCACGACCGAATTCGGCGGCTGGCTGACCGATTATGTCGCACCGTCCAAGGTGCTTGAGCTGATTCAATACGTGGACGCCATCAATCTGGAGCACGGCGCGACTCCGGCGATCACCGATCCGATGACCGACGCGATCCGCGGGATCGAGCAGCGTGGCTACGCCGCCGGGCTCAAGCTGCTCCGCGCCCGGGTCCGCCACCTCGGTACGGAACAGAACTTGGAGATTCTGAAATCGATCTACGAACATTTGAAGACACGGGTCGATATGGTGTTCAAGGCGGAAGTGGAGGATCTCATCACGGTTAAGGAGGAGGGGCAGCACCGGGTTCAGGGCATTGTCCTGAAAAACGGCGAAACCTACGAGGCCGACAAAGTCATGGTCGCCCCGGGGCGCGACGGCTCGGCCTGGCTGACCGACATTTTGAAGAAACGCCGCCTGCATATGTCCAACAATCAGGTCGATGTCGGCGTGCGGGTGGAGACTTCCGATGTGGTGATGCGGGAGATCAACGAGCATTTGTATGAAGGGAAATTCATCTTCAATACTTCGGTGGGCACGCAGGTCCGGACGTTTTGCAGCAACCCGTCGGGGCATGTCGTGGTGGAAAACCACAGCGGAGTCATGGCCGCGAACGGCCACTCTTATAAAGATCCGGCGCTCGGCTCGAACAATACGAATTTCGCCCTTCTTGTATCGCATAAATTTACCGATCCCTTCGACAAGCCGAACGAATATGCCAGAGAAATTTGCCGCCGGGCGAACGATCTTTCGAACGGCGGGGTTATCATCCAGAAGTACGGCGATATTTTGCGCGGCCGGCGTTCGACCGAGAAACGCATCGCCGAAGGCTTCTTGGAGCCGACGCTGAAGGAGGCGGTTCCGGGGGATCTAGGACTCGTGCTGCCTTACAATACGATGAAGAGCTTGATCGAAATGGTCGAGGCGCTCGAAAAAGTCACCCCGGGTATCGCCTCCGAGCACACGCTCTTCTACGGCGTGGAGGCGAAGTTCTACTCCGCCCGGCCGAAGCTGTCGGCCTCGCTGGAGACGGAAATCGCCGGGCTCTACTGCGGCGGAGACGGCGCCGGCATCACCCGCGGACTGGCCCAGGCGGGAGCCGCCGGGGTGTGGATCGCCCGCGGCATGGTGGAGCAGGCCGGCGCGTAAACACGCCTATATAAGCGGCGGGCGGCTTTCGGCTTCTCTTTCGCCGAAGCCGAGTCCGAAGCCGCCATTGCTGCAAGGGTGTCCGGCTCCCGGCAGGCAGCCGATTCATTGCGGGCCACGAGGTATCGAGCAGTCAGGGAAGCTTAGCGCGAGCAGCGGAAATTCCTGCAATAATGCAGTTTTTCCGGGCTGTCCAGGCTTTATTAGCGAATTCCTCCGATTATGCAGGAATTTACGGGCTAAACCGAGCATAAGGCGACTTAAGCGGTAAATACCTGCACTTTTGCAGGTATTTACTCCAAACGGAAGCAATATATTAAAAAAGCTGCACACTTGCAGCTTTTCTCCTGCCCATAGTTAAAGGCAGGGGCTTAAGCGGCGGTCGTATACCGCCGCTTTTTTGCGTTTACGGGTAGAACGGTTCGCCGAAACCGTCGTTATCTTGCGTGTCCTGATATTCCTGCTGCTGTTGTTGCAGTTGTTGCTGCAGCCTCTGCTGCAGTTGCTGGTCGCGGACGGTTTCATTGATCTCCTTATATGTATGAAACGAATAGAACAGAACGGTAACGGCGAGAATCAACGCCGGCAGGACGGCGAGGGCGATCGGGATGTACAGGCTGGTTTCGCCGGCCAGCGCGATTTTCTCGGCGCGGGTTTCAGGATCGCGGATGAAGCGTAGGTTCAGCGCTCTGATTTTTCGCCGGGCGTGGTGGAGATAAATTTGGTTGGCGAACGCGGCGAACAGGGCATGGAGCGCAAGTTGGGCGATAATGGCCACCACTGCGACGCCGTCCGGGACAGCATAAACCGGGAAGAGCGCGAACCGGACGATATTCACCATAAACGTTAAGCAGATTAAATACAGCAAAAGATAGAGATACATCCCCCGATATAGCATCCAATACCCGCCGAGCAAAAATGCGGGCCAGTTCCAATGGCTGCCTTCCTTCCATTTGCGCAAATAATCTTCGGCCTTGGCTCCGACAAATAGAGACAAGTCTGTCTCTGACGGTTCATCGCCGGGGCGGGGATGGCTGCGTTGCTCTTCCGGAACCCCCGCGACGGCGCCGGATTGGCCGTTGAGAACAGGCGAACCGGAAGGAACCTCCTCTCTCGGTTTAACCGGGGTTCCGCAGCTGACGCAAAAATTGTCTTCTTCGTAAAGTACTGTGCCACATTTTGAACAATACATAGCATGCCTCCGTCTGACTTATTCCGATAGCAAAAAGTAGTCCAAAAGAACTACGAACCTATATATTTATCGGAGCGTGCCGCCTATAAATGAATAGTGTCTAACAGAGAAGTTCGTAAAAGGCTCAAAGTAATGTCTTGGAATGCCGGCCGGAAGTGAACTATGGTAATCATTCAAATAGGAGGGGGCAATACACTAGCTTTGTGCAAACGATTGACCAAACGGAAAGAACGGTGATATAATGCAGCACATAATAGTAAGTAAACGTTTAAGTAACAGAGCATGGCAAATGATTGATAGGGCATTCCAGAGAGTACCTTTGAAGAAGTTGAAAGGGAATTGAGAAAAAATTGCAGAGCACTTTTAAGATATGAAGAAGTATTAAGAAGCAATAAGAAGATAGAGGCATGATAGGGAGGTTCGGCATGGATAGAGCATATGTGCTGGGACGCAGCATGTGGCGGACGCTTGACGAAGGAAACGAACGGGAGTGGCTGATCGGCAACGGGGTCGGGGGATACGCGGGACACTCGGTTCCCGGCGGAGGCTTCCGGCTTTCCCATGGATATCTGGTGGCATCGGCCAAGGCGCCCGTGGACCGCATGCTCGTATTTACGAGAACCCAGGAAGAGGTGGAGATCGGCGGGGAAACTTATGATCTTGCCTCCCAGCAGTACGTGAATTGGCAAAAAGACGGCCAGCGCTACCTGCGGAGGTTCAAGCTGGATACGGTGCCGGAATACGACTATCAGGTGGAGGATGTGCGCATCCGTAAAACGATCGCCATGGAATACGGCCATAATACCGTAACCGTGTGCTACGAAGTAACGGGCGGAAAGGAACGCACCAAGCTAAAGCTGGTTCCGCTGTTTAATTACCGCTCGCCGGGAGATGCCTCGGAAAAAGGCAGGCTGTCGTTCGAGACGGAGCAAACGGGCAAAATGCTGAAGCTCGTTCCGCGCAGCCATCCGGAAACGGTCATTTCCTTTATGACTTCCGAAGGAGACTATCTGGACAGATCCACACTCCCGGTGACGATGGCGACACCCAACTATTTATATGAAGAATCCCATTATTACAAGTTTGAGAACCGCAACGGCTTCCTGGGCGTAGACTGCCATTATACTCCCTATGAAATTCATATTGATATAGATCCGTACGAGCGTAAGAGGTTCTATGTAAAATGCTCCGTAGAACCGCTGCAGCCCGGCGGCAAAGACGGGTTTACGATCGTCCGCGAGTATAAGGAGAGAATGGACAAGCTGGTGCAAACGGCCGGCTACGGGAACCGCTTTGCCGACCGTTTGGTGGAGGCGGCGGATCATTTTATCGTCAACCGGGCATCGACGGGGCTGAAAACGGTGCTCGCCGGCTACCCCTGGTTCACCGATTGGGGACGGGATACGATGATTGCCCTGCAGGGCCTAACGCTATCCACCAAACGGTATGCCGATGCTAGAGAGATTTTGGAGTCGTTCGCGCGATATGTCCGGAACGGCCTGATCCCCAACATGTTTCCCGACGACGGGCAGGAGCCGCTCTACAATACGGTCGACGCTTCGCTGTGGTATTTTCACTCGGTGCACGAGTATTTGCGGCATACCGGCGGGGAAGAGGACTACAAGTTCATCGAGCAAAGGATTTACCCTAAGTTGCGAGAAATCATAGAAGCCTATCAAAACGGCACCGATTTCTCGATCGGGATGGACGAGGACGGCTTGATTCATGCCGGCGGCGGTTTGGATCAGGTCACCTGGATGGACGTGCGGGTTGGCGATTGGGTCGTCACGCCGCGGCACGGCAAACCGGTCGAGATCAACGCTTTATGGTATAACGCTCTGTGTGTGATGGCGGAGCTGGCGGAACGTTTCGGGGACATGACGCCATATGATGCATTAGCACGAAGAGTGCATGAATCCTTCAACCGCCGCTTCTGGAACGCCGAGGCGGAATGTTTGTACGATGTGGTCGATGTGGAACAGGGCAACGGGGAGCGGATCAATGACGGGCGAATCCGTCCGAATCAAATCTGGGCCGTGTCGCTGCCGTTTACGATGCTTGCTCCCGAGAGAGAACAAGCGGTCGTAAACACGGTCTACAAGCATTTGTATACACCTTACGGCCTGCGGTCGCTATCTCCCGAGGATCCGGAATACCGGCCGCGTTATATCGGCAAGCTCATCGACCGGGACGGCGCGTATCATATGGGAACCGTATGGGCGTTCCCGCTTGGCGCTTTCATTACCGCTTACTGCAAGGTGGGCGGCTACAGCGAGGAAGCCGTAGAGACGGCCAGAGAGATGTGCGAGGTATTTGAGGACCATCTCCTGGACGGCGGGATCGGCGGAATCGCCGAAATATTCGACGGCGAATTTGCCTGTACGAGCAGAGGATGCTTCTCGCAGGCCTGGAGCGTCGGGGAAATCCTGCGGGCCTATACCGAAGACGTGCTGCCTCATTTAAAATAGCTTGCCGCTGCCCTGGAATGCACCGGTGCGACATTTCTAAACGATTGGAGTGAATCCAGTGTCGGTACAGAAGGAAATCGATATCATTATGGATTACGGCGATCCCGCGGTAACGGGAGGGGTTTCCGTGTTTGACAAGGCGTTTGACGATAAATTTTATTATAGCGGGGATGACCTGGGAGCGGTGTATGCGCCGGATAAAACGGTGTTCCGCCTTTGGGCGCCGACGGCGTCGGAGGCGAAGGTCGTGTTTTACGCTTCCTGGAACAGCCAGCCGCTGGAGGAGCGGACGATGGTCCGGGCTGCCCATGGAACCTGGCTGTTGGAAGCCCCCGGAGACTATCACGGCATCTATTACACGTACAAGGTTAAAGTAGGTGCGGATTGGAATGAAGCGGCCGACCCCTACGCCAAAGCGGTCGGCGTCAACGGCGACAGAGCCGTCGTGCTCGACCTTGGCCGGACCGATCCCGAGCGGTGGACCGGGGAGAAGCCGCCGCTGGCGTCGCCGGTCGACGCGGTGATTTACGAGCTGCATATCCGGGATTTGTCCATTCATCCCGACAGCGGTGTCATTCATCAGGGCAAATTCCTCGGCCTGGCCGAGAGCGGAACGCGCGGGCCCGGCGGGATTCCGACGGGGCTCGATTATATCGCCGGGCTTGGCGTGACCCATGTCCAGCTCCTGCCGATTTACGATTACTCGACGCAGAGCGTGGACGAGACGAAGCTGGATCGTCCGCATTACAACTGGGGATATGACCCCAAGAACTATAACGTGCCCGAAGGCTCCTACGCCACGGATCCGTACAATCCGGTCTCCCGGATCACGGAGCTGAAACGCTGTATCCAGGCGCTCCATGACCGGGGAATGCGGGTAATAATGGACGTCGTTTACAACCATGTCTATGACGGATACCTGGTCAATTTCACCAAGCTCGTGCCGGGGTACTATCTGCGGTACAATCCGGACGGCACCTTCTCCAACGGGTCCTTCTGCGGAAACGAATGCGCGTCCGAGCGGCCGATGATGTCCAAATTCATCGTCGATTCCGTGCTGCATTGGGTCCGCGAATATCATATCGACGGCTTCCGGTTCGATCTGATGGGCCTCCTCGATGTGGACACGATGAAGGAAATCCGGCGCCGGCTCGATGACATCGATCCTTCGATCCTGATGATCGGCGAAGGCTGGAATATGGACACTGTGCTGCCGAACGAGCGGCGCGCCCATCAAGGCAACGCCCGGCAGATGCCCGGCATCGCCCACTTTAATGACGGGATCCGCGATGCCGTCAAGGGGGATACGTTCATTTTCGGCTCCAAAGGCTTTGTCAGCCGGGGAAGCGGCCTGGAGGACGGCGTAAAGCGCGGCGTCGTCGGCGGCATCCGGTACGGCGGGACGATAGAACAGTTCGCCGAAGAGCCGACTCAGAATGTCAATTATGTGGAATGCCATGACAATCACACCCTCTGGGACAAACTGGCGCTGTCGTCGGGCGGGGAAACGGAGGAAGAGCGCCGCCGCATGCACAGACTGGGCTCGGCCATCGTTCTGACCGGCCAGGGCATCGCCTTCATCCATGCAGGCCAAGAGTTTATGCGTACCAAAAACGGCGTAGAGAACAGCTACAAATCTTCCGTCGAGATCAACCGGCTCGATTGGGAGCGCTGTGCGGCCCGCCAGAACGATGTGCTGTATATGGCCAGCCTGATCAAGCTGCGCAAATCCCATCCGGCCTTCCGGCTGCGGACGGCGCAGGAGATTCGCGAGCATTTGTATTTTGAGAGCGCGCCGGACCATGCAATCGCATACACGCTGCGAAATCACGCGGGCGGCGATCCGGACCTTCATCTATATGTGCTTTATAACGCCAATCCGGAACCGGTCACGCTGAATTTGCCGGACCTGGGTGCCTGGGAAGTGCATTACGGCAGCGAATTCGTCCGCAAGCTCAACGGTACTTCACTAGAGGTCCATGGGCTCGGGATGGTCGTTTTGAATATTACAGAGTAAGCCGACTACAACTGAATATAAATAAACTCCGCAGGATGCTCAACTTCTGGTTTGTTTTGGGCAGCCTGCGGTTTTTTTTGAAGGAATAAAGGAAGAAGCGAGGATGCGGGGATGAATATTGCGTTGAAGAAGGATTTCTACCGGAATGTGTACAAAATTGCCGTTCCGGTAACTTTGCAAAGCCTAATTATGGCGCTGCTGACCCTGACGGATCAGTTGATGGTCGGTCAACTCGGCGATGTGGCGATTGCTTCCGTCGGTATGTCCGGCAAAATTTACAGCGTCATCTCGGTAGTGCTGGCCGGTTTGGCTACGGGTGTTTCGGTATATGCCGCCCAATTTTGGGGCAAACGGGACCGGAAGAGCATTTCCGGTCTGCTTGGCGTCGGTTTGCTGATCGGCTTCGGTTTGTCGTTTCTGTTCTCCTTGTTTGTGTTCCTCAAGCCGCAGCTCTGTCTCAGTCTCTTCACGACGGACACCAAAGTCATAGAAAATGGCTATGTTTTTCTGGAAATTACGGCATTAACTTATGTTCCCATGATGCTGACCATGCTGTATTCCGCCATCTTGCGGAGCACGCGGCATGTAAAGCTGCCGATGTTTGTCAGCCTGATTACGGTAGGGTTGAATATTGCCCTCAACTACTTATTGATTTTCGGCAAGCTCGGTTTTCCCGAGTGGGGCTTAAAGGGGGCAGCCGTCGCTACCCTGACGGCCAGAATCGTGGAGTGCCTGTTCATTATCGGCGCGGTATATAAATTCAAATTGCCGGGAGGGGCCGACTTTAAAGATTTATTCAGCGCCTCGAAGCCGCTCATCTCCAAATTTCTGCGGACGACCTATCCGATTGTTCTTACGGAGTTCATCTGGGTACTCGGGGAGACGGTATACGCGATTATTTATAGCCGGATGGGGACATCGGAGATGACGGCCATGACGATTACCTTTCCGCTCCAGGGCATCTGCATCGGGCTGCTTGCTGGCCTCTCCAGCGCGGGCGGCGTCATGGTCGGAAACAAGCTGGGAGCGGGAGAAGAGGAGGTTGCGCTGCAATATGCCAAGCGGTTCATCCGGCTGGGCATAGGCGTATCCCTGGTTGTGGGCGCAATCATCGTGCTCATCTCGCCGTTTTATGTATCCGCGTTTAAGGTATCCGATGAGACCCATCGATTGGGGATTTATTTGGTCTGGGTGTTTGCCGCGTTCCTGTGGGTGAAAGTAAGCAATATGATCATGGCGGGAGGCATACTGAACAGCGGCGGGGACAGCAAATTTGTGTTTGCGATGGAATCTACGGCGACCTGGCTGATCGGCGTACCGTCCGGTTTGCTGATGTCCTTCGTTTGGAAGCAGCCGATTTTCCTCGTCTACCTTGTCCTTTCCATGGAAGAGGTCGTTCGTTTTGTGATCGGCATGGCCCGCATCAGATCAAGGAAATGGATGAAGAACCTGGTCGGCGACTTGGCGGCTTAACGATCATTAATGAAAAAGAATCCCCGTGGCCGGTTTTACCAAAGCACCACAGGGATTCTGTATTTCTTGAACTATTATTTTGCGGCCAAGGACGCTCTTTCAACCTTGATTTCGCCATTGCCGGCCACCGTGTAGCTGTTGTCGTAAATGCGGATCGCCGCAGGCACATCCGTCTCGTTCGTGACGGTGATGTTCTCGTCCGTTACGCTGACGTTCAGACGGGAATTCCGGAACATCACCTTGAAGGAGAACGAAGTCCAGTGGGACGGAATGAACGGACGAAGCACCAATTCGTCATTCGCTGCGCGCAAGCCCCCGAACCCTTGAATAATGGACATCCAGGTACCGGCCATACTGGTCGTATGACAGCCGTCCTCGGTGTCGTTGTTATAGTTGTCAAGATCGAGCCGGGCGGTGCGCAGGTACATCTCGTACGCCTTCTCCTGGTAGCCGAGCTCGCAGGCGATGATCGCGTGCAGGCAAGGGGAGAGGGAGGACTCGTGGACCGTGATCGGTTCGTAGAAGTCGAAGTTGCGCTTCTTCGTCTCCAGGTCGTAACGGTCGCCCAGGAAGTACAATCCCTGCAGCACGTCGGCCTGCTTGATGTAGCAGGAGCGCAGGATGCGGTCCCAGGACCAGTTCTGGTTCAGCGGCAGGTTCTCCGGAGCCAGTTCCTTCACAGGCAGGATTTCCTTGTCGAGGAAGCCGTCCTGCTGCAGGAAGATGCCGCGCTCTTCGTCGACCGGGTAGTACATATTGGCGATAATATGCCGCCACTGGGCTGTTTCTTCGTCCTGCAGCTTCAGCTTGTCGACCAGCTCCAGGTAACGCGCGTTCTCATTCGCTTTCAAGTAATCGAGCACTTCCAGCGTGTATTCCATCGTCCACGCCGCGATGCGGTTCGTGTACCAGTTATTGTTGACATTGTTCTCGTATTCGTTCGGCCCGGTTACGCCGAGCATCACGTACTTGCCTTTGGCCTCCGACCAGTTGACGCGCATTTCCCAGAAGCGGGAAATTTCCGCGAGCACTTCCAGACCGTACTGGCTCAAATACGCTTTGTCGCCGGTATAATTCACGTAGTTGTAGATCGCGTAGGCGATCGCGCCGTTCCGGTGAATTTCCTCGAAGGTGATCTCCCATTCGTTGTGGCATTCCTCGCCGTTCATCGTCACCATCGGATAAAGGGCGCCTTTCGGGAAGCCGAGCTTGCGCGCGTTTTCCTTTGCTTTTTCCAGGTGCTTGTAGCGGTAGATAAGCAGGTTGCGGGCGATGCTCGAATCCGCGGTGCTGAGATAGAAAGGCACACAATAAGCCTCGGTATCCCAGTAAGTGCTGCCGCCGTATTTTTCACCGGTAAAGCCCTTAGGCCCGATATTCAGGCGGTCGTCGGAACCGTCATAGGTTTGATTCAATTGAAAAATATTAAAGCGGATCGCCTGCTGTGCAGACACATCGCCTTCGATAATGATGTCGCTTTCCTTCCATTTGTCGGCCCAGCCGGCGATTTGCTCTTGCAGCAAGGCGTCAAAGCCTGCCGCTTTCGCCTCTTCAAGCAGCTTCTTGCCTTCCGTTACGAGCTCTCCGAGACCGAAGTTACGGGAAGTTACGTTGGCTACATATTTATAGATAGCTACGGTTTCGCCTTGATTGGCTTCAACGGCCGCTTCGGCGGATACATACTTTTCGCATTCTGAAATGACGGGCTGAATGTCGAGCTTTGTACCGTTTTTAAAGATGTCAAAGGACATAACTGAGGTGACATGGAAGTCAAGTTTCTTCGTCTTCAGCGTGAGATAGGAGATATCCGCCGCCGCTTCTTTTTCGACTTCAAGCCAGAATTTCTCTTCATAGTTGGAGTCTTTGTTCTGCACATCGCCGTCGAGATAAGGCACAAGCTTGATCGTGCCGGAGAAGTTGAGCGGAGTTACCGCATAGCGAATCGCACCGATTTCATGGCGCTTCACGCTGACGAAACGCACCGCTTCGACTTGAACCTCTTTACCGTCCTCAAATACGGCCACAAAACGGCGGGACAGCGTACCTTCCTTCATGTTCAGCTCGCGGACAAAATCCTTGACCCCGCATTTCGCCAGATCCAGGACATTGCCGTCAATGAACACATTGATGCCGATCCAGTTGGTGCTGTTCAGCACTTTGGCGAAATACTCGGGATAACCGTTCTTCCACCAGCCGACGCGCGTCTTGTCGGGATAATATACCCCGGCCATATAGCTGCCTTGCAGCGATTTCCCGCTGTACTGCTCCTCGAAGTTGGCCCGCTGGCCCATGAAACCGTTACCGATGCTGAAAATGCTTTCAGAGATTTCATGTGTGGCGGGATCAAAAGATTCCTCAATAATGGACCACTCATCCAATTTAAGATATTGTTTCACTATTACCGGCCCCTCCCAAAAAGTCTTTCTGATGGTTGTTATAATGGTTGTTTCGGTTTATATGAATTATATAAATGCGGTCGCTCCCCGGTTAGGCTTGCTGGCCCGCGGCGATATCCCGCAGGCGCGCTACGGTCATATCGGCGAGCGAGGCGACGACGAGATCGGCTGCGCCGAGCGTGCTCGGCGACCCGATGCCCACGCTGCGCATCCCGGCCCGCCGGGCGGCTTCGATCCCGGCTTCCGCGTCTTCGAACACGACACAGTGCTCCGGCGAAATGCCGAGTTCGGACGCGCCGAGCGTAAACACTTCCGGGTCGGGCTTGGCGCTCGCGGTGCGCGTCCCGTCAATGATGGCGTCGAAATACGGCGTAAGCCCCGTATTGTTCAGAATCGTCATCGCGTTTTTACTGGCCGATCCCAGCGCGACCTTCAGACCGTTCTCCCGGCAATCCTTCAGGAATTCAAGCGCTCCCGGCAAAATCTCCGAAGCGTCCATTTTGGAAATCATATCGAAATACCAGTTGTTTTTACGCTCGGCAAGCTCAAGCTTGACGGCATCGTCCAGTTCGAGGCCTCCCACGCTTAACAAAATATCGAGCGAAGCCATCCGGCTGACGCCTTTGAGCCGTTCATTATCCCGCTCGGTGAACTCGAACCCGAGCTCGGCGGCCAGCCGCTTCCAGGCGAGATAATGGTATTTGGCGGTGTCGACCAGCACACCGTCCAAGTCGAATAAACAGGCCTTGATTGAGGTCATAACCTCTCCTCCTCTTTTAGCGCAAACGTTTGAACAAAAATCGAAAAATAAAAGAAGCGGTATGCTTCAATTATTTTTGGGTCCACCCTTATTTTTTCGATATCGAATACATCGAGGATTCGCGAACCATCAACCGATGCGGAATGATTTGCCGTCTCGGATAGGTCTTGTCGCTGTTTTGAATCGATTGGATCAAGACCTGGGAAGCGGTATATCCCAAATTGTAAATTCCGATATCGATGCTACTGAGCGGCGGTGTCGACAATTCGGACAAAGGAATATTGTTGAAGCTGACCAGGCACAAATCTTCAGGCACTTTGTACTTGAGTTCATGCAGGCCGCGCAACACGCCGAACGATACGACGTCGTCGATCAGGACGATGGCTGTGGGACGGTCCGGCAAATTCATAAAGAAGGACATCGCCCGATAGCCGCTTTCCTGCAAAAATTCCCCCTCGACGATCCATTCGGGGCGCATTTCCAGTCCCGAATCATGCAGGGCATCCAGATATCCCTTCAGCCGATCCTTGGAAACGACGAGGTCCGGCGGTCCGCTGACGAACCCGATCCGTTCATGCCCCAAGGAAATCAGATGCTTTGTGGCGTCGTAAGAAGCCTGTACGTTATCGTTATCGACCGATAAAATATCGGGATATTGTTCGCTGCGTCCGATCAGAACAAAATGATGACCGTTTTCATACAGAAAATCGATAACAGGGTCGTCTTGCCTCGAATAAAGTAGAATCACACCATCCACCCGTCGTCCGTTGAGCAATCGGGAAACGCCTTCAACTTCTTCCTTCTCGTTGGCTCCCGAACTGATCAGCACATCGTAACCAAGCCGGCTTGCTTGCGTGACAATGCCGCGAATCAGTTCCATGAAGAAGAAATTGGAGAACAATTCCTCGGCGGACTTCGGTAACATGATGCAGATACTGTTTGTTGTTTTGGATACCAGGCTCTTCGCCATTATATTCGGATGGTACCCAAGCTGATCCATGATGTCCTTTACTTTTCTCGAAGTTTCGGCGCTTATTCGTGGATGATTGGACAGCACCCGGGACACTGTAGAGGGTGATACTCCGGCCTTTTTGGCAACATCCTTTATGGTAACAGCCATAAAAAACCTCCTCTGTGGAACCGTTTGCTTTACATTGTAATATTAATCGAAAGATAGCGGAAAGTAAATAGAGAAAGCAGGGGAAAAGCTGTTCTGGATTACGGATTTCCGACTAATGTTGGTATGGGTGAGAAAATTTAACGCCGGAATTGCGCAAACGTTTCCCGATATAAGAGCCGTAAACGCAGAAAACAGACGAGCTCGAAAGAACTCGTCATCATCTGCCGAATCTCGCCATCCCCTGAATTTTCTTTTTAATTTTCCCGCTTCAATACCGCGTACCCATAAGCCGGAAGCTTCACGGCCAATTTGCCGCCTTCCGTCTCGTAGGCCTGTCCGCCCATCGCGTCGCGCCAGGCTTGTCCGGCGGCGGGAACCTCCAGCGTTTGACTCGCATCGTAGTTATTGAGCAGCACGAGCACGGAATCCCGGCCGAGCTTGCGTTCGTAGGCCAGTTTGCTGCCGCCTTCCTCCGCGATCAGGAAAGAGATCGAGCCGGTGCGCAGCGGAGCCAGTTCCTTGCGGACGGCAATCAGCTTGCGGTAGAACGCAAACAGGTCCTGATCCTGTTTGTCCCGGTCCCATTCCATGCATTTGCGGCAGCCCGGATCGAGCTCGCCGTCAAGGCCGATTTCATCCCCATAGTATATGCAAGGCGTGCCGCCATAGGTAAACTGGAAGAGAGCGGCGAGCTTCATTTTCCGCTTGTCCCCTTCGCAGAGCGTCAGCAAGCGCGGCGTGTCGTGGCTGTCCAGCAGATTGAACGCCACTTCGCTGGCCTGCTGCGGATAGCGGGCGAGCTGTTTGCCGATGACGTCCGCAAAGCCTTTGGCGTCCAGCTTGCCGTGGACGACATAATCGAGCACCGCGTCGGTGAAAGGATAGTTCATGACCGCGTCGAATTGGTCGCCCTGCAGCCAAGGGGAAGATTCATGCCAAATCTCGCCGAGGATATAGGCGTCCGGGTTGGCGGTTTTGACGGTATTGCGGAACTCGCGCCAAAACCGGTGATCGACTTCATCGGCGACATCGAGCCGCCAGCCGTCGATGCCGACTTCCTTGATCCAGAATTCCGCTACGTTCAGCAAATACTCTTTCACTTCCGGGTTATCCGTATTTAATTTCGGCATCAGCGGTTCGAAGGCGAACGTGTCGTAGCTCGGCACGCCGTCTTTGACTTCGAGCGGAAATTGGCGCACGGAGAACCAGTCCTTGTAGCGGGACGCTTCGCCCTTTTCCATCACATCGACGAAGGGGGCGAACGTCTTGCCGGAATGGTTGAACACCGCGTCGAACAGCACGCGGATTCCCCGGTCGTGGCAGGCTTTGACCAGCCTTTTCACCGTATCGATATCGCCGAAATGAGGATCGATCTTCATATAGTCGGCCGTATCGTATTTGTGGTTTGTCGTCGCTTCGAATACGGGGGTGAAATAAATCCCCGTTACGCCAAGCTCGCTAAGATGGTCGAGATGATCGATCACGCCTTGAAGATCGCCGCCGAAGAAATTGTCCCGCTCCGGCTTGCCGCCCCATGGCAGAACGCCTTCGGGATCGTTGCCCGGGTCGCCGTTCGCGAACCGCTCGGGGAAGATCTGATAAAACACCGTATCCTTGACCCACTCGGGAACATGGAATATGTCGGCGGGATTGATGAAAGGATATTCAAATAACCGCTCCGGGGTAGCGGGACGTTCACCGGAAAAATCGTTCTCCGTCATCCAGATTTCCGTTTGGCCGTCCTTCAGCAGAAAACCGTATTTCAGCCTGCGGAGCGGAGGCTTTACGGCGCATTGCCAGTAATCGAACAGGTCGTCGGAAGCAAATTTGGACATCGGGACGAGCTCCTTGCTTTGATCCCACATGTATTTGTCGCCCGCAAAGGCGTACGCTTCCGTCAAGTCATCCCGTTTGGCCCGGAGGCGAAGATGGACGGTTTCACGGTCATAAGCGTAAGACCAGTTCAGTTTGGGACGGTGATAGACCGCTTCAAGCAGCATGATTATTTCCTCCTTGGTGTGGGTAATTAGGTCGCTTGTCGCCCGCCATTAAAAAAAGCACACCCCAGCCAACCTAAGCCGAGGATGTACCCTATAGGATAACATTGCCTTCCAATTTGCATTCAGAACAAGGGACGGAGCGCCGCCAACCTTTACATGGTTCAGGATTATAGCATTGTTCAAACCATTGCACAAGCAGACGGACAGAGCGAATCGGCACCGGCTCGGCCTTCTAATTAATGGCAAAAAGGAGGTGATTAAATTGAGATATTGTGTGAAATTCGCAGGATTAGCCAGATATTTCGAGGTATTATAGAGAAATCCTAAAAAAACGGGGTGTGCAAACGTTTTTACAAAATATAAACTATGTTGTATGATGATTTCGAGGATAAAGCGCTTTCCAGTGAATGAAATGGATTGGTTTTTACTAGAAAAACGAATTTTTTGAAAACCGATTCCATTTCTCTGAAATCGTTTGCGCATGTTCCTGAGAGAGTGGCTTCGTTTAAATTTAGGGAGGGGTTAAGCTTTATGAAACTAAAAAAAGCATTGGTTTTGCTCGCATCACTTTCATTGGTAGCATCCATTACGGCTTGCGGCAGCGGCAACAACGGCGGCAACAACGCCGCCAACAATACGGCTCCGGCCAACAATGCGCAAGATAATGCAAACGCTGGCAACACCGGCGGCAATACGTCCACGGAAGAAGCGATCGTGCCTGAAGAGGGCGCCGAACTGGTAGTTTGGGAAAGTAAAGAAGAGAAAGTATTCACCGATGAAATCATCAAGCAGTTTGAAGAAAAGTACGGGGTTTCCGTTAAAATTGAAGAAGTTGCTCCGACCGACCAAATCGGGCGTTTGACGCAAGACGGTCCTTCCGGCCTCGCTGCTGACGTGCTGATCGTACCTCATGACCACTTGGGGAATGCGGCAACATCCGGTCTGATCCTGGCCAATGATGTGTTCGCCGAAGAAACGACGAAGAACAACACGGAAGCTTCGATCCAAGGCGCTACTTACGACGGCGTATTGTACGGTTATCCGAGAGCGGCCGAAACGATGGCGCTGTACTACAATAAGTCGCTGTTAAGCGAAGCTCCTAAAGATTTCGAGGATGTCAAAGCTTTCAGCAAAACCTTTACGGATAAGTCGAAAAACAAATATGGTCTGATGTGGGAAGCCGGCAACATGTACTTTAACTATCCGTTCATCGCCAGCGCCGGCGGATACCTGTTCGGCGACAACGGCACGAATCCGGATGATATCGGTCTGACATCCGACGGGGCCATCGAAGGCCTGAAAGTATTCCAAAGCTTGAAAGAAGTTATGCCGATCAACACCGGCGACATCAACCCCGACATCAAACGCGGCTTGTTTACTTCGGGCGATGTAGCGATGGATATTAACGGTCCTTGGGAACTTGCCGGCTATAAAGAAGCCCTCGGCGACAATCTTGGCCTTGCCGCATATCCTTCGGTTGCAGGCAATACGGCCATCACTTTCTCCGGTATCAAAGTTTGGGTCGTCAACTCCTTTACGAAATATCCGAATGCGGCTAAGCTGTTTGCCAACTTCGCTTCTTCGAAGGATGCCCAATTGCTGCTGAACGAAAAAGTCGGTGCCGTACCTACGAACCTTGAAGCGCTGGAAAGCGACCAAATCAAGAACGATCCTTATGTATCCGTATTCGCTGAGCAAGCCAAAAACTCTCAGCCGATGCCTTCCATTCCTGAAATGTCCAATGTTTGGGCGCCTGTGAACGCGGCCTTGCCTGAGATCTGGAACAACAATGCAGATCCGAAGGCAGCGATGGAAAAGGCGGTTACTCAAATTAAAGATTTGAACAATGGGGCAGCCGAATAATCGGAATCCACGCAACCCAAGGGGAGCCGTACCCGCCGCTTTTTAGCGGCGGGTCATTTCCTCGATTCCCAAGGGGAGAGGAGAAGGAAGGAAAATGGGCAGACATCGCAACAACGCTACTATACTGTCGATACTCAGCATGGGATTGGGTCAAATATATAACCGCCAATTCATCAAGGGCCTGCTGTTTTTAATTTTTGAGGCATTTGGGATTTTTTATTTCGTAAATAATCTTAAAGATGCGCTCTGGGGTATCGTTACGCTTGGTGAAACACCGAGAACGCTTGTCAAAGGGACATGGGTCGATGGAGACCACTCCATTTTCATCATGATTCAAAGCTTAATTACGTTAATCTTTTTTGCTATTTTTCTCATTATTTATGTCATGAATATCCGCGACGCCCGTAAAATCGGGATCGAGCGGGAAGCGGGCAAAACACCGCATAATTTCGTGCAATCGGTACGCTATATGCTGGATTACAAATTTGCCCAAGCTTTTCTGACTATTCCCGCGATCGGAATTTTGTTCTTTACGGTAATGCCGATCATCTTCATGGTGATGCTCGCATTCACTAACTATTCGGCGCCCGATCATATCCCGCCGACGAAGCTCGTGGATTGGGTCGGATTCCAAACCTTTAAGAATCTGGTTGCGCTAAAAACATGGAGCCATACCTTTTACGGCGTTCTGATCTGGACGATTATCTGGGCGATTTTGTCTACGGTGACCACGTATTTCGGAGGCTTGCTCGTAGCTCTGCTCATTAACCAGAAAGGCATCCGCTTTAAAGGGGTATGGAGAACGATTTTAATTCTTCCTTATGCAATCCCGCAGATTATCTCTCTGCTTGTGATGAGAAATATGTTTAACGGGCAGTTCGGGCCGATTAACCAATATCTTGGCTATTTCGGAATCGGTCAAATTCCGTGGCTGACGGACCCGACAATCGCCAAAGTAACCGTTATTCTCGTCAATATGTGGGTCGGTATTCCGGTGTCGATGCTGCTTATTTTGGGCGTATTGACTACAATTCCAAAAGATATGTACGAGGCGGCCGAAGTGGACGGCGCCACCGGGTTCCAGAAATTCAAAATCGTCACGATGCCGATGGTGCTGTTTACGACGGCTCCGACATTAATTACGCAATTTGCCGGCAATATCAACAACTTTAACGCGATCTTCCTGCTGACCGGCGGCGATCCGGTTAAAGGGGATTACCAATACGCCGGAGCCACCGATTTGCTCGTGACCTGGCTGTACAAACTGACGCTGAATCAGAACAAATACAATATGGCATCCGCCATCGGTATTATCATCTTCATCATCATTGCCTCGTTCTCGATTTATAACTATCGCAGAACCAAGTCGTTCAAAGAGGAGGATATGATCCAATGAGCGGACGTAAAGCGAGAAATACGATTCGATTAACCGCCAGCTATATTATGCTAGTCATCCTGTGTATCGCCGCCGTTTATCCTGCACTCTGGATTATACTTGGCTCTGTCCGGCCGGGGAAATCGTTATACAGCAAAACGCTGTTGCCGGAGAGCTTTACGCTGGATCATTACAGAGAACTGTTTACGTCGGATACGTACCTGTTCGGCCAATGGTATATGAATACGCTGAAAATAGCGATATGCTCCATGCTTCTCGGCGTACTGCTCACCCTGCTCACGAGTTACGCCATGTCCCGTTTCCGGTTCCGCGGTCGCAAAAATTCGCTGTCCATTTTGCTGGTACTGGGCATGTTCCCGGGCTTCATGAGCATGATCGCAATCTACCTGCTGCTGAGAGAATTTCAGCTTCTGGATACGCATCTCGCCCTCATTATCGTGTACGCCGCAGGAGCGCCGATAGGCGGTACGTTTATCGCCAAAGGTTTCCTCGACACGATTCCGAGGTCGCTGGATGAAGCGGCGAGAATCGATGGAGCCAGCAACTTCCGAATATTCTGGCAGATCATTCTTCCGCTGTCCAAGCCGATGCTGACTTACATGGCATTGACCCAGTTTGTCGGCCCTTGGGTTGACTTTATCTTTGCCAAACTGATCCTGCGGAGCAAAGAAAACTGGACGCTCGCCGTGGGGATGTGGGATATGGTCAGCAGCAACCAAAACACGAACTTCACGCTGTTTGCCGCCGGTGCGGTACTGATCGCGCTGCCGATCACCATTTTGTTCATGTTCCTGCAACGGTTGCTTGTCGACGGCTTAACATCCGGCGCAAGCAAAGGTTAATGACATTAAAGGGTATAGTTCTCAGAATGACTGAGTTGCTATACCCTTTTCAATACATACAATTCAGCTGTTCTAACGGGGGGACGGGAATTGAAATTGCGGGGTCATATCCAATTCAAGTCGGTCGGAATGAAGATTTTCGTTATTTTGTTTGTCACGGTTGTGCTACTATCGGCGGTTCTGGGGTTCAGTTCTTATTTTATGTCCAAAGAAATCATCCGGGGGCAGGTTGGACTGGCAGCTTCACAAGCGATCGAACAGGCGGCGGACAAGCTCGACTTTCTCTTTACGGAATATGAGTCGATTTCGCGGCAGCTCGCCGTCGACGATGTGCTGCGCGCGGATTTGGAAACCGTAAGCAACCCGGGCACCGGTATTATCCAGAAAACCGAGGCCGAGACACGGATCAAAAATAAACTGAACGCAATGAAGGGCTCGGACGAACGGTTGGCGGGCATCCGGCTGGTGAATCAGGATTTATCCGTCAGCTATGCGACATCCGGAGCCACCGCCGTGCAGAAGACGGACGGAGCAAAGGCAAGGGTGGAGTCGATCTATGCGGCGGACGGCAAGCCTTTATGGATTCCCGGGATGAAAAAGGGCTTCTTCGAGAGCACGGGCGAGCCGATGATTACGATGGGCCGGTTGCTGCAAAATTTAAAGCGCCCGGAAGCGGAATTCGTTCTGCTCATTGAAATCAAGGATCAGGCGCTGGCGGACACGCTGTCCAATCTGAAGATCGGCAAATCGGGGGAAGTGCGCATTCTGACGGCCGACAATACGATCGTTCATGCCGCCGACCGGGAATTGATCGAGACGAATTCTTATATCGGACTGGACGAGGAGCGATTGAAACAGGAGGATGCCTCGTTTACGGTCAGCGATGAAAACGGAGTGCGGCAGCTTGCGGTTTACCGGCAGCTGCAAACCGTCGATTGGCGACTTCTCGGCTATGCCCCGGAAAGTGATTTTACCAGCGCGGCGGACAAGCTGATTTATGTCACTTTATTTGTGCTGTTGCTTGCCGTGTTGGTTGCGCTGCTGATCGGGTATTCCTTGATCCGCATGGTCGGCCGGCCTTTGGAGAAGCTGTGCCGCCTAATGGAAGAAGGGGAACGCGGCAATTTGCAGGTGCGCACCCGTTTTAAAGGCCGGGACGAAATCGGCCGGCTCGGACACAGCTTCAACCGGATGCTGGAGCAGATCTCCCATCTGGTGGACCGCACGCATGCGTCAACCGGGGATCTGCTCGGTACGGCGGAGCAGCTGTCCGAGGTTTCCCGCAGCACGTCGCGGACCGCGGGGGAAATCGCCGCGGCGACGGGCGAAATTGCCCAAGGAGCGGCAAGCCTGGCCGAACAGGCGGACAAGGGCGCCCAGCTCTCGGAGGAGATCGAGAGCCGGATGAGCCGCGTGGCCCGCTTGAACACGGCGATGGACGACTCAGCGGGCCGGGTCGTCGAGGTCAGCCGCCAGGGACAAGAGCACATGGAGCAGTTGGTGGAGAAGACGGCGACCGTGTCGCGGATGACCGGGCTGATTGAGGAAAACTCCGCGAAGCTGAAGCAAAGCACCTTTTCCATTCGCGATATCCTCGCTCCGATGATCGAAGTGACCAAGCAGACGAACATCTTGTCGCTGAACGCGTCGATCGAAGCCTCGCGGGCGGGAACCGCGGGCAAGGGCTTTATGGTGATCGCGGAGGAAATCCGCCGTTTGGCCGCCCAGTCCAACGATTCCATCCAAAGCGTCGCGGAGATTACCGGGGAGATTCAGGAGGCGATTGAAGAGACCGTAAATGTGCTGCTCGGCATCACGCCGATGATTGAAGAACAGATGAATTCAGTCACCGAAGCCTCGTCGATTTTCCAGAAGGTAAGCGGGGAAATGGAGAGCTTTATCGGCGAAATCCAGAGCTCGTCCGCTTCCGTGAAGGAATTGCTGGTCTCGCAAACCGAGCTTAGGGATTTCATCGCCAGTGTGAGCTCGGTCGTACAGCAGACGAACGCCTCCACGGAGGAAGTGGCCGCGATGTCTTCCGGGCAGCATCAGGTCAGCGAAGAGCTTGTCCGCCTGTCCGGCCGGCTGGAGGAATTGGCGGAGACACTCAAGCAGTCGCTTGGCGCGTTCCAGGTG
The DNA here is from genome assembly GCF_036553665.1 of Paenibacillus haidiansis. Lineage (NCBI taxonomy): Bacteria > Bacillati > Bacillota > Bacilli > Caryophanales > Paenibacillaceae > Paenibacillus > Paenibacillus haidiansis. The sequence continues at coordinate 326,468 of NZ_JAZHPZ010000004.1, read as the reverse complement.
AAGGCTGCGGAGAGCTGAATATGCGGCGGGACCGCCGCTAAACGAAATGATCTTAGCGTTTTGGGCAATATTACCGAAAGACGCTGCAACTACGATAAGCATAAATGGGAGTGGAGCATTGCAATGAAGAAATCATGGTGGAAAGAGGCCGTGGCCTATCAGATTTATCCCCGCAGCTTTATGGACAGCAACGGGGACGGCATCGGGGATATAAGAGGCGTCATATCGAAGCTGGACTATCTTAAGGATTTGGGAATCGATCTCATTTGGATTTGTCCGGTGTATAAGTCGCCAAACGACGACAATGGATACGATGTTTCCGACTATCAGGATATTATGGCCGAGTTCGGAACGATGGAAGACTTCGACGAGTTGTTGCGCGGGGTTCACCAACGGGGGATGAAGCTGATTATGGACCTGGTGATCAATCATACCTCCGACGAGCACCCGTGGTTTATCGAGTCGAGGTCGTCGCGGAACAATCCGCGAAGAGATTACTATATTTGGGCCGATCCCAAGGACGGGGCCGAACCGAACAATTGGGCGAGTCTGTTCGGCGGCTCGATCTGGGAATACGACGAGACTACCGGCCAGTATTTCATGCACGTTTTTTCCAGAAGGCAGCCGGACCTCAACTGGGAGAACCCGCGTATGCGGCGGGAAATCTACGACATGATCAACTGGTGGCTGGATAAAGGGATCGACGGCTTTCGCGTCGACGCCATCTCGCATATCAAGAAGACGGCGGGATTCCCGGATATGCCGAATCCGAACAACCTGCGGTATTTGCCTTCCCAGGATGGGCATATGAACCGGGAGGGCATTCACGAGCTGCTCTCGGAGCTCAAGCGCGAAACTTTCGGCAAGTATGATATCGTGACGGTCGGCGAGGCGAGCGGAGTCAGCGCCTCCGAGGCCGATCTGTGGGTAGGCGAGCAAAGCGGGAAATTCGATATGATCTTCCAATTCGAGCATATGGGGTTATGGCAGAAGAGTCTGGATAACGGCCTCGATCTGCCGCAGCTGAAGGAGACTTTAACCGCGTGGCAAAAGGGCCTGGAAGGCGTCGGCTGGAACGCGTTGTTCCTGGAAAATCACGACCAGCCCCGCTCGGTATCGACCTGGGGCGACGACGGAGCCTATTGGGACAAGTCGGCGAAGGCGCTGGCGACCATGTATTTTCTCATGCAGGGTACCCCGTTCATCTACCAGGGCCAGGAAATCGGGATGACGAATGTGCAATTTCCGATGATCGAAGACTATAACGATGTCTCGATGAGAAACTGGTATGAGATCGAGAAGGCGAACGGAAAGAGCCATGACGAGATCATGCCGGTCATCTGGAAAAACGGGCGCGACAATTCCCGGACGCCGATGCAATGGGACGACAGCGTAAACGCCGGATTTACTTCGGGACAGCCTTGGTTCGGGGTCAACCCGAATTATAAGGAAATCAATGTGGAACAGGCAATGAAAGACCCGGATTCCATTTATCATTATTTCAAGAGGCTGATCCGTTTACGCAAAGCGCATGAGGTTTCCGTTTATGGAACCTATGATTTGATTCTGCCGGATCACGAGACCGTTTACGCATATACCCGGACACTTGGCGGCGAGCAGCTGCTTGTGCTTGTAAATATGTTTGCGGAAGAAGCCGAATTCGAGCTGCCCGGCGAGCTGGCCGTCGCGGTTCCGTCCGCTGAGCTTCTGCTTTCCAACTATGCCGCCGAACAAGGCGAGCAAGCGTCATGTAGCAGCCTGAAGCCTTATGAGGCACGGGTTTACCGGATCAAAGAATAAAAGGGATGAAAATGCGTGGCAGACCCCGAAAGGAGGTCGTCACGCATTTTTCGCGTGGAGCTTTTTATATTCCATCGGGGAGAGGCCGGCTTCCTGCTTGAACAGTTTGGAAAAGTAAGAGTAGTTGGCGTATCCGACCTTGCCGGCAATCGCGAACACCGACAGATTCGTGGTATGGAGCAGCTGTTTGGCGGCCGAAATTCTTACCCGAATCACGTAGCTGCCCAGAGAAACGCCGGTTTCCCGCTTGAACAGCCTGGCCAAATAGTCCGGATTCAGAAAGAAGATTTCCGCAAGGTCGTTTCTCGTCAACTCATCCCCGTAGTGCTCGTGAATATGCTGTTTGATTTGTTCGGCCACCGTTTGAGGCTGTGCGGCGAAATCCCGGTATTCCATGGCCGTATAGACCAGATACTTTAAATATTCCTCCATATCTTCGATGGAGCCGAGCGAGTGCATTAATAATCGGTCATTGGTTTTTCCGGAGTACAGCTTATGCGCCTGAATTCCTTTCATCTTGAGGAAGGAGTACACGATCTGACTGATATCCAGCCGGAACAGGCTGAGGACGGAAGCGCTCAGTATCTTGTTTTTGGTCAGCGATTGTAAATAAAGGGAGGTTTCCTCCAGGAAAGCAGCAGGTTTGTTCTGGCTCAGGAGTTCTTCCAGCCGGGCCGCATCCGGGGGCAAATAGTCGGATGGATCCGGGCAGCCGCAATGTTCCGCAAAATAAACCCGGTTACGGGATTTGGCCATCTCATCGTGCAGGACGAACAATTGCTTGAAGATTTCGCCGCTCTCCTCCAGTTTTCCCGGAAGGGCGATCGTGCAGCAAGCATCGCATTTTAAGTATTCGTTGGCCCGTTCGATCAAGGAAGAACAAAGGCTTTCCAGCGTCCGGGAGTCCGGGGCGCGGTTCCATTTCAGGACGGCGATCCAGGTATGCTCTTTATACTCCAGAACCGTTTCCAGGAAAAAGCCGGGGCTTTGAAACAACTCATACATGACATTCAGCAATGCGAAATCAAAAAGGCCCTTTTCCTCTTTGCCCATACTTCCGTTATAGGGAAAAATGTTAATCAGCAAAGGCTGCACGATGTCGGTCAGTTGATACGATAAATGCTGTTCGGCGATCGCTTGGGCAATGGCGGGCGGTTTGATCGGAAGGGACGTGCCGCCGCCCAGGAGCTTGCGCCAGAAATACTCCACGATGCTCGCCTGGTTTTTTTGCCAGAAAAGGCCTTCACGGATCGCTTGTTCATTGGTCTGCTGCTCTCTGACCCGAAGCACCGCTTTATGAATAATAAGCATTAGCTTGTCGAATTCAATCGGTTTGAGAAAATATTCAAAGCTTTGCAGCTCGATCGCCTTCTGCGCATAGTTGAAATCCGCGTAATTCGTCAGAAAAATGGCCTGAACGCCGTAATTTTTCTCCCGGATCCACGCCAGAAGCTCCAGCCCGCTGCCTTGAGGCATTTCAATATCCGATATGAGGATATGGACGGGGTTACTTTCGAGGACCTCGCGGGCCTGGGCGACATTGTTGGCGGTGAAAACCGTCTCAATGCCGAGCGATTTCCAATCGATCTTATTTTCCAAAGCGGTAACGACAAAGTAATCGTCATCCACAAGCAAGGCGTTCATGGGCTTCACTCCTGTCCGTCCCCGGTGCCGCCACCGGGATTATTAAGGTTACGCAAGCACCGCCGCCGGGCCTGTTGGAAAAGCGGGCTTCGCCCCGGCCGTCATAAAGGGATTCGAGTCTTTTCAACGTGTTCATGATGCCGATATGCGTGCCTGCGGATTGGTCCAAGGGTTCTCCCTTTTTCAGCGACTCCAAAATGTCCGGGGGGAATCCGGGGCCCGTGTCGGAGATCGAAATCACGATCCGCTCATCCCCTTCCTCGGCGCAGCTCCCTACCGTAAGCTTGATTTGCACCTCCGAAATCCGGGAAACGGCATATTTGACCGCGTTTTCCACAAACGTTTGCAACACGAGCGGGGGAATGACGGCGCCTTGCGTTCCTTCCTCCAGCTCAATGCGATAAGCCAGAGCATTTTTATACCGGTGTTTCTGAATGTCCAAATAAATCCGGACGTGCTCGATTTCGTCTTCCAGTCGCACAAAGTCATCGCCGCTCTGGAAAATATAGCGGAAATACTTCGAAGTGGACATCGCCATCTGTTCGATTTCCCGGTGCATTTGCATCTGCGCCATGCTGTAAATACTGGTCAAGCAATTCAGGAAAAAATGGGGCTTGATTTGCAGCTTCATATAATCCAGCTGGATGCGCTGCTTCTCCAATTCCCGCTCGTAAAGATCGATCTTGAATTTTTTGATTTGATTGACCAAATTCATAAACAGCTTGTTGGCTTTCTCCAGCTCGCTGATTTTGCTGCTTTCGAGGTTGAGCGGCTCGCCGTCCTCGTTCCAGAAAGCAAGGTTATAAGAGAAGCTTTTGATCGGCTTTAACACTTTATTTTTAAAATAAAGAAGGATAAATCCCAAATTGAAGGCGATCAGGACGGCCAGCAAAATGATCAGCAGCTGGGCGATCATGATTTTCTCGAACGCTCCGAATTGAATGACCAATTTAACGTAAAAAGAAGCGTTCGTAAACTCGCCGTTCACCGTGGTCCGGGTACGCAGCAGGTTCAGGAGCGAGTCCTTTGCCGGCCCGGCGGCGATGGCCCCGCCGTTATTGGAGATTCGGCTGGTTACGCTTTGTTCCGAATCGTCCACGAGAGAGACATAACCGTTCCCGCCGAGGTTGAGCTCGCGCAACGGACGGATCAGATTGTCCGCGGAAACGGTGGCGATCATGTAACTGTCGTAATACGGAACAATGTTCGTGATGTAGTAATGACCGTTGACCAGCACGGGGGTCCATTTGGAATAAAATTCTTCGTATACATCCTTTTCCTCGACATAGGTCATCATCTGTTCCTTCAATTGCTGATAGTCCGAATAATTCATGCTGAGCGGAGCGCAGTTCAGAAAGAAATCCTGGTTCTTTAAATAAACGAAGTAATGATATTCCTTTCCGTAATTTTTTTGCAGCTCGCTAAAACGTCTGTGCAGATTTTCGTTGGCATCTAAAAACTCCTGCGAGTCCGTGGCGGCCGTGTTCATGATTTCCATGCTCTCATCGTTGGCCAGCGTCCAGCCCATATAGTGATTCATGTATGCGAAGTCGTGATTGATCCGGTTAATGTACAAGCTGGCCGTGTCCTGCAAATACCGGGTGGACTGCTGCTTGACGATGGAGATGGAGGCGGTGCTGATGGCGAAATCCAGCAAGAGCACGATAAAAGAAGTGATAAACATGATCTTGACGTAATGACGAATCGGATATTGCTTGTCTCCGGCTTCTCCCATAGGCTTTGGCATGCACGTCCTTTCACGCGGGTCCGACCTGAATGTATGTGCTTTAAATATAAAATTATTATAAAACCTTTAATTTAAAAAAACATAGCCGCTCGGGCCATTTTGCGTCAAAGTCCGGATAGCGCAACGAAAAGTCCGAAAAATAACATTCCGCTTCCGCCGCGCACGATTTTGGCAAAGCCCTCGAACGGGAGGAAGTCCGTTTAAGACTATCGTAAGGTCCGAAAAGGACCGAGGAGGATAAATATACTGAAAATGAACGATGACGTCATTAAAAAAGATAGTAGGGAGGGGATGTCATGAAAGCCGGATATATTGGCGCAGGGCGGAGATACGGGACCTTTCGGCGGAATTGGGGCCTGTACGTGCTGCTTCTCCCGGCTGTGGTGCTTACGTTGTTATTCGCTTATAAACCGATGTACGGGGTGCTCATCGCGTTCAAGGACTACAGCCCGGCTTTGGGGATCGGGGGAAGTCCATGGGCTGGACTCAAGTATTTTGAGAAGTTTTTCAACTCCTATCAGTTTTCGACGACGATCAAGAATACGGTCATTATCAGCCTCTACAGTCTGATCACGTTTCCGATCCCGATTCTGCTGGCGCTGATGGTCAACCAGATGCGGGCGAACCGGTTCAGACGATTCTTTCAGACCGTATCGTATATGCCGCATTTTATTTCGACCGTGGTCATGGTAGGGCTGATGCTGATTTTACTGTCCCCGAGCACGGGGCTGGTCGGCAACGCATACAAGCTGTTTGGCGCGGAAGCTCCCGACTTGATGGGCTCCCCCGGCTTGTTCAGCAGCATTTACGTCTGGTCGGATGTGTGGCAGCACGTCGGTTGGGACAGTATCATTTACATCGCGGCCTTGTCCACGGTGGATCCGAGCTTGTATGAAGCCGCTACGGTGGATGGGGCGGGCCGCTGGCACAAAATCCGGTATATCGATATTCCGATGTTGATTCCGACGGCGGTCACCTTGCTTATTTTGCGGGTCGGGGGCCTGCTCGGGGTCGGATTTGAAAAGGTATACCTGATGCAAAACGACTTGAACATCACGTCCAGCGAGATTCTGTCCACTTATGTGTATAAAATCGGTTTACTCAGCAGCCAGTATAGCTTTTCTTCGGCGATCAGCCTGTTTAACACCGTCATAAACTTCATTTTGCTGATTCTTGTAAACCAAATTTCCAAGAAGTTCAGCGAGAACAGTCTTTGGTAGGGAAGGAGGAAGCAGCGTGGAGACAGCGAATACGACGTTGAGACCCGTAACCGGGGCTATAAAGCAGGGCCGGTCCGACAAAGCGACCGAAGTCGTCATTTACGGTTTTGCGATCCTGTTTCTGATCGTACTGATGTATCCGCTTTATTTTATCGTTATTGCTTCATTCAGTGACCCGTCGGCCGTCGCGAACGGGAAGGTATGGTTCATCCCGAGAGGGTTTACGCTGGACGGGTACAAGGAACTTTTTAAGCATCAAAATATTTGGATCGGCTACAGAAACACTATCCTGTACACGGTCATCGGCACGGCCATCGGCCTCGCCGTCAATATACCGGCCGCCTATGCTTTGTCGCGCAAAGATCTGGCGGGGCGAAAGTTCCTGTCTCTCTATTTTATTTTCACGATGTTTTTCAGCGGGGGCTTGATCCCTACTTTTCTTACGATCCGCGATTTTCATATGTACAACACGTTTCTCGTAATGGTGTTGCCTTTTTCCGTAGTGGTATACGATATCATCGTCGCGAGAACCTTTTTTCAGACGAGTATTCCCGAGGATTTGTGGGAAGCCGCGCAGATCGACGGATGCGGCAATTTGCGTTACTTTGTGCAAATCGTTCTGCCGTTGTCGAAGGCGATAATCGCGGTGCTTGGCTTGTGGATTGCCGTAGGCTACTGGAATTCGTATTTTAACGCCTTGATTTATTTGAAAAACCCGGATCTGCATCCTTTGCAGCTCATCCTCCGCAACATTCTGATCACCAATCAGATGCAATCCGGCATGGGAACCGGCGAAGCCGCCCAGATCGCGCTGCGGCTGGCCAATATGATGCGGTATTCGGTCATTATTATCGCGACCGTTCCGATCATGTGCGTATACCCTTTCGCGCAGAAGTACTTTAATCAAGGGGTTATGATCGGTGCGGTAAAAAGTTAGCGCCATTACTTATTTATCATGTTAATGAACGGGGGATATGGAATGAAAAGACAAAGCGGTTTGAATTCATTTAAAAAGTGGGCAGCCCTTCTGCTTGCGGCCGCCCTGGTATTCGGCCTGGCGGGATGCGGCGGCGGGAAAGCCGAAAATACGGCGAAAAGCGGGACCGGTGATTTTAACAAGGAAGGCTTGCCGATCGTAAGCGAGCCGGTGACGCTGAAAGTGCTGACGATGCGTTGGGGCAATATGGGAGATACGTTCACGCAGAATCAGTGGCTGAAAGACCTGGAGCAGCAAACGAAAGTAAAAATCGAATGGGAGGTCGTATCTTCCAATGATTGGGGTGAGCAGAAATCGATTATGCTGGCCAGCGGCACGCTGCCGGACATCATCCTGGGCAATCAAACATTCACCGATTCCGATATCGTCAACAATCTCAGCTACTTCCGCCCTTTGGACGATTATATCGATCAATATATGCCGAACCTCAAAGCGGCGATGGAAGAAACGCCGGAGCTGAAGAAGATCAGCACTTTCCCGGACGGGAAGATCTATTCTCTGCCTGCCCGGCTGCCGTCGCGCCCGAAGACGAGAAATCAGCCGGTTATCAACAAGGCCTGGCTTGATCAACTGGGGCTGGAGGTTCCGGACAATACGGAAGAGCTCTATAACGTACTGAAGGCGTTTAAAGAACAGGATCCGAACGGAAACGGTAAGCAGGACGAGATCCCCTACACGGAGACCGGTTTGTCGCCGGATTTTCTGAACCCGTTCGGCATTACCGACACCTACGGCAACAGCATGATGGTAAAGGACGGAAAACCCGTATTCTATCCGACCAGCGAGGAATACAAAGAAGGGCTTAAATACGCGAACAAATTATATTCCGAAGGACTTATCGACAAGGAAATGTTCACCCAAGATGCCACAATGACGTCGGCCAAACAGCAGAATGCGGATGTTCCGATCGTCGGGTTCACGAACCAGTGGACGCCGGATGCGGTTTTTGGAAAATGGAGCGGCGAATATGCGGCGATCCCTCCGATCGCGGGACCGGACGGAAACAGATACAATCCGGGCGATCCGAACGGGATGAGCTTTAACCGCAACGAGATGCTGATTACGACTTCATGCAAATATCCGGAGATCGCTGCACGATGGGCGGATCAGTTCTATACGAATGAGGCGAGCATCCAGAATTTCTGGGGAGCGATCGGCACGGTCATCCAAAAGAACGACGACGGCACTTACACGCTGATGGATCCGCCGGCCGGCACAAGCGCCGATGCCTGGTATTGGGATCAATCCCTGCGCGACTTCGGTCCGAAATACGTAAGCCCGACTTTTGAAAAGAACATCGTGCTGAATCCCGAAGCGGGCGACGGACTAAAGCTGGAAATCGACAAACTGGGCAATGAGTACGTAACGACGCCGTTCCCTAACGTGATGTACACGTCCGAAGAATTCCAGGAGCTTCCGACACTGACCACAGATATCGACAGCTATGTCGCCACGATGCGGGCCCAATGGGTCACCAAGGGCGGCATTGATGAGAGCTGGGACGAGTACGTGAAACAACTGAACGATATGGGACTGGAGAAATTGCTGAAAATTCGTACCGACGCCTATAATCGATATATGAGCGTAAAATAACGGACTTTTTACGGAAAGGTGTATAAACGATGCAGAATGTTACCCGAGATCCCGAATCATTGTTGGATCATGGCAAACTCGATGTTAAACCGCGCGCAAACCAGGAAGCCATCATTCAAGGGGAGAACTACCGGTTCACTGTGCTGACGCCTGAATTGATTCGGATGGAATTCAACCATGCGGGAATCTTTGAAGACAGAGCGACGCAAATTGTTTTGAACCGGGAATTTCCAGTTCCCGAATTTCGCGTGACGGACCGGGAAGACCGGCTGGAGATCATAACGGGGCGCCTGCATCTTGTTTATGACAAACAGCCGTTTTCGCGGTACGGACTTCGCGTCAAGGTCAGAAACCGCTCGAAACATCTCATTGGCGAATGGCATTATGGCGATTTGCCCGCCGATTTGGGCGGGACCGCCAGAACGCTGGATAATGCCGACGGGGCGATCCCGCTGGAACGCGGACTTTTGTCGCGCGGAGGATATTCCCTTATCGACGACAGCCGCTCGCTTCTTCTTGAGGAAGACGGGCGGGTGGAGCCCCGCGATCAAGGCGGTACGGATTTGTATTTCTTCGGCTACGGGCATGATTATCTGGATTGCCTTAAGGATTTTTACCGACTGTGCGGTCGGACGCCGCTGCTCCCCCGTTATGCGCTGGGCAACTGGTGGAGCAGATATTACAAATATACGGCCGACGAGTACAAGACGCTGATGGAACGCTTTGAACGGGAGAGCATCCCTTTCTCGGTGGCCGTGCTGGATATGGATTGGCACCTGGTGGATATCGACCCGGAGCACGGCAGCGGCTGGACGGGATATACATGGAACAGGGAACTGTTCCCGGACCCGGAGGAGTTTTTGAATTGGCTGCACGAAAAGGGGCTTCGTGTAACCTTGAACGTCCATCCCGCCGACGGGGTACGGGCTTTCGAAGCGCCTTACCTCACAATGGCGGCGGAGCTCGGGAAGAACACGGAGATTGGCGAGGCCGTCGAGTTCGATATGACCGATCCGAAGTTTTTGCGGGCGTATTTCAAGTACTTGCATCATCCGTTGGAGGACGAAGGTGTTGATTTTTGGTGGATCGACTGGCAGCAGGGAGGCGGCACCAAGATTCCCGGTCTTGATCCGCTGTGGATGCTGAACCATTATCATTATTTGGACAGCGGCCGGAGGGGGAAGCGGCGGCTTACCTTCTCGAGGTACGCCGGTCTCGGCAGCCATCGTTATCCCGTCGGTTTCTCCGGGGATACGATCGTCACCTGGGAGTCGCTGGACTTCCAGCCGTATTTCACGGCGAATGCGTCCAATGCCGGGTACGGTTGGTGGAGCCATGACATCGGCGGACATATGCTGGGTTCCAAAGATGACGAACTGGCTGCCCGTTGGGTTCAGTTTGGCGTATTCTCGCCGATTATGCGGCTGCACAGCTCGGCGAGCCCGTTCAACAGCAAGGAGCCTTGGCGGTTCGGCAAGCTGGCGGAAGATGTTATGAAAGAATGCCTCCGGCTGCGGCATCGGCTGCTGCCTTACCTTTATACCATGAACCGGATTGCCGGCCGTGAGGGGCTGCCGCTGGTTCGTCCGATGTATTACCATTACCCGGAGCGGCATGAGGCCTATGAGGTGCCTAACGAATATTTCTTCGGCACGGAGATGATGGTCTGTCCGATCACAAAGCCGGCGGACAGGAGCACGGGCGTCGCCGAATTTCGGGCATGGCTGCCCGAAGGGGTCTGGATCGACTTTTTTGACGGCAAAGTGTATGACGGAGGCAGAAGGCTGTCGCTGTACCGAGGTTTGGAGTCCATTCCGGTGCTGGCCAAAGCCGGAGCTATCGTGCCTTTGTCGGAACTGACGGAATGGACCGGTTCGGTGGATAACCCCGTATCGCTCGAGGTAAAGGTGTTCGCCGGGGCGGATGGCCATTTCCGGATGTGGGAGGATGAAGGTGACACAGCGGAGGACCTGGATGTGAATTGGTGCGAAACCGAAATGGTGCTGCATTGGGCAGAAACGGCGTTCTTTACGGTTATGCCGGCTCGTGGAAATATCGCGGTTGTGCCCGAACGCAGAAACTGGAAGCTATCCTTTGTCGGTTTTGCTAATGTGGATGTCGCGGTGACGGTGGGAAGCGCGGAAGATGGCGCTTATGAGACCCGTACCGGATACGACGAGGAAAGCCGCACATTAACGGTCGTCGTCCGGGATCTGCCGGTAAGCGAAACGCTGACGGTTACGCTCTCGGAGGTACGTTTGGCGGTTCAATCGGTAGAGGATGAAGTATTCGCCCTCCTGGACCGGGCACAGATGGAGTTTTTGCTGAAGGAACGCATCTTTCATGCCGTGAAGGATGCCGCATCGCCGGCGGCCATTCTGGCGACGCTCGCGTCCATGCAGCTTGAGCCTTCGCTGTATGGGGCGATTTGTGAGATCGTGGCGGCAAAGCTGTAATTGGAGGATGGATGGCGTATAAAAGGGCTGTACTATGAGCGGATTGTCTGCTTAGGTACAGCCTTTTGATTATCTTTATAGACCATGGTGTGTTTAGGTAAATGTAAGATCTAACGGACACAGCGGCTCTTATATGGGCGTTTTGGGTGCAAACTAATTTCTAACGGACACAGTTGCGCTTATATGAAGCTTTTTGATCGTCTTGAGGGTGTTTTATAGCAAGTAAGGTACAGCTGTGTCCGTTACTCAAGAACCAATGTCGTATATGCGGGAATCGTCAGCTTGCCGCCGTCCAGAGCGGCACCTTCGCGGGTCGCTTTTAAAATTTGCCCGAAATTGAGACCCTCCGCATTTTCGGAAAGGTTGATACTCTGTTCGCTTCCGGTCAAATTATGCACGACCAATACCGTTTGTTCCTCGGTGAGACGCAAGTAGGCGGCAACTCCGGGATTGCCCGATTCGTATTCGGCGATTGCGCCGTCTTTTAAGGCGGGGACCGCGGTTCTCATCCGGATCAGCTTGCGGTAATGGGATAGAAGCGAATCCGGATCCGCCGCCTGTTCCTCCACGCTTAGTCCGGCCTGCCCTTTGTTGAAATTGACGGCTTCCCAGGCGGTCTGCCCCGTGCCGCTGCCGCCTTTATACCATTGCATCGGCTCGCGGATGCTTTCGTCCGGCTTGGCGCCGAGCATGCCTACCTCTTCGCCGTAATAGATGAACGGGTTGCCGGGAAGCGTCAGCAGAAAGCCCGCCGCCATCTTTGCATGATCGGTGTCGCCCTCAAGCTGGGTCATGACCCGGTTCATGTCATGATTGGTCAGGAAGGTGGCGTCCACAAATTTGCCGCCGGACTTTTCGCCGTACAGGCCGTAAGTTCTTTCCAGGGTGAAGCCGATGTTGTTGTCCTTTTCCGTCTTGGCCGCCTGGACGATGGTTTCCGCCAGTCCGAAATTAAACCCGGAGTCGAGCGCATCATCCAGATAATTGGCAATGAGCGCCGCGGACGGATCCCAAATCTCGCCGACCAGATAAACGTCGGGATTGACTTCCGCCAGCCCGCTGCGGAATTCCTGCCACCAGCTCACGTTTTTGTCGGTCGTTTCCTGACTCTTGTCGGTCAGGAGATCCTCGTAAATATGCTTGGCGGCATCGAGGCGGAATCCGTCGACCCCTTGCTCCAGCCAAAAGCGGCCGGTCGCGATCATTTCTTCGCGGACCTCGGGGTTGTCGAAATTCAAGTCCGGCATCCCTTCCCAAAAGATCCCCATATAGTGGCTGCCGAGAGCGGAATGCCAGGGGCTGCCGCTTCCGGCCGCGCTCGTTCCGCCGGTTTGCTGATTCCGGTCCTCCGCCCAGATGTACCAGTCGCGGTACCGGCTGTCCTTGTTCTTTGCCGCATCCAGGAACCAGGGATGCTCTTTGCTGGTATGATTGACGACCAAATCCATAATGACCTTGATTCCGCGCTTGTGGGCCTCGTCAAGAAACGTCTTGAAGTCGTCCAGCGTCCCGTAATCGGGATTAATGCTCCGGTAATCGGTCACATCGTAACCGTGGTAGCTCGGCGACGGATTGATCGGCATCAGCCAAATGCCGCCGACACTGAGATCGTCGTCTGTATCCGGATCGCCATCGTTGAGATAATCGAGCTTCTCGGTCAAACCCTTGAAATCGCCGATTCCGTCGCCGTCCGAATCATAAAAAGAGCGGACAAACACCTCATAAAACACGGTGGACGGCTGGGTATCCACGGCCGCGATCCCGGCTGAACCGGTGTTGTTCTTGCCGCCGCGGTTGTCTGCAGAAGCGGCTGTGGCATTGGCTTCACTGTCCGGATGGCCGGTAGAAGCGTTGCCGCCGCCTGCGCCCGATGTACAGCCTGCGAGGAGCATGGCCGCCAAGGCAGCGCTTCCAATCCACTTGGCGGAGCGGTGCCAGAATTCGTTTTTTTTCATAATCACTCTTTTATTCCCCCGTTATCTTAAGTCGCTCATGTATCCATCATAACCGAGTTTCGCCTTTTGTTAAAACGTTTGCACAAGCGAAAAAACGGGTATTCCACCTTTATTGCTTAGTATTTTCTGATTTCCTTATTTAATAACTAATTTTCTTCGTTTTGCACGTAGTTGCTCTTCCGGACTGGTCATACCAAATGCAAAAAATGTCCATACAGCTCGTCCTGTGGAATGACCTCCAATTGTCCGGGGAAATCCCGGCTTTGGGCGCAGACCGACATTTTGTAGTCGGGGTCGATTTGGTATTGCTTAAAGTGACAGTCGCGGAACTCATTTTGCGTTTGCAGCGTAATTCCGCCGCTCACTTCTTTTCGGATGGCAAAGGAGGAGAGTGGAAGCGAGAGCCCCCGTCCGGCCGCTTTCACATAGCTCTCTTTCAGTGTCCACAAGTCAAAAAAGCAGTCTCTTCTCCGCTCTTCGGGCGCCGCCAGCAGGTCGGCGATCTCCTGGACGGCGAAGAAGTGCTCCGCGATCGCTAGATCGGCTTCGCGGATTTCTTCCACATCGATGCCGCAATGCGTATCGGCGATCACACTGACGACCCACCGCCCTGAATGCGAGTGGTTGAAATGGAGACCCTCCGTACCGTGAAGCGCGGGTTTACCGTAACTGTTCTCCGTGAAACTAATTTCTCCGTTATGGATGCCGAGATATTGACATAGGATATACCGGGACAAAATATCGGCCGTAAGGGAACGGAGCGCGTCCGCCGGACGGAGGAACCGTTTGATTCTCGCCTGCTTATGGGCCGGGAGGGCCGAGAGGAGAGCTTCAAGCAGCGCCGGCGCGGGTTCTTGCGTCAGTTGGACGCCATAGACTTTTAGCATGTTTTCACCTTGGTTATTTTTGTTTCTATTAATTGTAGATGGGATCAAACTCCTATGTCTACCATAAATTCGGCGGCAAATAAAAATGTCGAAATATATATTGCATTTTAATTTGAATTAATCCTATAATGTTACTTGTAATTCTGTTATGATTCGTCTATGAAGCCGACCTCGGTATTCATAAACGTTCGCAATTTATACTTAATATCTAGGGGGAAACAAGCGATGGAAACATTGTGGGTCATCATTAACGTGGCCGTGATGCTCGTTCTGCTGGGCTTGCTTGTCTGGATGCAGAAGAAGCATATATCTTTTACGAAACGGGTATTTACCGGCCTTGGATTAGGGGTCGTATTTGGAGTCATTCTTCAATTAATCTATCAAGCGGACTCGGAAGTACTGTCCAAATCGACGGATTGGTTCAACCTCGTGGGCCGCGGCTATGTCGGACTGCTGCAAATGGTTGTCATTCCGCTCATTATGGTATCGATCATCTCGGCGATCACCAAGCTGAAGGGCAAGCAGAATCTCGGGAAAATCAGCGGCCTGATCATCGCCGTGCTGTTGATTACGACGGCGATTGCCGCCACGGTAAGTATTGTTACGAGCCTTGGCTTTGATCTGAAAGCGATCGAAATCCAAGCGGGCGAGAAAGAACAGGCGAGAGGAGCCGCGCTGGAGGAACGGGCCGGCGATGTCGCGGACAAATCGATTCCGCAGCAGGTGCTCGATTTCATCCCGACCAATCCGTTCGCGGATATGACGGGCGCGCGCAGCACTTCTACGCTGGCTGTCGTTATTTTCTCGGCCTTTATCGGCGTGGCCGTGCTCGGCCTCGATAAGAAGAAGCCGGAGCAGGCGGACACGTTCCGCAAAATGGTGGAGGCGGTATACGCGGTCGTGATGCGGATCGTGACGCTGGTGCTGCGCCTGACTCCTTACGGTATCTTGGCGCTCATCACCAATGTCGTCGCCACGACGAATCCGGAGGAAATACTCAAGCTGATCAAATTCGTGGCCGCTTCCTATGTGGCGCTGATCGTGATGTTCATCATCCACTTGATCCTGCTGGCGCTGTTCGGATATAATCCGGTCCAGTATGTGAGAAAAGTGCTGCCGACGCTGGTGTTTGCCTTCACTTCGCGCTCCAGCGCCGCGACGATTCCGCTGAACGTCGAAACGCAAACCAAACGCCTTGGCGTGCCGGAAGGCATCGCCAACCTGTCGGCCTCGTTCGGGGCGACGATCGGCCAGAACGGCTGCGCCGGCATTTATCCGGCCATGCTGGCCGTGATGATCGCGCCGACGGTCGGGATCAACCCGCTCAGCTGGGATTTCATCCTCACGCTGATCCTGGTTGTGATGATCAGCTCCTTCGGGGTAGCCGGTGTCGGCGGCGGCGCAACGTTCGCCTCGCTCATCGTGCTGTCGACGATGAATCTGCCGGTGGCGCTCGCCGGCCTCTTGATCTCCGTCGAGCCGCTGATCGACATGGGCCGCACGGCGCTCAACGTCAACGATTCGATCACCGCCGGGGTAATCACCGGCAAGATACTCGGCGAGAACGACCAGGAGACGTTCAAGCGCAATGTGGATTTGGACGTCGTGCAGGCATAATTGTTAGAGCAATAATCGGTAGTGAACCGCCGGAGCAATACGCTCCGGTGGTTTTTTTATTTTGCCGAAAGGATGTCCATCTTAATTTTTGTAATGAAACGCGCGGAAGAGCGTATTAACTTGCTGAAGGCTTTAGAAGGGATGGTGTACATGATTTCGAACGCCTGTGAAACAGGGAGTTCAACTGTACATCCGCCGCGGCATCCGCTTCGAGCCTGTAAGTTCCATTAGCAGGAAACACCTGTTTGGCAAAGAAAGATAAACAGCAGCGGAAGGAGGGGGGAAGAACCATGTTGCAGCAGCGCGCGCTGTCTCATTCCCTGCCGGAAACGGACAAGCGGGAAGCCGTATCCGGGGATACGGAATTTACGGGAATTTTTGAAGCTTATTACGAACGGATTTTTAATTATATACGGTACCGGGTGGGGTCCCTGTATACCACCGAAGATTTGACCAGCCAGGTATTCGAGAAAGCGTTGACCAAACGGTCAACCTTCCGGATCGACCGCTCGCCGTTTGAAGTGTGGCTGTTAGCCATTGCCCGCAATGCCGTGAACGATTATTTTCGGCGGCAGCGACGGCAGCGGTTATTTTCGCTAGACTTGCTCAAGGAGGCCATTTCCGGGCAAAAAGGACCGGAATCCCTGACTCTGGTGAAGGAGTCGGAGGAACAATTGAACCGGGCATTACTCACGCTTAACGCCAAAGAGAGGCATATTAATGCGCTTAAATTCGGGGCCGACCTGAAAAACGTGCAGATTGCCGAATTGATAGGGATGAGCGAAAGCAATGTCGGGGTGACCCTGTTCCGTGTCATGAAGAAACTAAAGTCTGAACTGGAAAGGATGGGTGCACATGATTAGCGGGAAAGTAACGGAAAAGCAGTTCGGCGAAGACCTGGACGCTTGCCTGAACGGCAAGGCGTCCGCTTCCTTTGATAAACCGGAGGAGTACCGGGCGCTTCTTCAACTCGGAAAAAGCTTGGCCTCTGCCAATTTCGGAAGCGAAACGCATAAGGAGAGCGTACGGCGCAGAATAATGCAAACGACTGCTTTCCAAAAGGGGAGAGCCGGGTGCAAACGTAGCAAATTAGTTAGAGTCCTGGCTGTTGCGGCACCGTCCGTCATACTGATAGGCGTACTGTTTGCTCAGCCTTCGTTTGCCAACGGATGGCTGGACAAAATCATTTCCTCGATTTCGCTGGGCCATATCACGGCATTTCAAGTAGAGCCCCCGCCGGAGGACATGTCTTACCCGGTTCCGGAGCATTTAAAGGGCAAACTTTTTGACCGGAACGGCCAGGCGCTGTACGAGGTGGACGGTAAGACGGGGCCGATTTACACGGCGGAAGGCGAGGAGATCGAGGGGATTGAGAACGGCGAAGTTATTACTAAATCGGAAGCGGAGGCAAAAGATAAAGAAATAAGAACCCGGAAGATTACCGATCCAACCGCGCTGGACGATTATACCAACTTCAAGGTAGGGCTTCCTGCTTATTTGCCGGAGGGTTATGCTTTTGACCGGGCTGAGCAATACATGGACGAGCAGGGGAATGCCAGTCCCAAATATATCGATTTGTATTTCACCAACGGGGAAAACGGTAAACAAATCTATATCCAAGAGCGGTACGCCGACGAGGAAACCGCGTATATTCAATCGACCACCGGCACTGTCGAGAGTGTGAAGGTGAACGAAGCCGATGCCGTAATCATTAACGGAAAAACCATTGATTGGGAGGCGGACGGGATCCTTTACAGCGTCATGGTCAAAGAGATGGGAGAACCTATTGAGAAGAGCGAGCTAATCCGGATCGCCGAGTCGGTAAAATAATAGTCCTTGACCTCCCAAATAGCGGCCTTTTAGGCCGCTATTTCACGATTTATCGCTATTTTTCCGAGAATAAGGGTGAAAAAGGCCCTTATTTTGTCCCCATTCCGGCCTTAAGCCGGTTTTCGGGCCGATTTCAGGGAAATAAGGGCCTAAAAGGCACTTATTCTACGAGAAATCGCATGAATTGCCGAAATAGGGGCGGAAAAGGCCCCTATTCCGCATTCGCTCCGGCGAAAAGCCGGCTTTTGGGCCGATTCCGGGTAAATAAGGGCCTAAAAGGCGCTTATTCTACGGGAAATCGCAAAAATCACCGAAATAGGGGCGGAAAAGGCCCTTATTCCGCACTCGTAACGGCGAAAAGCCGAGGTTTGGGCTGATCTCGGGTAAATAAGGGCCTAAAAGGAACTTATTCTACGAGAAATCGCAAAAATTACGGAAATAGGGGCGGAAAAGGCCCTTATTCCGCACTCGCTCCGGCGAAAAGCCGGCTTTTGGGCCGGTCTCGGGGAAATAAGCGCCCATAGGGCTCCTATTTTGCGAAAAATCGCCCGATCCGCCCAAATAAGGGCGAAAAAGGCCGTTATCGCCCGATCGCCACTGCCGCTCATCAATCCCGCCATCTTTGCGCCACCTTCACGCCCTCATTGTGATCTACCTACCCTGATCATCATTGCCACCGCAATCCATCGCGATCGCACCACGGTATCCATTTCGGTCCATCGCGATCACGGCACGGTCCCCATTTCGATCCATATTCCCAACGCCAGCAAGTTTAGTGCACTATAGCTCCCTGCTGCCATTGCGATGACGATTACCACTGCCCATAGGCCAACATGCGATCAACGCCTACATCCGGAGGCGCTTTTTTTGTTTGCGCTTTCAAAGTTCTATACTTTTTTCCGTTATGTCTAAAGTTGCGTCCTTATCCCGGGGGAGGGGCTCTTTCTATACTTAAAGGGAACAAGAGAAAAAGGAGGGAGTAAGCCTTGGGTAAGCAGGGAACCTGGAAAAAACTGATTCAGCAGCGCTACCTTATCTTCATGTGTCTCCCGTTTGTGGTCTGGGTGCTCATTTTTTCCTACACGCCGCTCGCGGGCTGGCTGATGGCCTTTAAAAACTATAAGCCGGCGATAGGGATTCTCGACTCGGAATGGATGGGGCTGGCTTATTTCAAGGAGTTTCTGTCGGAAGGCCGGTTTTACGAGATTTTGCGCAATACCTTCGTGATGGGCAGCCTGAACGTTTTCTTCGGCACGGCCTGTTCGATTGTGCTGGCGCTGATGCTGAATGAAGTAAAAAACAAATTTTTCAAGCGCAGCATTCAGACGGTATCCTATCTGCCGCATTTTATCTCCTGGGTTATCGTCGCCAACATTTTTTATACGGTGCTGTCGACCGATGGCGGGATCGTCAACAATTTGCTGCTTGCCATCGGTATCATCGACGAGCCGGTCAACTGGATGGCCAAAGGGAAGCTGTTCTGGATCATCGCCACCATCGCCCAGGTGTGGAAGGAGGTCGGCTGGAACGCCATCATCTATTTGGCGGCCATCACTTCCATCGACCGGACGCTGTATGAGGCCGGGGAAGTCGACGGGTTAGGCCGGCTCGGCAAAATCAGATATGTCACGCTGCCGGGAATCGTGCCGACCATCGTTATTTTGATGGTGCTGAATATCGGCAATCTGTTTAACGCAACGGGGTTCGATCAAAGCTATCTGCTCGGCAACAACATGACGCTGACGTATTCCGACAATATGGCGGTTTACACCTACCGGTACGGCCTGGAGATGTCCCGCTTCTCGATGAGCGCGGCGCTCGGGATTTTCAATTCCATGGTCTGTCTGATCCTGCTGTTCACGGCCAACAGGCTTTCCGGCAAATTCGTCGAGGGCAAAGTGATTTAAGGAGGTTCTTATGGCAAAAGGAATCAAAAGAAAGAAAAGCGATGCGCTGCTCGACGGCTTCAACTATATTTTGCTCATCTTCATCGGCATCGTCACCTTGTATCCTTTTTGGAACATCACGGTGCTGGCCTTTAACAATGCGCTGGATACACTGCGCGGAGGAATCTATCTGTGGCCCAGACAATTCACGCTGGACAATTTCAAGGTGATCTTCAATATGCCGCAGCTGTCGACCGCATTTATCAATTCCATTTTGAGAACGGTTGCAGGATCGGTTCTGTCGGTGGCCAGCACGGCGATGCTCGCTTACGTGATCAGCCGCAGGGATTTTATATTCCAGAAGTTTCTCCAGCGGCTCTTCGTCATCACCATGTATGTCAGCGGCGGGCTTATTCCGATTTATTTCGTCATTAAGGGGCTGGGCCTGCGCGACAACTTTCTCGTATATCTCATTCCGATGCTGCTGCAGCCGTTCTATCTCTTCGTCACCCGCAGCTATATGGACGGCTTGCCGGTCAGCCTGCAGGAAGCGGCGAAGATCGACGGGGCCAACGACTTCAAAATTTTCGTCAAAGTCATTCTGCCGTTATCGATGCCGATCATCTCGACCATTTTGCTGTTCGTGGCCGTGGATCAATGGAATGCCTGGTTTGACACCTTTATTTATACCAGCGACAAAAATCTCACCACCCTGCAGTTCGAATTGGTTAGAATCCTTTCCCAATCGACCTCGAGCGTGCAAAATTACGAGGACCTGAGAAATAAAACGACGGCGGGCGGGAGCGTGGTCACCACGCCGGAATCGATACGGATGGCGATTACGATCGTGGCGACGATTCCGATTGTGCTGGTGTACCCGTTCGTACAGAAATATTTTGTGCACGGCATGACGATGGGTGCGGTCAAAGGGTGAGCACCGAGCTTTGTACTCAGGTAAAACATGGATATTAATGATCGGAACACCGATCTTTAATATAATTAATCCAAGAAGGAGCGAAACAATCATGAAGAGGGGATCTACGAGAAAAATCGCTTTCGCACTTACGCTGTCTCTGCTGTTCGCGTCTTTGGCCGCCTGCGGAGGCGGCGGGAAGACCGGGGAAGGAACCGGCGACGCGCAAAACGGCGGAGATCAACCGACGACATTAAGCATGTTTACCTTTACCGAGGAAGTGCAGGATTCCCTCCTGACGGAGTCCCCGGTCTGGAAGAAGCTGATGGAGAATACGGGCGTCAATATCGATCTTGAAGTCATTTCCGGCGCGGGCGCGGACGAGAAACGCAGCGTCATGATCGCGAGCGGCGAATATCCCGATATTCTGGACCGGGTCGACGAGCGTTTTATCGATGCGGGGGCGCTGATTCCGCTGGACGATCTGATCGAGCAATACGGTCCCAACATCAAAAAGGCGTGGGGAGATTCCCTGAACAAGCTGCGGAATCCGAAGGACAACAAGATCTACTTCCTCGGCTCGCCGAAGAACCGGCCGCAGGAAGTCGTGGAGCCGAACGGCAGCCTGCTGGTCCAGTACGACGTACTGAAGAAGACGGGTTATCCGAAGCTGGAAACGCTCGATGACGTCTACGATATGCTCGCAGAATATACGGCCGCCAACAAGGATATTGACGGCAAACCTTTTATCCCTTGGGGCCTGTGGGCCGATTCCTGGGGGTATAACATTACCGTAAACAATCCGGCGCTGTGGGCGTACGGTTTTACCGACGACTCGGACGCTTATGTGGATCAGGAAACTTATGATGTGAAGTATTTTAATACGACGGACTATTTTAAAAATTACTTGAAGTTCCTCAACAAGATGTACAAAAACAATTTCCTCGACAAAAACGCATTTATCACCAAATACGACGAGTTTATGTCGCAGGTATCCAACGGCCGAGTCCTGGCGATGATCAACAACGCCGGCCAGGTGAGTGAAGCGGAAGCCGCACTACGTCAAGCGGGAATGCCGGAGCGCGCCTATGCCCGGTTCCCGATCGTCGCCGAGGCGGGGATCAAGGACAGAAGCCAGGTGTACAGCGAATCGTACGACAACGGCATGGGTATCTCCGTCAACTGTAAAGACCCGGTGGCGGCGATCAAATTCATCGACTATCTGCTCAGCGAAGAAGGCAATGTGCTGCTGAACTGGGGGATCGAAGGCGTACATTACGACGTGATCGACGGGAAGCGTGTCCAAAAACCGGAAGTGACGGAGAAGTGGACCTCCGATCCGAACTACAGATGGCAAGAAGGCTTTAATGTCCTGGATTGGTGGCCGCAGTACAACGGGGCGATCCTGCTGGATGACGGCGATTATGCCTCCCCGTTCAACATCAATGCCATCTACAATTCTTATGACGCCAAAACGAAGGAAGTGCTGGCCAAATACGGAGCCAAGTATTGGGGCGAGCTGTTCGATACGTTTGGCGAGGGTACTCCGTACGGCTACGCCTGGACCATCCCGATCGAATCCGGCTCCGCCGCCCAACTGGCCAGCATGAAGGCTGACGAGCTGCGGCATATCATGGTGGGCGATATCGTCATGTCGCCGGATGACGCGAGCTTTGATTCCAAATGGAATACTTTTGTCGATAAATTATATAAAGAAAGCAAGATCGACGTGTGGGAAAAGGCGATGTCGGAAGCGATCAAGCAGCGGCTTGAGCTCTGGGGAGCCGAGAGTTAAGGCAACCTTGCAGAGACGCGGTACGCATCAGGTAGATTATATTCGCTAGAACAACGGGGGGATGGACATGGATAAGCAGGAAGCGAAGCGGAAATGGCGAGGGCCGTTTTTTAAGCTTCCCGGCATCCGGTCTAAACTCCTGTTGTCTTATCTTGCCGCCATCTTGATTCCGATGCTGACCTTGGGGGTTTATTCGCTGAAGCTGCTGGATTCCTCCCTTAAGGAGCAATCGGCCTCCATGGAGAAGCAGGACCTGCTCCAACTGGCGGAGAACAGCAAATACTTTTTGAATTCTTTTGTCAGCATGTCCAGCGACATCTGCTTCGACCCGAAGATATGGCAGTACTTCAATACCAGCTACAGTTACCCCAATCTCAGCACGGAGGGGTATTACAACCTAATCCGTCCGATCTTTACGCGGTATTTGACACTGCGGCCGGAGATCAGCAAAATTACCGTTTTTACGAAAAATGAAACGATGCTGTACAACAATTTCGAAATCGCCCCGGTCGTGCCGGGCACTTATGAAGACAAGCTTTACAAGGAGACGCTGTCCGAAAGAAAAATACGGTGGACGCTCTATGAAGACCCGGTCTCCCGTAAGAAAAGCATTTTGCTCACGAGAATGCTTAATTTGAACAATGTGAATGTGGGCATGCTTGCCGTCTATATTGATGAAAGCCAGTTGTATAACGGCATTCATGGCGAAGGGGAGGACAGCGACACTTATGTGATCGCCCCGGACGGCGTCGTGTTGAGCTCGACCGACAGGGAGACGATCGGCACCAATATCGCAGGAACGGATCTTGATGTCCGGCTGAAACCGGACGGGGACATCCTGATCAAGGAAGTCAAAGGAGAGCAGGGGACCGACAGACTGGCGGGGCTGACCCTTTCCCTGGAGCAGGAACCGAAGGAGTTATGGAGCATCGTCAAAACGGTGCCGATGAAATCGGTCCTGGCGGTGGCCTATCCTTCAAGGCTGTATCAGATCGGGGCTTTCGTGCTGCTGCTTCTGCTTCTGTGCCTGATCTCCTTGGCCATGTCGGACAGCATTACCCGGCGGATCAAGGCGCTGGTGGTCAGCATGAGGAAGGTGGAGCGGGGCGACTTCGACGTCGCGGTGAAGCTGGAAGGCAACGACGAAATTTCATACATGGGCAGCGCCTTTAACCGGATGGCGGCTAAGCTGGACGAGCTTGTCCGGCAGGTATACGAAATGCAGCTTAACCAAAAGGATATGGAGCTCAAAAACCGGGAGACCCAGCTTAAAATGCTACAAAGCCAGATCAATCCCCATTTCCTGTTCAACACGCTCGATGCGGTGCTGTACGGAATCCGGAACGACAAGGAGGAAACGGCCAAAATCGTGGAATTTCTGGCGGGCAGCTTCAGGCGCAGCATCCAGTGGAAAGAGGAGCTGATCCCCATTGCGGAAGAGGTCGGGTTTATCGAAGAATATTTGACGATCCAGAAATTTCGAATGCCGGACAAGTTTGCATGGCATACCGAGGTTTCCGAGGAGGCGCAGGCTCATAAACTGCCCAAAATGCTGATCCAGCCGCTGGTCGAAAATGCGGTGCATCACGGCCTTTCGCTGAAAAAGGACAGCGGTGTTCTCCGGCTGACGATCCGGACCGAGGGGGAGTGGATCCTCATTACGGTAAGCGACAACGGGATCGGCATGGAAGAATGGCGTCTGGAAGAGGTTTTGGAAACCTTGCAGAACAGCGACATCCGCGGGATGGAGAGCCATATCGGTTTGAAAAATGTATATGACCGCATCCGTTTATACTACGGAACCGAGGGAAGCCTTCACCTAAGCAGCGAGGCAGGTAAGGGAACAGCCGTCGAAATCAGAATACCCCGGTAACGGGAGGAGGGATTACGATGTTTACGGCCTATATCATCGACGACGAGCCGCATATCCGCGCCAGGTTGCGCGAGCTGATCGTCTGGGAAGATTTGAATTTCATCATAGCGGGCGAAGCATCGAACGGGGAGGACGCCTACCGGGAAATCGTGGACATGAAGCCCGATCTGGTCCTCACCGACATCCGGATTCCGGTGTTCAGCGGCCTGGAGCTGATCCGCAGAAGCATCCCCGAGCTGCCGCATTCCCGGTTTATTTTGCTCAGCGGCTACAGCGATTTCGAATACGCCCGGGAAGCGATCAAATACGGCGTCAAAAGCTATCTGCTCAAACCGGTAAGCGAAGCGGAGCTGCGCAGCGCCGTGCTTAGCATTAAGGATGAGCTGACTAGAACCCGGGAACGGGAGATGATTCTGGACAAAGGCATGATCGCCCTGCAGGAGAAATGGGCCGCCGATGTCCTGTACGGCACCCATTCCTCCAGTTATCTGGACCGGGCCGATGATATGGACCTTCCGGTTCGCGGGAGCCTGTTTCATGTTTTTATCATTGATTGGAAGGAAGAGGCGGGCATCGCTCCCGAAGACCTGGAAGATGAACCTCCGCTTTTGCGCGATACCCTTGTCAAAAATGCCGTGGATGAGGCGCTGTTATTTCACGGCATTAACTTTGTCATTGCCGATGAGCATGAGCGGTATCTCATTCTGCACATGGTACCTCCGGGAAAAACGGCTGCGATGCAACCGGCCGCCCTGGCGGACAAGCTTAGAACAAGCTGCGGCGAATTGCTGGGGGGTCATGTGACCGTCGGTTACAGCGAAGCGACGGACAGCGTTTTTCAAGTCGCAAGCTGCTGCGCAAGAGCGCGCATCGCGGTGGAAGGTAAATTTATCCTCGGCCGGGACCGGGTGATCGGATACCACGATGTGACGCAAAATTTGGTATCCTCCGTCAATTGGAACATCATTGCGGACTTTAACCGGACGACTCTGGAAGAAGCGGTCCAAAGCCTGGATGCTGCTGCCGTACGCCGGGAGACGGGGAATCTGTTTGCCGTGCTCCGCGACCTGAGCCATGATCCGTCCTTGATCCGGGGGATGATCATCGAGAATCTGGTCGGCGTCCTGCGCATTCTTATGAAGATCAATGGCGATGTAGCCGAGGTGTTCGGCGAAAGCTTCAAGCTGGACGAATGGCTCGGCCGGCATACGCTGGATGAACTGGAGGAGCAATTCTACGGCTATTGCCTCAAGATCATGGACTATGTCTCCAAGGCCCGGGCTAACCGGCCGGGCAAGATCGTGGAACAGATGCTGTCCTATATCCACGAACATTTTGCGGAGGAGATTACGCTCAAGAGCATTTCGCGGATTTTTTATATGAACCCGGTGTATCTCGGCCAAGTGTTCAAGCATGAAATGGGCATGGGCTACAACCATTATTTGACGCAAATCCGTATCAACGCCGCCAAAAAAATGCTGGACGACAGCGACCGGAGCGTGTCCGACATCGCCGAGAAGGTAGGGTATAAGGTGGCGCGCAATTTTTATATCGCGTTCAAGAAGCACGCCCACTGCACCCCGAACGAATACCGAAGCAGACTTAAACAAAGCGCAACAACGGATAAAAATCGATAACCGTGCGGGAGGAACTATTCCGATGGAATTTTATAAGTATTATAGAGCAGGCGTGAATCTCGGAGGCTGGCTGTCCCAATATTTTGCCGCTCTGGCGGGGGAAGGGCATTTCGACCGTTTTATCACCGAGGAGGATATCGCCATCATCGCCGGATGGGGCGCCGACCATGTCCGCCTGCCGGTGGATTATGACATCATTGAGAACGGGGGGGCGAAAGAGCCTTTTCAGGAAGCCAATCTCGAATATATCGACCGCGCCCTGGACTGGTGCGACAAACACGGCCTTCGGGTGATCCTCGATCTGCATAAGGCCCCGGGGCAAGTGTACGGGTACGGCTCCGAGCCCAATCCGATGCTTGCGGACGAGGTCAACCGGCAGCGCTTTCTTGCGATCTGGACGATGTTTGCGAAGCGGTATAAAGGGATCGGAGACAGACTTGTGTTCGAGCTGGTCAACGAAATCTCCGATCCTACCGATTACCAGTGGAACCGGGTTTACGTCCGCGCCGTGGAAACGATCCGCAGCGTGGATGCGGAGCGGGTGGTGCTGGTCGGCGGCAATGACGCCAACAGCGTCCTGACCTTGAAGGAGCTGACCCTGGTAGAAGATCCGAAGGTGGTGTATAACTTCCACCATTACGATCCGCTGTTCTTCACCCATCAGCTCGCGCATTTCAGCGAGGATATTCTGGAATACGGCCAGGTCATCCATTATCCCGGCGAAATGCCGGGCGTACAGGAGTACCTGAACCGCCACCCGGAATATCTGCACAAGCTGGGCCGCCAGGCTTGGGAAACCAACGACAAGCAGCTGATCGAAAAATACTTGCGCCACGCCGATAATTTCACCACTTACACCGGCAAGCAGCTTTATTGCGGCGAGTTCGGCGTGATCGACTCGGCGAAGCCGGACGACGCCGTCCGCTGGGTGAAGGATGTCATCGAGCTGCTCGACGCCCGCCGCATCGGCCGCGCATACTGGAGCTACAAAGAAATGGACTTCGGCCTTGTCGACCGGAACCGGAATGTGGTGAACGGGGAACTGATCAAGGTGTTGTTTGGGAAGTAGAATCCTGGAATGGGTAGGGTAGTGTTAGGCGCCGGAGTTTTGCTCCGGCGTCTTTTTTAGCTATATAGAGAGGGCAACTATATATTACAATTTCATGAAAATCATGTAACTTTAGCGGCTGTGTCATGGTTTATACTCAATGTTGAATTCATTAATGAACAAAGGCGGGAGGTAAGCATGATACCTAAAACAGGAAGGTTCTTAGTTTGTCTCATTCTGATAGTCAACCTATTCGGATGTTCCACCGCGATCCAAGAGAGTCCTTCTCAACCGTCAGCCACGCCTTCCGCCGAAAATTCAATATCAAATTCCGCCAAGGAGAATGAGTTGATTTCGAACATAGAAGACGATTCCAATTCATACCCCGAACCGGCGAGCATTCCCGCTGAGCTTTCTTTGCTTTTTTTCCATACAAACGGCTCAAAAGGCTGGTTTATTTACGGAAGTCAGGAAAATCCCGATATCCTTTACTCATTTTACAGTGATGATGAAGGGGCTTCTTGGACCTCTGAAGAACTTGCGCTCAGTAAAGACCTGGGCCAGAAGATTAACAAAGAGAACTTATTTGTTTCCATCCCTGAGAATGAAGACACTATGTTATGGGTGATGATAACCTCGGACCCGGCCATGGGGTTAATGACCAAACAACTTTACAACGCAACCACTGACTTCCAATCATGGTCCCTGGTGGCCGATGTATCCAGTACGGTTGATGGTTATGTGACAGGTGTTACTTTCTTGGATAATTTGGAGGGCTGGATCACCGCCAGCTATCATGGCGAAGTGCCGGTGCCCCTTTATCGCACAAAGGACGGCGGAAAGAGCTGGGAGCTGCAGAAAATAGATGTCCCCGAGGAGTACAACTATGGAAATGTGTATCCTCCCGTCTTTGAGAATAAGGATTCAAAAACGGGAAGTCTGGAAATAGAATTTGTCGGGGATAAGAAGACGCAGGTATTGGAGTATCGAACGGTTGACTCGGGTCAGAGTTGGGAGGAGAATAGATAATCCGTCGGCCTAGCGACTTTATCGGATAATCATATTTTTCTCATCGAATAAAATTTTCGTGGGTCGATCTTCTTCTTGCTCTGATCCTGATTCTAAGGCATTTATATTTAAATAGGAGTTAATATTAACACGATTATTTGAATAGAGATAACCTGTCAGCTCGGCATAAGTAGCACTTGAACCTCCGCCGATTGCAATATACTCTGAGTAAAGTTTAAATTGGCAACTGCCATTTAAATTTCCATTGGAGTTTGAACCAACATATATATTTTTCGCTATCAGTCTACCATATATGTTCATATTATTTCTGATATACATATCTCCAAAAATAATAACCTCAGTAAATTTACCGGATTCACCCAAGTTAGCATCACTACCAAACCAAACTTGGTCAGAATTAAGTTGGACTCTCCCCTTAGATATTACATTTCCGGATACATAAATATATCCAACTGAAAGGGTAGTGTCATTAAGTCCGGAATTACTATCTCCCCATTTAGCTTCCGAGTCCACTATAAGTTGATTGGAATGAATTTGAGTTTTTCCTGTGGTTTTCATTTCACCAAATACATATAGGTTTCCACTAATATTGATCATGCTGTCTGTTTCCATTTGCAAGTCTCCGTTAATTAATAAATCACCATTAACCTCAAGACTTGCGCCTGAATGAAGAGTTACATCATTAAAAATTACTGTTTGATCAAAAGAATCACTGTTATTAACTTCTAAGTCGCTAATATCTATATTGCCTAGGGAGTCTTTAAGATGGGAGCCTTCGCTATTCTTATTATCAGCTTCAACTTTTTTATACGCTATTATTGTCACAACATTTACGTGGCTAGGAGTGAGCGTATTAGTTTCATTACTCCCCGGTCTTACAACATCTCCAATAATATTTGCCTCATTGCGGTTTAGATTTCCTACAGCATAGATATTTCCTTTTACTGTAGTGGTTTTGTTTAAGTTCAGTTCCCCCTGGCTAACCACCGCATACCCTCCGGTGCCTCCCCCTTCCGAAGGCTCTTCGGGCTCATAGTACAAGGTCACTTCAATTTTCTTCTGCAGTGTTTGCGTAATGCTTCCGGATTGGCCCTTCGCACTGACTATCCCGGTGTACAGAAGCTTGTCCTCGTCGGTTACGGCGCTCCCCGGATCGACAAAAGGAGCTGCGGCTCTTTCGACCATCTCCAGAGTAATTTCTTCCTCCTCATCTTCATCGACTTCATTCTTCAGGGCAAGAATGGCGGCTTTGGCTTCCGACAGCCTGATCATCAGCTTGGCCTCCCCGTCGGCCTGGGCCGCGACGATATCCCCGGATACGTTTACCATACCCTGAGAGTTGGTCACATTTGTCATGACGATCGTGCCGATGACGAACAGGATGACGATCAGGAACAGTACGGAAACAAGGGCATAACCTTTTTCGCGGGAATATCTCAGGCTCATCCTCACTTACGCTCACCTCACTGGACCATTTTTATCGATACAAACAAATAGAGAGGCTCGACCTCCTCTTTATGCTCCAGTCCGGCCTGCAGATGAATCTCCAGATCTTGATTTCCCCGGATAAAATAGGTTCCGTCCAGGGTAACCCCTTCGGAATCGAGCCGGACACCGTTGATATATAGATGGTCATTGCTCAGTTTAACGCTGACCGTGCGCGTCGCCCCGCTGCTCACATCTTCTATGACGCTGGCGTTAAATTCATAGACCGGCCCCGTTGCATTATTGTCCGGGAGGACGGTAACCCCCGTAGTATTTCGCAGCTTTGACTGAAGCGCAGCGCTTAGCGTAATAGCCTCGTTTCGCAGCCTGGTTTCATCATCGATTCTGCCGGAAGCCAACAAGGAGGTGGTCAGAATGGTCGATACGAGAATCAGCAGCAGTGCCGATAGGGAGATTACGGCCAAAAGCTCGACAAGGGTCAGGCCCTCCTCGTTGCGAAGATGTTTCACCAGTTTTTGCATCGATCAATCACCTGCGGCAATTATTTTTTGGCAGCGCCGACTAACGAGACTTCGTGCTTGAATTGGCCCGGATGCTCCGGATCGGGAGCCCAATAGGTCGTGACGGTAATATATAAAATATCCGATCTTGTCTCGTATCCGGAGGCCGAATCGCAGATTTCGGTTTTCATGACGTAAATGTCCTTTTCTTCATCGTAGGACGTTCCCTTGGAACAATCGGCTTCGGTCTGCAATTCTTCAAACGGTATGTTTTGAATCTCATGCAGTTTGGCATTGGCCAAATGAGTAGCGGAGAGCTTCTGATTGGTAAGCTTGCTCTGAAAGGCGCTGTTCGTAAAGTAGGACAAAAAATAGAGACTGACAATCGAGAGAACGACCAATGAGGCGGCTACCTCAATCAGTGTCAGGCCTTCCTCGCCGCGAAAGAACCTGCGACGGGAAGTCATTTTGCGGGTACGGGGAAACTTCATGACACCCTCTCACTTTCCGCATGTCTATTTCAGTTCGGACTATAAATCAATAGGTATATTATACTATTTTCAATATAGCATCAATCGTCTTATAGGTATATAATACCATTATTGAATCTCCGAAAAAATCCTCAGTTTTACATTTTATTTACTTGTAATCCTCTTTATAGATATTTTTGTGGTTGTTCGTCGAATTAAAGGATTGTCGATGCATCATCTAATGGTTCTAATTTCCTAGATAGTTTTCTTAACTTCAAACATAAGAGGTGCCTCATGCATACGATCAAAAAAAGGCTGGGGGAGCTGTTGCTGGAATCCGGAATCATTACGGAAGCCCAGCTGCAAGC
This sequence comes from Paenibacillus haidiansis, assembly GCF_036553665.1. Lineage (NCBI taxonomy): Bacteria > Bacillati > Bacillota > Bacilli > Caryophanales > Paenibacillaceae > Paenibacillus > Paenibacillus haidiansis. Next base: position 295,757 of record NZ_JAZHPZ010000004.1, on the reverse strand, counting down.
GGCTCTGGAAGAACAGAAGCGAACCAAGACGAAGCTTGGCGATGTGCTGCTTTCCCAAGGGGTTCTAACCGAGCACCAATTGATCGAAGTGCTGGAATTCCAGCTCGGCATTCCGCATGTTACCTTGTCGAGATTTCAGATCGACGGCAAATTGAGCCAGATCATTCCCGAAGCGATGGCGAAGCGGTATCAGGTTTTGCCGATTCGTGTGGACGGCCGGAAGCTGTTGGTGGCGATGGCCGATCCGCTGGACCTGTTCGTGATTGACGATTTGCGGATGAGCACCGGGTTTACGATTGAACCGGCGATCATTGCAAGGGGAGAATTGCAGCGGGGGATCGCCCGGATGTACGGCCTGCAGGATTCCATGAATGAAATGATCCGGGATCTCGGTTCCGACGGAGAACAGGTCGAGGTGGAGCAGTCGGTCATCACCGACGAGCAGTCTCCGGTCGTAAGGCTTGTCCAGCAGATGATCGAGCAGGCGGTCCGCCTGGGGGCGAGCGATATCCACGTCGACCCGATGGACACTCAGCTTTCGATCCGCTACCGGATCGACGGGATGCTGCGCAGCGAACGCTCCATTCCCAAATCGATGCAGGGGGTCATAACGGCCCGGCTCAAGATTTTGGGGAATTTGAACATCGCCGAGCGGCGGCTGCCGCAGGATGGCCGGATTAAGACGATCATCGACGGCAAGCAAATCGATATCCGCATTTCCTCGCTCCCGACGGTTCACGGCGAAAAGATCGTCATGCGCCTGCTCGATCTTGCAACCGGCGTGAAGAGCCTCGACAAGCTGGGCATGACGGAGCACAACCTGGCTTTGTTCCGGCGGATGATCGAGAAACAGCACGGCATCGTGCTGCTGACGGGGCCGACGGGAAGCGGCAAGACGACGACGCTTTATTCCGCTTTGCAGCATTTGAACCGGGAGCATGCCAACATCATTACGATCGAAGATCCGGTGGAATATATGCTGGAGGGCGTCAACCAAATGCAGGTTCATCCCGCGGCGGGGCTTACTTTTGCTAAAGGATTGCGTTCGATTCTCAGACAAGATCCGAATATCATCATGGTCGGGGAGATCCGGGACTTCGAAACGGCGGAGATTTCCGTCCGGGCTTCGCTTACGGGGCATTTGGTTTTTTCTACACTACACACGAACGATGCGGTCAGCACCATTGTCCGGTTAAAAGATATGGGCGTCGAACCTTATCTCATTTCCTCTTCATTGATCGGTATAGTCGCCCAGCGGCTGGTGCGGCGGATATGTCCGGATTGCGCGGCTTCCTATGTTCCGGACGTAAAGGAAAAGATTTACCTGGAGCGTTTGGGCATCAAGGCGGACAAGCTGTATCACGGAACAGGATGCGGATCCTGCGGCAAGAGCGGCTACCGCGGCCGGATGGCGATTCATGAAGTACTCTGGATTGACGATGAGCTACGCGAACATATCGTGAACGGGGTCCCGATTACCGAGCTGCGCAGGCATGCGGCCAAGCAGGGGATGAAGACCCTGTTCGAGGACGGCATCGCAAAAATTATGTCGGGCCAGACCACCCTGACGGAAATTCTCCGCGAAACAGGCGAGGAAGAGGAGGTGAGGCAGTGATGACGACAAGCGAAGCGGAAAAATATTTCAGTTCCCTGTTAAAGCAGGCCCATGAATCGGGAGCGTCGGATTTGCACGTGACGGTCAATTCGCCGCCGGTACTAAGAATCGACGGGATGCTTCACCGGTTAGGCGATGAATTGGTGTCCCCGGCCATGGTGGGGGAGTACGCCAAAGCCATTATGAGCGAGACCCAGTACAACAAATTTCTGGATCATGGAGAGGCCGACTTTTCCTATGGGGTCCCCGGAATATCCAGATTTCGCATCAATGTCTATCGGCAAAGGGGCTCGGTAAGCATCGCCGCGCGGGTAATCTCGCCGACGGTGCCGTCCTTCGAGACGCTGAAGCTGCCGCCCGTGCTGCTCAAGCTGGCGCAGAAGCCGCAGGGGCTGTTCCTCGTCACCGGGCCTACCGGCAGTGGGAAGTCGACGACCTTGGCCTCGCTGATCGATCATATAAACCAGACGCAGAGCAAGCATATCGTTACGCTGGAAGACCCGATCGAATATTTGCACCGCCATGGGCGCTCCATCGTGAATCAGCGCGAGGTCGGGCTGGATACGCAATCTTTCGGCAACGGATTGAGGGCCGCGCTGCGTCAGGACCCGGATATCATTCTGGTCGGCGAAATGCGGGACCCGGAAACGATCCGGACGGCGATCACCGCCGCGGAGACGGGGCATCTGGTGTTCGCGACCTTACATACGGCGGATGCTCCGCAGACGATCGACCGGATTATCGATACGTTTCCGCCGGAGCAGCAGGGACAGATTCGCATTCAGCTCGCTTCGGTGCTGATCGTCGTTCTTTCCCAGCGTTTGCTTGCTTCCCGAACGGGGAGAGGCCGGGTTTGCGCCACCGAGGTGCTGCTTAACACACCGGCCGTAAGCAATCTGATTCGTACGGAGAAGGTGCATCAGATCCGCAGCGTCATGCAGACGAATGTCCAGCTTGGCATGCACACGCTGGATATGGACATCAGGGAAATGCTCCGGCAAGGCATTGTGGATGAGGCCGCCGCCAGAGAGTACTTGTCGGAAGGACAGATGTGATATGCCGCAATACATGTATCAAGGCCGGGATGCGGGTGGCCGGATCCGCCGGGGAACGATCCAGGCGGCCGATCGGGGGAACGCCCTGGCCGAGCTGAAACGCCAGCAGTACATCGTGACCTCGCTGCGCGAGAAGCAAGATACGGTTTGGAACAAGGATTTCTATATCGGCAGCCCGGTCAAAAACGACCACTTCGTCGTGTTTTGCCGTCAGTTCGCGACCATGATCCGTGCGGGGATTTCGATCGTCGACGCGACCGCCGTTTTGGCGGAACAGTCCGACAGCAAAGCGCTGAAGAAGGCGCTTGGCGAAGTGACGGCCGAGCTTCGCAAGGGCAACACTTTTTCCGGGGCGATAGCGACTTATCCTCGTATTTTTCCGTCCATCTTCGTCCACATGATCCGGGCGGGGGAGGAATCGGGGAGCATGGAAGATACGCTCGAACGGCTGGCCGTTTATTTCGAGAAAGCCCATTATACCCGGGAAAAAGTAAAATCCGCGATGACTTACCCGCTCATCGTAAGCATTATGGCCGTATTCGTGGTCATTTTCCTGCTTAAATTCATCATTCCGCGCTTCCAAACCATGTTTGCCCAGTTCGGCGGCGAGCTGCCGGCCATTACGAAAATGACGCTGTCCATGAGCCGCAGCCTGGAGTCGCATTGGTATTTATGGATATTGGCCGTCCTGGGGCTTGTCGCGGTGGTCTTTTTGCTTCTCCGCTGGGATAAGGGAGCTTACGCCTGGGATTACTTCAAGCTGAAGGTCCCGGTGTTCGGGCTGCTGAACCGCAAGAGCGCGATCGCGCAGATGACGCGCACCTTGTCGTCCCTGTACGCCAGCGCCGTACCGGTGCTTCAATCGCTTGCGATCGTGGAGAAAATCGTAGGCAACCGCGTAATCGGAGCTACGATCCGCGAATCGCAGACGTCCCTGCGCCAGGGCAGGCCGCTGTCGGAGCCTTTTCGCAAATCATGGATTTTTCCGCCGCTGGTCACCCAGATGATCGTGGTCGGCGAGGAGACCGGTTCCATCGACATGATGCTGGGCAAGATCGCCGATTTCTATGAACGCGATGTGGAAAACAGCGTGGACAAGCTCAAGCAGTTGATCGAACCGATTATGATCGTCCTTCTGGCCGGCGTCGTGGGCTTCATCATGGCCTCCATCATGATCCCGATGCTGAGTCTTTATGGAAATATAAGTTAATTAATTATTAAGGAGGTTAATCGTTATGAGAGCACTTATTCAACGATTAAAAAAAGAAGAGAAAGGTCTTACCCTAATCGAGCTGCTCGCCGTTATCGTCATTATCGGAATTATCGCCGCCATCGCGGTACCGATTGTAACCGGGTTGATTAATGATACGAAAAATAACGCAAGAGTGGCGACGGCAAATCAGCTTCTTGAAGCGGCGAAGTTGTATTCAATTGCAAATAATGGCGGGGTTATTGCTGGCGACGTTACTTTAAAAGATTTGGTTGAGGGTGAATATATCCAGGATAATTTAACTGATCCCAAAGAAGGGACTGCATATGACGATGAGGGCACAAAAATTGATTTAGATAGTTATATGAGTGCTGGAAATGCCGTAGTTGTTTTAGAGATTTCTGGCGGCGACACATTTTCATATAGTGCCAAGGATCTGAAATCTGAGAAAACGACGACCTCGGGAAGTGGAAGTGAGAGTTCCGGTTCGGGGAGCTGAAGCTAGTTAATGTACACTCTCTCTATATTCCTCCTCGGCCTCGCCGCCGGCTACGCGCTCGCCCGCCTTGCGCGGCGGCTGCTCGCCCGGCGCGGCTTACTTGCCGCCGCACCGGGCTGGTGCGCCGCGCCGACCGGCCGGCGCCTTGCGGCCGACAGTGCCGCCGCGCTAGTGACGGCGGCGCTGTTCGCCTCGCTGCATCTGCGCTTCGGCTTCTCCGGCGCGTGGGCGGTCGGCGTGCTGTTATCGGCGCTGTGCGTCCTGATCACGATCACCGACCTGGCCTCCAGGGTAATCCCGAACGGCGCGCTGCTTGCGTTCGGCATATTGCTGCTGGCGGCCGTCCCCTTCGCGGGGGCTCGCCCGCTATGGCTGCACCTTCTCGGCGCGGCGGCAGGAAGCGGCATTCTGCTGCTGCTCGCCGTGCTGACCTCGGGCCGCGGGATGGGCATGGGGGACGTGAAGCTGCTGGCCGTGTTGGGCTGGACGCTCGGCTTCCCCGAAGTGCTGTTTGCCCTATTCTTCGGCAGCGTGGCCGGGCTTTCGGGCGGCTTGCTGCTGAAGGCGGCCGGCGGCAAGGGACGGGGGCAAAGAATCGCATTCGGTCCTTTTTTAAGCTTCGGAGCTATTATCGTCTATGTATACGGAAAGGAGATCATCGATTGGTATCTGTCAAATCTGATACATCCTTGAAGAAGAAACGGGCAGCCAGGAAAGCGATAGGGATTACGGTCGATGAAGACGGTCTCAGATTTATTCGTTACAACCCGAAACGGGGCGCCGTCGAACAGGCGGGAATGATCTCCCTCGGCCCCGTCATGGACGACGACGGAGTCCCGGATTTATCCCGGCATGGGGAGGAGCTGTCGTCATGGGTTCGGCAGCATGGCCTGTCCGGCAGTAAAGTCCATCTGGCCGCTCCGACTTCCCAGTCGTTCATCCGGTTGATCCGGGTTCCAAAGGTCAAGCGGAAGCATCTCCGGCGCGTCACCGATTTGGAAGTGGAGAGCAGCATCCGCTTTCCGTTCGAGGATCCGATCATCGATTACCATTGGATCGAGGATGAGAGCGGGCCCGAAGGGACGATGCAGGCTTTTGTCGCCGCGGTGCCGCGCCCGATGGTCACGGAGATGATTTCGGCCCTTAACGGGGCCGGACTCAAGATCGTGTCCGTCGATCTGGAGACAAATGCGCTCATGCGGGTGATGAGCGGTTCGGATATGTTGGCAAAAGGCAATGTCATGGCCATTAACTTCAAGCCGAAAGAAGCGGAAGTTTATTTGTATCATCGCGGGGTCCCTGATTTTGTCCGGACATTTCCCCTGGAAACGATGTTTGAAGACAATCTGAATACATGGAGATACGGCGAGATCGTTTCCTCGGTCACCAGAATCATGAACTTCTATGAAAATACGCTGCATGAGGGAACCGAGCGGATTCAGGATATCGTGATTACCGGAAACGCGCCGGATAAATCGGTTATTCTGCAGCGATTAAAGGAGACGTTTGAGGGGCTTTCGGTATCCGAAATCGATTTGTCCCCGTATTTTGCCGATGTGTCGGTGGATAACCGGGACAGCTATGCGGTTGCATTGGGATTGGCCCTGAAAGGGGGGGCGTAATGATCGAGATCAATCTTCTTCCTCCGCGGGAACGCCCGTCATGGACCGCATTGATTGCACCGCTGGCTTTGCTGCTCATCGGGCTGGGGCTCGCCGCTTACCTGGCGATCGGCTATATCGATCTCGTCGATTCGGCCGAAGCGTCGAGGAGGCAGCTGGCGGCGACGGAGCAAAAGCAAAATGAGCTGCAAAGCGAACTGCAAAGCCTGGGCAAAAGCGAAGGGCTGCACGGGAATGCGGCCGATATGATCGAAGGGCTTCGTAAGCTTCGGCCCGATTTGCAAGCCCTGCTTAGCGAACTGGAGCTTCCGCTGCGATCCGGCAGCGAGCTTGCAAGCGTCAAATTAAACGGAGACGGCAGCCTGCTTTGGACAGGTTTTTTTCCGAGCCTGATCGAAGTGGGGGCCTACTCTGTCGCGATCCAAAGGGAATCCGGCACGGGCTTTGTTTTTATCCAGTCCGCAAAGGCCGCGGACGGGGGATATACGGGGGAATTTCAGTTGACGCCCGTGAGCGGTGCCGTGAAAGGGGGGGATGCGGAGTGAATTTATCCCCACGCCCGGACAAAAAGTTTACCGGCGTTTTGCTGGCCGCCGTCGCAATCATTCTGCTATCCGGGCTATTCTACTTATTCTGGTTCCGTCCGGCGTATACGGAGTCCAAGGAATTGCGGGCGGAAAACGAGGAGAAGCTGAAATTTCTGCAAGCGACGGAATCGATCGTGAGCAGCAAACGGCAAGAAGCGGACAGCTCGCCGAGGGATGAGCTGACGCTGAACGCCGCCGTGCCGGATACGCCGGAGCAGGACGGCATTTTGCGGGACTTGGAGCAGGCGGCAAAAGAATCCGGTGCCCAAATCATCGAGGTATCGTTCGATACCGACGAAGCTTCGGAAGGTATGGCTGTAGGGAAAGAAGCCGCCATGGGCTCCCCGGCGAAAAAAGGGGCCGAGGGGGAAGCTTTGAGCCTTTCGCTGCCGGACCTGTTGGATCCGGCGGCGCTGTTATCGGCCGATTTATCCAAGGTACCGATGAAAGTCCGGCTTAAAGCCACAATTGCGCAAGTCAAAGAATTCGCGGCCAGCCTGCAGGAAGCGAAGCGGCTCTATGTCGTCGAGTCTTTCAGTTATGGAGAGGAAGCGGGAGGCGCGGATGATCAGGCCGTGGTGAACCTTTCCGCCTTTTTGCGGCTTGCGGATAACCCATAAATTTATACTGTTAAATTTCCCGAGAGACTGTTACCCTTAGGATAGGGAGCAGTCTTTTGGTTTATGGCTCCGGCTTTTTAAACGAAATATTACTTTTCTTGATACTTTTTGCACGATATTCCGTATATATAACTATAACGCGGAAAGGTGGTGCATCTACCAAGATGGATGCATGGGCGCTGTGGCTGATTGCCGCAGGAATTTTGCTGGTGCTGGAAATGATGACGCTGACATTTTACTTGCTTTGGCTCTGCATCGGAACCATAGCGGCGGCGATTATCGGCTGGATAGCCCCGGATGCGTATATCGCGCAGGTGCTGGTGGGCTGTCTGGTGGCGCTGGTGCTGACGATTTTCACCAAGCCGATTTCCAAGAGATTTCGCGCCGCCAAAGGATTCAAAGATACCGGTACCGAACTGATAGGAAGACAAGGAATTGTCGTCGAACCGATTGAAGAGGGGCAGTACGGTATTGTAAAAATCGGGGGTGACGCCTGGAGCGCCACGTCCGCTCAAACTCTGGCCAAAGATGAGCGGGTCCGGGTGCTCAGACGAAGCAGCACGATTATCGAAGTCGAACGATGGGAGGAATTTGTTTAATGCAATGGGCAATTGTCGCTATCATTGTTGTTGTCGTCGTCGTATTTATCTCGCTTACGGTGAAAATCGTACCGCAGCAGCGGGTCGGAGTCGTGGAACGGCTCGGTAAGTTCAACCGGCTGCTGACGCCGGGGCTGAATATTCTGATCCCGGTGATCGATCAGGTCCGTACGTATCACGATCTGCGGATTCAACAAGCGAATGTGCCGCCGCAAACGGTAATCACGAAGGATAACGTTCAGGTACAGATCGACACGATCATTTTCTATCAAGTCGTGGGTCCTGAGCAGGCAACTTACGGTATTTCCGATTATGTATACGGGGTACGCAATATTACAACCGCTACGCTGCGGCAAATTATCGGTAAGATGGAGCTGGACGAAACGTTGTCCGGCCGGGAAAAGATCTCGACTGATATCCGGATCGCGCTCGACGAAGCGACCGAGAAATGGGGCGTCCGGATCGAACGCGTCGAAGTCATTGACATCAAGCCGCCGCTCGATATTCAAGAAGCGATGGATAAGCAAATGAAGGCCGAGCGGAACAAACGGGCGATCGTGCTCGAAGCCGAAGCCGCGAAGCAGGATATGATCCTGCGCGCCGAAGGCGATAAGCAGAGCAAGATTCTGAGAGCGGAAGCCGATAAAGAAGCGCGCATCCGCGAAGCGGAAGGCTTGCGCCAAGCGCAGGAGCTGGAAGCGCTCGGGGAAGCCAAGGCGATCCAGGCGGTGGCGGAAGCCGAGAAAGCGCGGATCGAGATGCTGCGCAATGCGGCGCTCGACGAGAAGGTGCTGGCGTACCAGTCCTTCGAGGCGCTCAAGGAAGTCGCCAAAGGGCCGGCCAACAAAGTGTTCCTGCCTTCGAACGCGATCGAAACGCTTGGCAGCATTGGAGCGATCGGCGAGGTTTTCAAAGCCGGCAAAGAAGGCAAATAAATCGGTATCATTCATCAGCAAACGCCCGGGAAGGGAAACCTTTCCGGGCGTTTTTTCTGGCGCTAGCGCCTTTTTCTTAACTCCTTACGGCTCAATTCCCCATACAAGCTGACCGTTCATATATCCAGTAACCTGTTCATTGTTTGCGAACTGGCTGCCGGAGGACTTGAACGAGTAATCGTCGGCCTGGTTATAATTGGACCAGTCGGTTTTGGAGAACCGCGCTTGAACTTCTGCACTCTGGCCGGGATTAAGCGCTCCAGCCGAACTTGTAAAGCCGATTTCCAGTACATAATCGGCTCCGGCAACCGGAGTCTCCAGTTTCACGAAATTGCCGGTTACATTCGCATTCCCGATACTGGCCCAGTCGCACCAGAAATTCTGCGCTTTTTCCCCGTCGATCGTATAGTAATACCGCAGTTTTACATCACTTAACTGAATCGCCGAATCACCGTTGTTGATTACTTTGAATTTAGGCGAAATTCCGTTGGTGGAGGCGCTCGTGTTGCCGTTAAAAGCTTGGATCGTCAAGTCTCCCGCGGGAAGGGGAACACTGCTGTCCACTACATTTACAGTAAGGACGGCGTTATTTCCTCCGCTGAAGTGAAAGGTGACCGTGTTCTGGCCTAGCGGCAGCGTGGATAGATAGGATTTGCTCAGAACGACGGCGGCGCTTGATGCCGTATAATCCTGGCCGGAAGCGAGCGTATAATTTCCGTTCGTTAGGCTTGCAAGCTGGTGTCCGTTCAAGGTAAGGGAGACGGGAATACCCTGCTGCAAATTGGCCGCTTTATCAAATGCCGCGTTCACGGGCGAAATCGCAGCGCTCGGCGTTGAATCGACAATTTTGACTTTTAATACGGGATCTTGTCCTTGATTGAAATCAAAGACGATCGAATGCTCGCCAACCGATAGCCCGGCCAGGAATTCTTTTTTCAGCAGCAGCGTACTTCCGCTCAAGACATAATCCTGAGTCTCGGTCAATGCATTGGCGCCTGCCCGGAGAGCGGTTAACGTGTTGCCGTTTAAATTCACGGTTATGGTTTTGTCGCTTGGATTCGGCGCATATTTGTCAAACTCGATGCTTGTAGGTGTGATGGACGCGCTTGGGTTTGGATTCTCAACCGTTAAATCGGGCAGCTCATCCAAAGTGATGACATAATCGCTTTGATAAAGTGTTGTCAGGGTGGCCGGATAATTAAAGGCCGAACTCATGAGATGCTCGCCGTACCAAGGGCAGAAGTAGAGCCATCCCGCTTTTTCCTCCGTCAGATTCTGTACGCTCGGGACGGTGTCGTTCTCCGTCATGGCCACCATTTTTTTGCCGTCGGTTAAATTAACCAGCTGGTAGAAAATCGAGGTAATGGCATCCTCATTGGGGACGCCGGACAAACCGTCATAGCGGTTGTAGATCGTATTGTATTTATCGTAGCCGACAATATCCACCTGGTCGTCGCCGGGATACCATGCGGGGGAAGTGCTGTATACGTAGCTGTTGTAAGTCCAGATCAAGTTGTGCAAGCCGTATGTTTCCGTAAGCTCGGTATAGAGCAGATCCCATAGCTGCTTGTACACCTCCGCGCCCGCCGAAGCCCACCAGAACCACGCGCCTTCTCCATTCAACCCGCCGTTGCCCTCGGCCTCATGATAAGGACGGAAAATAACCGGTACATTGTTATCCTGCAAAATCTGCAGCTGTTCCGCCAAATCCTCAATAGTCATCATCACATACTGGTATTCCTTCGTTCCCGGAACCACCGCATTGGCCGTATTAAAATTGGTTTCCGTCGGCTTGTAGGTCGCGTCCTTCCAGTCCACAAACGCCCCAAGCTGATAGTTGGTGAAATTTCGCGGCACATTGATATGCCAACTGGCTGTCGCGATCCCGCCCCGATTATTCACCCAATCGATCACCCGATCGGTTGTACCGTCCTCCCAACCGTAGAGCGGATTATAGTTCATAAAATCGAAGCCGCGGATGGCCGGATACTTTCCGGTTAAATCGTAGATCCAGTCAAACTCCAATTCATAATTGCCGTTGTTTCCGCTTCCATAAATCTCCTGCTGGCCGGAAATGATATGGTTGCCGTAAACCTCCGTCAAATAATTCATCAAAATTTGAGTTTCCGGTGTGGCCTCGGGATCGGTGAGAACAGGCTGCACTTCCAGGGGATCAAGATCGGCATAATCCACGGTGAAGGTGTCAAAGTAAGCAAATCCCCAACCGGCCTTCACTTGGATAGTGTTGCTTCCTTGCGTCAGCTTATGAAAGCCAAAATCGAAATTCGACCAAGTCGTCGTATAGGGGAGCATATACGAACCCTTGGTAACGCCGTTAACGGTTAGATATTGAAGCCTGCCGTCCGGACTGAGCTCCTGCATATACCGGGTGGAGATCGAGTACATGCCGGTTTCCGGGACCGTCACCGTAAAAGTCATCGTGCCGGAATTCTGCATCCAGACAAATCCGCTCCCGGAGTATCCGGGCTTGGGTTGTCCGTAAATTTCAGTCGCCACTTGAAGATCGGAGGAGAGCTGGGTATTTTCACTTTCAATCGTGAAAAGTGCGGCGTCCGCATGAACGGGCGCTGTCGTCAACCCAAGCAGCAGCGTAAATACTAGAGTAGATGCCATTACAACCGCGCTTGCCCTTTTGAGCAAACTTCTCATCTTCATCAATCCCTTCCATGTAAAATTTGATAAATCCTTCGCAATCTATCAACTCATGGATGCGCTTTCAAAGTAAACATAGCATATGTGCCAAATTATGTAAATATATCAATATTAAAAATTTATAAGCTATGTTTTCCATATTGTCTACGTACTTCCATGTCCTACGGATTATATGAAAAATCAATTCGGAGTTTCTCTTATAAAAAATACACCCCGGCAAGAGCGCCATAAGTGCTCTGCTCGGGGTGTATTTAACGCGTTATATTTATTTGTCGCGCGATGCCAGTTGATCCTTCATCCGCTGCAGCTCCTCCGCGACGGCCGCGGAGTCCGAAGCGGACGCTCCTGTAAGAGGGCTGCCGCTTCCCGCCGTATAAGACCGGCCGGATACTTCTGCGCCGGCTTCCCATTCCAGAATCTTTTCCTCCATCCGCTCGAAGCCTTTAGCGGCGGCGCCATAGTCCAACCCGCGGCTGATGTTCGGCCGGTGCAACTGCTCGCTTTCTTCCACCTTGCGGGCCCGTGCGGCCAGCTCCTGGCGTTTTTGCTTGAGGCGCTCAAATTCCGCCTTTCCTTCCTCCAGCCGGATTTCCAACTCGGCCACCCGTTCCTTGGCTTCCGCCGCTTCCGCGGCATACTGGCCGGCTTGCTCTTCATAGCGGATTTTGGCAGCCGCGATCACGCGGGCTCCCGCTTCATCGCCGGCTTCCAAGGCGGCCAGCGCTTGAAGCTCGGATTGTTTGGCCGCTTGGGCGGCTTCTGCGCTTTTACGCTCGGCCACGCTTACGCCGATCCGCTGCTCGCGCAGCGCATTTTCCGCATTCCCCAAATCCTCTTCCAGGTTCCGTAAGTATTGGCCGGTCATCATCACCGGGTCCTCCAGCTTGTTTAGCATTTCGTGCAGACTGGCTTTCGTCAGATTGGCGATTCGGTTAAGTATACTCATTTTGATTCGCTCCTTTGGCTTAATGGATTGTATAATTGGAAAAACGGTCTAGTTGGCTGATCCTTAGAAGTTGGTAAACGGGTCGTCGAACCCGAAACCGCCGAGCGGTTCTTTCGGGACAATGATCGTGGCGATCAGGTACAGGGCGATGACGGTACCGAAGCTGCACAGCGCCGCTACGACCGCGATCAGCCGGACGACCGTGGCGTCGATCCCGAACCATTTGGCGATGCCGCCGCAAAGCCCGCTGATCTGTTTGTCGGTAGCCGAACGATATAGTTTTTTCATGAATCAACACTCGCTTTCTTTTTTATCTCGTGAATCATTTATTCATCCGTCGTTGATGTCTTCATTCTATCGCGTTCTTGGATTCGGCATAACAGGCCGGAGACGGTTTTTGAACTGGACCTTGGACCGGGAGGCGCACTCGCCAGAAGGCCGGGTGATGCATAAATATACAGAGTGGACGTATAACAGTAAAGAGTCCTGCCGGTTAAACAACAACTCATTGAAAGGGAGTGCGAGGATGGGAATTCTGGTTTTGCAAGGGAGCACAAGAGAGCAAGGCAATACGGAGCAGCTGACGAAGCTGGTGCTGGAGGGTATACCGCATAAGGAAATTTTGCTGCGGGACAAAACGATTTTGCCGATTTGCGATCAGCGCCATACGGAAGGCGGGTTTGACCCCGTCGACGACGATTATGAGGAAGTGATCCGCGAGGTCCTGCAGCATGAGGTGCTTGTGTTTGCCACGCCCGTTTATTGGTACACTATGTCGGGGATTATGAAAAATTTCATCGACCGCTGGTCGCAAAGTCTCCGGGAGGATGCATATGACTTCAAGGGCTCGATGGCGCAAAAAAAGCCTACGTCCTTGTTGTGGGCGGGGATAACCCGCGGATCAAAGCGTTGCCGCTGATTCAGCAGCTTAAGTATACGTTCGATTTCGTGGGCCTGTCTTTCGAGGGGTATGTGATCGGGAAAGCGAGCAAGCCCGGCGAATTGTCGAACGATTCCAGAGCGATCCGCGAAGCGGGCTGGCTGAACGGCGAGCTGCTGCAATTGACGAAATACAGCGATCACAAGTTGGGCATAGGAGGTTGACAGGTACCGGATAACCGTACATGATATCGGTCAACCGGAGACAATCGCTAGCCTTAGGGCTCGCGGCGGTCTCCGGTTTTTATTTTAATCAGGGAGGTTGGGGAGCATGGCACAAATGAAGAAATTCAATTTGGTTGGTTTATTCCGACGACGGTAGGCGGCAAGCATATCGGGGTGAAGCCCGGGCGGGAATCGACCCTGGATTATATGATCCGGGTAGCGCAAACCGCGGAGCGCGCGGGCTTTGAATTGCGCTCATTCCCACCGGCAACAATTGCATCGACGCCTGGATTGTCGGATCGGCGCTGGCCGCGGCGACGACGACGCTGAAGCCGCTGGTCGCGATGCGGCCCGGACTGATCGCCCCGGTGCCGGCTGCGCGGATGGGCGCCTCGCTGACCAAATCTCCGGGGGCAGGGCCCTGATTAATGTCGTGACCGGCGGTTATCCGGACGCCGCTGTTCATCCTCTGGTTCGGAATCGGCGGAACGTCGAAAATTTTGCTGATCGTGCTGGGCGCTTTTTATCCGCTGTATGTAAATACGTTCCTCGGCATTCGCGGCGTGGACCGGAAGCTGTTTGAAGTGGCGCGGGTATTGGAGTTCAGCCGCTGGAAGCAAATTCGCCTGGTGATTCTGCCGGGGGCGATGCCGAATGTGCTGCTGGGTGTTCGCCTGTCGCTCGGCTTGTCTTGGCTCGGTCTGGTGGTCGCGGAGATGATGGGCTCCAGCTCGGGCGTCGGCTATCTGATTCAGGATGCGCGGCAATTCTCGATCATTACGATCGTGTTTGTGGGGATCGCAATGTTTGCCCTGGTCGGCAAGCTGTCGGATTCCCTGGTCCGCTGGCTGGCGAAACGGCTGCTCAAATGGCGGGAAAGCTACTCGGGATAGTATATTTGTTCAAGAGTATTTGGATTTGCCCCTGCCTGCGTGGGAGGTCTTTCGGAGTAAAGACGCCGCGCCGTGCGGGGGCTTTTGTGCTTTTGTATGAAAAGCCTTGGTTCGAATGAATCTCACCCGTTTCGTTCTTCTAACGAACCGTAGAAACGCTATCCGCCCTAAATCGGGCGAGTTGAAGCGCTAAGGAACTCCAGCAGCCTTATTGGAACAAAATCGACGCGAATTCCGGTATTTTGTTCCAATAAGAGTTTCTGGGTTCGTTACATTTCCGGGAGCCTTCATAAAGTCGAATTAACGCTTCCTGGGTTCGTTAGCGGGGAAAGGGTGCGGCTAACCAAAGGCTGACGGACGTTGAACCGACTCTTAGGCAAAACTAATAACCAAAACGCTCAACAATGGTTCAACAGAGTGGTTGATCCTCAACAATACCAATAGTGCCAACAATGCTCAACAGGGCTCATTAATGCTTAACACTGCCAAAAATGCGGTGCACAACACTGCTCAACAACACCTAACAAAAAATTAACCGATGCTCGAACCTGTTTCTCAATGGCGCTCAATAATACTCAAAAACGCTCAATGGACATTCGTCCCACTCAACTAATATTTGACGCCCGAGGGACAATCAAGTAATGCTCAAGTACCGCATAATCCACCGCTTAAATGAACTCGAACGACACTCAACAATGCCCCCACCCCCCCAAGCAGACACTTAAGCAACGCATCCGACGCTCAAGCAAGGCTCAAATAACACATGGACAACACTCATCAACGCCCGACGCTCAAGCAAATGTCCAACCAGCGTTCATCAAAACACCCCGCACCAAGTGAGCAAACGAGTGGGTTATTATGGCGTCGAGGAAGGCATGTTCCAGGCCTGCTTTTTATATTGTATTAACATAGAAGGATTATAATGGGGTAATGGATAATATTAAATTTTAACAACCTTCGCAATATAAAACCCACTGTTTAAGGAGGAGCTTCCCATTGCCTAACCTCATTAATTTCGCGCACCGCGGCGCGTCGGGCTGCTGTCCGGAAAATACGATCGCCGCGTTTGCCCGCGCCCTGGAGCTTGGCGCCACAGGAATCGAAACCGATGTGCAAATGACGAAGGACGGACATCTCGTGCTGATCCACGACGAAACCCTGCAACGTACGGCGGGGACGCCGGAGTGGGTGAAGGACTTGACGCTGGACGAAGTCGCTTCCAGGGAGGTCGGCTCCTCGTTCCATGAGGAGTTCAGAGGGGAAAAAATCCCGACGCTGGACGAATTGTTGAAGCTTGTGAAGGGCCGGGATACGATCGTTAATTTGGAATTGAAAAACGGACTAGTCCAGTATCCCGAGCTGGAGCGCAAAGTCATTGAGACAATCAAACATTACGGGATGGAGGAGCGCGTCATCATCTCCAGCTTCAATCATTACTCTTTGGCGGACTGTAAAAAGATCGCTCCGGAAATCCGCACCGGCATTTTGTATATGGAGGGGCTGTACGAGCCTTGGGAATATGCCAAGCGGATCGGTGCGGATGCGCTGCATGCTTTTCAGTACGCGGTCCGGCCCGAGTTCGTTGCCGCCGCAGGCGCGCAGGGGATTGTATACCACCCGTTTACCGTGAACGAGAAAAAAGAGATGGCCGCCTTGATTCAAGCCGGAGTGGCGGGAATCATCACCGATTACCCGGACCGGCTGAATGAACTGCTGTCCGAACAGGGAGCGTGACCGGATGAAGAAAACATGGCTGCTGGGGCTCGGCTTTTTCAGCATCAGCTTGACCTGGGCGCTGTATAACGCCTTCGTACCGCTATTTTTGGAGAATTACTTAAAAAGCGCGGCCCTGATCGGGTTTATGATGACGATCGACAACTATTTCGCGATGTTTCTGCAGCCATGGATCGGTCACCGGAGCGACAAGACAGTCACCAAATACGGCAGACGGATGCCGTATCTGCTTATCGGCATGCCGCTCGGCGCGGTTTTTGCCACGTTGATCCCTCTGCACACAGGCTTTATCACCCTGGTATTATTCATGATGTTAATGAATTTATCGATGAGCCTGTTCCGCGCGCCGACGGTGGCGCTCATGCCGGATATCACCCCGGAAAAGAACCGGACAAGAGCCAACGGCATCATCAATTTCATGGGCGGCATCGGCTCGGTGCTGGCGTTCGGCATCGGTTCCCGGCTTTACGATATCGGCTCTTACATGCCGTTTCTGTTTGCGGGAGTCGTTATGCTGGCCTCGATGTTCATTCTTAAGGCGGTGATCAAAGAGCCGGTAACGCTCGAAAACCGGTTGGAAGCGGAGCCGCAGCCGCAGCGCCGCCCCGTACGGATCAAGGAGCAGCTAGACAGAACGACGTTGTTTATTCTGGGGGCGATCTTTTTCTGGTTCGTGGCTTATCAGGGGGTCGAGGCGCTTTTTACGCTGTACGGTACGAATCATCTGGGGATGAGCGACAGCGAAGCGTCGTTCTCGCTCACTTTCTTCTCGCTGGCGTTTCTCGCGTTTGCGCTGCCGAGCGGGTGGCTCGGGGCAAAATTCGGCAAAAAAAGAATCATTCTGATCGGCGTGTGCGGGCTGTTTCTCATCTTCGGCTCGGCGGCATTCGTCGAATCGCTGCCGGTACTCCGGCTGCTGCTGATCGTCGGCGGCGTTTTCTGGGCTTGCATCAATATCAACTCGTATCCCTGGGTCATATCGACCGGCACGGAAGAGAGCATCGGTACGCGTACCGGGATATACTATTTCGTCTCCTCGATCGCAGCGATCGTCTCTCCGCCGCTGCTCGGCTGGGTGATCGACGTGTTCGGATACCGGGCGCTGTTCATCAGCGCGTCGGCCGGACTATTGCTGGCGCTGCTGTGCCTGCTCGGCGCTTCCTCCAAGGACAGGACGGCGGATGGGGGGCCGCTGGACAAAACACCGGCCGCCATGGAGTAAGCAAGGGGAGCGCGGGAAAGGAAAGCGAAAAAACCTCCGGAAAGAGGCTGTTTCAAGGACAGCCTTACTTCCGGAGGTTTTTGTTTAACTGGATTTCCTCCAGTTAATTTGCGCAGCTTTGCTTCTGCCGGCGATTTAGCTGGAAAACCTCCAGCTAAATCGGCGGAAATAGCCAAGTTTCCGCTTTGGCGAGGCAATTAGCTGTAGGTTTTCCAGTTAATTTGGCCGATTTGAGAAATTGGCGCAAATTAACTGGAGGTTTTACAGCTAACGCGAACGGGCTCGGGGTCGCGGGAGCGCGGAAACGGTTAAGACGCTCTTCTTTTCGAGCGAATCGCGCTCCACAGCGCCGCCAGGGAGACAAGCAGCGCGGCAATGGAAACGACGAGCGCCGCAGTTCCGACCGCGGAACCGCCCCCGTCGGCGTTCTCCGCCTCGCCCGCAGCAGCGCCCGATGCGGCCTGGTCCCCGGCGGCATCGGCGGCTCCGCCGCCGTCCGCCCCGGTTCCGGCGCCATCGCTAGCGCCGGTGTCCGGCGCGGTCGCGGACCCGTTCCCTGCGTCGGTGTCGTGCCCTTGACCGGCGTCATGACCCGCCGCCCCGGCACCTTCCGCGCCTGCTGCCGCGTCGGCGCTCACTTCCGTGATGGAATGCGGGGTAGCCGAGCCTTCCTCGCCGCTCCATTCCACGATGCTGCCGTCGCTATAATACTGGAACGCGTCCCAGGCAAGCGCCGCTTCCGCGTCCGGGTTCTTGGCGACGAATTCGAATTGCTGGAATTCGCCCGGACCGATGCCGTCGCCCTCGGACGACCAGGTGACGACGGTGACCCGTCCGGAGTCGTCCTTGGTCAGTTCCACCTTCCAATCCGGGACCGGCCGGTATTGTTTGAAATCCAGACCCTCCGGCATTTTGAGGGACACTTTAACGGTGGGAATGTCTTTCTCCACCGGAATCTTAATGCTGTAGGTTTCCCAAGCGCCGGGAGCGGAGGCACCGGGATTGACGGTAACGTGCGCGCTGGCGATGCCGCCGAACAACAGCAGTCCGGCTGCAGCGGCGGAACAAAACGCGGTCATGCGGGAAATAAATTTTCGCATCATTTCAAATCCTTTCTTTATGCATAATGGTTTATAAAATGGATTGCTTTATGAAGAATTGCCTACCTCAAGCGTAAAGTCATGGTCGAGGGAGTCCAGCGATTCCAGCAGAATATGGACATGGACATTCCATTCCCCGCCCATCGTAATCAGGCCCTCGGCTTCCGGCTTGCCGCCGCCGCCCGGCAAAATCACCTCGATGACGCCCATATCCATTTCGTTGGAAGTTAGGCTCAGGGTAACCTGTTCGATATTAGCCGCAGGCGTACCGTCCTGGTTGACCACTCCGAGGCTGAAGAGATTCTTGCCGACCGTGTTCGGACTTACGTCAAGCGTGATCCGGTAGCCTTGAACCTCCGCCTCCATACGGCCCGGTTCGGGGCCGGACGAGGGGGCGGTGGGCAGATTGGCCAGCAAGGCGGCCAGCGCCAACACGACAAGGCCGAGGATAAACTCGGTCCATGCGCCGCGCCCCAAGGGCCGGGAACGTCTTCGGCCGTGAATAAAGCCCGAGACGCCCAATCCCAGCATGCACAGGAACAGCGCGATTTTACACAGCAGTACAATTCCATATCCGGTGTGGAAAAGAGCATCAAACGACGGGATATGGACTAAAGCGCCATAAATGCCCGAGATCAGCAGCAGGGTTACACTTCCGGCGGCCAGCAGGGAAAACCGGCGAATCGCTTCCCAGTAAGCCTTCGGCCTGCCCCCTGTTTCGGGGTCCGTTCCCGCTGCGGCGGGCAGCAGGAAAATTACCGCCAGCAGGCCGCCGAGCCATAAGGCGGACGCCGATAGATGGACGTAATCCGCCGCGATGGCGAGGCTTTTCACTTCCGCTGCGGCCGCGTGGCCGATAAACGCTTTCGAGAGGAAAAGCCCTTGGCCCACCGCCAAAGCGGCTGCGGCGGCATAACGGTGGATCTTCCCAAACCCCGGCTCCGCCTGATTGGCTCCGGGACGCTTCAGAATTACCGCCGTCGCTGCCGCCAGGAGCAAGAGCAGCAAAACCTGCGCTTTCCAGACGGTGCCGAAGCCGGTGTGCTGCAGCGTTTCCCGCAGCAGCTCCCCATTCCAGGCCTGCGCCCAAGTCGTCCCCGCGTTGTCGGCGGTTTGCTGCGGCAAACTTCCCAGAACGGCAGCGACTGTGAGCGCAAGACCGAGCAGGATGGCCCATTTGCTGCGGGAAGGAAGACCGCTATCCCCGGATCTGCTGCTGCGCGGCAGCAAGATCAGGTGGAGGATCAGCACCCCGGAGAAGAGGGTCATCCCCGCGTACCACAGCCAGCGTACCAGCAGCAGATCCGCGCCCGGCGCAGCCGCCGGTTCCACGGAAGAGCCGGGCTGAACGTCAGGGGAGCCCCCGCTTGCGCCGATTTGGAACAGGAGCGTTCCCGTCACGGGATGACCGTCGCTGGAAACCACCTTCCATTTGACGGTATACGCCCCCTCCGGCAAATCCGGCTTCAGGCCCGCCACCAGCTTGTCCGGGTGGCCGGGATCGATCGCCGCATCGCCCAGGTCGGCCCGCTCGCCCGCGGGACCAAGCACCGATAAGGAGAAGAAAGCCGGTTCAACCGCTTCATTAAACTGGATAAAGAGCGAAGAGGGCGCTTTGTCCAGCACCTCGTCCGCCGCTGGGGATGAGGCGACGATATAAGCGTGGGCGGACGCCTGCTTGGTTGGCGGAAAAAGCAGGAGCGCACAAAATACAACGAAAACGAAGATGAGATATATTTTTCGATTTTTTCGCAGCACCAAAAGCATTACCCTATTAATTAATTGCAATGACATTTTTCACATTCAACACTATTTTACAATTATTATCTCCGCTTGAGAAAGCCGAAACTGTTAAAATGACCAAAAAAGCATCCTGGTATGTCTAAACTGTGAAGAATCCTGCGGTTCTCTTGAAAGTAAATTTATTAGTTCACTTGGAATGAGAGGTATTTTAAAAATCACTGCACTGCGTTAAAATGTAAAACAGAGTTTAAAGAAGGAGGACGAAAGAGTGCCATCAAACATCAAAGTAGGTATCGTCGGGTACGGGAATTTGGGTCGCGGCGTGGAAAAGGCGATTAAGCAAAATTCCGATATCGAGCTGGTTGCGGTATTTTCGAGAAGACAGCCGAGCGATGTGGCGGCCGCAAGCGGCGTCGTTCATATTTCCGAAGTGGAAAAATATAAAGGTGAGATCGATGTAATGATCCTTTGCGGGGGATCGGCCACCGACCTGCCCGAGCAAGGTCCCGAGCTGGCGGCGTTGTTCAATACGGTCGACAGCTTCGACACCCATGCGAAGATCCCGGAATATTTCGAGCGGGTCAACGCGGCGGCCGAAAAAGGCGGCAATGTCAGCGTCATTTCGACCGGCTGGGATCCCGGATTGTTTTCGCTGAATCGTCTGCTTGGCGAAGCTATTTTGCCGGAGGGCAAGGAATATACGTTTTGGGGCAAAGGCGTAAGCCAAGGTCATTCCGATGCGATCCGGCGTGTGCCGGGCGTCAAAAACGGGGTTCAATATACGATTCCGGTGGAGTCGGCGGTTGAACGCGTCCGCGGCGGAGAGAATCCGGAGCTGACCACGAAGGAGAAGCACCTGCGCGAATGCTACGTGGTGGCCGAAGAGGGCGCCGATCTGAAGCGGATTGAAAACGAGATTAAGGAAATGCCGAACTACTTCGCCGATTACGAAACAACCGTTCATTTCATTAGCGAAGACGAATTGAAGCAGAACCATTCGGCCATGCCGCACGGCGGCACCGTGCTCCGCAGCGGCGTGACCGGGGAAAACAGCACGCAAATCATCGAATTCGGGCTTAAGCTCGACAGCAACCCGGAATTTACGGCCAGCGTGCTGGTCGCTTATGCCCGCGCGGCGTACAAGCTTTCCAAAGCGGGGCAATCCGGTGCGAAGACCGTGTTCGACATTCCGTTCGGATTGCTGTCGCCGAAATCTCCGGAACAGCTTCGCAAAGAATTGCTGTAACACCTGAAGCCGAAGTCTTCGATTAGGCTGATGCCAAGAGTCGTCCCGACCTAGAAAGCGGGGCGGCTCTTTTTTAACTTGAGGAAAATATGAAAATAGTATGAAATATGATTCATAGAGCGCCCGCAGGGGTGCTTTTTTATTATGACCTATATAACCCGACCGAGGAGAGAGGATATCTTTGAACCGTGAAAGAAGAGAATCTATTATTCTTATTTAGATAAGTATGTGATAATAATCACGATTAATGAAAATTATTATGACAATTCTGCGAACTTCGTCATTTGTGACGCGCATTGTGAACAATTATCAAAATCGGTGTTTTTGGACGAATTTGAGCGAATATGAGCTTAGATCGGGATTTCATGTGGCAAAAGATAGGGTAAACCGTAAAATAAATGTAAAATAATTGAAAATATACCTATCTCTATGAATTGTTATTGATTGCGGGCTTCCTTAACATAATTATTGAATGTTTTCAATAAAAGAAATCATCTCGGACGTTTGAGGTTGACATTAAGAAAGGGGTATCGGAAATCTTATGAAAAGGAAAGGATTGCTGTTTGCTGTTTTTTCAGCGTTTCTTGTCCTGCTGACCGGCTGTGACTCTTTGACCGTACTTAACCCGAAGGGTCCGGTGGCCAAGACACAATCGGACGTCATTATTTTCTCTATGCTGGTAATGGCGTTGATTCTGCTGGTCGTTTATGTATTGTACGTTTATATGCTTTCCAAATACCGCGCCTCCAAAGCGGCTCCGGATTATGAACCGCCGCATGTGGAAGGAAGCAAGTGGCTGGAATTCACCTGGATCGCCATTCCGGTCATTATCGTGGCCGTGTTGTCGGTCGTGACCGTCCGCAGTACTTCTGCGGTAGAGTCGGTGGCGAAAGGTTATGAAGACCAGAAACCGCTCGTCATTTATGCCGCGTCTTCCAACTGGAAATGGCATTTCAGCTATCCGGAGGAAGGGATTGAGACCGTCAACTATGTCAACATCCCGACGAATCGCCCGGTTGAGTTCCGGCTCTATTCGTACGGACCGATCACCAGCTTCTGGGTTCCTCAGCTTGGCGGGCAAAAATACGCCATGAGCGATATGGTAAATAAGCTCAATCTGGTAGCCGAGCATGAGGGCTCTTACATGGGTAAAAACTCCAACTTCTCTGGCGAAGGCTTCGCGCATATGGAATTTGAAGCATTGGCGATGTCCCCTGCGGACTACGAGGAATGGGTGAATGAAGTGAAGTCCACGGCCTCGGAGCTGACGGAGCAGGAATTCGATTCCCTGCTTGAAGAAGGCGTTGTCGGCAGAAAAACTTATAGTTCCACGCATCTTGACTTCGCTCCGGCTCCCGAAGGGGAAAATGCCGGACATCAACACGGCGGTTCTGAAGCCGTGGATACAAATTCGGAATCCGGCGAGACGGACCACTCCGAAATGGATCATTCCGAAATGGACCACTCCGGAATGGACATGGAATCAAGTGAAACCGGCGCGGAAGCGGCGGAGTAACAAACGTACGGCAACTAAAGAAACGAAGGGAGTATGCTTGACATGAAATGGGACGAATTTTTCGTCACTGGCGAGCCGATGATTTACGCCGCGATGGTCTCCATCGTTGTCGCATCGCTCGCGATCGTCATCGGCCTGACCTATTTTAAAAAGTGGGGCTACTTGTGGCGCGAATGGTTGACCACCGTCGACCATAAACGCATCGGTATCATGTATATTATCTGCGCTTTGCTGATGCTGTTCCGCGGCGGCGTCGATGCGCTCCTGATGCGGGCGCAACTGGCCGTTCCGGAGAACGGATTGCTTGACGCGCAGCATTATAACGAGATTTTCACGACCCATGGGGTCATCATGATTTTGTTTATGGCGATGCCGTTTATTATCGGTTTGATGAACGTGGTCGTGCCGCTGCAAATCGGCGCGCGCGACGTGGCGTTCCCTCGCCTGAACGCCGTCAGCTTCTGGCTGTTCTTCGCCGGAGCGATGCTGTTTAACATCTCTTTCGTCATCGGGGGCTCCCCGGACGCCGGCTGGACGGCATATTTCCCGCTGGCGAGCCTGGAGTTCAGCCCGACGGTAGGGAATAACTACTATTCTATCGCGATTCAGATTGCCGGTATCGGTACCTTGATGACCGGGGTCAACTTCGTCGCCACGATTTTGAAAATGCGTGCGCCGGGAATGACGCTGTTCAAGATGCCGATGTTTACCTGGTCGATCCTGATCACTTCGATCATTATTATGTTCGCTTTCCCGGTTCTGACCGTGGCGCTGGCGCTGATGATGTTCGACCGGCTGTTCGGCACGCAATTCTTTACGATGGCGAACGGCGGGATGGATATGCTGTGGGCCAACCTGTTCTGGGTTTGGGGCCATCCGGAAGTATATATCGTTATCCTGCCTGCGTTCGGGATTTACAGTGAAGTGATCTCGACGTTCGCACGCAAGAACTTGTACGGTTATAAATCGATGGTATGGAGTATGATCACCATCTCGCTGCTGTCCTTTGTCGTATGGGCGCATCACTTCTATACGATGGGTCACGGGGTAATGGTGAACGGGGTGTTCTCGATCACGACCATGGCGATCGCGGTGCCTACGGGCGTCAAGATATTCAACTGGCTGCTTACGCTGCATAAAGGCCGAATCGAGTTCACGACACCGATGCTGTACTCGCTGGCGTTTATTCCGATCTTTACGATCGGCGGCGTTACCGGCGTCATGCTCGCGATGGCGAGCGCCGATTACCAGTACCACAACACGATGTTCCTGGTGGCGCACTTCCACTATGTGCTTATCCCAGGTACAGTATTTGCGGTTATCGCAGGTTTCTATTACTGGTTCCCGAAACTGTTCGGGTTCCGTCTCAACGAGCGCCAGGGCAAGCTGGCCTTCTGGATCATTGCGATCAGCTTCAACGTGACGTTCCTGCCGCTGTTCTTCCTCGGTCTCAAAGGGATGACGCGCCGGATGTACACGTACTCGGAAAGCTCGGGCTTCGGTCCGCTGAACATGATTGCCTCGATCGGGGCGGTCGGTCTGGCCATCGGATTTATCGTTCTCGTATACAACATTTACTGGAGCTTCCGTTATGCTCCTAGAGATAAGACGGGCGACCCGTGGAACGCGCGCACCTTGGAATGGAGCACGCACAGCCCGGTTCCGGAATACAACTTCGCGGTTGTGCCGAAGGTACACGGACTGGATCCGTTCTGGGAAGCCAAGAAAGGCGGGCAACCGCTGTTCGAGGGCAAGATCGAAGAGATTCATATGCCGAACAACAGCGGCCAGCCGATTATTCTGGGTATCATATTCTTCTTCTTCGGATTCTTCATGGTGTTCAGCTGGTGGATTCCGGCCATCGTCGCCGGTATCGGCATCGTGGTTATGCTGGCGGTCCGTTCGTTCGAACGCGACCACGGACGGCATATCCCGGTCAAGGAAATTATGGAGACCGAGTCGAAATTGCGGGGTGAACAGGCATGAAATTAGATCATACGCTGCCGCTGGAATATCGTTCGGAAGAGAACAGTAATCGTATTTTCGGCTTCTGGCTGTTCCTTGGGGCGGAAATCGTTCTGTTCGCGACACTCTTCGCCGTGTACTTTGCGCTTTGGAATCGTACCGGCAACGGCCCGGCGGGGCACGAAATTTTTGAAATCGGACCGGTCATGATCGAAACGTTCCTGCTGCTGACCAGCAGCTTTACGATCGGCCTGATGATCAACAGTATGCGTCAAGGCATGAAGAAGCCGGCAATGGTGTTCTTTGCGATTACGCTTTTGCTGGGCCTCGGGTTCCTTGGAGTGGAAATCACCGAGTTCGTCACCTATGTCCATGAAGGGGCGACAATTCAGACGAGCGCCTTCCTGTCCAGCTTGTTCGTGCTGCTCGGGACGCACGGCGCCCACGTAACGATGGGCTTGCTGTGGGGCATCGGTTTGATGATCCAAATCGGGCGCGAGGGCTTTACGCTCGATACGGCGAATAAATCGTTTATTTTCTCGCTGTACTGGCACTTCCTCGACGTTGTCTGGATCTTTATCTTCAGCTTTGTATATTTGAAAGGACTGATGTGACATGATGAAGAAACTGTTTCCGGTTAAACACGTCATGGGATATGTGTTCTCGCTTATCCTGTCCATTGTCGCACTGTCCGTAGTGTTCTGGGATATGCCTTTCGCCGTAGGCATGGTGATCCTTCTCGTTTGTGCGGCGATTCAGATGGGGGTCCAACTCATTCTGTTCATGCACATCGGCGAGGACGGCACCAAAGCGGCGCTTTATACGAATATTGGCTACGCCTTGTTCGTCGCTTTGGTTACCGTATTCGGTACGCTGTTCACGATGATCTGGGGATATCGATAATAAGAACGCTGTTTCAATATAAAGGTGTTTAAAATGAAACCGCGGTTCTCCTTACAAAAGGAGGGCCGCGGTTTTTTATTTAAACCTAAACAAATAACTGGCCCCAATACTCCGCCATGCGCCGGAACGTGTCCTCCGCTTTCCGGTTTACGAAGTCCGCGGCCCGCTCGGACGGTGTACCCTGCGGAAACGTACGGGTCATAAATTGAATCATGCGATTTCGGGCAGACTCAAGAGCGAGGGAGATATCGTCCGCGCCCGAAATGTTTGCGAAAATGCCGGTATAGTCCGCAATCAATCCGTCCACATCCTGTGCGGAATGTTGGAGGCCTCCCAGTTTGTTCGTAATCCCCAGTTCGCTGCTTGATCCCCCGTTGCCGATAAAGGGACTGGCAGACGATAGTTTGGCCCTCGCGGTGTAAAAAATTTCTTCCAGCGACTGATGGGTCAGAGCCGTTTTCGCATTATGGTCGACATATTGGCCGATCAGTTGGTCGAAGCCTGCCTGCAACTCTCCCGATAAATAGCTTTTGCTGAACAAGGCCAGCGCGGCGGATGAGGATGCGAATTCGACCTGGGCTTCATAAGAGTTCAACTGCTCTTCCACGCCGCTATAGATGTTGATTCCGGGTTCTGTTAGGCTTAACCCGTCAAGACCGTCGGTAATCCGTTTCAACAAAGTCTCGACCCGGTTCGTTTCATCATCGCTCATCCCGTCAAAATAATGGTTGTCGGCCAAGTATTGGCTGAATACGAGCCACTGATCTTTCGGTTTGAAGGAGAAAATATCGGCAGGATCGAAATTTTGTTTATTAAGGCTGCTGGCATACAGATCTTCGACAACGCCTTTAAACTCGACCAATTCGCCGGAAAACGTCAATTTCACCGTTTCTCCGTTGTGGGAAACTTCGATCTCCCTGCCGGACAGAGTCTCCGCGTGCTCCCGCCAGTTCGGAGCTTCTTTCCTATAGCGTGCCGCCAGAGCCCCTTGATAGGACATATCAACTTTCATGGGGGAAATCCTCCTCTTGCTTGAATGCTGCATCACCGGTCAGTATATTCTAACGGTTATATCGGAAAGTTGTTTGCCCGGGTTTACATTTCTACAAAAATTTAGGGAGCTAGAAATCCTTTTGCAATTTTTTTAACCTGAACCCCTTTACATACCCCGTGGGGGTATATTATAATGACAATGTAACAAAGATCTTTAAGTTTGAGGCGCCGACCAAAGGCGATGGAGAAGGAGGGGAATATAAGCGAATGGCAGCTGAACTTGACCCTGCGAAAATGGATCACGGAGCGGCGGATCATTGCGGCGATTCCGGCAGCGTGGAAAGACACAGTCATCATTCGGAAGCGGTCAAGGGCAATTTAACCAGCCGCCTGAACCGGATCGAGGGGCAAATACGCGGAATCAAGGCAATGATCGAGAAGGATACCTATTGCGATGATGTGCTGAATCAGATAGCGGCGGTTCAATCCGCTTTGAATAGCGTCGGCAAGCTGCTTCTGGAAGGCCATATGAAGAGCTGTGTGATCGAGCGCATTCAGGCCGGAGAGATGGAAGTCGTCGACGAACTGCTGGTTACCGTCAAGAAGTTAATGAAATAATAAAAATAACTTTTCGGGAGGATTTATTTTATGACTAACATTACATTGCAAGTGGAAGGCATGTCGTGCAATCATTGCGTCAAAGCGGTTGAAGGTGCGGTAAAAGAAATCGGAGCTTCCGCCAAAGTGGATCTGGCGTCCAAGAGCGTGGCCGTTTCCTACGACGAAAGCAAGTTGACCGTGGAGGCTATTAAGGAAGCGATCGAAGAACAAGGATACGATGTAGTTTAAGGAAGCCGAAGTAACACTTGAACGACGCGGTTACCCGTGTGACAGATTATTTTCTGTCGTCCGAAATATACCCCGGCAGGGTATTTCGGGCGGGCTGCCGTGAAGGAAGGAGAGAAGAAATGCGATGGAAAAAGCATTATCCGCCTCAAACGATCAGTCGTCGGCGACGCTTCAAATCACCGGCATGACTTGTGCGGCCTGCGCCGCGCGGATTGAAAAGGGCTTAAACCGGCTGCAAGGGGTGGAGCAGGCCAACGTCAATCTGGCGCTGGAAACGGCCCAAGTTACATTTGAACCGGAGGAGGTTTCGCTGGACGATATTATCGGCAAAGTGAGCCAACTGGGGTACGGCGCGGCGTTGAAGCGCTCCGAAGAGGAAGCCGAGGACATGAAGGCCAAAGAAATCCGGCGGCAAAGAACCAAGCTGATCGTCTCGGCGATTCTTTCTTTCCCGCTCTTGTGGGCGATGGCCGGACATTTCTCCTTCACCTCGTGGATCTGGACGCCGGAGCTGTTCATGAACCCGTGGTTCCAGCTGGTGCTGGCGACACCGGTGCAATTCGTCATCGGGCGCGGCTTCTATGTGGGAGCTTACAAAGCGCTGCGCAACGGCAGCGCCAATATGGACGTATTGGTGGCGCTCGGCACCTCGGCGGCGTATTTTTACAGCCTGTATCTCAGTCTGAATTCGCTGGGAATGCCCCATGGGCATACCCCCCAGCTGTATTATGAAACGAGTTCGATCCTGATCACGCTGATTCTGCTCGGCAAATGGTTTGAAGCATTGGCCAAAGGCCGTTCCTCTCAGGCGATCAAAACGCTGATGGGGCTTCAGGCCAAAACGGCGCTCGTCCTAAAAGACGGGGTAGAGACCGTCGTGCCGATTGAGCATGTGGTGCCGGGCGATCTCCTGATCGTGAAGCCCGGCGAGAAGATTCCAGTCGACGGCGAAGTGGTCTTCGGCGTATCCGCCGTCGACGAGTCGATGCTGACCGGGGAGAGCATCCCGGTCGAGAAGAAGGAAGGCGACGCGGTGATCGGCGCGACGGTCAACAAGAACGGCGCGCTCCGCATCCGGGCGACCAAGGTCGGCTCGGAAACGGCCTTGGCCCAAATTATCCGCGTCGTCGAAGAGGCGCAGGGCTCGAAGGCGCCGATTCAGCGGGTGGCGGACGTCATCTCCGGCATCTTTGTGCCGATCGTCGTCGGTATCGCGTTGGTGACGTTCCTGATCTGGTTCTTCCTCGCCCAGCCGGGGGACTTCCCGGCCGCGCTGGAGAAAGCGATCGCCGTGCTCGTGATCGCTTGCCCTTGCGCGCTTGGGCTGGCGACGCCGACCTCGATCATGGCCGGTTCCGGCCGGGCGGCCGAATACGGCATCCTGTTCAAGGGCGGTGAGCATCTGGAGAGCGCCCAGGCGCTGGATACGATCGTGCTCGACAAGACCGGCACGATCACCCGCGGGCAGCCTGAGCTGAACGAAATCGTTCCGGCCGCAGGCTGGAACGGGGAGGAGCTGCTGCGCCTCGCCGGCGGCGCCGAGCGCAGCTCGGAGCATCCGCTGGCGGAAGCGGTGGTGGCCGGGGCCCGGGAACGGGGCCTCGACCTGCCGGAAGCTTCCGCCTTCGAGGCGGTGCCGGGCCACGGTATCGCCGCCGTGGTCGACGGCCGCCGCGTGCTGGCCGGAACGCGCCGTCTGATGGCGCGGGAGGGCGTCGACGCGACCGCCGCGCTGTCCGCGATGACGGCGATGGAGGAAGCGGGCAAGACCGTGCTGCTGATCGCCGTGGACGGCGCTTACGCCGGCATGCTCGCCGTCAGCGACACGGTGAAGGACACGTCGAAGGCGGCGGTTGCCCGGCTCAAGGAGCTCGGCCTCAAGGTCGTCATGATTACCGGCGACAATGAGCGGACGGCCAAGGCGATCGCCGCGGAAGTCGGCATCGGCGAAGTGCTGGCGGAAGTGCTGCCGGAAGGCAAAGCGGCCGAGGTGAAGAAGCTCCAGGAGAGCGGACGCAAAGTCGCTATGGTCGGCGACGGGATCAACGACGCCCCGGCGCTGGCGGTCGCTGACGTCGGGATCGCGATCGGCACCGGCACGGACGTGGCGATGGAGGCTGCGGACGTTACGCTGATGCGCGGCGATCTGAGCGGGGTGGCGGACGCCATTCAGATGAGCAAGCGCACGATGGGCAACATCAAGCAGAACCTGTTCTGGGCGCTGGCCTACAACACGATCGGCATCCCGATTGCGGCGCTGGGCTTCCTAGCCCCTTGGCTCGCCGGAGCGGCGATGGCGCTCAGCTCGGTATCCGTTGTGCTCAACGCACTCCGGCTGCAGCGAGTCAAGCTATAGCACAGACTTCGGCTACAAGCCTATCAACGAAATAGCGCCCCTTTGGGCCTCTATTTCCTGCTGAGAAATGTTTTTCGCGGAAATAGCGGCCTTCCGGGGCGTTATTTTCGTAGAAAAACGGCAAAACGCCGGGTTTTGGCGGGATTGAGAGACAATAGCGGTCTTTTTGACCGCTATTCAACTAAAATGATGCGATTTCGTGAAAATAGCGCCCTTTTGGGGCGCTATTTTTGTGGTTCTTTTTTGTGTTTCAGCAACGGATCTTAATTATCTGATTTTTTCGCGGATAAATCCCTGCTCGTGCAGTGCGGTGATGAATTGCTTCATGAGCTCGACGCCCTGATGGAGCAGCTTCGCATCCGGCGTTTTGCTCGTTTCGGACAGGCTCAGCACCGCGTTATGCCCTTTGGCCGCATGCCTGATCTGCACGGCGGGATGGGCCTCCAACGACTCGTGCAGCCCTTCCTGTTTCAGAATGGAGCGAAGCAGGCTAGGATGGGACGCCTTGGCATGGTACGCTTTATTCATGGCCGAATTGGGCATCGTCACGGGGCGCAGGTTCCGGCGAAACGGCAGAACCAGCGGATATTTCGTCCGGCGCAGATGGAACTCCAGCCTACGACGGGGAGAATAAACATATTTCATGCCGATCGTGAGCCGGTGGGACGAATCTCCGCTGTCTTTTACGGTGACGAAGATGTCGCCCCATCCTTGTTTCAGTGCGATCCGGACATACTGGCCCTTATAAACCCAGCCTTTGAACGAAGCGGGAACATAGATTCCCCCATAGGCTTGCGCATATTCCTGCAGCAGCGCCGTCGATTTCGCTACCCACCATGGTTTGCGCGTCTTCTTAGTCGTCTGCATCGCTCTTCTCCTCCTTGCGGACGGCTCCCCGCGGCCCGGGAAGACGCCCTTCTCTCCGCAAAGCCTCCCGCAGCAGATATTCGATATGACCATTCACGCTTCGGAATTCGTCAGCCGCCCAGCGCTCCAAAGCTTCGTAGATCAGCGGGTCCAGGCGTAGGGGAAAGCTCTTCTTGCCGGCCATCGTGAATGGCTCCCTTATTAATACAACGTGCTCGTATTGATGACCGGCTGGGCGGAACGGTCGGCTACGACGGCAACGAGCAGATTGTTGATCATGGCGGCTTTGCGTTCATCGTCAAGTTCGACCACATTGTCGTTTTGCAGGCGGGCGATCGCCATTTGCACCATCGTGACGGCGCCGTCGACAATCTTCTCGCGGGCGGCGATGATTGCTTCGGCCTGCTGGCGCTGCAGCATGGCGCTGGCGATTTCCGTCGAATAGGCGAGATGGGTGAGCCGTGATTCGATCACTTTAACCCCGGCGATGGCCAGACGGTTTTGCAATTCGTCCGTGAGCTCCAGAGCGATTTCTTCGGTATTGGCGCGGAGCGAGAAACCGTCGGTGTCCGGCTGATCATAAGGATATTTGCTGGCCACATGGCGCAGCGCGGTTTCGCTTTGAATCTCCACGAAGGTTTCGTACTCGTCGACCTCGAACAGCGCTTTGGCCGAATCGACCACGGAGAACACGATGACGGCCGCGATCTCGATCGGATTGCCGTTCACGTCATTCACTTTCAGCTTCGCGCTGTTGAAGTTGCGGACGCGCAGCGACACTTTTTTATGGCTGGAAAACGGTACGGTCAGGTAAAAGCCGCTTTTACGAATGACGCCGAGATAGCGGCCGAAAAAAGTCACGACATTCGCTTGGTTCGGCTGCACGATCGTCAAACCGGTAAGCAGCGCGAGAGCAACAAGAACGGCGACGATACCGGATACAAGCGGAACGGTGTCACCGCGCGTAATCAGGTATACCCCGGCGCCCCCGATTGCCACAATAAACAGCAGGGCGATAAACCCGTTCAGATAGGACAGTTCCTTCTCTTTCATCATCATCGGACACTCCTTCGGTTAGTAAATATTAATTTGATATTTTCATGATATCACTTTTGCAATAAATTGTAAATCACTAACTAAAAAAATAGACTGTCTCGTGCCATAACCCATGTCAATCGGCGATCGGGACAGTCTTAAAGAACTTATTATTTTTGGTTTTTGCTATTAGCTGATCCAGGTCATCCCGGAATCGGTGACGCTCCAAGCCTTATCCTTTAGCTTCAGGGTGATTTTGGCTCCGACCGCTCCGGTACCGGAACGGTACTTCGAGCCCTCGATCACCGCGCTATCCCGGCCGATGTCGGCTTTCTCGATCCGCAGCATCACTCCCTCGAGCACCAGGATTTCCTTAAAATGCTCTTCTTCCTCTTTGAGCCGGTCAAATGTGGTATCCCTGACTTCGACCCCGTGGGAACCGAGCGAATCCAAAATATACGCCTTATCCTCGTCCGTCAGCTGAGTCAGCGGGCTGAGGTCGATCGCGATATATTTCATGCCGTCGTTCAGAGCTTCATCCATGTTAAACAAAGTTTGAAACACGAGGCTGTACAGTTGCCCGGCGCTTCCGTCCATATCCTCGCTTCCGGTCTGTCCGGGGCCGGTCGTTCCCGTGGTTTGACCGGGTTCGGGCGGGGCCGCCGCTCCGGGATCTTTATCTTGTCCGCAAGCGGTCAGCAGCAGGAACAGGGATAATAAACAAGCGGCCAATTTAACGGTTTTCATGTGAATCGAATCCCCCTTTTTGTAACATAGACGTTGTCAAAAAGGAATTGGTTGCCAAGTTAATCTAAGCCGGCGAAAAATCCTTGATCCATAAACGCTACAACGAGGCGACGATCTCGGCCAGGCGCGCGATCCCCGGCTCCAGCTCGGCCAGAGGGGCATAGGAATAGGAAAGCCTGATCCGGTCGCCGGCCTCCCGGTCGTACAAATGCCCGGGATTGATCAGGATCCCTTGCTTTAACGCGGCATCGAACAGCCTTCTTGGCGCGGCCGCTTGCTTTAGCTTGAGCCAGATATAGAAGCCTCCCCCGGGAACGCTCCATTCCGCCAGGCCGCGAAAATGCTTGTCCAGCGCCTTCAGCGCCGCCTGCCTCCGTATGCGGAGCGCGTCCCGCAGCTCGTTCATATGCTCGTCGTACATTCCGCTCCCCAGCCATTCGGCGGCGATCCATTGCGAAAAGGCGCTTGAGCCGTAATCGCTTTGCATCTTGATGTCGGCCAAGCGCTCGATAACCGGCTGCGGGCCGGTAACCCAGCCGATGCGCAGTCCCGGGCTCAGCGTCTTCGACAGACTGCCGACGTACAGCACGCTGCCGCTTGCGTCCCGGGCTTTCAGCGGCGCAGGGGGCGGCTCGTCCAGCCATAAATCGCGGTACACGTCGTCTTCCAGGATCGGCAGCCCGGCGTTCCGGCAAGCCTCCAGCAGCCGTGCCCGGCGCTCCTCGCTCATGACGGTGCCGGTCGGATTATGGAAGGTCGGGATGGTGTACAGCAGCGCGCCCCCGTATTGCTTGGCATACGGGACGACCAGCTCGGACCTGAGACCTTCCTCGTCCATGGGCACGCCCTGCAGCTTCATTTCGGCCGATTGGAACACCGGCACGGAATAAAGATAGGAAGGGCGCTCCAGCAGAATGGACGATCCGCGCGGCAGCAGGCCGACCGAGATCAGCTGCAGTGCCTGCAGGGCGCCGGAGACGATCAGGATCGAGGCGGGCGAGGCCGCGATCCCGATCCGGCGCAGCCGGTCGGCAACGGCTTCGCGGAGCGCGAGGTCGCCGTTCGGTTCGCCGTAGCCGAGCTCGGGCATGCTCACCGCCATCCGGGCGAGCAGCCGGCTCATGCCGGAGTGCGGCAGCAGCTCCGGCGACAGCTCGCCCGTGCCGAGCCGAAGGATACCGGGGGCGAATTCCGACCGGTTGATCTCCTGCACCGCCGGCAGGTTGGGCCGGTGAATCCCCGCGTTCACGTAGGCGCTCCAGTCGGGCGGCGGGGCGGCGGCAAGCGCGCCCCATGTGAGGTTCACGACGCGGGTGCCGCCGCCGCGGTCGCCTTCGATCATCCCGGCGGCCGTCAGCTCGTCCATCGCCGCGACGACCGTGCTGCGGTTGACGCCGAAGCTCCTCGCCAGCTCGCGTTGGGAAGGCAGGCGGGTGCCGACCGGCCATTCGCCGCCGAAGATTTTGTCCCGGATATACTCCGTAATCTGGGCATGCAGAGGAACGCCGGAACGGCGGTTCGGCTGCCAGGTCGGCTTTTCCATGATGGACTCCTCCTTGTCCCTCCTTGTTCGTTAAGCCAAACTTAATCATTCGGTCTATATGCTTTACAGGTTCTTCTTTAATTATATAATTTGGTTGGTTTTATATCCATCCAAATGGATGGAGCCAAGTCGGCCCGGCGGAGGTACAATGTCGTAAATAGAGAGAGGGGAGAATAATACAAAATGCTGGGTGCCTTTATACATGGATTCGTGCTTGCTTTCGGGCTGATTTTGCCGCTCGGGGTACAAAATGTGTTTGTCTTCAACCAAGGCGCCGCCGGGGGGAAATGGACCCGGTCGCTGCCGGCCGTGATTACCGCGGCGCTATGCGATACGCTGCTGATCATTCTTGCGGTGCTGGGCGTATCGGTAATCATGTTTAAGCTGGAGTGGCTGAGGACGTTGCTTTTTATCGCGGGGGCTTGCTTCATGATATATATGGGCTGGACCATTTGGAGAAGCGCGCCCGCCGAAGCGAATGCCGGCCCGGCGGGACTTCCCGCCAAAAGGCAGGCAATGTTCGCGATGTCGGTATCCTTGCTCAATCCTCAAGCCATTATCGATATTGTCGGGGTGATCGGTGCCAGCTCGCTGAATTACGAGGGAAGCCTGAAAACGTCCTTCGCCTTGGCGGCGATATTGGTGTCCTGGCTCTGGTTCGCCGGCTTGTCGTTGGCCGGACGGACCGTCGGGAAGATGAACCGCGGCGGGGCGCTGATGAAGGCGCTGAACCGGGTCTCGGCGCTGATCGTCTGGGGGATGGCCGTCTATTTGCTGCTGAACGGGATCGCTTGAGGGTAGATACCCTGAAGGGGAGGCAGCCTTGCGTCGAGAAAATGAAAGTTTCATAATGGGAATAGAAATTTATAAGTCTGGAGTGAGTGTCATGAACGATGTTATCAATCAGCTTAAGAATCATCGCTCTATTCGCAAATACAGCAGCCGCCCGGTTTCCCGGGAGCAGGTGGAAGAGATCGTCGCGGCCGCTCAGGCGGCCTCCAGCTCAAGCAATGTACAGGCCTACAGCGTAATCGCCGTAACGGAGCAAGCCCGGAAGGACAAGCTGGCGGAGCTGTGCGGCAACCAGGCCTATATCTCGGAATGCCCGGTGTTTCTGGTCTGGTGCGGCGATCTGACGCGGCTGAAATCAGCGGCGGAACGGCATTTGCCGGACCGTGAGACCTTCGAGGAGTCGACCGAAAGCTTTATCATCGCGACGGTCGACGCGGCGCTGGCGGCACAGAATGCGGCGGTCGCCGCCGAATCGCTCGGGCTCGGTATCGTCTACATCGGCGGAATCCGTAATCGCAGCGGGGAAGTCGCCGACCTGCTCGGACTACCGGAGCTCGCGTATCCGGTATTCGGCATGTGCCTCGGCTATCCGGATCAGGAGCCAGGCCTGCGCCCGCGGCTGCCGCAGGAATCGGTGCTGCATTGGAACAGGTATGACCGCGAGCGCTCGGAACAAGGCGTCGAGAAATACGACGAGGTCATGGTCGAGTATTTGCGGAAGCGGACCGGCGGGGCGAAGGATACGGCTTGGTCCGTGCTGATGGCGGAAAAGCTGGCCCAGCCCGCCCGGCTTCACATGCGGGAGTTTCTGCAAAAGCGCGGATTCCTATTGAAGTGATTTCCTGCGGCCGTCGGCGGAGCTATCGTTATAGCGATGGCGGGATTTGCCGTAAACGGCCGCGAATCCCGCTCCCAGCACGGAAAGCAGCAGGCCCCCGGCCAGGCCCAGCGTCCGCGGCGATACCGCCTCAAGCGCAAAACCGCCGAGAAACATCGCGGTCCCCATGACCGTGTTTTGCATCGCGGCCAGCATCCCCATAAATCTGCCCCGCAGCCGGTCGGGTACCGTAGCCATCAGAATTGTCTGATTGCAGGCGTTGCCGACGCTTCCGCAAACGGCCGCTCCAACCAGCAGCGGCACAAGCAGTATAAACGATCCGCTCTGACTGATGATGGTATGAAGAATCCCTTCGGCAAGAAGCGTAAGGATGGCGGCGATCTTAATATGGCGGGCGAATTTGCCCGTAAGTCCCGAGCCCGCGACCATCCCAGCTCCCAAAGCCCCGTACACGATTCCGATCCCCAAATCGCCCGTCATGAACACTTCCGTCGCATAAACGCTGAGCAAAATATTAAAGATTCCGTCTCCGATCGGCCATACGGCGAAAATAACCAGCATCAGCCGGAGAAAAGGAGCACCCGTCAGCAGTTCGCGGAATTCCCGCCTGTTTTCGATTCGAGTCCCCGTATCCATACCCGTATCCATATCACTATCCGAGCGTTTTAGGCCTCTCCGCGGTCTGTCCATTTTCGGCAACCCGCTCAGAATCAGAGCGGTAACAAGGAACGACAAGGCATTGAGTATGAAGCTGGCTTCTACGCC
This sequence comes from Paenibacillus haidiansis, assembly GCF_036553665.1. Taxonomy (NCBI): domain Bacteria; kingdom Bacillati; phylum Bacillota; class Bacilli; order Caryophanales; family Paenibacillaceae; genus Paenibacillus; species Paenibacillus haidiansis. The sequence continues at coordinate 259,185 of NZ_JAZHPZ010000004.1, read as the reverse complement.
AAGCCATACCGATACAAACCCGCCCGTTACGGATCCGCAGATCAGCACAATCCCGGTCAGGACTTCTTCCAGGCTGTTGATCTGCAGCAAATTTTCCTTGCGGACAAGCCGGGGGATGGACGACATTCGAGCGGGCGCGTACAGCGCTTCGCCGGCGGCCAATAGAAAAGAACCGGCATAAATGATCCATACGTCGCCGGCCTCGCGGACAAGCAGGGGAGATAAAGCGAATACGGCCCGGGCCAGGTCTGTGGCGATCATGATATGCTTCTTTGACATCCGGTCGGCAAGCGCGCCTCCCAAGGGACCGAAGACAAGGAAAGGAATGAGGCGGACGGCAAAATTGATCCCGACGGCAAAACCGGAGCCGGTAAGCGTCAGCAGCAGACCGAGCACGGCAACCTGGCTGAAGCGGTCCCCCAGACCGTTGACGATGCCCGCCGCAAACAGCCTGGTGTAGTTTTTTTCTTGCCTAAGCATCGATCTGTGATTCATAGGTTGCGATTCTCCTTGTTGACGGACCATATAAGCCGTTCATCTAATTTTATAATTATCTAATTAGTTGGGCCTAAAAGGGTCAGCCGCCGAAAGCCCATTATATCAACGGTCTCCATGCCGCTTGCCCATTAGTAGCAGGTCTGTACTCATGTTACGATTGCAATTACGGTTTAGCCCACATTTCCGGCGGGTTCAATTCGTATATCCCGTTTTCCCGGTACATGAAATGCTGCATAATAAATTCCCGGCGGATCGTAGCGAAATCCTCATGGTATTTTTTGATGTATTCGTTGATTTCCTTTTCGGTGTACTTTTTATGCGGATCAAGCCCACGCACAAGATGCTCGAGAACCATTACCTTTTTCTTGCGCTGGGCGGGCAGATGCTTGAGCATGCCGTCTTTGGTGAAAAAATTGCGGATGACCGCCATCTTTTCCAGCGCTTTCTCATTTTCCAGCTCCGTTGCGACTTCGGATTTGCCGCTTTCCCCGATTCTTAAAATGGCCTCAGCCTGCAAGGCCAAGCTCTTTTCGTTCAAGTAAAAATAAATCGTATTCTTGTCCCTGCGCTCGTATACGAGATCGGCTTCGCGCAGCTTGGCCATATGGTGGGTGATCGTGGGCGGCGAAACGCCCAATTTCCCGGCCAGCGCCTGCCCGTGAAGCGGGCCGCTCTTCAGTAGGGTGATGATGCGGATGCGGGTCACATCGCCGATGGTTTTGTGAAATTGGACGATTCGATCGAGCTGCATGCTTCGTTCCTCCCGATTCCATTCAACTAATTAGATGTACATCAAATTATTGCACGGGGAAAATGAGATGTCAATTGCCGAAGGCCAATACCAATGTAAAATTTTGACAAGTTGGTATATCTAACGAACTTGAGCATCGTTATCTTGTCGGAATTGACCAAGACGAAAAGCTAACGAATCTGAGCGTGCTTATTAGCCTGTATACGACGGATTATTCCTCAATTTATCGCAAATAAGCTTCTCCCAGTTCGTTAGCAGGAATATACCGCCCATTTCGGGCGGATAACGCTCTTGAGGTTCGTTAGCAAAACAGGGGTGGCATCATTGTGCCTCACGAAAAAGTCATATGCCTCGCGATGATGCCTCGCGATGATGCCTCGCGACGATGCCTCGCGATGTGCGAAGGAAAGATCGTCCTCCAAGAGATTCTCCCCAGAAGAGTCTCCAAGATTGTCCTCCGAGACCGCCGCCTCAGGTAGCAACGGTGTTCGTCAGTCCGTAGAAACGGCGGGTATTGTCCAGCAGGATGCCAAAGGCTTGCTCCAGCGGCAAGCCCTTCAGCTCCGCCCAGGCCGCGGCCACTTCCCGGACCATGCCGGGCTGGGTGTCCTGTCCCGCAAACGGCCCTTCGAACGGCCAGGGGCCGTCGGTCTCCGCCATGACCAGGTCCGCAGGATAATACCGGGCCAGGTCGATGATTTCCGGCTCGTACAACAGGTCGGGCGTGAACGAGACGAAATAGCCGCGCTCCGCCATCCGCCGTACGGTCCGCTGCGCCCCTTTGAACCAGTGGAAATGCGCACGGGCGATTCCGTGGCGCTCCAACAGATCGCAGGCGAGATCGGCATCCTCATAGACGGCATGGAGCACGACCGGTTTGTCGAGCTCTTTGGCGACCAGAAGCAGCTGTTCCAGCAAAGCGATATAAGGGCCGAGGTCAAAGGCCTCGCCTCGCTTTTCCGCCTCCGTCCGGTTGTAGTAAGGAAGTCCGATCTCGCCTACGGCGGCCATACGGTCCGCATGTGCCCTCATCCAGGCCAGCAGGTCATCCGTTTCCGCGGGTGAGGGGACCGGCTGCTCGGGATGGTAGCCGAAGGCGGGAATCACCAGCCCGGGATAACGCCCGGAGAGCGCCAGGTTTTGCCGGGAGGACTCCAGATGCATGGACACGGCGATCATTGCCTCCAGCTTATTGGCGGCGGCTTCCCGTATAATCCGCTCACGGATATTTTCATCATAGAGATCAAGATGAATATGCGCGTCGATGATAGGATGCATAGTAAAGCTCACTCCTCGCGTGAAATTTTGTCGATTTGCAAAATTTTTTTGAAAAATTTGTCACTTTATTTCTATGCAGGCCGATACTTTTGACCTATAATGTTAAATAAGTTGGGTGACAAATATACCAAAATTTACGTATGCATAATTCTGCATACATATAATTCGGACTGCGCGGCAGGGCCGCAAAGTCCCAAGTCAAGGCTTGAGGAGGCAGGGGCCGATGGTTGCACCGAGTATATACATTGAACAGCTTAATGTAGGCCAGAATCCGGATGCGTCAAAATGGCTAAAAGCGCTGTTAAACAAGCATCCGGAAATATATTATCATTCCTCAAGAGTCGCCATGCTGGCGGAGCATTTAGCCAAGGCGATGGGTTTGCCTGACAATCAGACCGGGAAAATGGTCAGAGGGTGTTTCCTGCACGATATCGGGAAAACGGCCATTCCCCGCGAGTTGATTACCCAGCGCGATGCTTTAAGCGGTGCCCAGTGGGAAATGATCAAGCAGCATCCGGTGATCGGGGCGGAAATGGCCGAGAGCAATCCGGGATTCGGACCGGAAATTGTAGAGGTTATCCGGCACCATCATGAACGGTGGGACGGCAGGGGATATCCCGACGGACTCAGCGGCGAAGCGATCCCGCTCGGAGCCCGGATCTGCGCGGTGGTGGATGCGTTCGATTCGATGACCTCGAACAAAATTTACCGCCGGAGAATCAGCCAGCGGGAAGCCAAGCTGGAGCTGGTCCGGCATTCGGGCACCCAGTTCGACCTGAATGTGGTTAACGCCCTGGTCAAGCTGCCCGACCAGACGCTGAATATTTATTCTTTGTAAGGTTCCGGATGTAACCGCTTAAAACAAAAGCCAATCAGCCAGGCGGATTCCCGCCTAGCGAATTGGCTTTTTGCGCTGTTCTTCTCTCATGATTTCGGCGATTTCGCGCTTGAGCGCAAGAAATTCCCCGTCTTCGGCAAGGCCTTCCCTCCGGGGGCGGGCAAACGGCACATCGACCCGGTGCAGGAGGGAAGCGGGCCGGCCCGAGAGCAAATAAACCGTATCCGACAGGATGAGCGCTTCATCGACGCTGTGCGTAATGAGGATGACCGACCGCCGGCTGTCTTCCCATATGTCGAGCAGCCAGCGCTGCATGTCGGCGCGCGTCAGTTCGTCTAGGGCGCTGAACGGCTCGTCGAGGCAAATCACTTCCTGCGGCGCGAGCAGCCCGCGCAGGAACGAGGCACGCTGCTGCATGCCGCCGGACAGCATGTGCGGGTACGATTTCTCGAACCCGCCGAGTCCGGCCCGGGTCAGCCAGCGGCGGGCCTCTTCGCGCGCGGCTTCATCCGCGCCGCCCGCGATTTCGCGCGCCAGCAGCACATTGTCCAGCGTGTTGCGCCAAGGGAACAGGGCCGGCTTCTGCGGCACGTAACTGATCAGGCCGCGCTGCCCGGTAACCTCCCGGCCGTCCATAAGCACGCTTCCCGCATCCGGGCGTAGCAGCCCTCCGATCACATGGAACAGCGTGCTCTTTCCGCAGCCGGACGGGCCGATAATGGATACGAATTTCCCGGCCGGTACGGTCAGCGAAATATCGTTCAGCACGGGAAGGCTGCGCCGGCGCTCGTGGAACGCGAGGCTGATTCCCCGGACTTCCAGCGCGGCGGTTGAAGAAGCGGCAGCGGATGACAAAGAGGAAGGGGATAATTCCGTATGCATGATTATGCTTCTCCTTTCTGCTTGTCGCGGTCCTGCGGGGCGTAGCGGACGAGCCATTTTTCCAGCAGAGCGATGAGCGCGAACATCGCCAGGCTGAGCGCGACGATGATGGCGATCGCGACGAAAATTTTGTCCGTACGGAAGGACGATTTCTGCAGCATCATATAGTAGCCGATCCCTTTATCCGCTCCGACCCATTCGGCGATAACCGCGCCCATGACGCTGTACGTGGCGGCGATTTTCACGCCGGAGAGAATGGACGGCAAGGCGTGCGGCACCTCCAGCTTGCGGAAGATTTGCCCCTTGGACGCCCCGGCCATCCGCATGTAATCGAACATGACGCGGTCCGTGCGGGCAAGCCCGTCCATTGCCGCCACCGCCACCGGGAAGAAGCAGACCAGCGTAATGACGATGATCTTGGGCAGAATGCCGAACCCGAACCAGATCATCAGCAGGGGAGCCAGCGCGATCGTAGGCACGTTTTGGCTGAGAATGAGCAAAGGATAGAGCGATGATTTCAGAAACGGCACATAATGCAGGGAGAAAGCGACCGCAAGGCCTACCGCCGTGCCGATGGCAAAGCCGAGCAGGATAAGCCGGAGCGTAGCCAGCGTATGCTCCCACAGGCCGGCGGCGCCGGCCGCCGCTTCCTTCGCGATATCGGCAGGGCTCGGAAGGATCCATTTGTCGATGTCGAACAGCAGGGTTGCCGCCTGCCAGATAATCAGAAACAAGATGACCGCCACGAGGGGCGGCCATATGCTGTTCCATAGGCGGGTCAGCTTCATGGACGGTATTTCTCGGTCAGCTTGTCCATGCTGACACCTTTCGGATTATAGGAGATTTTGATCTGCGAGATGATTCCGGTGCTGCCGAATTCCATCACCGCTTCATTCATTTCCTTGACGATCGCGAGCAGTTCTTCCAGGTCGCCTTCCATCGTCGTTTCCAGCGGGTTCACCTGATATTTGACCCCGGAAGCCTGGATCACTTCGATCGCCCGGTCGACATAAGGAATCACGTCCTCGCCGTTCGGGGTTTTCGGTATAATTTGAATGCTAAGAAGTGCGTTTGGCATCGTCATTCATCCTTTCGATAGATATCTACTTAACGAATCATTCGGGCAAAAATTCATTCGTAAACGCGCTGTCGGTATCCAGCGGCTTCTCGATCAAGTTCCGCTCGTACATCCAGTCGGAGTAATTCTGCCATACTTCGCGTTTCTGCTCGCCCCAGCGGGCGGCATCGTCGCGGTATTTCGGGCTGAGCCATTTCTGGCTGGCCACGACGAGGTCCTTGTCGAGATCGGGGACCGCCTTAAGCAGGATGTCCGCCGCTTCCTCCGGATGGTCGATCGCATATTCATACCCTTTGGAGGTTGCCCGCATGAAGGCTTTCACCAGCTCGGGATCGCTTGCGGCCGTTTTCTCGTTCGTGACGATCACCGGCGTATAATAGTCCAGTTTCTCCGAATAATCTTTGACATATTGCATGTCCAGCGGCTCGCCGCGCAGCTCGGCCTCGATGCCCGTCCAGGCGTAGAAGATCCAGGCGAAGTCGATGTCCCGCTTCACCGCCGTGAAATAATCGGCCTCGCCCATGTTGACGAACTTCACTTTATCGACATCGGCGCCGGCACCATCCATAATCGACTTCAGGATCGCTTCCTCCACAGGCGAGCCCCAGCCGCCGTAAGCTTTGCCTTCATAATCTTTGGGCGTCTTAATTCCGCGGTCCACAGGGGCGGCAAAGCCGGAGGTGTTATGCTGGATGACGGCCGCGATCGAGACGAGCGGGACGCCCTGGGTCCGGCCCTGGGTCACGCCTTCCTGATAGCTCACGCCGAAGGGGACTTCTCCGGAGGCGACCATGGCGTCGGCACCGCCGGAACCCGGCAGCATAATCTCCACGTTGAGGCCCTCCGCCTCGTAAAACCCTTGATCCTTGGCCACGTAAAGGCCGGTGTGATTCGTGTTGGGGCTCCAGTCGAGCACAACTTTCACATCGCGCAATGGCGCGGATTGCCCGCTGCCGGAAGACGAAGTATCGCCCGTTTCCGGCTTGGCGCCGCCGTTTTGACCGCAGGCGGCGAGGGCGGCCAGCAGCAGGACGGCGAGAAGCGCGGTCAGCGCTCGTTTGGCTTGCTTTTTCACAGAAATTCTCTCCTTAATGCGGCGCGGGTGCGCCTGACAATTTCCGCAGTTGTCCGTTCTTGGTGCTCCTGAAAATTCTGAAGTTTTTTGCGAGCGCCCCAGGGCATCCGGAAACAAAAAAAGCGCCCCGGATCGGGGCGCGTAGGTTCATGGCGAATAAAAAAAGTCCATGTCAAGCATTCTACCTACGCTGGCATTACCCAGATCAGGTTAAAGGGTCAGTATCTTGAGGGACACAATCTCAGCCGGCCGATTCCAGCTCCCCTGAACTATAAACTGCGGATTACAATTGCCATTATAGCCCCGAGCCCGAAATCTGTCCAGCCAAACGAGGGCGGGTTTGCGTTTTATTTTCCGGAAGAGTATAATATATACAGTTAATGATTGGAAGAAGGAATATTCACGTATTGAAAAGAGGGTCATTATTACATTGAAACTTTTTTCAATATGTGATTTTTTTTTGCAAAAATGGAGCATGTTAATCTTAAGACAGGAGGTAATCATGAACTACCGCAAAAAGACGATTGAAGAAATTCCCGAGGAGAACACACCGATTTGGTCCTGCGTCAACGAGGTTTGCAACGGATGGATGAGGGATAACTTTTCGTTCGATTACAATCCGGTATGTCCGCTGTGTTCCTCTGAAATGGTTAAGGGGATGAAGATGCTTCCGCAGCTTATCAACAACAACCCGATGAAGGCGGATCAATAACTTGCAGGCGCCGGATCGCCCTGCGGATGAATATGAAAACGAAGCCGAAGCTGCTCCTTTTGGGGCGGCTTTTTCGCATTGAAAGAGCCATTGCCGACAGTCAACGGAACGGTGAATAGATTAAATTTTAATTATCATGGCAAAAAGGATTGCATCACTTTATAAAATCTACTATCTTGGAATTATTATGAACAACTTAGAATTTGCCGCCGACAGGCATTCCCATAGGCCAAGGCCTTTCAAGACGGGCTCCCATATTCTTGATATCCCGTCCAACCGCAATCAGAGGAGATTCGCCCTCCTGCTTGCGATAATCATCACCGTGGTTTCGCTGGCAGCCCTTCCCTTCGGAACGAAAATCCTTCCATCCTTCGGGCCTTTTTTGCCGATTTTTATCTCATGGTTCATTTTCGCCGATCTGTTGACCGCTTTTATCCTGTTTAATCAATATCGCGCTTCCGGGGTCCCGTCCCTGCTGGTCATGTCCTGCACTTATTTGTTTACGGGACTGATCACGGCGCTGCATATTTTAACCTTTCCGGGCGTGTTTTCGGAACAAGGGATGCTTGGCGCGAATCAACAGACCTCGGCCTGGCTTTGGGTATTTTGGCACAGCGGTTATCCTGCGGGAATAATATTCTATTTGATTGCAGCCGCCCGTTTTCCGCAGGCCCTGGTATCCAAGAGCAAAATATCCGCTTTGGCGGCGGTGGGATTGTCTTCGACTTTTCTGCTCGTCTTCTGCCTGTTCAAGCTGGCTACGGCGGAGCATAAGCTCCTTCCCGAAATGATCGATCTGAATGATTACCGGAACGCGGTCACTTGGGGTACCGGCCTCGCGGTGGCCGTCATAAATATGACGGCGCTGCTGATGATGGCGGTCCGTTTTCGGGGGAGAGACGTCCTGCATTTGTGGATTTCGATCGCGCTGGTCGCGCTGATGTTCGATATCGTGCTGACCTTGTTTGCGGGAGCGCGCTACAGCCTGGGCTGGTATTTGGCCAGGATCAATTCGGTCATTGCGGCTTCCGTCATGCTTTGCTCCGTCGTTAATGAAGTAAGCCGGCTATTTATCAAACTGGCCGATCAGCATCAGCAGCTGCTGGATTCGGGGAATAAGCTGCGGATCGCCAACGAGGAGCTTCTGCGTTTGTCGAGTCTGGACGGGCTGACGGAAATCCCGAACCGCAGGCGATTCGATGAAATCATCGGCTGGGAATTAGTCGTGCCGGAGGCAAGACGGACGCCGCTGTCGCTATTAATCCTGGATGTGGATTGCTTTAAAGCCTACAACGATCACTACGGACATTTGGGCGGGGATCATGTGCTGAAGACGGTGGCCAAAACGATTGTGGAGGAAATCAGGCCATACTTCGGGTTCGCCGCCAGATACGGGGGAGAGGAATTCGCCGTACTGCTGTCCGGGCTTGACGCCCGGGGTACATACGAGGTAGCGGAAAAAATCAGATCGGCCGTGGAAAATCTTGAGATCGCCCATGCCGGTTCCAAGGCCCTTCAATGGGTTACGGTCAGCGTGGGCGGGTACGCCGTTCCGCCGCTGCGGGAAATCGCCGAAGACGATTTGATCGCAATGGCGGACGAGTGTCTGTACGAAGCCAAGAACGGAGGACGCAACCGCAGCATAGTCAAAGGCTGGATCTTAGAGGATGCCGGAGAGCCAATCGTTATTCATCAGGGGGGCCGGTAACTCCGGTGATTGCGCGGTATTCTTTCAGCATAAACAATCTCCAGCGCAAAATCATGCCGTAGGCGAGCAGGAAAAAGACCGAGCCCGTCTGCAGCACGGAAATATACTGTTCCACAACCCCGTGCAGCGCCAATCTTAATATCAGCAGTCCGATTAAAATATAGGCGAAGCCGGGGGAACGCTTGGCAAATACCTCGCCGTCCGTCACTTCGAAATGCGTTGTCCGGATCAGGGGGTAGGAGAACAGCAGCCAGCCCACCGCAAAGGCGATCAGGGCCCAGGATATCGGGATGCGCATTTCCGGGGCGGCGAACATGGCAAAGCCTGTAGTCATGCCGAGCGGCGGAATGATGATTTTTTTGACGGTTACGGGCTTGCGGCTGGCTCTCAGCCGGATGAAGATCATCGACCCCGCGATCAGCGCGGCGCCGCCCGTAACGGCGATTTGGATATATAAAGGGTTAATATTCATAACCGATTCCTTTCGTGTTAAATAATCGCTTAGGCGAGAACATTATACCACAACGAAGCAATGCAAAAAATCAACCGCCCCCTGTTCACCCGAATTCGATTATGTTTCAATTAAGTCAGTGGAGGGGAAAAACATGAATAGCGAATTTACGATCGCCATCCATTGCATGCTGTTCCTTTACGCCCGGGGCGAAAAAAAGGCCAACAGCGACGAGATCGCCTGCAGTGTGTCGACCCATCCCGCGCGGGTCCGTAAAGTCCTCGGCTGTCTTGGCAAACGGGGCTTTGTGGCCACGAAAGAGGGGGCGAGGGGCGGTTACCAGTTAAATATTCCGCCGGAAAGCATCACGCTGGGGGAGCTGTACCGCATTTTCGCCCGCGGGTCGCTGCAGCCGGGCTGGTGTTCGGGAAGCGAGCAGTCGCCGTGTGCGGTCTCTTCCAATATCCATTCCGTGATGGAGCATGTTTTCGCCGGCGCAGAGCGGCGGCTTGAGACTTATTTCGATGAAATTACACTGTCCGATGTTCATCGTCTGTTGATGAAATACGATTGCGATAAGCAAGGATCCGGTAATGAGCCGACTTTTGACTCGCGGTGGGCGAGCCGGGCGATCGAACAGGCGATGAGGCAAGGAAAGGAGCGGCCAGAGAATGATTAATCGGATAAATGAAATCCTCTTTTATGTAGGCGCGTACGCCTTCGAGGAGGAGCCGGGAATCCGGCTTTGCGGTTTGAATCCGCAAAATGGGGAACTCCGCTTGATTCATGGCACGGCCGGAATCAAGAATCCGTCCTTTGTGATCCTGAACGCGGACGCTTCCCGGCTGTACGCCGTCAGCGAGCAGGAGCGGGGCGCCGTTGCCGGTTATGAGGTCGATCCCGGAGACGGCCGGCTGACCCCGCTGAATTCCGCGCCGACGGAGGGCGCGGACCCTTGCCACCTGGCCCTGTCCCCGGATGGCGGACTTTTGGCGGCCAACTATTCGAGCGGTCATATTAACCGTTTCGCGCTCGACGAGCGGGGAGCGATCGGCGGGATGACCGCTCTGGTGCAGCATGTCGGCCAAGGGTTCCGCCAGGACCGCCAGGAAGCGGCGCACGCACACAGCATCGTCCCGGATATGGACGGAAGCCGCGTTTACGTGTCCGATCTCGGCCTCGACCAGATCATGTCCTACCGCGTCGAGGACGGCAAGCTGACGACGCTGGGCGAAGTCAAGCTGCCGCCCGGAGCGGGGCCGCGGCATTTCGTCTTTCATCCGGACGGGGCGCATGCCTACGGCATCAACGAGCTGAACAACACCGTTACCGTGTATGCGTACAATCCGGTACAGGGAAATTTGGAGATTGTTCAGCAGGCGGCGACGCTGCCCGCGGACTTCGCCGGCGAGAATTATCCGGCTGATCTTCATCTCTCTGCGGACGGCCGGTATTTGTATGGCTCGAACCGGGGGCATAACAGCATCGTCCGGTTTGCCGTCGGGCAGGGCACGGGAATGCTTCGCGACCCCGAATGGACCGGGACCGGAGGCAATTGGCCGCGCAATTTCGCCGTCCTGGAGGACTATGTGATCGTGGCCAATCAATACAGCGACAATGTCGTCGTACTCCGCAGGGACGGCGGTACGGGAAGCCTGACCGAAACGGGGCGGTCGCTTGCGGTCAAGCAGCCGTCCTGCATCGAACCGGTCCGCCGGGCAAACTAAACAATAGCGCAAGTGCCGAGGTTGAATGGGTTTATTTCGCCTCGGACCTTGCGCTTTTTTGTTTAGGGACATGGATGACCGTTAGTTGAGGGAACGTCGCGATTATGGATTTTTAACGGACATGCATGGCCTTTAAAGGTTCGAATTCTCGTAGGAAGCATATTTCTTGGGCTCTAACGGACATAGGTGACCGTTGGGTGATGGGGAAATTGGTATAGTGGCGGCTAACGGTCATAAATGACCGTCACAAAGCTTGTCTATCATGATCCGCAATCGGAACCAAATCCAACCTGTTGAATAGGAATTGGGCCGGTTTGCACGGCGGTAACCATGCGGAAGCCGTTCCTCCCGTTCCTCCCGCGCTTTATGTACAAAACGGCGGAAAAAGCGGGAATGGACAAGGCTTTTTTAATGTCGGATTTTTCTCGAAAATAATCGCAAAAAAAGGTTTGACATCCAAACCCTAGGCGGATAAAATATCATCATAACATACTAAACAGGTAGGAATAATTTAAAATGGTTCTCGCCGTACGGACGGAGGAACGCTCTACTTGCCAAGGCAGACACGGGTAGCGGCTCGGTCTGACCGACCGGTACGGGGCGTTTCTCCGTTTTTTTCAGCAGAGCGGTTGGAAAATGTCCTGCCGGGAATGGTCAATTCAATGATGAGGACGGGGAGTGAAACGATGAACAGGAAGTTTAAAAAAGGGGTTCTAATCGGTTTGGCTGTGGCCATGACGGCCGTTCTGGCGGCCTGCGGCTCAAACGGCGATACGACCGACAGCGCCGCGGCAAACGGCGGAAAGAAAGAGAGCGTCGAACTGCTGAATGTATCCTACGATCCGACACGGGAATTATACGAGAAATATAACGAAGCGTTTGCGGCTTACTGGGAGAAGGAAAAGGGACAAAAGGTTACGATCAAACAATCTCACGGCGGCTCCGGCAAACAAAGCCGGGCGGTCATCGACGGTCTGGAAGCGGACGTGGTCACGCTCGCTTTAGGATATGACATCGATGCCATTCAGGAAACCGGATTGATCAACGAAGGCTGGCAGGAGAAATACGACCTGAACAGTTCTCCGTACACCTCGACGATCGTTTTCTTGGTCCGGAAGGGCAACCCGAAAGGAATCCAAGACTGGAACGACTTGATCAAGGACGGGGTAGAAGTAATCACGCCGAATCCGCAAACATCCGGCGGCGCCCGCTGGAATTATCTCGCGGCCTGGGCGTACGCCTTGCATCAAAATAATAACGACGAGGCGAAAGCCCAGGAGTTTGTGAAGGAGCTCTTCCAACATGTGCCCGTTCTGGACAGCGGGGCGCGCGGGGCGACGACGACCTTCGTCGAGCGTGGGCTTGGCGATGTGCTGCTGGCCTGGGAGAACGAGGCTTGGCTGTCCGTGAAGGAGCTTGGTCCGGACAAATTCGATATCGTCTATCCGTCGGAAAGCATTCTGGCCGAGCCGCCGGTCGCCGTCGTGGATAAGAACGTCGACAAACGCGGTACGCGGGAAGTCGCGGAAGCTTACCTGCAATACTTGTACTCCGAAGAAGGCCAGACGATCGCGGCCGAGAACTACTACCGCCCGACGCTGGACAGCGTGAAGGAGAAGTTCGCCGATCAATTCCCGGACATCAAGCTGTACACGATCGATGAAGTGTTCGGGGGCTGGGCCGAAGCGCAGCCGAAGCATTTCAACGACGGCGGGATTTTCAACCAAATTTATACGCCTTAATACCGACCGTAACAAACGGAGGTGCGTTTTCCGGAGGCGGAAGAGAACTGCTTCCGCCCCCGCCAGGCGCGACCGTGAAAGGATGAAGGTTCATGCAAACTGGCGCCACAAAGCGCGGGGTGCTGCCCGGGTTCGGGCTCACCATGGGGTATAGTGTGCTTTATCTAAGCCTGGTGGTGCTGATCCCGTTATCGGCGCTGCTGCTCAACTCTACGGGACTGACCTGGGAGAAATTTTGGGATGTGGCCACCGATCCGCGGGTACTGGCTTCTTACAGAGTCAGCCTCCTGACGGCGGCGGTCGCGGGGCTCATCGATATGGTGCTGGGACTGCTGCTTGCCTGGGTTCTGGTCCGATACGATTTTCCGGGGAAAAGATTGTTCGACGCCATGATCGACTTGCCGTTTGCGCTGCCGACGGCGGTCGCGGGGGTATCGCTGACCGCGATATACTCCCAGAACGGCTGGATCGGCTCACTGTTCGAGCCGCTGGGCATCCGCCTCGCTTTTTCCCCGATCGGCATTACGCTGGCCCTCATGTTTATAGGAATACCATTCGTCGTCCGGACGGTACAGCCGGTATTGCAGGATCTCGACGCGGAAGTGGAGGAAGCGGCGGCTACGCTGGGCGCGAGCCGGCTTCGCACCTTCCGCTCCGTGGTTCTGCCGGAGCTGCTGCCGCCGCTGTTGACGGGCTTCGCGCTCGCTTTCTCGCGCGGCATCGGAGAGTACGGGTCGGTCGTGTTCATTTCCGGCAATATGCCGATGAAGACCGAGATCGCCCCGCTCCTGATCATGTCGAAGCTGGAGCAGTTCGATTACGCCGGTGCGACGGCGGTCGCCTTGCTGCTGCTGCTGATTTCGTTCGTACTGATGCTGCTCATTAACACGCTGCAACGCAGGGTTCGCAAAACGGCGCGTTAATGCTGAAGGAGCGTTTCGTCACTAGTCACTATGAATGGTATTCCGAATAAAGAGGAGGGAGCATATGGCCGGTTCCGTACCTATGGCTTCTACAAAAACTCAGGCATCAAGACACCGGACGACGCGGTCGTCCGGGGCGATGAAATGGATTTTGATCGGCGCGGCCGTACTGGTGCTGCTGTGGCTGATCGTACTGCCGCTTGCCGTCGTATTGATCGAGTCGCTGAAGAAGGGCTTGGGCGTGTATATCGACGCGATTCGTGATCCCGACGCCTTGTCCGCCCTGCGGCTCACCCTGCTGGTTGCGGCGATCACGGTTCCGCTGAATACGATTTTCGGCGTCGCGGCGGCTTGGGCGATCACCAAGTTCAAATTCCGCGGCAAACAAATATTGGTGACGCTGATCGATCTGCCCTTCGCCGTATCGCCGGTGATCGGCGGGCTGATCTACGTGCTCGTGTACGGCGCTCACGGCTGGTTCGGGCCCTGGCTCGCCGAGCACGATCTTAAAGTGATCTTTGCGCTGCCGGGAATTATCCTGGCGACGCTGTTCGTGACTTTTCCTTTCGTGGCCAGGGAGCTGATTCCCTTGATGGAGGATCAGGGCCAGCAGGAGGAAGAAGCGGCGGTTACGCTGGGAGCGCGGGGTTTTCGGATTTTCTGGAAGGTCACGCTGCCGAATATCAAATGGGGGTTGTTGTACGGCATTATTTTGTGCAACGCGAGAGCGATGGGAGAGTTCGGAGCCGTCTCGGTCGTATCCGGGCATATCCGCGGGGAAACGAACACCCTGCCGCTGCATGTGGAAATTTTGTATAACGAATATCAATTTTCCGCATCGTTCGCCGTGGCTTCCCTGCTTCTGATGCTTGCGCTGGTCACTTTGCTGCTCAAGAGCTGGTTCACACGAAAGAGCAGTCACCATAGCTGACTTTATTACTACCTATAAAAAAACAGGAGGGCTGCATGATGGCTAAGCCGTTAAAGGTAGATGACGTTTGGCTGGAACGGATCGCAGGACTGTTGAATGAAATGGAGTTCGGATCGTTGAACATCGTCGTCCACGAAGGGCAGATTGTTCAGGTTGAGCGGACCGAGCGAAAACGGTATGAACTGGGTGCTGCAGGCGCGACGAGATCGGCCGGCATATCCCGCCATGCAGCCAAACCTTTGCGTAAATCCTAAGTCAGACAAGAGAAAGCCTCCAAACCGCGGAATAAGCGGCTTGGAGGCTTTCTTACGTTCTGGCGGGCTCGCGGTATAGTCCGATCTCGTTATTTTTCGGGGGGATTGGAATCCCCGGCCCCGGCGGCGGACCGCCGTTCGTTAGGCTCCTGTCCGAATCCGTCCTCTTCGGGATAATGTCCGGCGAACGGCCGCGATTTTCGCGGTTTGCCGCCGCTGAAGCGGAAGCCCAGCAAAAACAACAGCACCTGAATCACGAGGATGTACGGGGCAACCTCCGGGCCCAAAAGATGCAGCAAGAAGAGAGCGGCAATGAATACCGCCCAGCCTTTAAGAAGCTTGGAACCGGCGTTTGGCCGGTAGATCCCCATAAGCGCGGGATACAGCAGCAGCAGGGAAAGCAGCGCCGAAGCAAACCATGACCAGCTATTGACGAGTTCCTCGGCGCCGTATTCCGCAAGCGGCACATCTCCGTGCAGCGCGCGCAGCAGCCAGGCGATCAGATAGAGCAGCGCGGCCGCGAACAGAAACGGGATCGCGGGACGGATTCCCTTCCAGAGCGAGTATCCCCAGCCCGGACTCTCCGCCCGGCGCAGCAGCTTGTCCCGTTCCTTACACAATCGCTCGCTTTCGCGCTCCAGCGTTTTGAGCAGCAGCGGCAATCGGGCGGCGTCCAGATCTCCGGCGTAAGCGGCGATTTGCGCCAGCATATCTTCGGTGGCGTAAGATGCGGCCCGGCAGGCCAACAGCCGCGTAAGCAGCGCTTCCGCTTGTCCTGGCGACAGCTCTTGCCCCGCTCCGGCGCCGGCCGCCTGAATCAGCGGCGCCTGCGCCGCGGCGTATAATTCGAGGCTGCCGTTAAGCCGGTAAAGCCTGGAACGCTCCCTGCGCGCGATTCCCCATTCGGTCGCTCCATATAAGCCGAGGAAGAGCGCAAGCGCGAGCAAAGCCGATATGGAGACGGAATCATGCCGCTGCAGCCAGATCATCCATTCCGACAGTGACACCGAAATCACCCTTTCGATATTCCTTCCTCCACTATTGCACACGTGCAGGGCGCATTTCAAGCGATCCCGCCGAAAATGGGTAAATAAACGGCAGGATGCCAAGGGAGGGATGGCTATGGAGATCGGACAGATCGCTTTGAAATTGGTTATCGGCTTTTGCGGGTTATGGCTGCTCGCGCGATGGCTGGGAAAGAAAGAGATTTCCCAGCTTACCCCGTTTGACTTCGTGTCCTCGCTGATGTTGAGTGAACTTGTCGGCAATACGGTGTACCAGGGGGATGTAAAGTTCGTGCATTTGCTGTTCGCGCTTTTTTTATGGGGCGTGCTGTCGTATTTATTTGAAAAAGTCACACAGTATGCCCGGCGCGCCCGCGGCATTCTGGACGGGAAGCCGTCGATTCTGATCCGGGACGGAGAAGTCGATTTGCGGGAGCTGAAGCGGAACAGTCTGGACTTCGATCAGCTCAGGATGCTGCTGAGACAGCATGACGTATTCTTCATTCGCGAGGTGGCTTATGCTATATTTGAAGCTAACGGATCGCTGAGTGTGATGAAAAAACCGGCTGCGGAAACGGTGACCCGGCAGGACCTTGGCCTGCCTCCCCAAAAGGCGGGTTTATCTTATTGCCTGATCGAAGACGGAGAAATCCGCGGCGAGAATTTGAGCCTGATTGGGAAAGCGGAAGCCTGGCTTCGCGAAGAATTGTCCCGCATGGGCTGCGGTGCAACGGAAGAGGTGGCGTATGCGGAATGGAGCGAAGGCGAAGGGTTGTATATTTTAAAATACAAGCAAGGCTCCTTCCGGGGAACGCGGCGAACTTAAGAGGAGGAATTCAAATGGACGATAAGTTCGATTTCAAAGTCGTCAATAGTGCGCCGGCGGTGGCGGAATATCTTAATTTACGAGAACAGGCCGGGATGAGCCCGCGAAGCGAAGAAGGAGCGGCCCTCGGTCTGCGCAATTCGCTGTTTGCCGTATCCTTGTACCAGGATTCCGAACTCGTCGGCATGGGCCGGGTAGTCGGGGACGGAGGCTGCTTTATGCAGGTGGTCGATATCGCCGTCAGGCCCGATTTTCAGGGACGGGGACTTGGTACGGCCATCATGCGGGAAATCATGCGCTATTTGGAGGAGGAGACTCCGGCGAACGCTTATGTAAGCCTGATCGCGGATGTGCCCGCGGACAAGCTTTATGCAAAGTTCGGATTTGAATATACCGAGCCGCGCTCGCGCGGGATGTTTTTGCGGATGCCATAAGGCTCCGGACGTAGTAAACGCAAAACTGCGTTGAAAATGGCGCATACTAGTTGGATGAATATCATTTTGGAACCAAAAAAGGGGAGGCCTAACGTTATGAAAATCGTCATTTTCGGCAGTACGGGAATGATCGGCAAGGCGATCATGGAGGAAGCGCTGCGGCGGGGCCACGAGGTCACGGCTGTCGTGCGCGATATTAATAAGCTTAAAGATGCCGCTCAGCGCGACAAGCTGCATGTGCATACCGGCGATATTCTAATGCCGGAGTCCGTAGCCGATGCGGTGAAGGGGAGCGATGTGGCGATCAGCGCCTACGGGCCGCGCTTCGGCGCGGAGAACGAGCTGTCGGAGGCGACGCGCTCGCTGATCGAAGGCGTCCGCCGCGCCGGAGTACGGCGGCTGATCGCCGTCGGAGGAGCGGGCGGACTTGAGGCGGCTCCTGGCGTCAAGCTGTTTGAAACGCCCGAATTCCCCGAGGAATTCGTGACGCTGGCCCGGGCTCATGAAGACGCGCTGAACGTTTACCGCGACAGCGATATCATGTGGACGGTGCTCAGCCCGGCCGCGACGATCGAGCCGGGGAAACGGACGGGCGTGTTCCGCATCGGGATGAACCAGCTCGTGACGGATGAGCGCGATCAAAGCCGTATTTCAGTGGAGGATTATGCGGTGGCGATGCTGGACGAGGCGGAGGACCCGCAATTTATTCAGGCTCGGTTTACGGTAGCCTATTAGTTGCAGGGCTATTCAGGTCAAGGGGGAAACGCAGGATGAAATTCGTGACATCGGAACAAATGCGGGAAATCGACCGGTACACGATAGAGGAGCTGGGCATCCCGGCCATGGCGCTGATGGAAAATGCGGGCCGGGCGATCGCGGAGGAAGTGCTGCGCTTTTGCACGGCGCGGTCTTCGGCAAGCGCCGCCTCGCCGCAGCGGGGAACGGCGCCCGTGGAAGATCGGGCGGGAGGAGCGGACTTTGCCGGCGAACACTGGCTGATCCTCGTCGGTAAGGGCAACAACGGCGGGGACGGTCTCGTGTGCGCCCGCCATTTGGCGGACGCGGGGCTGGCGGTGAGCCTGCTGTACGCGGAGCCGCCGGAGACGCTGCGCGGCGAGGCGGCGGCCCAATACGCCATTGTGCAGGCGCTCGGCCTGCCGGGCGAGGTGTACGCGCCGGGGACCGGGCAAATTTCCGGTCCGCCGGCGGGCGGCGGTTTGGGGCGGACGCGGCCGTTCACCGGGCTCGTGGACGCGCTGCTCGGCACCGGCGCGAAGGGAGCGCCGCGCGGGGCTTACGCTTCCCTGATCCGGGAAGCGAACGAGAGCGGTCTGCCGGTCGTGGCGGCGGACATTCCGAGCGGGCTGGACGCCGATTCGGGCGCGGTCCACGACCCTTGCATCCGGGCCCGGGTTACGGTCAGCCTCGCCTTTTTGAAGGCGGGGCTGACACAGTATCCGGGAGCGGGGGAGGCAGGGGAGGTCACGGTGCGCTATATCGGCATCCCCCGCGCCCTGCCGCCGGGCATGAAGGCGGCGGGAACGATGCTCTCGGCGGAGACGCTGAAGGCGGAGCTCGGCGTCGACGCGGACCGGCCGCGCGAGCCGGACGGCCACAAGGGCACGTACGGGCACGTGCTGCTGGCCGCGGGCAGCCTGCCGATGAGCGGCGCCGGCCTGCTGGCCGCCAAAGCCGCGCTGCGCGCCGGCTGCGGCCTCGCCACCTGGGCGCTGCCGGCGGCGCTGCTGCCGCATGTGCTCGGGGCCGTGCCCGAGCTGATGCTGGCGCCGGCCGAGGACGGCGGGGCCGGCGCCTGGAACGAAGCCGCAGCGGGCGACGTGCTGCGGCTCCTGGCGGCGCGCGACGTGCTCGCCGTCGGCCCGGGGCTCGGCCGCTTCCCGGGCGAGGCGGCGTTCCTGCGCGCCTTGTGGGAGGGCGCCGCGCGTCCCCTGGTCGTGGACGCCGACGCCCTGAATATCCTCGCCGCGGCCGGAGGCCTCGCGGCGTGGCCGGGCCGGGAAGCGGCGACGGTACTGACGCCGCATCCCGGCGAGATGGCCCGCTTGACCGGCCTGTCCACGGCCGAGGTCCAGCGGGATCGGCTCGGCGTCGCCCGCCGCTTCGCCGAAGCGCACGGGGTGACGCTCGTCCTGAAGGGCGCGCGCACCGTAGTCGCGGCCCCGGACGGCCGCGTCTACGTCAACGTCACCGGCCATCCCGGGATGGCGACGGGCGGCTCCGGCGACGTCCTGACCGGCCTGATCGCCGGGCTGCTGGCCCAGGGCCTGGACGGCGTCCAGGCTGCCGCGCTCGGCGTGTACCTGCACGGTTTGGCGGGCGAACGCGCCGCCGCCGGCCGTGCGAACCCCGCCTCGCTGCTGGCCGGCGATATCATCGAGGCGCTGTAGGTGTTTGGTACTTTCCCCCACGTTGATTGGAATTTATCCAACGGGTAGATACCACGGTTACTTTTGGAGCTGAGGCGATTGGAAGAAATCCAATGAGACGAGGCACCTTTGGCGGAATTGAGCAACTTTCAGTGGGGATTTATTGGAAATCATCCAATCAGGCTTTAACTGTGAGCGGGGGCTCTTTTTACTGGGCGCCGGTTGCTGCCACCCAGCTGTTCTACTGCCTCATTATCCCGCTAGTCGGCTTGCTCCTCGCCATCCGTTACGTCGTAACCATGGCTCCGCCGTTGACATGCACGACCTCGCCCGTGGCGAAGGAGGAGTCGTCGCTCGCCAGATACACATAGGCGGGGGCGAGCTCGAAGGGCTGGCCCGCGCGTTTGATCGGGGCGTCGGTGCCGAACACGGACACTTCCTCCGCGGAGAAGCTGGAGACGATCAGCGGCGTCCAGACGGAGCCCGGGGCGACCGCGTTGACGCGGATGCCGCAGTCGATCAGGGAGAGGGCCAACGAGCGCGTGAAGGAGACGATCGCCCCTTTGGTCGACGAGTAATCGATCAGCGTCTTATGGCCTTGATAAGCGGTGATCGAGGCGGTGTTGATGATCGCGCTGCCGCATTTGAGATGGAGGAGCGCGGCCTGCACCATGAAGAAGAAAGGGAAAATATTCGTTTGGAAGGTTTGGTATAACTGTTCTTCGCTGATATCGGCGATGCTTTGCTGCGGATACTGCACGCCGTGGTTGTTCACCAGAACGTCGAGCCGCCCGAAACAGCGAATCGTCTCCCGCACCACGTATTCGCAATTTGCTTTCAAGCGGAGATCGATTTTAATCGGCAAGCAGCGCTGCCCCAACTCTTCAATCCGTTGTTTGGTTTCCAGCGCGTCGGAGGTTTCCCAGAGGTACGGGATGACGAGATCGGCTCCCTCCTTGGCGAAAGCGACCGCCACCGCGCGGCCGATGCCGCTGTCGCCGCCGGTGATGATCGCGACTTTGCCTCTTAGCTTCCCGCTGCCGCGGTATTCCGGATTTTCGAAAATCGGCCTCGGGTTCATCAAACTCTCCAAACCGGGCTGAACCGGCTGATGCTGCGGCGGAAAAGCGATCGGCTGTTCCTTGCATACCGTTTTCCATCCGACATAAGGATATACGGGGACCATCGGTTTTATAAACTCCTCCCTGGACCATCGTCCGTGAACTTTCATTATCCTTATCCATATGCGTTCGCCCAGATAAAGGTGCCCAAACGTATCAATCCGGGAAGTGCCACGACCGGTATACTTTCATTGACTTTTCACTAAAATATTGATAGCATCAATTTAAAGTATACTGATTTTATCGGAATTAATTTATAGAGATAAAAGGAGAGTGACCCGTATGGCAAAAGCGACGATTATCAACGGTACTCCGACTCCGGGTTCCCGCCTGACCGCCGTCATTTCCTTGGCCGAGGAGCTGCTTGTCAAGGAAGGTTTTGAGGTACAGCATGTAAATGTGGGGGAATTGCCGCCGGAGGATTTGATTCATACGAAATTCGAGAGCGAGGCGATCGTCAAGGCCAACGCTCTGGTTGCGGGCGCGGACGCCGTCATCGTTGCCAGCCCGGTCTATCAGGCTTCCTACACCGGGGTGCTTAAAACCTTTTTGGACCTGATTCCGCAAAAAGGGCTCACCGGTAAAATCATTCTTCCGCTCTTTATCGGAGGGAGTCTGGCGCATCTGTTGTCGATCGATTACGCTCTGAAGCCCGTTTTGTCGGCGCTTGGGGCGCGCCATATTTTGGGCGGCGTTTATACGGTCGATTCCCAGGTGGCCCGGACGGATAAGGGCGGATTTGAGATCGCCGAAGAGCTTAAAGACCGGCTTGGCGACAATATCAAGGAATTGGCCGAGGAAACCCGGCGCCGAATCGCCTCCGCGGAGGCGCGCTGAATAGGGACGGCTAACGTTATGGTGGGCTGTTTGGGACAATACTGACCTTGTCCCGAATAGCCCGCCTTGTTTTTTGTTTTTCTAGGCCCGGGGTGAGAAGAACTTGCGGGAAATTGTCCGCGAACAGTTGGAATGGCGGAGGACGGATAGTACAATGGAGAAAGCTAAAGGCAAAATCAAAGGGGGATTTACGAGACATATGCAAAAGCTAGTGTTTTTTGTGGGAGTCGCCGGTACCGGCAAAACGACGGTAGCCCGGAAACTGGCGGAACGGATGCAGGCCGCGTTTCTCGACCGGGATACGGTCGGCGGACGCTTTGTGGAGAAAATGCTGGAGATGAACGGGCTGGACGTCAACGACCGCGACTCCGATTTTTATAAGAAGCATCTGCGCGACCTGGAGTACGACACAACCAAAGACATCTGCATCGAAAATCTTGCGGCCGGCCAGAACGTGTTCATGATCTCTCCGTTCACGGCGGAGCTGAAGAACAAAGCCTGGATCGAAGAGGTGCTTGCCGCCGCCGGCAAAACGAAACAGGACGTGGACGTTAAAGTCGTCGTCGTCACCCTGAAGGACATGGAAACGCAAAAAGAGCGCATCATCGACCGGCAAACCGAGCGCGACACCTGGAAGCTCGAACACTGGGACGACTTCAAGCATCGCGTTCAATTCGTGCCGGAGATCAATTGGGATATTCCCGAGTCCTCCGTTCTCATCTTCGACAACAGCGGCGAGCTGACCGAGGAGAAGGCCGAGAACGTGTATCGGTTTGTTGTTGGGGAGTAAGTGATGAGATAACCCCTGATGTGGGTTTATGACTGAAGAGCCGTTCGGTTTGCCGAACGGTTTTTTTTGCTTCCTTTTCCCAACCTCTTTTTTGCTTTGAGGGCCTATATCCCCTTGAGTGGTAAGGAATTATTGTACATTTTAATGAGATAATTACGGCCTGTCTTATAGGTTGGGAAAATTTTGATAAACCCTTATGGCTGTAGTAGAATTTAGATATTGGATTTTAAAAATAGCTTGATTTTACTAGCCTTTGACCGTAACAGGTGATGTATTGAAATTACTGCGCGGTTAGGTTTACAACCTTTTGCCGCTGTCTTTGACCGTAACAGGTGATGTATTGAAATTAAAGTGCTGCCATCAGGTAGCACTTTTTTAGGGAGCTTTGACCGTAACAGGTGATGTATTGAAATAAACAGGGCGGCGACATTACGTATGACTGGTATGGACTTTGACCGTAACAGGTGATGTATTGAAATATCGTCATTCCTACCATTTGGGACAAATCCGTTACCTCTTTGACCGTAACAGGTGATGTATTGAAATTTGTCCTACCTCCAATCGTTTTTTCACTTCTCCAGCCTTTGACCGTAACAGGTGATGTATTGAAATTTGCCGGGGTTCCGCGCCTCCGAAAAGTACTCGACTTTGACCGTAACAGGTGATGTATTGAAATCTACAAATACCAAAAGAATATTAAGCAAAGGCGACCACTTTGACCGTAACAGGTGATGTATTGAAATTCTATGACGGGGACGGAGGTTGGTAATCCTACTTATCTTTGACCGTAACAGGTGATGTATTGAAATACAAAGCAGCCACCAACAGCGAGCATGCCACTCTATCTTTGACCGTAACAGGTGATGTATTGAAATTCGGTTTTCCGAGCTTATCTAGCGAATCGCTTTGCCTTTGACCGTAACAGGTGATGTATTGAAATAACCCGATCAATTCCAACGCGGCATCTACAGTCATACTTTGACCGTAACAGGTGATGTATTGAAATTTTGTATTATCAATTGCGTCTTTTACGTTGCTCCCTACTTTGACCGTAACAGGTGATGTATTGAAATTATGCCCCTGCGGGCCCGGCCACAGAAAACGACGCACTTTGACCGTAACAGGTGATGTATTGAAATGAAACAAGTGTAATCGCTATGTTCTCACCATTATCTTTGACCGTAACAGGTGATGTATTGAAATCAATCAATGGGGCCGTCCCTTGCGCGACATCGGAAACTTTGACCGTAACAGGTGATGTATTGAAATTGGATATAAACGTAGCCGCTGAAATATCCCCTCTCACTTTGACCGTAACAGGTGATGTATTGAAATAGGATTTTGGCGTCTGCTTTTACGGAAAATATGCATCTTTGACCGTAACAGGTGATGTATTGAAATTTCGGATAAGTGATCGCCCCCGGAGGAATTGGAATTGCTTTGACCGTAACAGGTGATGTATTGAAATCACGTGACGGAATATTATGTTATTACATGGGGTTCACTTTGACCGTAACAGGTGATGTATTGAAATATTTTAAGAAGCGTGGAACCGATAGTAATAAAAGTACTTTGACCGTAACAGGTGATGTATTGAAATCAATAGGATCATAATCCAATCGCGCAGCTTCTTTCCCTTTGACCGTAACAGGTGATGTATTGAAATGCAGCAAACGCCGATGTAGACATAGCCATAACTGCGCTTTGACCGTAACAGGTGATGTATTGAAATTCCGTCAAAACCTTGTGATCATAGACATGATGTGGTCTTTGACCGTAACAGGTGATGTATTGAAATTTATCAATAAATGATTCAACATAGAAGCGGCTCCCCCTTTGACCGTAACAGGTGATGTATTGAAATAACTCCTTGACCAGGTCGCCGACCTTATCGAGATTCCTTTGACCGTAACAGATGATGTATTGAAATAAAGCCGGGTCGGTCGTGTCGCCCGAAATCTTCTTGCTTTGACCGTAACAGATGATGTATTGAAATATGTACCATACCTTGCACTTATTCAATCCGGCATGTCTTTGACCGTAACAGATAATGTATAAAAATACGGGGAATCTTAAAAAGCTTCTATGTACAATTATGCTGAGCTATTGGATATAGCTTGGCATATTTTCTTTTTATAGATTTATGATGTTCAAATAATATTCAATACTAACACCAAATTTATACATTTATTCTTGATATAATTGACTAATGGTAAATAATACCTTATTGTAAATTATGAGGATATTGGGTGGGGGGTAATTTCCTTGGATGAATTACATCTGGATAATTTGAAAATTGACTCCTTGGTTGATTTACTTAAGGCATCATTTGCATTAGAAGATTGGGATAAAATGATTGAGATAGCTAATAAGCTCTATTTATCAGCTCGTGACTTTGAACAAGAAAGACAAATGAAGGACAAACCTGAGAGGCATTTAGTATACTACTTTGGCTTCAGCCAGCTTGCAAAGGGAATAGCTCTACAAAATAAAGGTGATTACAAAAAATCGAAAGCACTTATAGAAAAATATAGTGATCTTTCATGGCTAGATGATGGAAGTAAAGAGGCAAAAGAAGAAATAGATTTTTTTAAAATGTTTGCTAAAGCAAATATGTATGCTGTAAACGTACTCGAAGGTAATTTAGAATATCTTGAACCGTATATTCAATTTTTAAGAGAATCACGGATTGATGAATTAATGCCGGGGCTACTTAACATTATCGAGGCAGCAATGAGATATAATTTTGATGTAAGTGAAATATTAGAATCTTTTGAGAGCGAAATTAATACGGCGATTGAATATTATAAGAAAAAGCAATCGCTGTACCTGATGAAAGTGTTCTATAGATTGTCATTGTATCATTTTGCCCGTAAAGATTATGATGTTGCAATAGATATAACCTTACAAGCTCTGGCATTATCTAATATACTTAAAGATACAACAGCATTTAAAAAGTTTTCTACGCTATTTGAATCATTTCGAAAACATACTAGCGAAGATCAGCAGAAGCAATACACTCTTTTCATGACTAATACTCTTAAGGAGGAATTGAGTAATGAAAAAAGCATTTTTTATGACGGTAATTGCATTGGGGTTAATTAGTGTAGTCATAGTACCGACCGTACCAGACCCATCTACAATAACTACGTTTAGCCATGGGATGGAACATTAAAAAGATTGATTTGTTTGCAAAAAGTTAAAGCCTCATATATTACATAAAATTGTCTTTATCGCTTTTATCTCGGGAAAATCAACACAAAGAGAACCCTTAAAGTTTAAGGGTTTTTCTTTATTTTTATAGAGGAATTATGCGTGTCAGACTGGGCGGCAAGTTTGTAGGACTTAAACACTTTGCGATCTTTGTTTGCAATATATGTCTTTCGTCACTAAATATATTCATAAGACCAATTTAATGACCAAAATATTTGTACAGAAGCGTTTAAACGGTTTAAACGGTAATCAAAAAAGAGAAACTCTGTATTTATGTGAAGCAGGAGAACCATATAAATATTTGGGTTTTGTTTTTCGGAGTTGAAGATTTAAGATCGAATTTTCCCAACCACTTACTATAGGCAAAAGGATGCGAGCCTTACAGCTATAAGGGGTAGAGGCATATTTTAAGGATTACTTACAATATTAGTTTCAGGTTGGGAAAATTTTGTGGATCCCTTGTGGTTGTAGTAACATTAACATATATGATTTTTTTTAAGGCTTGATTTTACTGGCCTTTAACCGTAACAAGCGTTGTATTGAAATAATCCAGAGCAAAGCGGAAATGAAATCAGTGTTACCCTTTAACCGTAACAAGCGTTGTATTGAAATGAGGCCATGAAAAATTGGGGCGAGGATACACCATTACTTTAACCGTAACAAGCGTTGTATTGAAATACAACCGACGGCTATCGGCCTGAGTGTAAAGAGTGCTTTAACCGTAACAAGCGTTGTATTGAAATCCGGTAGATACAACCGAAATGATCTGTGGTGATTGGCTTTAACCGTAACAAGCGTTGTATTGAAATAGAAGTGGCTGATTGGATCGCCGCGAACATGTTGGACCTTTAACCGTAACAAGCGTTGTATTGAAATAATCGAACGCGGCGACTCCGGAACTACGGCGCAAGCCTTTAACCGTAACAAGCGTTGTATTGAAATTTATGACCCCACGGTTATGTGCGTGTATAGTGGCGTCTTTAACCGTAACAAGCGTTGTATTGAAATGTTGCGACGATGGCACTTGTTGCAGTTATGGCTATGCTTTAACCGTAACAAGCGTTGTATTGAAATTAATTCCCGCTGTTCTACTACCTGATAATATCCATCTTTAACCGTAACAAGCGTTGTATTGAAATGCCTATAACGAACGAATGGAATATGAGAGCAGAGAACTTTAACCGTAACAAGCGTTGTATTGAAATGGATTGGAATGGAGTGCAATACTTCCCCATTGCCCACTTTAACCGTAACAAGCGTTGTATTGAAATAAGTGATCTCTGACCTGCTCTTCCCAATCTGCTGCACTTTAACCGTAACTAGCGTTGTATTGAAATTAAACCAAAGGGAGAGATAAAGAGTATGGCAAAGTTCTTTAACCGTAACAAGCGTTGTATTGAAATCAATCTGCGTAAAAAGATCGGCGCGGATAACAGCTCTTTAAACCGTAACAATCGTTGTATTGAAATTGGCCTATGGCAACTCGGGTTTCGGGCAATTTTCTTCTTTAACCGTAACTTATATGGAGTTTAGAATCAGTGAAGGGCTAAGTTTTTTATCAATCTTAAGTTGTATATAGCATCTCTGTTCATTGATAATACCAAATTCGAGTACCAATTGAAGATGGGAGGGGTAGGAGGGAGTGGATCGTATTTGATTTCATTATTGGTAACAACGCCATCTCTAAAATAATGTGTGTTGAGTGACCTATGATTCAGAAAACATATGAATATTGTGAAGTGAATATAGTTCCATAAAATGGATGGACGGAGAATAAAATGAAGTGTATTTTATTGAATATAAGATAAGTTAAAGCTTAAATCATTACAATGATTTTTTATATTATAAATAAAATTCACCATACATCATATGTTTCGGTCATGATCCTGAAGCTCCTAGTCCATAGATTAAGAACTTAAATCATTACAATTTTCAATACACCACTTGTTAGGGTCATTAACTTTCTGATTCTGATTTATTATACATGTTGGGCTTTTTGACAGCAATGGGTTGTTGAACTAGTTTATGAGAGGAGGTGAGGAAGATGTTTTTTGAAATGAAAGCGACTGTTCTGTTAAAGCAATCAAAACATCACCTGGAAATGCCTGAGATCATAGGGAACTGGGTCGGACGAGCCGAATTAAAAGACGATGAACTTAGGTTACATCACTATGATGCAACTTACAAAAATAGAGTGTTCTCGCAGCCTTTTCCACGAGAAAAAGATGGCATCTACAAACAAGGCAGGGTCTACGTTATTGTGATACGCAGCTCTGTAGAGAATATATTGCGGCGGGTAGCTGAGGCATTGCAATTGCTGGAGGATGATACATACTTTGAACTGTTAGCCGTGAGTCCGATACAGAGCAAGCGAATGATGCATATTACCGAATTGACGACGGTAACCCCGGCGATTGTGACCGTGGACAGCAAACCATGGGTACCTGGTGATAATTTGGAGTTATTGTTAAACCGAATTCACGCCAATGCGGAGAAGAAGTACAACCAGCTCAATTCAAGCGAACCGATTCGTCTTGACTATGAATTTGCCGAAGGAATTCAGGTGCTTAATCAGAAGCCGATCGCTTATTGCTATAAAGGAAGGAAACTGCTTGGAAATAAGGTTCGCTTGCTGATCCGGGAGGACGAGCTCTCTCAGCGTTTGGCGCATGTGGTACTTGGATCGGGGCTTTCCGAAAAAAACAGCGTCTTGGGAGCGGGGTTCTGTCTTGCAAAAGGTTTGGATTAAGCGGAAAGGAGGCTAAGAGAGCACATGTTAAAAGACTTAGCAGACAGCTATCAGTTGGCTAAGAATCGACCCCCTGAACAGGTGATTCAGGATTCTCACCGCCCAAAATCCGGATTGTATCTTCGTCTTCGTCTTGACCAAAGCTGGGCGGAGCAACAAAGGGACTTTGAAGGTAATCATCTTATGATTAATTCAAAGGAGAACGAAGAGGATATCCCCGTTTCGAATTTGAGTTTATTCCAATGGTTTCAGGTTAGAGACTACTACAGCTCTCTGATTACGATGAACAAGGCGGTGGATGGCGGCAAGCAAATCCACAGCAATAATCCGTTTGCTTTATTTGCTAAGCGGGAAGTTTTTTTGGAAGAGAAGAAAGACAGTAAATTTTCTATGCAAGACAATGTGGTCAGATTTCTGGAGCAAACCAAGCCCGTGCCTGTTCGACAGAAATGGGCCGAATTAATTACCCTAAAGAATTCAAACAAAGAAGCCAGGGCCCTAACACCGGAAGAATTCTTTGCGGAGACTGATTATGCTCAATCGTTTCATTACTTGGACAGCAACTTCCGGAAGAATAAACTTCAAGAAATTGCATCTTGGTACGCTGATAACTTAAAACCGCTGACTGAATTTGTGCGGTCCCTGAACTTCAAAAACTACGTCAAATTGTTTTTTACCCCGGAGATCCCCACCTTAGATGATTCCTACACCAATCAACAGATTTATCAATTTGAATACACTCTCTATACGATTCCTAAAATTTTTAATAGCAACGACTACAACCAGATGGCTAATGGTGAAATGACAGGACTTCCTGGTTTTAATGTGAGCATGAATAGCAAGAAGCCGTATTTAGAGCACAAAACGATGCGTGTCGTTGCGCCGATCCGTGTGTCTTTGGATGAAGCAATGCTACTAAAGTCAACAACGGAATGGCTGCTTTCCCAGGATAAGTTTGTCACTCATAAGTTTAAATACGAGACTTCTTTTTCGTTGGCAAAGGCTTCCGGCCCTGAGGGGGCGTACCATGTTTATGTTGAAGGCAAGGATAACGAAGTGCTTAGTTACGAGAATATTCCTTTCTCTACCGAAGTACTGATCCAGATCCCGGTGTTCAACTATTTGGAAGTAAGAGATCACGAGGGCTTCGTTAAAGATTACTCTAATATGCATATTAACGGGGCCGAGCAATTGCAAAAGCAGATCAGCAGCCGATTTTTCCGTGGACGGATGAATCAGGATCAAGGGCGCTTCGTGTATGGGGATGAGCCAAAACCGAGAGATAAAGATTTCACTTCAGTTATGGGGGCTCTGTTCATGCAGAGCAGGCAAGCTTTTCATGACTGGATTTATAAGGGGACGGAGATGACGATCAGGCCGATTTTTGACAGAACTACGCTGCGTCTTATTGAAGAGCAATTATTATATGTAGAACCTGGAGGACTAAAAAACGGGAGATTGAATCTGCTGGATTTGCGCTGGCTGGCGGATGCTTTCAATGTCCGGTTATCGATGGATCGTTATCTTAAACGAAATGAAGGAGGTCCGACGATGGGAGATCGAATTTCGGCTGTTAAAGCTTCATTAAAAGACAAGCTCGCGCTCAATGATATCAATGTATGCGGCAATGATGACGAGTTTTACTTTTTGGCGGGGCAGATCGCTTATTTCCTTAAAAGCTTATCGGAAACCTACAACAAAACAGGCGATTTACTAGGGCCGTTTCTGTCGGTAAAACGCAGTGATCAACTGAAAAGAAGGCTGGAAGATGCTTATGCTTTACATAAACACAAAATTCGGTTGAACCACTTTAAGTTTAACCGTGCTTTTTCCAGTGTGTTTGGCTATAAGCCTGAGGCTGAGCCGGAAGGCGATGTAAGGGAGTTTTTTATTGCCGGATTGCTGGCGGACAATTGGTTCTATGAAAAGTCGGAGAAGGCTTCAAATCAAGCTAATGAAGGAGAGGATTCAAATGACTAAAAAAACCAACCGTGTTGTTGGGCTGATTGGAATCGTGAGCCGGATGGCAAATTGGAACGCGGATTTCAGCGGTCTTCCCAAAACAACGAGCAACGGGCAAATTTTCGGAAGCGACAAGGCGCTTAAATACAGTATCAAACGTTATTGGGAAGAACAAGGACACAAGGTATTGTACATTCGTTCTTATAAAATGGGCGGCAAGGGAAACGATGCAAGCAAGCTGCAACCGCGAAATCTGGATGAACGGTATGAACATTTGTTTGGAGAGAAAGTATCTAAAAGCTCGGCGGAAGTGCTTAGCCGTTTGTTTCAATGTGTGGACGTCATGAATTTTGGGGCTACCTTCGCGGTGAAAGAACAAAATATCGGGTTGGCTGGTCCCGTACAAATTGGTCAGGGATTTAATAAGTTCGAATTTGCAAATGTTGAAATTCAGGATATTTTATCCCCCTTCCGAAACTCCAATGAAGACAGCGCTGATAAGGATGCTACCTCAATCGGAAAGAAACGGACGGTGGATGAATCGCACTATATTTATCCTTTTTCCGTTAATCCGAAACACTATGACAGCTATGTTGAACTGGAAGGCATTGCGGACTTCGAAGGCTATACAGAAGAAGCTTATGAGGCTTTTAAGCAAGGAGCACTCGTAGGAGCTACACTGCAAAATACGAATAGCAAATCGGGAGCGGAAAACGCCTTCGCTCTGTTTGTCGAATTTAAACCGGATGTGCCTTCGTATATGCCGAATCTTGATCCTTATGTAAAGGTCATCAAACAGAAAGATCAGGTTATTTATGATCTATCGGCGATCCTTCCTCTGTTGGAAGATGTGCAGGAGTACATCGATCATATTGAGCTTTATGTCAATCCGTATGCGGCCGCAGTAGAGCTAAAGTATCCTGGAGTCCAAACCTATAATATCTTCACTCGCAAAGAGTTGAACCTGCTGTAATGGAGAACTATGCTGCAGCCTTTAGGAGGGATGACCATGCGGGCGATTCGCTTTGAGCTTCGGGGGGAGACGGCTTTCTTTAAGAAACCGGATGTGAATTCATATGCCTATTTTACGTATAGTCATATTCATAAGATAGCGTTGTTCGGCCTGCTCGGTGCAATAATTGGACTTGGAGGATATGCTCAACAATACGAGAAAAATAATGCCTCGTCAGCTAGTAAGAAAAGCTCGGGGCCTTCTCTGGCGATTTATCCTGAGTTCTACGAGGTGTTGCGGTATGCCTGGGTAAGCATTGTGCCGCATGGAGATCGGGGGTATTTCGCCAAGAAAATTCAAATTTTCAACAATACCGTTGGGTATGCGAGCAATGAGGAAGGCGGCGTACTCAATGTGCGAGAGCAGTGGCTAGAACACCCGCATTGGACCATTTACATAGCCGATCACAATGGCTTGCCCCCAGGGCTATTCGATAAGCTGGCGGATTATCTTCTCCATTCCAAAGCCGAATATATGCCTTATCTCGGAAAAAACGACCACCCGGCATCAATTACGAGAACGGCTGTAATTAACTTGGACAAGCCTCAAGACAAACCGCAATTTATTGATTCGCTTAGGGCGGGGCATATTGCATCTGAAACCTATGGGGAAATTAAGAATAGGCAAATGCAAAGCTACTTTAAAGAGTACTTACCTGTTGCTTTGAATGAAGTGAATAACGGTTATATCCTGGAACAACTGGTATTTACCAATCATGAAATCGATCCGGATTCCTTGCTGGATCGGGATAAAGAGCGGTTGTTCTTGGATGGGGAACGGGTGTTGTATTTCATATGATTAATAAAGCCGGATTAGGAAGCGATTCCAGCCGGCTTTGTATTTACTGGGAGGAATATCATGTCGGGAACCTCTTCTATTAATCAATGGCTAACCGATGAAGCGGAAAATATACTGCTGGCTCACCTTACTGAGAAAGAAAGTGAAAGGCCTAACGAGACACTTGAGGAACATAGCAACTTGGTGATGGAATATGCCGAAACCCTCTTACTTGAGGGGGGCGTAGAATCGGCTATAGAAAGAGGATTGAACAAGCTGAGTATAGCCGGTAAACCATTAGGTTCTCCCGCTCAAGATCAAATCCTGATTTATTTTCGGAAAGCCATCTATTTGCATGATCTCGGCAAGCTGAATCCTGCTTTTCAGCGAATAAAAATGAAGAACTCGGCAATCGGCAATAAAGGGGCGGGACTCAGTGATAGTTCACATTCCTTGCTATCTGCAGTGTTGTATCTACATATCTTTTTGAGTGAGTTGCGTCAATTGGAACAAAAGCCTTTGTTTTTCTCAGACGACAAACGTCATAACAAAAGGATTTTCATATTTCTGCGGCACGTACTTTATGTATTTGCCTATGTCATTTCCAGACATCATACATATCTTGGCGCTATGGATAGCCTCGTCGGAGATCAGCTTACTGCGTTTGAACAGGTACTTCGCCAACAGGTGACAGCGATTCGGGAAAAACCGGAGATCCTTGATTTTTATCGTAACAAACATGACTTTCTTGATGAATATTCCTTATTTGAATATATACTATCAGGCAACGGGATGCGGATAAATGAAATGCACTCTCCGTCATACCCTTTTTTCATCGTAGTCAAATTGCTTTACTCCACCTTGATCGCTTCGGATTTTCGAGCAACTTACCATTATATGGAGCAAACTCCCCAGGCTATGAACTATTTTGGTGAACGGCTGCCGCTCCAGCCAGTGCTGGATGCATATCGCGGCGGGAATATTTATAAGGCGATCCAGAAATATAAGGTCAACCGTGAATCTATGCCCTTGGGGTCCATAAACCGTCTGCGATCAGAGCTGTTTCTGGAGACGGAGCGAAGATTACTGAAACGCCCGGGGGAGTCTATCTATTATCTGGAAGGGCCAACAGGCTCCGGCAAGACAAATATGTCAATTAACCTGGCGCTTCAATTATTGAATCGTGATAAAAGTTTGAATAAGCTCATTTATGCATTCCCGTTCAATTCTTTGATCGAACAGACGAGGCAAACGCTGGAGGGCTATTTTAACAAGGATGGGCTTGAAGGATACAAGGTGGAGGTCATTAATTCTATAACCCCTATGATATCTCCTCAAGAGCAAATGGCTCAGAAGAATCTTGAAAACGGGGATTATGAGTCAGGCGAGCCGGAAAAGAATTTCAAATCCATTTTGCTACAAAGGCAATTACTACAATATCCCGTTACACTAACTTCTCATGTGAACCTGTTTAATTACTTCTTCGGGACGGGGCGTGAAGTCAATTTGGCTTTCGCTCATTTATGTAACAGTGTGATCGTGTTGGATGAAATCCAGAGCTATCGCAACAAGCTGTGGAAGGAAATAATTCATTTTTTGCGTTCATTTGCGGAGCTCATGAATATTAAATTCATTATCATGTCGGCGACACTTCCGCAGCTGGATTTACTTTTGAAGTACGAACCGGGAGAGAAGGAAGTTGAAACATACTCGCTTGTGTTAAACAGAAACACATATTTCAATAATCCCTTGTTTCGCGATAGGGTGAATCTCCATTTTGACTGGTTAGAGCAAGGGAAGTTAAAGATTGAACAACTAAGGAACCAGTTCGAACGCATTATTCATGAGAGAAAACAGCGAGGAGCGGGCAACCGAGTCTTGTTTGAATTTATCAACAAAACAACAGCCCGTCAGTTCTATAATCTGATTAAGGAAAGTGAGATACCGGTGTATGAGCTTACCGGTGACGATAATCCGTCTTATCGCAAGAAATTGATCGGAAAGTTGGGCAAATCGGCGAGTACGGGCGAGTTTTTACTAAAAGAGGTTATCGTCGTGGCGACACAAGTTATCGAGGCCGGTGTGGATATCGATATGGATGTCGGATTCAAGGATATTTCATTATTGGATAGTGAAGAGCAATTTCTCGGCAGGATCAATCGCTCCTGTGACCGCGACGATTGCCACGCTTATTTTTTTGACATGGATGATGCAAGCATGATTTATAGAGATGATATGCGTATAGAGCTGGATTTGCGTGAGGAATCGTACCAGAAAATGCTGCTGACCAAAGATTTCAGCGATTTCTATAACCGTGTTATGCAGCGGATTAATGACTCCAGAGAGAGATATAACGCTCAGAATTGGTTCAAATTCGAGACGGACATCCAGATGCTAGATTTTCCAGTTTTAGCTAAACATATGAACCTAATTCCGGATAGGAGCGTATCACTGTTTCTTAACTATGACTTGGTATTGGATAACGGAACAACCATTTCGGGTGAGGAGGTATGGGACAAGTTTATGCGCTTAGTGGAGGACAAACAAATAGACTATTCTGAACGGAAGGTCAAATTGTCTCTTATTCGGGAGCAGATGAGTTATTTTACATTCACTTATCGAATTACGAAGGGAGAACTCCCTGCGATTTTCTCTAAAGTCATAGGCTCTCTCTACTATGTGGATCAGGCTGAACAATACATGGATTGGGACGAACAAACAGGTTCTTGGAAATTCAATCGCTCAAAGTACAGTGAGGCAGAGAGGGGGCTGTTTCTTTGAGGATGACCGGAACGATAGTCAATTATTACATTCACTGCCGCAGGCAATGCTGGCTATTTGCAAACGGAATGAATTTTGAAGATGATAGCGAAGATGTGCGGATTGGCAAGGTACTTCACGAATTAAAAAACGAAGGTAAGTCCGGTCGGGAAATTGCGATTGAAGGAATTAAGGTTGATAAGTTAAGTGATCAATATGTTACCGAATTTAAAAAATCCGATGCAGATGTCGAAGCTACCAAGTGGCAGACAATCTATTACATGTACGTCCTCAAACAGAAAGGGATGGAGAGAAAAGGAAATGTTCAGTTTATAGAGCGAAATCGCCAGGGCAGCAAAACAGTGGAGCTCGAATTGGATGAGCAAACTGAGGTGAAGCTGGTTCAAATGCTGGAAGAGATTGAGCAGTATGTGACGGGAGAACAACCTGAGCCAGCCGTTTTGGATAAGAAATGCAAGCGCTGTGCTTATTATGCTTACTGCTTTTTGTAATAAGGGGAGGGATTAAATTGTCTAAATCGGCATCATCCACCAGGTATATACGTACGCCGGGTACTTTAAGCAGAGAAGCTAATTCATTGACTTTTCGCAGTGAAAAAGGAATCATTCACTTGCCCATTCACGGGATTAAGGAACTTTACTTGCTAAACGAAATATCGCTCAACAGCAAGCTTTTTTCCTTTCTGTCTACTGCTGGGATTACGGTTCACTTTTTTGATTATTATGGACATTTTCGCGGCACATTTTATCCCAAGGAGGCACGAGTTAGTGGGAAGGTGAAACTACTTCAGGCCAAAGCCTGCCTGGAACGACGGCTTCCCATTGCCAAGGCTTTCGTTAGTGCAATCGGGGCAAACATCCATGAGGTACTCTACCATTACTACAAACATGGGAACAAGGAGATCAAACCTTATCTGGATTGGCTGAAGAAAGATGTGCCAGCCCTACTTGAAAAGATCGATGATATCTCACGTTTGCTGGCGCTCGAAGGAGAAATTTGGCGGCGTTTTTACGATACGTTCAAGACGTTTTTGCCGGAGGACTTTAAAATGAACAAGCGGGTCAAGAGACCGCCGGATAATCCGCTCAATGCCATGATTAGCTTTGGCAATACCATACTTTATACAAAAACCATTTCCCAGATTTATCATACCCATTTGGATCAGAGCATTAGCTTTCTTCATGAACCGAGTGATCGGCGTTTCTCCCTCAGCCTCGATTTATCGGAACCCTTTAAGCCGCTTATAGTTTACCGTACAATTTTTGAATTAGTGAACAATCGAAGAATCCAAGTTAATAAACACTTTGAGAAGAAGTATAATTATTGCATATTAAACGATGCCGGTAGAGACGTGTTTATCACAGCTTTGGAAGCTCGTATGGAACAGGTATTTGAACATGAGAAATTAAAACGTAAAGTTAGTTACTTGACCGCCATTAAGTACGATGCTTATAAACTAAAGAAACACATTGTTGAAGGAACTCCTTTTACTCCGTTTCTTGAAAAAGAGGGGAGATAAAGAGCATGGCCAAGTCCAAAAATTATAACTATGTCATTCTGGTTTACGATATTGGAGAAAAGCGGGTTGGCCGTGTCTTCAAAATCTGCAAGAAATACCTCGTTCATTTTCAAAAATCCGTTTTCCGCGGTGAAATTACCCCGGCCAATCTTTTGAAATTACGCGGCGAATTAAAAAAGGTCATTGATGCCGATTCCGATTTTATCGCAATCTTTAAAATGACCGGGGACTACGTATTTGACGAAGAAATTATCGGTGTTAAACTCAACGATGCCGAATCGCTGTTGTTATAATTTTTACTGAGGTTTTTCCCAACCTCATACATCGCAGCATAGTGCAATAAGCCAAGTGGCATAAGGGCTTGGGGGTTTTTAAGGAGGCCCTGCGACTGCCTTCTTATCCGGTTGGGAAATTTTTGCGTATCCCTTATGGCTGTAGTAAACTTGGCATATCAATACATTGTAAAAGCTTGATTTTACTAGCCTTTGACCGTAACAGATGATGTATTGAAATAAATAAATTGCAAGACCCGAACGAAGATATTCGGATCTTTGACCGTAACAGATGATGTATTGAAATTCAAATAAGTGCTTATCGGCTGTGACGTAGTATCCGCCTTTGACCGTAACAGATGATGTATTGAAATTCGCTCCTTTTCCGTTAAATTAGCGCCTATCCGCGCCTTTGACCGTAACAGATGATGTATTGAAATAGGAAGCCGGGGGGAGACCCGAATAAAAGCAAGGGCCTTTGACCGTAACAGATGATGTATTGAAATAAGAAGCTGACAGAAAAGCAGGTTAATAGGTTGTTCCTTTGACCGTAACAGATGATGTATTGAAATTCACAAAATTCAAACGGAACTGGAGGGCCTTGCATGCTTTGACCGTAACAGATGATGTATTGAAATTTGAATCCAAGATGGGCGATCCTGATGGAACTAACCTTTGACCGTAACAGATGATGTATTGAAATACGGTTAAACAGTCTGCACCGTGAATCCCCGGGAGTCTTTGACCGTAACAGATGATGTATTGAAATATGCGACTGAATATGCTTAACGAAGTGGAGGCCGTACTTTGACCGTAACAGATGATGTATTGAAATTAAAAGCCATAGCGGCAGATTGCGGAGCCAAGGCCCCTTTGACCGTAACAGATGATGTATTGAAATGCCCTGCGATGGGTTCATAAGGTACGAGCTGTCCTCTTTGACCGTAACAGATGATGTATTGAAATAGGTATCGGGCAGAAAGAGTTAGACTTCATTACCCAACTTTGACCGTAACAGATGATGTATTGAAATATATATCAAGGAAACCGGCTTAACAATCCATCAGACTTTGACCGTAACAGATGATGTATTGAAATAAGCACAGCAGCGGGCGGTCCGGCAGATTAGACCCGCTTTGACCGTAACAGATGATGTATTGAAATGTAAGTTATTTCAGCCGTTCAGGCGTTCCAGATTCCCCTTTGACCGTAACAGTTATCCTTCTTAAACATTCGAACCAACGCGACGATCGACCTTTGACGTAACAGATGATGTATTGAAATCCGTGGTGTGTCTACTACCGCACGATTCACACTGCTTTGACCGTAACGGATGATGTATTGAAATTCGTTCAGCCTGCCGGTAGTGCCGGTGGGGCCGACCCTTTGACCGTAACAGATGATGTATTGAAATCGATTACCCGCCTATGGTTTGTCTTAGTGCTGAGCTTTGACCTTAACAGATGATGTATTGAAATCCTTGCGCTTCAGGCGTCCATCGCACTGCCCCCGGCTTTGACCGTAACAGGTGATGTATTGAAATCACTTAATCATGACCTCACAGACGCCGCCAGAGCGTCTTTGACCGTAACAGATGAATGATGTATTGAAATCTGCGAGTATAGACCTTTTCCCGAGATCGGCTTTCTTTTTGACCGTTATTAAAGAAACAATGAATATGTTTTAAAATAAACAAACACTGTATACCCATTCCCTCGTAAAGCCTTACATATCCATTCCCATCTGTTCTATAATAGAACAATATGGTTTCCAAACGTTTACATAGTATCCATGGGTCTGCCGTAGTCATAGAAAGGCCGTGGGCTTGAGCGGAGTGTGTGAAGTCCTCGGCCCTGGGCGGGTGCAACAGGAGGGATGTTCATGACGCTTATTTTTTCATTTCTAAAAAAATACCGCGTCGCCGCGGTTTCGGCATTTTGCATGATGCTGATCGAGCTGGCGGTGGAGCTGGTTCAACCGCTGTTGATTTCAAAAATTATCGATGACGGCATTCGGGAGCAGCGGCTGTCCGTCGTCTGGGGCTGGGGCGGTGTACTGCTCGGGAGCGCGGTGGTGGCGTTCGCCGCGGGGCTGTCGAGCTCTTTTTTTGCTTCACATGCGAGCCAGGGGTTCGGATATGATTTGCGGGACAGGCTGTATGAGAAAGTACAGAGGTTCTCGTATCCCGTATTCAGCCGGTTTGCGTCATCGTCGCTCATTACAAGGTTGACGGCGGATATTACCCAGCTGCAGGATATGGTGTTTATGAGCCTGCGCTTTGCCACCCGCGTCCCGCTTGTGGTGCTCGGCAGCATTATTATGGCGCTGGTGGTGCACGCCAAGCTGGGGCTGATGCTCACGGTGCTGGTTCCCGTCTTGCTGGTTTTCGTCTTCTGGATGATCCGCATGACGTCGGCCCGTTTCCGCGCTGTCCAACGCCGCCTGGATCAATTGAACGGAATCATTCAGGAAAATTTGACGGGCATGCGTCTGATTCGCGTGTTCGTGCGCCGCGAGCATGAGAACGGGCGCTTTGCCGAGCGCAGCAAGGCGCTGATGAGCGGCACGGTGTCGGCGCTGCGGCTGGCGGAAACGACGATGCCGTTCGCGCTGCTGATCATGAACGCGGGAATTATCGCCGTTCTTTGGTTCGGCCGCCTGGACATCGCCGCCGGAAGCGCGACGGTCGGGCAAGTGGTCGCGGTGGCGAACTATTCGCTGCGGACGATCGGCGCCCTGTCGGCCCTGTCCTGGATCATGACCTCGTATTCCCGGGCCGCGGCTTCGGCACAGCGAGTCGGCGAAGTGCTGGAGACGGAAGATACCTACTCTGAAGGTGGGGACGCCGCCGGTAAAGCCAAACCCGAAAAGGCAGGACTCAAGGACGCTCGCGATATTGGAACGAACCTTTCGGGCCATGTCGAGTTCTCCGGCGTCGGCTTCTCTTATCCCGACAGCGACCTGAAGGTGCTGGAGGATATTTCGTTTCGCGTCCGGCCGGGTCAGCGCGTGGCGATTATGGGCGCGACCGGGTCGGGCAAATCGTCGCTCGTCCAGCTGATTCTGCGTTTGCAGGAGCCGACGGGCGGCACGCTCCGCATCGACGGCACCGACATCCGCGAGCTGGAGAGCTCCCGCCTGCGGGGGAATATCGGCTACGTACCGCAGGAGGTCACGCTGTTCTCCGGCACGGTGCGGGACAACATCGCCTGGGGACGCGAGGACGCGACGCAGGAGCAGATCGAGGAGGCGGCGCGGCAGGCGCAAATTCACGCCACGATTGAATCGCTGCCGCACGGCTACGACACGATGCTGGGTCAGCGGGGCATCAACCTGTCCGGCGGCCAGAAGCAGCGGCTGTCGATCGCCCGGGCGCTGGTGCGGAAGCCGTCCATCCTCATTCTGGACGACAGCACGAGCGCGCTCGATACGCGGACGGAAGCCGCGCTGCTGCAGGCGCTGGACGGCATGTCCTGTACGACCTTCCTGATCACGCAAAAGATCAGCGCGACCGCTTCGGCCGACCTCATCCTGCTGTTGGACGAGGGGCGGCTGATCGGCTGCGGGAAGCATGACGAGCTTATGGCGGCCTCGCCGCTCTATCGGCGGATTGTCGAATCGCAGCAAAGGGAGGAAAGCAGCCATGTTCAAGGCATTTCTTGAGCCGTTCCGCCATCCGTACCCCGAGTGGGTAATCAAGCAAGGTGCGGGAGCCGGGGGCAAGAAGAAAGCCCGGGCGAAGAACTGGTCGGGCACGCTGGGACGGCTGTGGCATTACCTGGCAAAGCGTAAGGCCAAGCTGACCCTGGTGCTGCTGATGGTCGTATTCAGCTCCGCGCTGGCGCTGCTCGGCCCTTATCTGCTGGGCGTGGCAATCGACAATTATCTCGAGGGGGCGGGCGGACGCCCTTGGGTGCTGTTCTTGACCGGATTGGGGCTTGCCTATGCCGGCTCGTCGCTCACGAGCTGGCTGCAGAACATCTGGATGATCGAGATCGCCCAGGAGACGGTGTACCGCCTGCGGTACGATCTGTTCGCGAAGCTGCACCGGCTGCCCATACCGTTTTACGGCAAAAGACAGCAGGGCGAGATCATGAGCCGGGTGACGAACGATATCGAAAATGTCAGCTCGACCTTGAACAGCTCGGCGATCCAGATTTTTTCCAGCGTTCTGACGCTGGTCGGTACGGTGACCGTCATGCTGCTGCTCAGCCCGCTGCTGACGCTGCTGACCTTCCTCGTCGTGCCGCTGATGGCGCTCGGCATGCGCTGGATTACCCGGCGGACGGGGCCGCTCTACAAGCAGCGGCAGCGGGATCTCGGCAATCTGAACGGCTATGTTGAGGAGACGTTGTCCGGGCAGCGGATCATTAAAGCCTTCTCCCAAGAAGAGCGGGTCCTCCGTGAATTCCGGGAACGCAATGCGGCGATCCGGCAATCGGGATTTTGGGCCCAGACGATCTCAGGTTTCATCCCGAAGCTGATGAACGCGCTCAACAACCTCAGCTTCGCGCTCGTCGCCGGGATCGGCGGCGTGCTCGCCATCCGCGGTACGGTGACCGTCGGCGTAATCATTGTATTTGTCGAGTACGCGAGACAGTTCACGCGGCCTTTGAACGATCTGGCGAACCAGTGGAATACGCTGCTGTCGGCTTTGGCCGGGGCGGAGCGGGTGTTCGAGGTGCTGGACGAGGAGGAGGAGTCCGGGGACGAGCGGGCGGCGGTGGAGATTGAGCGGGTGAGCGGCGCGGTGACGTTCGAGGAGGTCTCTTTTTCCTATGAAAAAGAGGGTGAAGGCGACACGCTGGAGCGGATTAGCTTCACGGCCGAGCCGGGCGAAATGATCGCGCTGGTCGGGCCGACCGGGGCCGGCAAAACCACGCTGATTCAACTGCTGTCCCGGTTCTACGACCCGGATAGCGGCACCATTACGCTCGACGGCCGCGACATTACGGGGATCACGCGCGACAGCCTGCGCGGCCATATGGCCTTCGTGCTGCAGGACTCATTCCTGTTCCAGGGCTCGATCCGGGACAATATCCGCTTCGGCCGGCTGGACGCCAGCGATGCCGAAGTGGAGGAAGCGGCGAAGCTGGCGAACGCCCATTCGTTCATCATGCGCCTAAAGGACGGCTACGATAAGCAGCTCGGCGTGAACGGGGACGGCATCAGCCAGGGACAGAAGCAGCTGCTCGCGATCGCCCGGGCGATTCTGGCGAACCCTTCGATCCTTGTACTGGACGAGGCGACGAGCAGCATCGACACCGTGACCGAGATCAAGATCCAGGAGGGCTTGCAGCGGCTTATGCAGGGGCGGACGAGCTTTGTCATCGCCCACCGGCTGAATACGATCCGCCAGGCGGACAACATTTTGGTGCTCCGCGAGGGCAGGCTGGTCGAGCAGGGCGATCATGAAACGCTGCTGAAGCGGGGCGGTTTTTACAGCGAGCTGTACCAGGGCCGGTTTGAAGATACGGAAGCCGATTAAGGAAGGGGGAAAACGGGTGGATATATACGATGTGCAGCCTTTTTTGCGGAGTATGGTCCTGCTCAGGGAGGAGGTTCCTTCCTTCTCCCGGTATCCTTTTGCGCTGCCTGCGGTAGCCTCGCTGGAGAAGCTGGACCTGCATCCGAAGGTGACCTATATCGTCGGCGAGAACGGCATGGGCAAATCCACGCTGCTGGAGGCGGTCGCGGTGGCCCTCGGCTTTAACCCGGAAGGCGGGACGCTGAATTTCACTTTTTCCACGGCGGCAACCCACTCGGAATTGTACAGGTACATACGGCCGGTAAGGGGGGCGCGCAAACCCAGGGACGGATTCTTCTTCCGGGCGGAAAGCTATTACAATCTGGCTACGGCGATCGACGAGCTGGACCGAGAGCCGGGCTTTACTCCTCCAATCATCGAATCCTATGGCGGAAAATCTCTGCATATGATGTCGCACGGGGAATCTTTTTTCGCGGCGTTTATGAACCGGTTCGGCGGACACGGCCTGTATATTATGGACGAACCGGAGGCGGCGCTGTCCCCGTTCCGGCAAATGGCGATGCTGGCGCAGATTCATGAGCTGGTGGGCAAGCGCTCGCAGTTTATTATTTCAACGCATTCGCCGATTCTGATGGCTTATCCGGACAGCTTGATCTATCAGCTGACCCCGGAAGGGGTACGCAAGGTTGATCTGGAGGAGACGGACCATTACGTCATTATGAAGGAATTCGTGAACAACCGTGAGAAAATGCTGCGGGAGCTGCTGGAGTAGAAGGGGGGCGGGTTATGAAGGAGTGGGGCAATGCAGTAAAACCGATGAAGATTGCCATGGTATTCCTTGTCGGTACGGTGCTGGCGGTGTTCCTTGTCCTTGCCGGATGCGGCAAGCCGGCGGAACCGGAACCCGAGCCCACGGTCAAAAAGCTCTATGAGCTGTACCCCGGCGATATCGGCAAGGCCGACTACGCGGAAATCCGCAGCGGCTCGACCGGCCGGCTTGTTAAGATTTCCGACCAGGCGGTCATTCGCAGCTGGATTAACGAGATCCGCGATTTTGACATTGTACCGGACCCGAACCAGGAAGACCGCACGGGTTATCTCTATGCCGTAAGTTTGTACGAGAACGATGAGGCCAAGCTGTCGTTCACGACGAGCAGCATTGGAGGATACTATTATATTTTTAATGAGGATTTAAAGGAAAAAATAGAAGCTTTATTCAATAGCGCGAGGTGAACATGCAGCATGTTGCTCAACAAAATGAAGGCGATCAAATGCGGTATCTGCCCGGTGCAGTTGCATTTTACTGATAACCGAATGTACCGGGCTTAAAAGAAGGCGTTATCAGGCAGCTGCACCTTGCTCCGCTTTTATGGTTTTCAAAAAAAGTGAGAGGGGTACAGACCGATGAATCTGAAAGAGTTGAGAGATTACTGGAAGTCCGAGGAAGAGAAAGGTTTTCAAGGGTGGGATTTTTCTTATATATCCGGTCGGATGAAGGAACAGGAGCTTCCGTGGGATTATGCGCAATATGTGAAAGAGCTTATGGCGGCGAACCGCTCGGCGGTCATGCT
This sequence comes from Paenibacillus haidiansis, assembly GCF_036553665.1. Lineage (NCBI taxonomy): Bacteria > Bacillati > Bacillota > Bacilli > Caryophanales > Paenibacillaceae > Paenibacillus > Paenibacillus haidiansis. The sequence continues at coordinate 215,594 of NZ_JAZHPZ010000004.1, read as the reverse complement.
GGACATGGGGACCGGCGGGGGAGAATTTCTGCTTTCGCTTGCGCCGCCCCCCGGCAGGACCTTTGCGACGGAGGCTTATCTTCCCAATTATGAGCTATGCCGGGCAAAATTGCCGCCTTACGGGATTGAAGTAAAGCTGGTGGAGCACGACGATGATCTGCCGTTTGGGGATGAATTTTTTGATCTGGTGATTAACCGCCATGAATCCTTCTCGACACAGGAAGTGTACCGGATTTTGAAGCCGGGCGGTGTGTTTGTGACACAGCAGGTCGGCGGGATGAACAACCGGGAGCTGTCGCGGTTTTTGCTCGGCGATGCCGGTATGGAGACCGATGCCGGGTTTAATCTTTCCCAAACCGCTGCGGAATTGGAGCAGGCTGGATTTACCGTCCTGGAGCAAGAAGAGTTTTTTCCCGAACAGCGATTCTTTGATATGGGCGCGCTGGTGTATTTCGCGAAAATTCTCGAGTGGGAGTTCTCCGGTTTCTCCGTGGACCGGTGTTTCGAGCGGCTTTGCAAGCTGCAGGAGAAAGTTGAACGAACCGGCTTTATTACAAGTACGGAACACCGCTTTTTTATTTTAGCGCGTAAATCATTGACATCATGAATTAATCAAACCGTATAACGATTGGAGAGGGGGAATCCGGCTTGCCGTATTTCACGATCTTTGCATCGCTGAACGATATCTCAGGCGTCGGGAATTGGATTCAGGAGGTTTTCGGGAATGGATTTAAGCTGACCGGGACGCCGGAGGAAACGGTGATCCAGCCCAAGGGATGGTTTGTCAGGAACAAAATCACGATCCGGGTATCCTCCGAGGATACGAATCCCGATTATTTCGACAACAATATTCCGGGGATGATGGGATTTTACCAGAGCATTCCGTTTGAAGACGAGGAGCTGCAATATAAGGTCCTGACTCAGATTTCGGTGATCAATACGATGTTGGCCATCGAGACGGAAAAGGAATACGGTCCGGATTATTCAAAACTCTTTGTTGAATTGGCCGGAAAGGCGCACGGCATCTGTTTTATGCCCGACGGTACGCTGCTTGACCGGGAAGGGAAGGTGATCGTTACCCCGGACGGCAAGTCGGGGGCCTCCGATTTCCGGCCTTATGCCTGTACCCGCAAGATCCGGGGCGAGGACTTTTCGACGGAAGAGGGGTTGGCGCGGAAACAAAGGACGATCTCCTATTTGAAAGAGAAGCAAATTCCTTATCTCGAAACTTTACCCGAGCTGCCGCCGTTGAATGAGCTTGCGGTGAAGTCCCGGGAGGAGATCGCCAGGAGAGCGGTCGCGCTGCTGATCGTCATTCAATATGCCTGCGATGCGGAGCAAGAGGAGGATTTGGGGGAATCCCGCGCGTTTGTGAAAGGCATGCTGAAGAAATTCGGCGTGTCGGACGAATTGACCGGGTTCGAGTCGGATTTGCTGGAGGCGGCCGAGCCGGATCGTCAAGCCGCCGTCAACCTCGTCTGGCAGTACGAGGCGTACTGGGCCCTACTGTGGGCGCTAGGCCTACTGGAAACGCTGGATTTCCCCAATCGGACCTGCGATTGCGATTTCGCGATCAAGACCGTTTCAAGCTGCCGTTCGTTTGCCGAGTTTCTGGACAAAACGGCGATGCGTCGTCCGGAACATATTTTGGATGAGGCGGATAAAATCTACCGCTTGCACTGGGCCTGCGTCAACGCGCGGATTCAGGGGCAGCCGGCCCCGGCCGGCCTGAACGAGAGCGTCGTTATGGAGCGGCGCCGGGCGCTGTTCTGGATGCTTGGGCACCGGGATGAAGCGTGGGACGATATAAGTATGGACACGTAGATGCGCAGCCCGGCACGGCTTGGTTTGCACGGGACTACAATCTAGACTGTGATTGAGACAACAATCGCCGTAACTGCAACAGTAGCTGTGATCTAGACTGCAATAGCGACTGTAGTCTAGAATGCAAGGGCAGCTGGAGTCTAGGATGCAAAGTAACTGTAATCCGAACTGCAATCTTGACTGGTCATGATTATAATAACTGGAAAACATGCAGCTAATTTGCGCCAATTGGACTTTATCGATAAATTAGATGGAAAACCTCCCGTTAATTTGATGAGTATCAGGCTCATGAGCGAAATTGCTCCGAATTAACTGGAGGTTTTCCCGTTATTTTCGTCGCAACGGAGGAATGTTGAAATTTAACTGGAGGAAATCCAGTTATTTTGCTCCTTTATAAGTTTGTCCGCAGTCCACCGTGATGATTGGGCGGCAATACGCTGAAGCAGCAGTTTCGGAGGTAGACCTGAAACTACATCCGATATTTTTCCCCCTATGAGCCGCGGTTCGTCTCCTTACGGTCCGGCCCGATTCTTTATAGAATGAAATCAATCCAACGAATGAAACGATTAAAAGGGGGATGAACCGCATGCGCATGAATAAATGGATTTCGATGCTGTGCGCCGTATCGCTGCTGGCGCTGCTCTTAGCAGGCTGCGGCGGGAACGGGGCCGATGAAAAAAACGGCGGTAACGGGGATAAGGTCAGCATCACGATTTGGCATAACTGGACGGGTCAGGACGCCAAGGCGGTGGCTATGCGACAGATCATCGAGGACTTCCAGGCGGACAATCCGGACATCGAGGTCATCGACGAAGGCATTCCGACGGACGGACTGAAGACGCGGCTTCGCACCGTGGCCGCGGCCGACGAAATGCCCGATCTGTTTGTCATGTGGCCGGATGCCATGACCAAAGAATTCGTTAAAGGCGGCCTGCTTCAGCCGATCAACGACGAGCTGGACGCCAAGCCGGAGTGGAAAAACAATTTTATTCCGAATGCGCTGGACGGGTATACGGTTGACGGCAATATTTATTCCGTGCCGATGAATCTGGCGCCAAGCTCTTTTATTTACTATAACGACGCTTTGTTCAAGGAGCATGGTGTAAAAGTGCCGGAAACCTGGGAGGAGCTGGAGGCAGCGGTTCAGACGTTCAAGGAAAAGAACGTGATCCCGATCGTGCTCGGGAACAAAGCGAACTGGGTGGCTCAGTCCACGCTGTTCAGCACGCTGGCCGACCGGATTACGGGGACGGACTGGTTCCTGAAGACGGTGGAGCAGGACGGAGCGAAATTCACCGATCCCGAATTCGTGGAAGCGCTGACAAAGCTGAAGCAGCTCGGCGAACTGGGCGCCTTCCAGGAAGGCTTCAACAGCATTGATGAGACTCAGATGATGCAGCTGTACTTTCAGGGGAAAGCGGCGATGGTCATCAACGGCGGCTGGGCGCTGGCGAATCTGGTCAACAACGCGCCGCCCGAGGTGCTGGATAATACGCACATCACGATCCTGCCCGCGATCGAAGGAGGCAAGGGGGATCCCGGAACAACCGCGGGCGTCGTGGGCACCGGTCTCGGCGTCAGCAAAAAGCTGACCGGCAGCAAAAAAGAAGCAGCCATGAAGCTGTTCTACGAAATGGCAGGTCCGGATGGACAGAAGGCCACCCTGAACAGCAGCACGCTGGTAAGCTACAATATCGAACTGGATAAAAGCCAGGCGCACCCGCTGTTCGTGGAGCTGTACGATCTGATGCAGGAGGTAAAAATTACGCCGGTGTATGATTCGAAGCTGGGTTCCGCGGTGGTCGAAGTCGTCAATAACGGACTTCAGGAGCTGCTGGACGGAGGCAAGCCGGAGGACATTGCCAAGAAAATTCAGGACGCCCAGGCGGCGGCCGTCGCGAATTGAATGAACGCCCCTTCCCTTTAAGGGGAGGGGCGACTTATTTAGAGAGGGAGTGAGTTGCCGTGAACGCGCTGCGCAGCCGCCGTTTCATTTGGATGGGCCTCGGCCCCACCCTGATATTGTATGCCTTGTTTGTCTTCGTGCCGGTGATTTGGTCCGCCTACTACGGCTTCTTTAACTGGTCCGGCATCGGGGAGGCCAAATATATCGGACTCGGCAATTACGCCGAAATCCTGAGGGATCCCGTCTTTTGGCGGGCCTTGAAAAACAATGTCATTTTCGTTGCGGCCTCGGTATTCGGCCAGGTGCCGATCGCGCTGGTACTGGCAGTGCTGCTGCACAAAAGCAACATGCTGCAGCGGTTCCTCAGATCGGCGATCTTCCTGCCGATGGTGCTGTCAACCGTGGTCATCGGCATGATCTGGCAATATATATACCACCCGCAGATCGGAATCCTCAATTTCCTGCTGGATGCGCTCGGGCTCGGAAGCTGGAAACTGGAATGGCTGTCGGATCGCGGCATTGCGATTTATTCGCTGATTCCGCCGCTGATCTGGAGTTACGTAGGACTTTATTTGATCATTTTCATGTCGGCTCTCCAAAATATTCCCGGGGAAATACACGATGCGGCAAAAATCGACGGGGCCAGCGGCGGGCGCAAGCTGGTATCCATCCTGCTGCCGATGATCAAGAACACGGTTCAGGTCGCCGTCATTCTGTGCATCTCGGGCAGCCTGAAGTCGTTCGACCTGGTCTACATCATGACCAAGGGCGGCCCTGCCCATGCGAGCGAGCTGCTGGCCACCTATATGTATAATTCGACCTTTACTACTTACCGGTACGGGTTCGGCAGCGCGATTTCCACGACAATCATGCTGATCAGCCTGCTGTTGATCGGAACGAGCCAATGGCTTACCTCGCGCAAAAAAGACGCATCCTGAGGAGAAGGAGGAGACGAATCCATGAACATATCAACGCCGGCAGCCCTGCGAACGGATGGGGATGGTCCCCGGTTCTCCCTCAGACGGCTGGGGAGAATTATTTTTTGGACGGTCCTGACGCTCTATGGTATTTTAACCTTATATCCGTTTCTTTGGCTGCTCATCAGTTCCTTCAAGACCAATGCCGACTTTTACAATCGGCCCTTCGGGCTGCCCGAAACATGGCACGCGGACAATTTCTCGCGGGCTTGGGACAGCTCCCGGCTCGGGACCGCCTTCGGCAATTCGCTGATCGTGACGCTGGGCTCGCTGCTCCTGACGCTTTTTGTGGCAGCGCTATCATCGTTCATTCTGGCCCGGTTTCAGTTCCGCGGAAAAGGGGGGATTCTCGCCTTCTTTGTGGTGGGAATGCTGATTCCCATTCACAGCACGCTGGTGCCGCTGTTTATTCTAATGAAGCAGATGTCGATGCTGAATACCTACTGGGCCCTGATTCTACCTTATACGGCGTTTGCCTTGCCTACGGCAATCTTCATTTTGACGGCGTATCTCACTAGTATTCCGAAGGAGCTGGAGGAGGCCGCTTTCATTGACGGTACCGGGCTATGGGGATTATTTTTCCGGATCATGCTTCCGGTTTCCCTGCCTGCGCTTTCCACGGTAACGATCCTCAGCTTCTTGCATGCCTGGAATGACTTTTCGTTTGCCCTTGTATTTATCAATAAGACCGGATTAAAAACGCTGCCGCTGGCGATCGCCAATTTCGCCGACGGCTACCAGACCGATTACGGCTTGACGCTGGCCGCCATGACCTTGTCCGTCATTCCGACGATTATACTGTATCTGCTGTTCCAGGAACAGATGATGAAGGGGATGACGGCCGGCGCAGTCAAGGGTTAGAGAGGGGGATTGCATCTTGCGGGGATGGCTGGCTTCTTCACTGCAGCGGAAGCTGTCGGTGGTTATCGCCGGATCAATGATCGTACCGCTTTTGGCGCTCGGCTTGTTTGCGTTTATGTTTTCGTCCCGGGTGACCGAGGAGAAGACGAAGCTGACGGGGAGCGACATGCTGGAGCAGATGGATGCCAATCTTCGCTTTATACTGGAGGACGCCGAGACGCTGTCCTTATTCCTGATCGGCGAACGGGATATTCAAAGCTATTTGGCCCGGTTCGAGGATCGGAATGCGGACCGGACCGAGATCATCGGTCGGATGACGAATCTCGCGGCGTCCAAATCCTACATTGCCAACATCGCCATTTACCCCGATCGCTTCGGCCCGCCGCTGATGACGGCCGCCTGGTTCGAAGGGGAGATTCCGATCCCGTCGGAACTATCGCCGGGAGGCGGGAAAGCCTGGTCGGGCGTATACCCGATTCAAAATTACAGCGGAGTGCAAAATGTCATCACCCTGGTGAGGCCGATCCGCAGCGTCTACAATTTTCAGCATCTAGGCTGGCTTGCGATCAGCCTCGACGAGGAAGAACTGTCCCGGAACTGGTCCCATCCCGACTTTGGTCAGGGCTCGGAAACGGCGGAGCTCGTCAGCGGGCAGGGGACGATCTTGTCCTCGCCGGACAAGTCGAGATTGGGACGGCCATTGGAGGGATTCGCTCCCGGCCTGCTGCCGCGGATTTCGGAGCAGCCGGACTCGGCGGGAAGCGTTCTGTACGGGGAAGGGGACAGCAAGGTCACGGTGCTTTTCCATCGGGAACCGCTGACCGGTTGGATGCTGGTCGGCACCGTGCCGTACGAGCGGTATCGCGAACAAAACCGCTACATCCTGTTCCTGACGGGAGCGGCGGTGGCGGTTTCCGTGGCCATTAGCGCTTCTCTGGTCTGGTTCACCGTCCGCCGGATCACGCGCCCTTTGGCGGTGCTGACCCGGCATCTGTCCAGAATCGACCCCGAACGGCCGCTGCCGAGGTTCCCGACGGCCGGCAAGGAGGACGAGATCGGCAGGCTCGGCCGGAGCTACAACCTGCTGGGAGCCCATATCGAGCGGCTCAAGCAGGAGGTCGTCCGCGGCGAAGCCCGCAAGAAGGAGGCGGATTTGCGTGCGCTTCAGGCGCAGATCAATCCGCATTTTTTGTACAACACGCTGTCTTCGATCCATTGGATCGCCCTGATGTCGGAGGAGAAGCGGATCGCCGATATGGTCGAAGGGTTGAGCGATTTTTTGCGGATCAGTCTGAACCAGGGGAAGGAATTTTGCCCGGTCGGCCAGGAGCTTGAGCATATCCGCAATTATGTACGGGTGCAGTCCATCCGTTTTCCCGGGGAATTTACCGTCGATTACATCGTCGATCCCGCGCTGGAAGAACGGCGGATGCTGAAGCTGCTGCTTCAGCCGCTGGTGGAGAACGCGCTGATACACGGCATTCAGAAAAAAGGCGGACCAGGCACGATTACGGTCCTGATCCAGCCAGAGTCGGAGCGAATGAGATTTACGGTTTTGGATGACGGTGCCGGGATGAGCCCGGAGCGGCTGGCGGAGATCCGGCTGGCCCTGAAGGAAAAGGGGGCCGGGTCGGCATCCGCATCCGCAGGCACGTCGGGCTATGGACTATGCAATGTCAATGAGCGGCTGCTCCTGCATTACGGGCCCGGGGCGATGCTTGAGGTAGACAGCCGAGCGGGAGGCGGTACCCGGGTTTCCTTTTCCATTCCGAGCTTGGAGGTGTCGTATGAATCTGCTGATCGTGGATGACGAGGTCATCATCCGGACCGGGCTCGCCAGTGTGATCGCCTGGAAGGAGCTGGGCTTGACCCTTCTGTCTCCGGCGGCTTCCGCGGAGGAAGCGCTGGAGCGCATACCCGTCGAAAAGCCGCATATTCTGCTCACGGATATCCGCATGAAAGGCAAATCCGGGCTGGAGCTGGCCGAGGAAGCCCGGAAGCTGCTGCCGGGACTGGAGGTTGTCATCCTGTCGGGGTATGACGATTTTGCCTATGCCCAGCAAGCGCTTCGCCAGGGCGTGAGCGATTACCTGCTCAAGACGAGCAAGCCGGAGGACATCATCCGCACCGTTATGCAGGCTAAGCGGAGATGGCTGGAACGGTCGGCCGCGGATTCGCGGGCGGAGCAGGCGGCAAGGGAAGCTGCGGCGAGACGGCTGTACCGGTGGGTGATCGAGGGCGACGTTGCTCCGCCGGAACCGCCTCCGTTCCGGCCGGCCGCGAATTCGGAGGCCGGAACGGAGGCGGAGGTATGGCAGGCGATTATCGTCTCGGCCGAGGGCTGGGGAAGCGCCGGCTCACCGGAGTCGGAATCGCTGCTGCTGTTCGCCGTGCAGAATATCCTCGAGGATCTCATTCCCGGGGCGGCGTTTATTCCGCAAAAGGGACGGATCGTGTGCGCCGCACGGATGAGCGGGGAGCGGGAAGAGCGCCGGCGCATGCTGCGCGGATGGCTGGATTGGGTGGAGCGTCATCTCAAGTGCCGCCTGATTTTGGCGGTGGGAGAGCCCGCGGCAGCGCCGGACCGTCTACACCATAGCTATGTCACCGCCGTCGCGGCCTTCCGGTATCACGGGCTGATGCCCCGCTCCGTATGGGACTGCGGGGATCTCGCACACCGCAGCGGCGGCAAGACGGTGCTCTCCCAGGAGGAGGAAAGCCTGCTGGGCTCCCTGCTGCTGGCGAATGATGCGGTCGGCCTGAAGGCGTGGGCGGTCCGCCTGACCGCCGGGCTGGTGGCCGATCCCGAGTGCACCCTGGAATCGGCCGGGGCTTGCCTGCAGTCGGCCGCCTTGGCCGCCCACCGCTGGCTGGAGCGGACGCTCCGGGCGATCGGCCGGGACGCGGAAGGGGACGGGCTGCGGCCGGAGCCGTGGAGTCCGGAGATGAGCGGACAGCCGGGCCTGGCGGAAGAGCTGTTCGGGCATCTGCATGACATCATGAGCCTGTATCACCGCAGGCTGGGGGACAGTCAGACTTCCCACGTGGAGCGGGCCAAAGCGTATATGGAATCCTGTCCCCCCAAGGACCTCGGCCTTCAGCAGGTGGCCGCACATCTGCATCTGCACCCGGGCCATTTAAGCGAGATTTTCAAGAGGGAAACGGGCGTCACCTTCGTGGACTTCGTGACCGGGCTGCGCATGCGCAAGGCGGAGCAGCTATTGCGGGTGACGCCGGCCCGGATCGCCGAAATCGCCTGGATGGTGGGCTACGAGGACGTAAAATACTTCGGCCGCTTGTTCAAGAAGCATTGCGGCAAAACTCCGAGCGAATATCGCGAAGAGGCGCTGCTTCCGCGAGCGGAGAAAGAGCCGGGCGCTTGAACGGTTTGGCCGGGGAAATTGCGGTGGGAAACTGCGGCTAAAAGGTGCATCGGGAAAGTGTGCGAGAATATACGGCGGGAAGGTGCATCGGGAGGGACTTGACGTCCTCTAGAGATGCAAGATGCGGTGGATACAAGACGGAATAAGTTAGGCGGCTGCGGAGGAAGGATTTATCAGAGGCAAGGCACTTAGGGGAGGCGGAGAAGGTATGGATTTGGCAGGGATATGGAAGCTTCAGCATTTTGATCCGGGGGAGAAATCTCCCATGGAGCTGGCGGACCCGGGATTCGACGACCGGTTCTGGATCGGTGCGGCGGTGCCGGGTGATGTGCACACCGCGCTGATCGAGCGCAGGATCATCGAACCGCCGTATTTCGGCCATAACGACGCCAAATGCCGGTGGGTCGAGGGCAAGGAATGGTGGTACCGGACGACATTTTCGCTGGAGGAGGAACCGGCGCCTTCGGCGGAAGGGGAGCGGCTGGAGCTTATATTTGAGGGACTCGACACCTTTGCGGCGGTATTCGTCAACGGCCATGAAGCGGGCCGAACCGCCAACATGCTGATGTCCCATACGTTCGACGTCACCCGGCTCGTCCGCCGGGGCTGGAATTCGCTGGCGGTCCGGTTCGATCCGCTGCACCTCCATCACCGGGACAAGGAGCGCTTTGAGTGGTCCTCCTATACCAAGGAGCGCCCCTGGCTGAGAAAAGCGGCGATGAATTTCGGCTGGGATTGGGGCCCGCGGATGGTGACCGTCGGCATCTGGGGGCCGGTTCGCCTGGAGCGAAGGAGGGTAGCGCGGCTGGAAGGCCTTTACGCCTGGACGGTCTCGGCGAACGAGGCCGAGGCCGTCATCGGGCTGGAAGCGGAGCTTCGGGCGCTTCGGCCCGGGATCGAAGCGGGGCGGGCGGAACTGGAGGTCCGCCTGCTGGACGACGCCGGCGAAGTGGCAGCGTCCCGGGTGCTGGACTGGCCAAAGGACGAAGGCCGGGCGGGGCTGTGGCGACGAAGCCGGATGTTGACCGCGGAGCTGCGAGTCCCGTCTCCACGGCTGTGGTGGACGCATGACCTGGGCGAGCCTTATTTGTACACCCTGGAGTCGGTGCTTCGCGTCGAAGGCCGGGAAGTGGAGCGGCGCAGCGAGCTTTTCGGCATCCGGACGCTGGAACTGGCACTCCGGGACGAAGCAGGCGGCCGGTCTTTCGCCTTTGTCCTGAACGGGGTCCGACTGTACGCCAAGGGCGCGAACTGGATCCCCGCGGACCATATGATCGGCTCGATTCCGGCTTCCACCTACCGCGAGCTGATCGGCCTCGCCGCCGAAGGGCATATGAATATGCTGCGCGTCTGGGCGGGAGGCATCTACGAGAAGGATGTATTTTTTGACGAATGCGATCGCCGGGGCGTGCTCGTCTGGCAGGATTTCGCTTTCGCCAACGCCCTGTTTCCCGACTTTAACCGGGATTTCATGGAGAACGTACGTCGGGAAGTGGAGGATAATGTCAAGCGGCTGCGCAACCGCGCCTCGCTGGCGCTCTGGTGCGGCAATAATGAAATCGACTGGCTGTATGACATGAAATCGGCGGGCGGTGACATTAAAGGTCCTTTTTTCGGGGAAAGAATCTATCATGAACTGATTCCGGGCGTACTTGAGGAACTCGATCCGGCCCGGCCTTATTGGCCATCTTCTCCCTATGGGGCCGAGGAAGGCTATGACGCCAACGATCCGGGGACCGGGGACCGGCACAACTGGCAGGTGTGGCACGGTTCCGTTTACCCCCGCATGCACGGCGAGCCGCCGCAGCTCGATTACAGCATGGAGGGCGTTACATTCAAAAATTATAAAAAGGATTATGCCCTGTTCAGCAGCGAATTCGGGATGCACGCTTCGGCCAACCGCTATACGCTTGAAAAGTACATCCCTCAAGGCGAGTTTTACTGGGGCAGCGCCGAGATGAGCTACCGCAACAAGGACACGAACCATCGGAAGGGCATCCTGCTGATGGAGAGTTATACGGGCATTCCCCGGGATATCGAGGAATACATGAACTTCTCGATGCTGACGCAGGCGGAAGGTCTGAAATACGGAATCGAGCATTTCCGGCGCAACCGCCGCCGCAACAGCGGCGCGCTGGTCTGGCAGCTCAACGACAGTTGGCCGGGGACGAGCTGGTCCATGATCGATTACGAGCTGCTGCCAAAGGCCTCCTATTACTATGCGAAGACGTTCTTCCACCCGGTGCTGCTGTCGCTGGAGCATGAGCCCGGCGAGCCGCTTCGGGTGTGGGTCGTCAACGACACGCTCGGTACTCTCGCCGGTACGGTCCGGCTGACGGTCCACCCGCTGGCCGGCGGAGCGCCTTGGACGGCTGCCGAGTTCGCGGTGCGGGCGGAGCCCGGGACCGCCGTGGAGCTCGGCAGCGTGGAAGAGGCCGCGGTCTTGAACGGGGCCGAGCCGGGGGACGTGCTGATCGCGCTGTCCGCGGCGGGGTTCGACGCACCCGAGAACCGCGGCTATCTGCGCGATCCGAAGGAGGTGCGGCTGCCGGTGGCGGAGCTGGCGGTACGGGTCGAGGAAGCGGCCGGCACCGTGACGGTCGCCGCAAGCCCGGCGGCAGCGGCCCGGTTCGTCAAGCTGGAGCTGCCGATGGGGCAGGTCCGCTACAGCGACAACTTCTTCGACCTGCTCCCGGGCGAGAGCCGAACGATACGCGTGAGCCGCCCGGCGGACGGCCCGCCTCTGCCCTGGGACGGGCTCCGGGTCAGTGCGCTGAACGGTGGGCCGAAGGGATGACAGCCAGGCCGCCCCTCCACGGTTGAAATCGAATTAACTGGAAAACATGCAGTTAATTCATACCAAAGGGGCCTTTACCGGTAAATTAGATGGAAAACCTCCCGTTAATTTGGCGAGTATTGAGCTTGCGAGCGAAATAACTCCGAATTAGCTGGAGGTTTTCCCGTTATTTTCGGCGAAATGCAGAAGTGCTGCAAATTAACTGGAGGAAATCCGGTTAATTTCGGTGAACCGTTCTGTGGCCGAAGATAATCCGCCGGGCAACCCGCCCGGACAACTTGGACAACTTAGAGCATCCGCGAACAGGATTACCCTGCCGCATCCCCTTAAACTGTAGTAGAAAGGAGAGGTGCTTATGGAGACGTTGCGGCTCTTGCGGGACGCCATCGACTATATCGAAGCGCATTTGGAATCCGAAATCAGGCTGGAGGTCGCGAAGACGGCGTTGTCCTCGAAGTTCCATTTTCAGCGGATGTTCCATGCCTTGACGCGATTCACCGTTACGGAATATATCCGCAACCGGCGCTTGACGCTGGCCGCCGAAGCGTTGGCGGGAACGAACGTCAAGGTCATTGATATTGCGCTAAGGTACGGTTACGACAGCCCGGAAGCGTTCACCAAGGCATTTATTCGCCTGCATGGAGTGTCGCCGTCCGCCGCCAAGAAAAACGGCGTCAAGCTCAAGGCGTTTCCGAAGATCTCCTTTCAAATTCAAATCAAAGGGGAAACAGAAATGAACTATCGTATCGTGGAGGAAAAAGGCTATACCGTCGTCGGCAAAGACGTGGTGATCCGCAGTGACGCTTATGAGGAAATCCCGGCGTTTGTCGCGGAGATTTGGAGGGACGGCACGCATGACCGGATCAATGCGGCCCTCGGCAGAGAATCGGGCTCGCTGCTTTGGATACCATTTCGACTTTGATGAGGACGGGACCAAACGATACCTGATGGGTGGTGAACTGCCGGATGGCAAGGAAATCCCGCCGAAGCTTACCGTTTTGCGGATTCCGACGCAAACTTATGCTGTATTCGAGAGCCAGGAGGAGATTTCGGAGGACGTTGAAATCGGGCTGGAGATCTTAAACGTCTGGCGCCGCATTTACTCCGAATGGTTTCCGTCGGTCAATTTCGAACAGGTGGAAGGGCCGTGCCTTGAAAAATATTATTGGCTGGATGAGGAACAAGTGGATTCCAAGTGTGAAGTCTGGATCCCCGTGAGAAGAAAATGATAACAAAAAGGGAAAGGCACAGCCCCGCAAGAGGCTATCCTTTCCCTTATCCTTTTTATTCAGATCATTACAGATCGTCAAATCCGTTGTCGTCGCCGACTTTGCCGTAGTTGCGGGACTTGGCTTCGAAGAAGTCGGTCTTGGTCGAGTTGAGCGCCTCGTCCGAGAACGGCTTGATCCATGGCATGGAGTTGACGTCGACGCCTTCGTACGCTTTGTCCAGGCCGAGCAGCTTCAGCCGCTTGTTGGCCGTGTATTTGATGTAATCGGACAGCTCGTCCAGGTCGATGCCGCGCACATTCTTAAGCGTGTAGTACGCCCAGTTCGTCTCCAGCTCAACGGCGCGGTCGATGGTGCGGTATACGTAGTCGATATTTTCCTTCGTGTTCAACTCCGGGTAATCGAGCAACAGCTGCTTGAACACTTCGGCGAAGAAGTAACAGTGTTGGTTCTCGTCCCGCTGAATGTAAGAAATCATCTGGCAGGTGCCCATCATTTTTTGATCGCGCGCCAGGTTGTAGAAGAAGGCGAACGTACTGTAGAAGAAAATGCCCTCCAGGATCAGGTCCGCGACCATGGCTTCGAAAAAGGTTTGCGGTGTCGGGTCGTTGCGGAAATTTTGATAAATTTCCGAGATGAACGTATTCCGTTCCAGCAGGACGGGATCATGCTTCCAGTACTCAAAGATCTCCTTCTGCTCCTGATCGGATACGAGCGAGGAAAGCACATAGGAATAGGACTGGTTGTGCACGACTTCCTGCTGGGCGATGATGGCCGAGATCGCCTCGAGGGAAGAGTCGGTAAAATACCGCTTCACATCGCCGACGAACATCGTCTGCATGGAGTCGAGCACGGCGAGCAGGCCGATGTTGATCTTGAAGGTGCGCTGCTCTTCGGGCTCCAGCGTCGGAAACTGCTGGGCGTCCTTGTTCATCGGGATCTCGTCGGCGATCCAGTAGTTGAGCAGCAGCACTTTGTACAGCTTATACATATTCGGCATCCGGATATCGTCCCAGTTCAGAATGCCGGAGCATTCGCCCCCGATGATGCGGGTGGATTTATTCGGCGCCTCCGTATTGAAAATTGTTTGCAATTGCATGATTTCATCTCCTTGATTAAGACACTAACTTATTTATGAAGCGCAAGACTCGCATTCTTCGATCGTCAGGGCGCGGCTGCGCACGTAGTATGTCGATTTCAGGCCCGCTTTCCAGGCGTGCAGATGCAGCTCCAGGAATTCGCTCGCCTTGATGTCCGGGCGCACGTACAGGTTGAAGCTTTGCGCCTGGTCCACATGGCGCTGGCGGGCGGCGGCCATATTGATCGATGTATGCTGATCGATCAGGAACGCCGTCTTGTAATACCAGATCGTCTTCTCGGACAAATCCGGTGCCGGGTTGGCGATTTTGTACGTCGTCTTCTCCTCGTAGGAGAGCAGGTCGTAGAGCGGATCGATACTGGCCGTGGAGCCGGCGATAATCGAAGTCGAGCCGTTCGGCGCGATCGCGAACATCCAGGCGTTGCGGACGCCGTTCTCACGGACCTGTTCGGCCAGCTCGCGCCATTGTTCCGTTGTCACGTATTTGCCCTCGCGGGAGCCGTCCGTATATCCGCGATAGGTGAAGTAGTTGCCGTTCTCCCAATCTGAGCCGGCGAATTTCGGATAGCGGCCTTTCTCTATGGCCAGCTCCATGCTGGATTTCACCAGCAGGTAGTTGATCTTCTCGTACAGCGCGTCATTGTAAGCGACCGCTTCATCCGACTCCCAGCGGATACCCTCAAGCGCGAGCAGATGGTGCAGGCCGAACGTGCCAAGGCCGATGGCCCGGTATTGGCTGTTCGTGTACTGCGCCTGCAGCACTTCGATATTGTTGATGTCGATGACATTGTCGAGCATGCGCGTCTGGATCGGCACCAGCCGTTCAAGCACGCCGGCCGGCACGGCCCGGGCGAGATGGATCGAGTTCAGATTGCAGACGACGAAATCGCCGGGAATTTTGGACACGACGATACGCGTTTGCCCGTCTTTGGTCACCAGTTCTTCTTGCTCGACGACGGTAGGCGACTGGTTTTGCATAATTTCCGTACACAGGTTGGACGAGAAAATCATGCCGTGCGCCCGGTTCGGGTTGGCGCGGTTGACGGTGTCGCGGTAGAACATGTACGGCGTTCCCGTCTCCAATTGCGATTTCATGATCCGTTTCATGATATCGATCGCCGGCATCGTAATGCGGGACAGGGTAGGGTGGTTGACCGCTTCCTCATATTTTTCGCGGAACGAGCCTTTGCCGAATTCTTCATCATAGAAATCTTCAAGCCCGAGCGCGCGGCCGTTTTCGTCTTTCCAGCCCATCGTTTTCTTCACTTCGTGCGGGCAGAACAGATTCCATTCCCCGCGGGCTTCGACCGCCTCCATGAACAGGTCGGGAAGGCAGACGCCGTGGAAAATATCATGCGCGCGCATCCGCTCATCGCCGTTGTTCAGCTTAAGGTCGAGGAAGGCGAGGATGTCTTTATGGAAGACATCCAGGTAAACGGCGATCGCGCCCTTGCGCGTGCCGAGCTGATCGACGCTGACGGCCGTATTGTTGAGCTGGCGAATCCACGGGATAACGCCGGAGCTGGTGTTCTTGTGGCCGCGAATGTCGGAGCCGCGGGCGCGAACCTTGCCGAGGTAGACGCCGATGCCGCCGCCCATTTTGCTTAAACGGGCCACGTCGGTGTTGGAGTCGAAGATTCCCTCCAGCGAGTCGTCGACCGTATCGATAAAGCAGCTGGAGAGCTGGCCGGCGACCTTTTTACCCGCATTCGACATGGTTGGAGTCGCTGCCGTCATATAGATATTACTCATCGCCCAGTAAGCTTCCTTGACGAGTTCAAGCCGCGTCTCCGCAGGCTCGCGGTGCATGAGATACATGGCGATGACCATATAACGTTCCTGCGGCAATTCCATCGTCCGGCCTTCAAAGTCAGTAGCCAGATACCGTTCGGTCAGTGTGAGCAGTCCGATATAGTCGAACAACAGATCGCGCGAAGGATCGATCGTCCGGCCCAGCTCCTCAATCTGCTCCTTCGTGTAGCATTCCAGCAGCTCTTCCCGGTAAATCCCGGCTTTGCACAGATCGACGATCAGATGATGGAACGAACCGTAGGGCTCTTCCGCGTAAGCTTTATAACGGCGATTGACGGCCGCTTTCTTATAAAGTGTGGTCAGCAGGGCGCGGGCCGCCGCAAACTTCCATTCCGGTTCTTCCCTGGAAACCAGCTCCAGGGCCGACATCGTAAAGGCGCTGCTGATTTCCTCGCCGGTTACTTCGTCTCGTCTCAGCTTGGAGGTGACACCGCGAAGCAGACGCTCCTTATCCACATTATGTAATCCGTCCAGGATGCGGTCGGCATAAACGCCGAGGCGCTCGTTGTCGAACGCGAGTTGACGGTTATTCGGTTTCGTGACGATGAGTGGCATAATAAAATCCTCGCTTTCTTGTCTTGGGCTGATCCGGCTTCCCGCCGGGCAAAATCTAAAATATTCAATTCTTAAATTTGTAATATTACTTTAAAAAAAGGGGCGCAGAAAAACGCGCCATGACCCTGCCATGTAACCTATGGTTCATTTATATTAAACTATGAAAAGTATCACAGATTAACAATTATACTAGAAACGCGGCAAGCTAGAAAGAGTAAGTTGGCTCCCACAGCGCCGGCCCGCCCTGGGCGAGGCTGCGCTCAATATCGATCAGCCGCTGGTTGGAGCTGCCCCGATAGAGCAGGGAAGGGTCGCGCAGCTCCTCGACGAAGCGCCCGTCAACCAGAACCTGGCAGCGTTCCAGCAGGCGGTATTCGGGCGAGTCCGGCCACGCCGCCAATTCCTCATAGGTATAGCCGCTGTATATCCAGATTGGCACCGGCCCGGCTTCCCGGCGCAGGCGGTCGATGAAGCCGCCAACCTCGGCGGCGGAGAAAAAAGGATCCCCGCCCAGGATACTGACCCCGTTTAAAAGCGGGTTATTTTTAATGTCATGAATGATTTCCCGTTCCCGCTCCGGCGTAAACGGCTCGCCGTAATTAAAATTCCAGGTGGCCGCGCTGAAGCAGCCCTTGCAGTAATGGCGGCAGCCGCTGATGAAGATGGCGGCGCGCAGCCCTTCGCCCTCATTGATCGACTCCGGGTAATAGCCGCAAATATTCATGATTCATGCTTGACCCGGTCGCGGACTTCCGCCTGCTTCGCGGCGTTGAAGCGCGTTTGGAAGTCCCCGGTCAAATAGCCGGTGACGCGGCGCAGACGGCGGATATGGACATCGTTCTCATGGCTGCCGCAGGACGGGCAGGTCGCGCCGATGATACCCTCGAAGCCGCAGGCGGAGCAGCGGTCGATCGGGTGATTGATGCTGAAATAGCTGACCTGCTGCGAGAGCGCGTATTGCACGATTTGCAGGAATGCCGCCGGATTGCTGCGGGCGTTGCCGTTGAGTTCGATATAAGAGATGGCCCCCGCGTTGCATAAGCCGTGGAAGGGAGCTTCCAGCCGGATCTTTTTCGCGGCGCTCAGGTTGAAATATACCGGAACATGGAACGAGTTCGTATAATATTCGCGGTCCACGACCCCGGGCACCTCGCCGTAGGCGGCGCGGTCGCGCTTGGTGAATTTGCCGGACAGCCCTTCGGCCGGCGTGGCGAACAGCGTGATGTTCAAGTTGTGGATCTCGCTCTGTCTGTCGCAATAGTCGCGCATATAGGCGATCAGCTCGTAAGCTTTATTGTAAACCAGCTCGTCCTCCGCATGATGCTTGCCGTACATCGCCTTCATGCATTCCGCCAGCCCGATGAACCCGATGGACAGGGTACCGTGCTTGAGCAGCTCGCGGACCGGCTCTTCCGGACCAAGCTGCTCGCCGCCTTCCCATACGCCTTCACGCATCATGAAATCCGATGCCTTGGCTTTCTGGGAAGCCTGAATTTCATAGCGGTGCAGCAGGCCTTCCAGCGCGATGTCCATGTAATGGGTCAGCTCGCGGTAGAAGCCGTACTCATCGGCTTCCTTCCGGCGTCCGAGCGCGATGCCGTGCTCCAGGCCGAGCTTGACGAGATTCAGCGTATTAAAGGAAAGGTTGCCCTTCCCGGACAGGTGATTGCGTCCGAACCGGTCGCTGAGTACCCGGGTGCGGCAGCCCATCGTCGCGAATTCCGTATCCGGGTCGGCCGGATCGTAATACATCAGGTTCAGCGGCGCATCCAGGTTGGCGAAATTCGGGTACAGCCGTTTGGCCGAGCATTCCGCCGCTTTCAGGAACAGATGATAGTTGGGCTCGCCTTCTTTTTGATTCACGCCTTGTTTGCATTTGAATATCTGAATCGGGAAAATCGGCGTTTCTCCGCTGCCCAGCCCCCGCATCGTCGCCGTCAGCAGCGATTCGATCACAAGCCGGCCCTCCGGCGAGGTGCAGGTGCCGTAGTTGATGCTGGTGAACGGAATCTGCCCCCCGGCCCGGCTGGACATCGTGTTGAGGTTATGTATGAGGCTTTCCGCCGCCTGCAGCGTTTCGCTCTCGGTTTCTTTTAACGCATATTTGAAAGCTTTCGGATATTCGGCCTGCAAATCCGCGCGGCTCATGTTGATTTCGCCGCCGAAATCCCCCTCGCCATCGCCTTCTTCAAAATACTCCAGCCCTTTGCGGAAGTATTTGGCGAACGATTTCGTCACATAAGGGGCGAGGTCGAAGTCCAGCTTGTTGGCAGACACGCCTCCGTACTGGGAGTTTTGCTGGGATTGAAAAATAATCGCGACCAGCGCCATCGCGGTCATGATCGAATTCGGCGGCCGGACGCTGCCGTTGCCGGTGTTGAAGCCTTCGCGCAGCAATTTTTCGAACGGGATGAAAATGCAGTTCGTCGTTCCGATCGCGTATTGGTCCAGGTCATGCACATACACGACATTGTCCTTGATCGCCTGCACCAGCCGCGGCGGCATCACGAAGTGATTCGCGTACCATTTGGCGTATTCGCTGCCGAATTTGCTCATTTTGCCGGAGAAGCTTTCCCCGTTCAGGTTGGCATTCTCGCGCAATACCTCCATATTCGTGCTTTCGACGATTTCCTCGCCCAAACGGATGACCTCGTCGAGCATTTGCGTCCGGATTACGTCCGTATCCAATCGATTCATGATCGCCATTATAAGTTCTCCTCCCCGATAACTAGGCAATAAATCCATACAAAAAAGCATTTCCAAACCGACAAGGTCGAAAATGCCCGGGTGCGCTTTTTGAAAATAGCCGGATTGCCGAATCTCCGTAAGTCAAAGTAAAGCTATGTATAAGCTGCAATCGGACACCTCCCCGTACCTCGCAGGTTCATGTGCGGTGTCTTTCAAACGGGCAGGTCTCCTGGCTTCCGAAATATTTGACCGGCGCCTTCCCGCAGGGAGTATTTGTACCTGCAGTGACATCCATGCCGGCAAATTCGCTGGGGGCAGAGCAACTACGGCTTGTCCCCGACTCTTCCGGTTACAGTGGCGGGACCGCAGCGGACTTGCACCGCACTTCCCTTTTAAGCTTCGGTGGAATAGGACCACCGAACCACCCATTTTCACTATATTTTGTTGTCCTGTTAAGATATTAACCCAATATATTGTGTTTGTAAATGACCCGTAAACGGAAAAACCGGGTGAAACGGATTGAAAAAACATTGAAAGCAACCATGGCGCGGGGAGCGGGGGACAAAAATTTTTTTGCCGTTTTATCTCGGAAGCTCGTGGGCATATTTCTTCCGCAATTGATTCAATTCATTCAATTTAAGCAAGTGCTCCTCCTGGTTTCTCATGCCGACCGCGACAATCAGGTTCTCCACCATAAATGTCGGGGCGATCATGGAATGGAACTCCCAGGCTTCCCCCCGGCTGGCAAACAGGGTGATATCGCTTTGGTCCGCGAAATCGGATACCAGACGGTCCGTGATGAGCAAGGTGCGGTAACCCGATTCCTTGGCGTGCTGAGTAATCACCTTCGCTTCCGGCAGCAGCCTGACGAACCCGAATAACACGACAAGATCGCCCTTCGCCAGGTGGAGGAGGTCCTCAAACAGTTCGCTGCCGCCGCGTTCCAAGCGGTGAATGGACAGGCCGAACCGGCCGAGCCGGTAACGCATCAGCTCCGCGAGGCCGGCCGACGGCCCGGGACCGTACACGTAGATCCGCTTGGCGGAGATCAGCGCGGTCACCGCGGCTTCAAATGATTCCGCGGAGTAGTGGCTCATCGTCTCCTCCAGCTGCCTGATGCTTGTGGCGAGAAACTGTTGGGGAAGCGGGCTCGCATCCGCTTTATCCATAATATTTTTCATTTTGGCGGCCGGGGTGACATCCAGCTGTTCGCGGAGCCGGGCTTTGAACTCTTTGATATTTTTGAAGCCGACCGAGCGCCAAAACCGCGACACCGAAGCGATGCTTAAGTCCAGCGCATCGGCGATTTCCTGTTCGGTGGAGAACAGGACGGCCTGCGCATTTTTCTGAATATAGTCGGCAATTTTCAATTGACCCGGAGACAGTGATTCCGTGTTCCAGTCCATTTTCACGAAGAAGGCCTCGCTTTCCTAGTCAGGTAGGTTGATAGCAATAGATTAACATACGGGGTTGGACCCGGCAAAAGGGAGAGCGGACGAGAGGGAAGGGCTGCTGCAAACAAGAATGACGTATTTATTTTCATTGAATTAGTTTATGTAAATATTTTTACATAAGATTTACGTGTATAAGCGTTGGAGTTAATAATTCGGTTTTATATTGGGAGTATCTTAAAGCCACACTGTTTGAACAACCTTTATTAGGGAGGAAAAAGCAATGGTTCGATTAGGCAAAAGATACGTGCTGACCCAATCGCAAAAGATGATGGTGTTTATTCTGTCCATGTCGCTCTACGGCTTGTCCAACATGATTACGGAGCTCATTCCTTCGGTGCGGCTCGGTCCGGTGGAATTCTCGGTGGAATATTTCGCCTTCATTCCGCTGACGCTGTGCATCCTGTTTCATCCGTTCTATGCCGCGGTCGGCGCGGCGCTGGGCGAGGTCATTTTCGGCGAGATTATGCTCGGACAGTTTGGCGGGCTTGGCGAATTGGAGAAATTCATCGGCTTCTCGCTGGCCATGTTTATTGCCGGGAGCCTGGTCAATGATCCGAGAAACCGCACGCAGGTGGGAATCGCGGCGATCACCGGTGTGGCGATCCACCAATTTATCAGCAGCGCGGTCGATATCGCGAAGGTCTGGATCGGGGTGGAGGAGTTTGAGGCCGTACCGGGATTGGCGCAGAGCGTCGTAGTCGTGGAGGGGGTCTCCTTCCTGAATGACGTATTGTTCTCCGGCATTTTGTTCGCGCTCTTGCCTACGCTGTATCTAGTACCCCGGCTGTACGGCAAAATCGAGCCATTGCTCGGGATGAAACCGCGAGATAATGGGGTGAAATATTCACTGGGTGAAATTCTGGCCCCGCGTCTGATCCTTGTCTCTGTGCTGCTCGCGGTATTCGCGGCGGTTGCGGAATTCCTGGCGGAATCCGATATGGCGCTGATCGATTGGGACGCCGATTTCCTGGAAAGCATTGGGGGATGGTTTATCTGGGTCAGTATCGGCGCAGCGGCGATCGTTGCTTTGATTACGATTTTGCTGCTCATTCGTAAAGGCAAGCGCGTCACTCGGCAGATGGACGGGAGCGGTCAGGCTTGATGGCGGAAGAACAATACATCGTATCCCTGGACGGGGTGACATTTACATACCCCGGCGGCGAAAGGCCGGTATTGAACGGAGTGTCCCTGGAGATCAAACGGGGCGATTTTGTCGCCGTGATCGGCGGCAACGGCAGCGGCAAATCGACCCTGTGCAAAACGTTGAACGGCTTGATTCCCCATTATTATGTCGGCGATTTCACGGGCTCGGTACGGGTGTGCGGGCTGGATACTTCACGGCACGATGTCGCGCGGTTGTCCAGGCATGTCGGATATGTGTACCAGGACTTCGAGAACCAGCTCATCCGTCCGACCGTGCTGGACGACGCCGGCTTCGCGCCGCTCAATTACGGCTGTGAGGATTATGCCGAGCGCGGCCGCCGGGCGCTTGGTCTGGTCGATCTGCGGGTGGACCCGAAGGAGTTCATCTGGCAGCTCAGCGGAGGGCAGAAGCATCAGCTTGCATTGGCGGGGGCGGTCTCGCTCGACCCGGAGATACTGATCATCGACGAGCCGGTGGCGCAGCTGGATCCGAATCATGCCCGGCAGATCTACGATCTGCTGCGGAATTTGAACGAATGCCACGGGAAAACGATCATCGTGATCGAGCATCATACCGAATTCATCGCCGAATATTGCCAATCGGTCGTGCTGATGGACGCCGGCCGGGTGCTGTGGTCGAAGCCGGTGAAGGAGGCGCTGCGCGAGCTCGGTCAACTGGAAGCGAGCCAGATTTATCCGCCCCAGGTCACGCAGGCCGCCGCGGGTGTGGACCGTTCCGGCCGGAGGGCCGCGCCGGGAGGGGCCCTGGAACGCGAGTATCCCGTGACCTTGGAGGAAGCGGTCCGGTATTTCAGCCGCCGGAAGGAAGGGTGGGCGGAAGGGAGCGGCGCTGCTGCCGATAGCGATTCTGCCCGGTTCGCGGGCGGAGGCCTGGCGCTCCCGGCGGAAGCGACGCGCCTCGGTTCCGCGAGCCCGGTGATCGAGGTCAAGCACGCCCGCTATTCTTACCGGACGGTGGCGCGCGAGCGCAAGACGGTATTGAACGACGTTAGCCTGTCTTTTCGTCCGGGCGATCTGGTGGCCCTCGTCGGCAACAACGGGGCCGGAAAATCCTCGTTCATGAAGCTGATTACCGGAGTGACGAAGCCGGAAAGCGGGTATGTCCGCGTCAAGGGCGTCGATACAATGACAACCTTACCGGAGCGGTTAGCCGATACGGTGACTTACATTTATCAGAATCCGGAAGAGATGTTCATCGAGGACTCGGTCCGGAAGGACGTGGAGTTCTTCCTGAAGGCGCGCCGCGTGAGCGGGTACAAGGAGAAGGTCGACGAGATTCTGGACAGCTTCGGGCTGACGGAGCTGCAGCACCGCGACGGGCGCCTGCTCAGCGGCGGCCAGCAGCGCCGGGCTTCGCTGGCGATCGGCGTGGCGATGAACCCGTCGGTCATCCTGCTGGATGAGCCGACGGCCAACCTCGATATCGCCACCCGTAAGGACATCACGCGCCTGCTGCTGCAATTGAACCGGCATGTCGAAACGGTCGTCGTGGCGACGCACGATATGCAGCTCGTCGCCGAATGGGCCAACCGGGTGATCGTCATGCATCAGGGCAAGGTGGTACGGGACGGGACGAGGGAATCGGTGTTTGCCGACGCGGACCTGCTGAAGCTGGCCGGGCTCGCCGCGCCGCAAATTTTGGAGCTGAGCCGGAGGCTGGGCATGCCGCGGCTTTGCTACACGGTGGAGGAATTCGTTGAGCGCTGGGAAGAAGTCGGTGAAACCGGTACGGTCGTTGAGACCGGTGAAGCTGATATAGCCGGGAAGGAGGCGATGCTTTATGGAATATGTCCGTAAACTGATGGAACGGGCGTCGGTTGAAGGCGTCAAAATCGAGCTGCTTAACACCGCCTACGGCAACGGCGATACCTTTTTGGCCAAGCTGGACCCTCGGACCCTGTTTCTCTGGTACCTGTATTTCGGCATCGCCCCCTGGTTTATTCATCATGAGATTTTGCTGCTCGGCATGTTCCTGCTTATGACGCTGACGACGATCCTGTCGCGGGTCAGTCCGCTCATTATCGCAATTCTGTGCCTGGGGCTGCTGAGCCAGGCCGGATACCTGTTCATCGTATCCTGGCTGTTCGGAGGAGGCGGCGAATCCGTCCTGCCGCTGCTGAAGCTGACGATGAAGCTGTCGGTCATTTCGATGGCCAGCATCACCGTCTTTTGCTCGATGGACCCCGAGAAGCTCAGCGACGGGCTGCTTAGCATCGGCGTACCGAAGCAGGTATCCTTCGGCATCGCTTACGGCTACCGGATGCTGCCCAGCCTGCTGGAAGAATATCACCATATTTTTCTGTCGTTCCGGCTGCGCGGCAAGGCCCCAAGCAGGCACGGCTTTCTGTATTTACGGAGCATCGCCTATTTTTTGAAGATCGCGGTGTTGTCTTTTTACCCTTTGATTCTCAGCATTGCCAAAAGAACGCGCACCACGGTGGAGGCGCTGGAGGCCAAAGGCTTCTCGTACGCTTATCAGTCGCCCGAGGTGAAGCGGATCAAGCTGTCCCATATGAAATTCACGTACCGTGACGGGCTGTTTCTCGCCGTCTCGGCCTTGTACGTGGCCGCGCTTTACGCGATTGCGGCACAAATTCCCGTACAGTAAAGGAGAACCTGCGACACTATGAAAATCGATTTGCATACCCATGTGAAGCTGTCCAAAAAAACCGTCTTTAGCCACGATTATTTCAAAGAGATGATGGCCGAAGCGAAGGGGAACGGACTGGACGCGATTGCGATGACGGAGCACTTCAATACCTGGCGGTACGAAGATATATATCAAGTGCTGGACCGCCATTATCCTTATGAGCACGGTTATTATTTGGCCGAAGGCATGAAGGTGTTCCCGGGACTGGAGGTCGATATCCGGGAGACGGGGCATATTCTTGTCATCGGGGCGAGGGAAAAGGTGCTCGAGCTGAGACGGCGCCTTGAGCCTTACACGGAAAAAGGGCAATTCGTCGATTTCCGCACGCTCCTGGACTGGAGCGAGGACGAAGGCTTTCTGCGGATCGGCGCCCATCCGTTCCGGGTGGGAACGCCGCTGCATCATTTGCCGGAAAAGCTGCTTAAGCGCTTGGACGCTTTCGACCTGAACGGGAAAGATATTTACTCCCAGGGACTCGAAGCCTACCGTGAAAAGATCAACGCCTTCGGAGAACATCTCGGACGCCCTGTGGTCGGGGGAAGCGATACGCACCAGTTTATGCAGTATGGGAGCGTCATGAACGAGCTTGCAGGGGAAGCCGAAACGGTGGAGGATTTAAAAACGATGATCCGCCAAGGTGCATACCGGATTGAAGTATCGCCGTCCCTGGACATTAAGGTCAAATCGGCCAACATCATCAAAGCGCTGCTCAAAAAAAATCTCTCCATTCATGAAGATGATCCCGAGGAGCTGGGGGACCAGTCTGCGTAACCGTCTTCCGTCTAAAATCTTCGACACGTCTCCTTGACCGCCCCCCACGTATGCGTATAAGACCGTTTGAATAGGGGCGCTTGAATTGTTACAATAATGGCGGAAAGAATAGGATCAAGGAGGCGTTTAATATGGCGATTGCCGAAGTCACGGTCATTCCGATCGGAACGGGCTCGACCAGTCTCAGCGCGTATGTGGCCGAACTGCAGCGGGTGCTCGAAAAGCAGGCGAGGATCTCCTTCACTTTGACATCCATGGGCACGATTATTGAAGGGTCGCTGGATGATATCTTTGCAGCCATCCGTGCGATTCACGAATCCCCGTTCCAACACGGCGCCCAGCGGGTATCGACCTCGGTCAAAATCGACGACCGGCGGGATAAGGCGGGATCTTCGGAACAGAAGCTCCGCTCCGTACAGGATAAGCTTGGTACTTCGTGAACGGGCCGCCCGCCAGGTAACCCGTTTGCGAATTTCCAGACATTGGCGCTTGCATTATTCCGAAAACGAGGTATAATAAATTTTGTTTCGTCGAAAGCGAAACCTGCTGGTGTAGCTCAGCTGGTAGAGCAACGCATTCGTAATGCGTAGGTCGGGGGTTCGAATCCCTTCACCAGCATCAATTAATCAAGCATAGCGCGGCTTCCGAGATTTTCGGGAGCCGCGCTTTTTTTGTTCGTTTATTGGCCTTCTAACATTCTTCTACCCTTGGACAAGCCGATACCCGCTGTTTTGATTTTGCTCCCGCAGCCGCAAATGATCGTATGCTTCAAATTTTTAATCGGCTGTTGGCACATGGGGCATACACTTTGATGAAGCGAACCGTTCTGCTTTATCATCTTCTCCAATAACCCCGCAATGCTTAGTTATTTGGTTTCCCCCGTGGCCATGAGAACGGCTCTTCCCAGCGTATGGTTCAGCATGGTGAATCCCAGGAGAGCCGGCGTGGCGTTAGGGTCGACGCCGATATTCTCAACATCCAGCGCATGAACGACAAAATAATACCGATGAGGACCATGTCCCGCCGGGGGCGCCGCACCGATAAACCGTTCGAGTCGCAAATCGTTCGGCAGTTGCAAGGCGCCTTGCGGCAAGCCGCTGCCATGCTCGTCGCCTGCACCGGCCGGCAGTTCGGTGTCGCTGCCGGGGATATTGATGACCGCCCAATGCCATAAACCCGATCCGGTCGGGGCATCCGGGTCATATGCGGTGACGGCGAAGCTCTTTGTCCCTTCGGGCGCACCCGACCATCTCAAATGGGGCGAAAGATCTTTGCCGCCCTCCACTCCCGACATCCCTGAGTATTGCTTTGGCGGCAGGGGAAGGCCCTCCGCAATATCGTTACTCGTCACCTGAAAGGCTGCGACTTCCGGCAATTTAGCAAATGGGTTGTTGATCAATGTAATTACCTCCTTTTTTTAAACGCAATTCGATTATATTAACAAGAATCGATTTTGTAAATAGAAATCGATAAATAAACTTATTGTCGAATTTACCCTTGTTTTTTTATAGATTTCGGTGTAAATTACTTAAACGTATATAATCCCGATGTGTATGAAGGATGGTGTCGGTCTCATGGCCAAAAGAAACGGTTCGTCCACTTTAAGCGAAAATGTTACAAAGAAACTGAAGTCCGATATTTTGACCGGACAATATAAGCCGGGCTCTCCATTAACCGTTTCGGAATTAACCAAAGGTTTCGATGTTTCGGTTGCCGTCGTTCGCGAAGCGCTGACCCGGTTGGCGACCCAAGGGCTCGTCTTGCAAAACCCGAATTACGGATTTTCAGTGAAGACGGCGTCGGAAGAAGAACTGAATAGCATCGTAGAGGCGCGGTTGATCAATGAATCCGCGGCATTACGCCTGTCCATCGCCCATGGCGATCTCACATGGGAATCCAATGTAATCGCCGTTCACCACAAATTATCGCAAACGGCCGAGTACGAGGAAGTGGATCACAAGCTTTTCGTCCGCGAAGAGTGGTCCGATCTCCACCGTCAATTTCATTACGAACTTATCGCCGCATGTCCAAATCCGCTTCTCCTGGATATCTGCAGACGCCTTTGGGATTTGAGCGAATTTTATCGGCATTGGTCGTTCCAACAGCAGCCGACTCGTGATGGCCGCGACGAACATAAGGCATTAATGGATGCCGTTCTTGGACGGGACAGCGATCGAGCCGTCGAGATCTTTAGAACGCATATTCAACTCACCGCGGATAACCTGTTTGACAACCGGTAAGCGGACAACATAATAAGAAACGGCTTCCCGAGATTCTCGGGAAGCCGTGCTATTATTGCTGAAGTCAGTTCAGTGTCTTGGTCATAATATAATCAATTTGCGCTTCATCACCCATATAAAAAGAGTGGGCTCCGGTTTGAACGAAACCCATCTTTTTATAAAAGTGAATGGCGTTCTCGTTCTTTTCCCAAACACCGAGCCAGATTCTCTTTTTGTTTTGTCCTATGGCGATTTCCATCGCTTTGTCGATCAGATATTTTCCAAGCCCATTTCCTTGAAATTCGGACCGGATATAAATCCTTTCGACTTCCAGCGACGCATCGCCCATATTTTCGGATTGGGCCTCATTCATATTGACCTTTAAATATCCGGCGAGCTCCGCATTGAAATAAATGAAATAGAATTCCGATGCGATCTCGGACAATTCCTTTTCCAACTGTGCGGAGTCAAAGGCTCTTTCCAGATAGGCCTTCATATTTTCGGGCGAATTCTGAGCTCGGAATGTTTCATTGAAGGTTTCAATACTTATCTCTTGCAGCAGCTGCAAATTTTCACGATCGCACTTTTTTATTTCTATAGTCATTTTTATCTAGGCTCCTTAATATAAAATCAATAATTTCTCTTATTTCCCTTTTTCACGAACTCCCAGTCAATTTCTATATTTTTTCGAACTCTTTGAAGCAGATGATAAAGGGTTTCCGCCTCGCCTTCGGAAAAACCCGCCAATGCGACGCGATCCGAATGATCGTTTTCTCTTTTTATAAAAGGAAAGACGTCTTTCCCTTTTTCCGTCGGAAAGAGCTTTTTTATTTTTCTGTTATGCTCATCCTCTTTCTTTTCAATAAAGCCGTTCGTTTCAAGCTTTTTAATGGCGCGCGCCGCGGTCGTTCGGTCCACTTTAATCATTTCGGCCAACTTTTCTTGGATGATTCCCGGGTTCTCGCATATTCGCACCAGGTACAAATACTGCCCTTTTGTAAGGTCGTATTCTTTAAATTCTATATTGCTTATGGAATCCAACGCCCTGGCGATCATTCCGATTTCACGCAGAATTTCCTTCATATTAACAGCTCCATTATTTTAATTTCTTTGACTGATCTCTACCGTTCATAAATAGTATAATATTTTTGTTGCATTTACAACAAAATAAAAACTTCACTATTTTAAAAATTTGTTGTATAGTAGGTTGATAAAATATTGTGCATTATTCAACTGAATCAAATGTTTTCTAGGGTTCCGCGGTCAATTGGCCGGTCAGGTCCAAGAGAAAACGCGCAAGCAACACGCGTACACGGAGGGATAAAAGCCCGGGAGGAGCATCTGCAGAGGATGTTCTTCTCGGGCATTTTTTGCGTTTGCCGGGGGAATAATGCACGGGTGAAGGAGAGTGGACAAAATTAACAAGCATTGGGTTTTGGTGGTTATCGCGGCGGTTTTTGAAGTCATGTGGGTAGCCGGCTTGAAGCATGCCGACAACTGGATGGAATGGGGGCTTACTGTACTGGCTATTGTCATCAGTTTCTCCGGTCTGATTTATTCGGGGAAAAAGCTGCCGACCAGCACCGTCTACGCGATCTTTGTCGGTCTGGGTACGGCGGGCACAGTCATTACGGAGATGGTATTATTCGGTGTTCCGTTTAGTTGGGGAAAAGTGTGGTTAATTGTTTCGCTTTTGGTCGGGATTATCGGCCTTAAACTGGTGACCAGGAATCCTGAAGACGAACAGCAGCGAGGTGAGTTGTCATGAGTTGGATTGCGCTTATTTTGGCCGGATGTTTCGAAGTTGTCGGGGTAGCGGGAATTAGTATGGTAAATAAAAAGCCGTCGGTTCGTGCCTTGATAACGCTGGTGGGAGGTTTCCTGCTAAGTTTTGTGCTCTTATCGTTCGCTATGAGGGAAATCTCCATGGGTACGGCCTATGCCATATGGACAGGAATCGGTACGGTCGGCGGCGCATTGATCGGCATGATTTTCTATGGGGAATCCAGAAATATAACCCGGTTGTTTTTTATATTTTTGATTATCGCATCGGTAATTGGACTTAAGCTGATTGCTTGAAGCCGGGAGAAATAGCCCAGCCCGCAGCCAAGGGCAGAGCATTCCAATGAACCGCCTCTTCATGAGGCGGTTTTCCTGTTTTATTTGGAGCAAAGCCGCAAAAATCTTAAGAAGTTCTTCATAATTATCATAAATGGATATTAAGATATTTCATTTACGATTACTATGATGATAGAGATAGAAGACTTTCCGGAAAGTTGAGTGAGAAATGGACAATTATAATGTGCTCGTTGTGGATGACGACAAGGAAATACGGGACGCCATCGAAATTTACCTGAAAAATGAAGGGGTTGCCGTGTTAAAAGCCAAGGATGGCATGGAAGCGCTGGATATCATAAATGCTCAACCGGTTCATCTTATTATTATGGATATTATGATGCCAAGACTTGACGGTATTGCCGCAACCTCTAAAATTCGCGAGCAGAAAAACATTCCTATTCTTATGTTAAGCGCAAAAAGTGAGGACAGCGATAAAATATTGGGCCTTCATGTGGGCGCGGATGACTATGTTACCAAACCGTTTAATCCGATGGAGCTCGTGGCCCGCGTGAAATCCCAGTTAAGAAGGTATGTTGCTCTAGGCACTTATGAAGGCAATAACAAAGTCATTGATCTAAAGGGGCTTACACTCGACAAATTGTCCAAGGAAGTGAAGGTCCATGGAGAACCGGTCAAGCTTACGCCTCTGGAATATAAAATCGTCGAATTATTGATGACCAACGCCGGGCGAGTGTTCTCGATCCATGAAATCTATGAGCTGGTTTGGAAAGAGCCTTGCTATAACGCGGAAAATACGGTGGCCGTTCACATCCGAAAAATTCGCGAAAAAATTGAAATCGATCCGAAGAATCCGACTTTTTTAAAGGTGGTGTGGGGAATTGGATATAAAATGGAAAAATAGGTTGCGCGTCGGCTTCTGGGCTATGATGTGTACTTTTGGTCTAAGCGGACTCTTGGTCGCATTCACTTTCGGCAACCAATATGTTCATCGCGATTATTTTCACACGCCCGAATTTCGAATGGAGCTCGATCAATTTGCTCAGTATTTGAATATGTTCGAGCTGAACAGCATTACTTTTGAGGAAAAGAAACAATCGCTGACCGTTTCTGAAGAGGAAATCAATGATTATCGGAATGGGATGGGGGATATAACGGATCAAACGAACTCTATCCAAAGCGATTATCAATTTCGAATTGAAGAAGCATTATTAGCGGATAACCAAGCGGCCGCGGACATCTACGCAGCGGAAAAAGATAAAAAAATAGAGGATATCACTAAAATATTCAAAAGTGACGAATACGCCCGAGAAAGGATAATGAACGAAAAGGAAAAGGAGCTGAAAGAGTACTTCAAGCAGAGAGAACAATATCGTACGGATTATTTAAAATATAAAAATCAATTTCAATATTACTTTCAGAGCGGTTTCTCCGACAAAGACTATACGAATTTGAGCTTGGTGGGGGATGAAACGGTCCAAGACAAGATGAACCCCCAAAACACGCTATATATGACAAGCTATTCCATACCGACAGAACGATCGCTTGATGTTTGGTTGCTGGGAGAAACGTTTATTCCGTTTACGGGGGAAATTGCGGTACCCAAAGGCTTACCCTCCTCGAGCTCCTTTATGTCCCAGTACCATAAATACAAACAGGAGCAAATTACGTTATGGGCCTATGCCTTCCTAAGCGTGGCTGCATTGATTCTATGCGTCATTTTCGGTAGGAAAGCGATAGCTGTTCCTTCGGCGGTCGGAAGAGGGCCCTCCTATTACGATAAGCTTCCAATCGATGTTAGAGCCGTATTTTTTATCCTGACAAGTATCGGCGCCATAATTTCACTTTTTTTCATCAAGCATCAGTTCATTTATGTATTCGATAATCCATTTGTTTACGGCCGGAACATGTTTATCGGTTTGGTCATTGCCACGCTGTTTTTGGTGATTACCTTAATCCGGGGGAAGACCTTTGCGGCACAATTTAAGAATTGGGGGCATTTAAAAGAAGAATGGAAGAAAGGGCTTTTGCATAAAGCGGGGAAGGGCGTAAAGTCGCTCTTTACTCAAGCAAAAGAAAGCCTGACGGACGCTTTTCTGAACAGGAGCATAGGCGTGCAGTTGCTTGTTCTATTGATCAGCGTATTTGGTCTAGGGGCAGCGGCCATGATGATCGACTTGAATCCCGGTTTAATCGTCGTATATATCATACTTCTTGCGGCTATAGGTCTGCCTATTGTGTTGCTCTTGATTCGCAGGATCGGGTATTTTAACCGGATCGTCATCAAGACGAATGAGCTGGCTGCTGGAAATTTGGGTCAGGATCTGCCGGTATCGGGGAGATCCGTTCTGGCCGCGCTTGCCGAAGATATCAATGTGTTAAAGCAAGGAGTAAAGACGCTGCAGCACGAGCAAGCCAAGAGTGAACGCCTTAAAACGGAACTGATTACGAATGTCAGCCACGATCTTCGGACACCGCTAACCTCCATCATTACTTATATCGGGCTATTGAAAAAGGAAGATGTGTCGAGTGAAGACTGGCTAACCTATGTTGAAATTATCGATAAAAAATCAAAACGGTTAAAAGTATTGATTGATGATTTATTTGAAGTTTCGAAAATGGCCAGCGGGAATGCGGAATTGGCAAAGGAAAGGGTCGATCTCGTCCAGCTTTTGCAACAGGCCCTGGCGGAGTATGATGACATGATCAATAACTCCAGTTTGCAGTTCAGGTTTTCAAACCCCGGAGAACCGGTGTATGCCTTTGTTGACGGAAAGAAGCTATGGCGTGTGTTTGATAATTTGATCGGAAATATCCTGAAATACTCGCTCGAGAATTCACGCGTTTATATTACGGTCCAAACCGGGAACCATCATGCGTTGATTACGTTTAAAAATGTGACGAAATATGAGATCGGCGAAAATATGGATGAGCTGTTCGAACGGTTCAAACGCGGCGATTCTTCACGCCATACGGAAGGCTCCGGCCTCGGGCTGGCGATTGCGAAATCGATCGTGGATCTGCATGAAGGCAGTCTTGATATTGACATCGACGGCGACTTGTTTAAAGTGAATATTTCTCTAAAGGTGGAGGAAACAACGCAAGTTCATCATTAAGATGAACTTGCGTTGTTGTGTTTCTAGGACAGCCGGATCAGTCTCGCGCCATGCGAGGCGACCTCCAGCTCCAGGCTTGCCTCAATCGTTCCGAGGGTTTCCGAGGCCCACATATCGAACGCCGAAGCGGCGCCTCCGCTCCATCCGAGCGCATCCAGCCGGACGCTGACCCGAAGGGGGGCGTCGCCGGTATTAAACAATGCGACGTAGCGGGTATTGTCCGGACCTTTCGATGTCCAGACGATGCGGTCGCCGATCCGGTATACTTGCTTTGCTTCACTCCCGTCTCTATGCATGGTCAGCACATCTCGATTGGTGAGCAGCGACAGCGTCCAGTCGTCATTGTCATTCAATTCCCCGCCGAAGAACAGCGGCGAGCGGAACAGCGTCCAAAGCGTCATCATCGTCACTTGCTCATCCTTGGTGAAGCGGGTCCAGCGGTCGGCGCCGCCGCCGTCCACCGAGCGGATGCCGATATGCCCGAGCGGAAGCATGTCGCAATCGGGCCAATGTCCCGGCCCCGGCCGGCCCTGCCACTTCTCGCAGCGGTCGAACATGTCGAGCAGCAGCTCCCACAAATCCCAGAAGTCGTCGGTCATCCGCCACATGTTGGCGTTTTGCTCCAGGAAGTCGGCGTGCTGGAGCGGAGCCGGTCCCGGGGATAAGCTCAGCGTCATCGGCCGGCCGCTGCGGTCGATCGCTTTTCTGATCAACGCGATCTCGGACAGATGAGAATCGTACAGCCGCGATGCGGCGATATCGTCAACCTTGACGAAATCGACGCCCCATTCCGCGTACAGCTCGAACAGCGAGTCGTAGTACGCTTGCGCGCCTTCCTTCGACGCGTCCACGCCGTACATGTCGGTGTTCCACGGGCAGATCGAATTCGTGTGGGCGATGTCCCGCGCGGTCGCGGATGAGCCTTTAATCGGCGTGGCGGCATGCGCGGCTTGGCGCGGGATCCCCCGCATAATATGGATGCCGAATTTGAGTCCGAGACCGTGAACGTAGTCGGCGAGCGGCTTGAAGCCTCGGCCGTCCGCCGCCGACGGGAAACGGTTCACGGCGGGGATCAATCGCGAGAATTCGTCCATCTCGAGCGGTACGAACGGGCGGTACTGCGAGGAGACGGCTCCCGGCTCGTACCATTGGATATCGACGACGACGTATTCCCAGCCGAAGTCCTTCAGATGCTTCGCCATATAGTCGGCATTGGCGCGGACTTCTTTCTCCGTCACGGCGGCTCCGTAGCAATCCCAACTGTTCCAGCCCATTGGCGGCGTCGGGGCAATCAAGTGATGATTCAATTGATGATTCAAGAGGATACACTCCTTATCGTAAGAGATATATAATTGCGGTCGTGTCCTCATCTTAATGCCGATAGAGCCGGTTGAAAACCGTAATTTTGGATGATGAATAGCACAAAATTGCTGTTCGGTTACTTGTCATAGAAAAGTCGGCTGTACGGAAGCCGCTGATCCCGGAACTGTCCGGGCGTCTGTCCGGTCAGCTTGCGGAACACCTTGATAAAATAGCTGCCGCTTGAATATCCGACGGCAGCGGCGATGGCTTCGATATTCCAGTCGGTACGGCCCAGCAATTCGACGGAGCGTTCGATCCGCACGCGGTTCAGATAATCATTCGGCGTCATGCCTACGTAGCGGGAGAATGTCCGGAGGAAGTGATACTTGGACAGTCCCGATTTTGCGGCCAACTCCGCTTGGCCGATCATTCCGGCATAGTTCGTATCGATGAAACGGACAGCCGAACGGATGGCGGCGGGCCAAACTTCCTGCTCCCGGTCGGGTGTGGACGCGAAGCGCACGAGTTCCATGACGAACTGATATACATGGGATGATGCCGTATACGGGTCCGTAATTTTACCTTCGCGCGCGTCTTCGAAGATCGCCCGCAGCTTGCGGATCGGCGCGCTGCCCGCCGGCAGCTCCGCCACATCTCCGAGCCTGGCCTTGATCGTTTTCCAGGCGGGCAGCACGAGACGAGGCCGGAACAGCAGAAAATAAAAGGACCATTCCGGCTTGTCCGCGGGCAGGTAGTAGCGATGGTCGCCGGGGATATCAACAAGAAAGGCTTTACCTATGCCGACGGCTTCCTTCCGGTCCCCGATCTCGACGGCGCCTTCGCCCGTCAGCGTATACTGGAAGAGGAGAAGAGGCCCGTCGTCGCGCATCAGGCCGTCCCACCGGTAAGAAGGATCGGTTTCGCGTTCCCGTCCGACGGCGAATAAGCCGCACAGCGGCAGCTCCGGGACGTCGGCGAACCGGAAGCCGTAGGTGCCGTATTCAGAGGAGTAGGTCATTTCGTAGTCTCCCTTCCGCGACATGAAGTCGGCAGGCTGATTGCTTATTATTTTAAGGGACAGTACTCCTTCTTGTCATTCTTTCCAAAAGCCATGACGAACGGCGGGATAGCTCCATATAAATCAAACGAAGGTCAAATAAGGTCAAACCGCAAGATCATGCCGGAACATCCGCATAAATTTCCCTAAAACAGCTTGTTTTAAGCCTTTTTGGCCGCAGACCGCTTTTGTCATTCCAGACCCGGAAGCATATAATGAGGGTGTAAGGTCAAAGAAGGTCAAATCAAAGAAAGGGGAATGAATGATGTTTGATCTGATTCCTTTTGGAAGTCGAAACAGAGAAGATGCGTTTAACCATTGGGTGAAATCTTTTAACGATCGTTTCAACGATATGTTTAATGATGATTTCTTCACGCCGCTGAAAGGCTCGCTGATGTCGTTCAGAACGGACATCCGCGAAACCGAGGACGCCTATTTGGTGGAAGCCGAGCTTCCGGGATTTCAAAAAGATGAAATCGAGATCGGCTACGCCAACCCTTACTTGACGATCAAAGCGGTACGCAAGGAAGACAACAGCGTGGAGGATTCCACGGAGCAAATCATCCGCAAGGAACGGCGTTACGGGGAATACGTGCGCAGATTCCACGTTCAAGACATCGATGAAGAAGGCATCCGCGCATCCTTGAAGGACGGAGTGTTGAAACTGGAAGTGCCGAAACGGCCGCAAGCGAAGACAAGACGCATCGAGATTCAAGACTAAGCTAAAATAATAACAACGGGCCGGGCATGGAGAATTCCTTTGTCCGGCCCGTTTTCATGTATTCTGCTTTCCCGTCAAAACGACTTCAAATAATCCTGAAGCGGCTTCAGCAGCTTGTCGCGGTCGAGCTCGTAGTAAATTCTGTTATCGATTCTTTTGAAGCTGACCGCGCCGATCTGCTGCAAAAATCCGATATGATAGGATACGGTGGGCGGCGAAATATTCAAAGCTTCAGCCAGCTCCTGGCCAAACCAGGGCCGTTCCGACAAAAGACGAATCATCGAGATTCTGTTGACATCGGATAATACTTTGAAAAAATGGGCCTGCCTCTCCGCAAGGGCCGATTCATTAAACAATTGATCGGTATAAATGCCCAGTACAAACCAATCCTTCACATGATCCTGATAGGAAGAATAAGCGTGACAGCTAACGTATTTGAAAAGGCTCAGATGAAGAATATAACCGGCCGGGTGATTTTTCAGGCTGTCCGTATTTAAATATCGGCTCATGAATAGCTCGGGAGTTTCCTTTAGAATAGCGTCATATTTACTTTTTGCCGTATCAATACTTTTCAGGATCTCAGCTTCAACCGGCTCAAACGCCGCCGCATAAAACCTGCCTAACAATAACGCAAACCGCTGTTTGATTTCCTCCGGATTTTGGACAGTTTCGATGACTCTCGTCTTTCTGCTCTCATCCTGAAACTTGGTTTCATTCACCAGCTGCAGCAGCTTGGCCCGGTCGCCGAAAATGGCCTTGTACTCCGGGGACTCCTTTGCGGGCAATGTATTTTTGCAGACACTATCCATGATTTTGGATAAAAATTTATCCGAATCGTCCTTCTGAACCAGCTCGATAATTTCATTGACCTTATTTAAAGCGGGGTTATGGACAATATATTTGTACAGGATGAAGCCCAAGCCGCCGGCATCAAAAAAATAAGTCGTTTCCTGCTCAATGTAACGGGAAAGCGGCTTTTTCATTTTTTGAAGCATGTCCGTCATCTCGGCGCTGGGCTCCAGCCCAAAAGCGCGGATCATTTCGACAAAGCCTTTATCCGTACCTAGCGCATAAAGGGAATATAAAAATTCCATGGGTAAACTGATAAGCGGGGTTATCGATGGCTTCAAGCGGACCGACCTCTATTCACGATTTGGATTAAGATTTGAATTCAATCTAATTCATCATATATATCGCTAAAGATCAAAGTCAACTAATTTAATGTTCCTCGAATATATAATTGATTTTATAATTATCTAATGTATAATCTAATTGCATCTAATTCCTTTTAAATTTGCAGGGAGCAGGGAGTGAGATTATATGGACAGGAAACAATTATTGCTAAAAAGGCTGGACGCCATAGGACAAAGCCTCGCAAACACGGAGGAAGCATTGCTTTTGTTGGGGGTTGGTTCTGTAGGAGCCGAATTAAACCGATTGGATGCCTATTCCGATCTCGATTTCTTTGTCATCGTCAAACCGGGGTGCGCACCGATGTTTATTGATCATTTGGACTGGCTGGATGATGTTCATCCGTTAGCCTATCAATTCCGCAATACCGTCGATGGGTGGAAAATAATGTTCGAAGACGGAATTTACGGGGAGTTTGCGGTGTTTGACGAAATCAAATTGCGGGAAGTTCCTTGTTATGGAGGAAGAATCGTCTGGCAAAGACCTAGTTATCGGCACCAAATTCCAACCTTGGAGCAGCCGGCTCCCGTCAACCGTCCCGACGTGCTGGACTTTCCCTTAAACGAAGCCGTGACCAACATCTATGTAGGCCTTTGCCGCTATGCCAGAGGGGAAAAAATGTCGGCCAAAACATTTATCGAAACCTATGCCATGGGTCAAATTATATCCACATTGCATTTACATAAAGAAGAACAGGCCTGTGATCTTGATCCTTACAGCAGCGACCGGAGAGTTGAAGCAAGGTTTCCCGGCTTTGATCTCCAGTTGGGAGAAATGCTGCTGGGCTATAATAATGTGCCTCAATCCGCGATACGAATGCTTTCTTATATTGAGAATATCTATCCCGTAAATACGAAATTGTCTCAAGAGATTCGGGCATTGGCCGAACAGTTGGGGGCGGTCTGAACTTGAATAGAAGGAGGGAAATATCATGCTGAATGTGCTTGTACTAGGCGGCACCACCTACGATTCCATTATTTCCTTGCCCAAGCTTCCCGAGCCCGTGCCGCAAACGATTCATGCCGCGCCTTTCCACGAAACCGTCGGTTCCACCGGAGCGGGCAAAGCTTTGAATTTGTGTAAACTGAACGTCCCCTGCATTCTTCATTCCATCATCGGGAACGATTCATACGGACATAAAATCAAGGAATCGCTGCAGGATGCCGGAGTCGATTTCCGTTATGATATTGACCCTCAAGGCACGGAACGCCACGTTAATTTAATGGATCGGGAGGGAAACCGGATTTCAATCTTCGTCACCCAGTCCTCGGCTAATCCGCCCCTGGACTTAAACCGTCTTGAAGCGCTGATTCGCGATTGCGATATCGTCGTAATCAACATTATCGGCTACACCAAGGCGCTTATCGGCTTGTGCCGGAAATACAACAAGCCGGTTTGGACCGATCTTCATGATTATGACGGCATGAACGGTTTCTATGTTGATTA
This sequence comes from Paenibacillus haidiansis, assembly GCF_036553665.1. Taxonomy (NCBI): domain Bacteria; kingdom Bacillati; phylum Bacillota; class Bacilli; order Caryophanales; family Paenibacillaceae; genus Paenibacillus; species Paenibacillus haidiansis. The sequence continues at coordinate 177,296 of NZ_JAZHPZ010000004.1, read as the reverse complement.
CATTGAGGCGGCCGACTATATATTTATGAGCTCCGACAAATTGCCGGATTATCGAAAAGTGATGGAAGCTCTCCTGCGTAAAGGCAAGAAGCTGGTCGTATGCACGCACGGTAAAAAAGGAGCCACCTGCTTATCCCAAGACGGCGGGTGGATAGAAACCGGTATCATCGAACAATATGAGTTTATAGACGCCAACGGCGCCGGGGACAGCTTCTTTTCCGGATTTTTGTACGGATACTTGAACAGCAAGCCGATTGTCGAATGCCTGAATCTGGGCACTGTTTGTGCCGGTTTGAGCATTACCTCCAAAGAGCTGGCCTACCCGGAATTAAGCGAGGAGCTCCTGCGGCGGGAATACGATAAATATTATGGAGGAAATAACCGGGTGAATAAAGGCCGAAGAAGGTCAAATGAATGAATAAAGCCAAATACTAAAAGGCCGGACATCGAATATTTTCTTTGCCCGGCCCGGTTTTCACTAATTAAAGCTTATTAATGGGGAAGCCTATTTGCGATACTGTTTAAATCTCCCGGAAGCCCATTTCCGATATTGGTTAATTCCCCCTCAGACAGGAACTTTAATCCTTGTACGGATATTCCTGTTCGCTCAAGCGCAACTTTAACTTGTCCCTCATTAAAGCCCCCCGGAACCATTAGGATATTAACAACCTCTTGCGGTTTGCCGGCGAATTTTTGCAAACCGTTCAGAAGTTCCGCGGCCTTTTCCGGCGTAATGCCAAGATCATTCAAAATCTTGCCCAGAGGGTGGACAAAATTGATCCAGTCCCGGTCAAATAAGTTTAGCAGGTCATTAATGTTATAATGCTGCAGTTTTGCTAAGACGTCGTCAATTATCAGGTTTGCAATATCTTTAAATGACGATACCTTTCGGTTCAAGCTGTTTTTTACGGAAATTTCCGGGTTGGAATTATTGAGCATCCAAGTCGCCTCATAGCTTAGTTTAGATTGATCTTTTGAAATATCCATAGCCAAACTCGTGTTGATCGAACCTGCTAAAGTAATTTTATCGATCTTGTCCAATAAGGTTATTTTGTAGGTCCGGCTAAGAGCTATCTCTCCGGTTAAATTTATTGTGAAGCGGTTGTTATGATATAGTAAACAATTTGCGGAGCCGCGGGAAATATTATCAAAATCCATATTATTGAGCTGAAAGATCACATATTCGTGGTTATCATCATGCAAGCCAGAAAAATTGATCTTCCCGAGGTTAAGAATTTTTATTCCAAAGTCGATTGAAAAGGAATAATTCATGGTTTCATTTTTCTTAAAATAGATGGATGGCCCCTTACCGTCATTGGCGGTGCTTCGATTCTTACCATTCCGTCGCCGAGGTCAATGATATCCATATTTGCGCGAATCAGGAGGTTTTGCGAGTTTTTGCTTTCGGCAATCACATGGAACAGAGCCGAATTACCGAAATAACTGCCTTGCGCGGATAAGCCTAAACCGGGCGAGAAGGTAACAGAAGGATCCATGGGGCTTATTATGGGCTCCGGGCCCGGTATAAAATAAAGCTCAAAGTATTTGACCTTCGGATCATCAAGCCATGGAGCAAAATGATCGATCCTGCCGTCATCCGGCCAATGCATAATTATTACTTGAAAAAAACTGTTAATCAATCGTGACAGAGGAATTTCCGACTCATCACTATGCGAAAGCTTGCCGACAAACGAAACGGGCATGGAGCCATTAAGGAGTTCAAGCAATACATTGATAACCATCTGATCCTTCTGTTCCTCGCCTAACTTGATGATACCTTCCATGATCACTGAAAACCCGGCGGGTTCCGTCCGGTATTTCCCGCCCAGACCGCTGATTGTAATCCAATTAAGCCCGAGGGGATTTACCCATTCTTGCGCGATGCCGTTATTTCTGGTTTGAACTCCGCTAAACCGCATACCCAGTTCAAAGGAGCTTGCATTCACAAAGCTAAAAAAGGCACTGAACAATATCGTATCCTCCCCGATTTGAAAGCGAAGCGGAAAGCTCAGCTCAAATTGGGACGGTGCCATAGTAATCATAAGGTAATCCAAATGCAGGATGCCCACGGATAAGGGTTCATCGTAAATGGCCCTTGCCATCGGTACCGGATCACCGGCATGATATCCGACATTGAACTTTAAGGTATTGGGTAGGCCCAGTAATTTATTTATTGTATTTATCATCTCGCCGGACAACTCAATCCGGGCGATCAGGTTAAACCCTTGAATGTTCTCAGTTATATTCGTCAGTTGCTGGAGTGGTCCATGCAGAGGTCCTATGGTGGAAATCGCCAAGCCGGGTTCATGCAAATCGAACCGAACGGCACTAATAGCTTGCAGATTATTCAATAGCTGCTCGACTGCTTGAACATACTCGTGAACCCATTCCGGTGGAAGCAGCACGATACAGTGATAACGTAAATCACCGTTATCGAGGAAGAAATCGGCCAATATTCGCACGGCTGTTCCATGAAATACATCCGACTCATGTATGCCCTCAACAGTAATGTATGAGTTTTCGTGGTTTATCGTAATCACTGCCGATTTGATCAGCAATGCATGGCCGAGTATTTTGGAGAATGATTCCTGGACGAGCGGATCAATCTGCAGCATTTGCGGATCAAAATTGAAGGAAAACGCATTGTCTTCTTTACGGGTTAGAGATTGGACCAGATTAACCAGTTCATCAAACACCAAGTGTATCGCCTCCTTGTATATAATTAAGGTTTGCGAACACCGGATTCATAATACAGTTGTAAAAAATGTTATTATAATTATTAATAATAAAAATATTAATAATAAAAGGAATGTTTTGCATGGGGGAAAAGAAGACGGATAAGCGCATACTGCGAAGTAAGGCCGATCTCAGACAAGCCTTATTGGATCTGATGTCGGAAAAAAGCTTCCATTCCATTTCCATTAAGGAAATCGTCGAGAAGGCGGAGTATAACCGCGGGACGTTCTATTCCCATTATGACAGCAAAGAAGCGCTGCTTGAGGAGATTTATTCCGTCCTGTTGGACGAATTAATCCAATCTTTTCGCGCGCCCTACGAAGAAGTGGAAGTGTTCCGGATCGATGAACTGCCGGCCAAATCGGTCATGATCTTCGAACATTTTCACCGCAATGCCGATGTCTATACGACGCTGTTTAAAAGCGATGTTTTAACCCAGTTGAAGATAAAAATATTTGCCGCACTGAAGCAAATCGCTATGGAAGAATTGGAGTATACGGGCCGGGAGGCGGAAGCCGCCGATGAGCTCAACCGGGAGTTTACCGTCATCTTCTTCATGCATGCCTTGCTCGGCCTTATTTTCCATTGGATCGAGAGCGGATTCAATTACCCGCCCTCCTATATGCAGGATCAACTTGTGAAGCTGATTAACTGGCGGCCGTCCTCGGCCAAAATTAGTATAAATACCAAATAACCATACAATCGATATGGATTTGTACGTTAATGTACATTTTGTGAATGATTAATGATTGTACGAAATTTTTGGCTAAACTATACTTAAAAGAGGATATATTTTTGCTAATGCAATAACATTGTTCACAATTTCACAACTAAAATGTGAATATTTTAGGAGGGATTAATGATGAAACTTCAAAATCAAGTAGCTATCGTCACCGGCGCCGCATCGGGAATGGGTAAAGAAATCGCTTTGCTGTTTGCCAAAGAAGGAGCGAAAGTCGCCGTCTCCGATTTGAATCTGGAGGGTGCAAACGCAACGGTAGAAGAAATTACGAGTCAAGGCGGAACGGCGTTTGCTATTAAAACCAACGTAGCCTTGGAAGAAGACATTCAGAATTTGGTTGACACCACGGTGCAAAATTACGGTACCGTCGATATTCTGATCAACAACGCAGGTATCATGGACGGCATGGAGCCTGCAGGCGAAGTAACGGACGAGAGATGGGAAAGAGTTTTCGCCGTCAATACGACCAGTGTAATGCGGTCTACTCGCAAAGTGCTGCCAATCTTCTTGGAGAAGAAGAAAGGAGTCATCGTTAATGTGGCTTCGGCAGGCGGACTTTACGGTGCCCGCGCCGGTGCCGCATATACGGCTTCGAAACATGCCGTTGTCGGCTTCACCAAGAACACAGGGTACATGTATGCGACGGAAGGGATCCGCTGCAACGGGATCGCTCCCGGCGGGGTAGAGACGAATATCGGGGCATCGATGACCGGTATCAGCCAATTCGGATTCGGCAAACAGCAGCTCGGCATGGCGATCAACCCGCGTAACGGTAAGCCGGAAGAAATCGCCAAGGTAGCCTTGTTCCTGGCTTCGGACGACTCGAGCTTCGTCAACGGTACGATCATCACGGCGGATGCGGGCTGGACGGCGTACTAAGCCGCTTCCCGAACTAAACATCAGAATACAAACAAAGCACAGCGCGGTTTCCCGGCTTCGGGAAGCCGCGTTTTTTGTGGAAAAAGGGAATACCTGGGTAACGCTCTATGAAGATCGGAGAGATGTTATTATATTAAATAAAATAATCTTCAAGACCGAAATATAGGATAATTTCAACCGGTCCATCATCATAACGGAAGTAGGCGTGAGAGAATTGAAATTTACCAGAATCCGCACGAAAATATTTGCCGCCATGATCGCGGTTATTTTGCTTCCGCTCGGCATCGCTTCCATGATCATCTGGTACCAGATCTCGGACGGACTGAAGGAGGATCTGCGTTTTGCGGAGACACGCACCGAACAGGATCTTAAGGGAGCGATCGACGAATACATTCTCGCCTTAAATGAAACCGCTTACCAGATTTACTCGAATCCCGATTTAATCAAGAGCTTGACCCATCATACGTCATATTCGCCCGATGAAAGCCGGACTTACGATACGGTACGGGATATGCGGGAATTTTTCTTAAGCGTTTACAACAAATCGCGGGTCAAGGATATCGTCGGGATGTATCTGATCAACGCGGAGCAGGAGGCGGCCGGGGATTTCTTTCCCAGCTTGTCCCCCAGACTTTCGGATGAATATATCCGGCAGCTATTGCTTGAATCCAAGCGGGTGGACAGCCGGCCGACCTTCCTGTTTACGTACGACAGTATGTACGGCGAGCCGGTCATTCAATATTTATACCCCGTAAAGTCGCTTGGTGTACCTACGGGGCTGCTCGTAATCGATATGAAAGAATCCTACTTCCGGCAGCTCGTGGAAAAGTACAACAGCTTTTATAACGGTAGCGTTATAATCACGGAAAAATCGGGCGCAGTTGTTTATCATACCGATCGCGAAGCGGGGCAGGGAAGTTTCTCTCCGGCAAATCTACCCGGCAAACCGTTTGTGATCGAGACGGACATCGGAGGGGGGAACTGGCTGCTGTACTATGTTTTCTATGAGGACCCGGAAGTGTCGGTTGTCCGCCTCTGGATTATTATCGCGATCGCCTTGTCCGCGGTGCTGGCGCTGGTCGCCTCTTATACGCTCAGCTATAGCATCACCAAACCGATTGTGAGAATGTACCGCAAAATGGGGCTTATCCAAAGGGGAGATTACTCGGTCCGGGTTCAGGCAAACACGAACGATGAGATCGGCTTTTTGGGCAATCAGTTCAATAAAATGGTCGAGACGATGCAGCAGCTCATCGACCATGAACTGAAGCTGCAGCTGACGAATCAGGAGAGCCAGATTAAGGCGCTGCAGGCGCAAATTTCTCCGCATTTTCTGTTTAATACGCTGCAGACGATGTCGAACATCGCGCAAGTGAACAATGTGCCGGATTTGAAGCTGATCTGTCAGAGCCTTAGCGATATGTACCGCTACAACATGCACATTCGTAATGAATGGGTTCAGTTGAAAGACGAGATTTTGCATATCCGCAACTATATGGTGATTATTAACAAACGTTATCCGGAGAGCATCCGGATTCGCTTTCAAGTGGATCCGGCTATCCGCAGCCTGGCCATTCCGAAGTTGATTTTGCAGCCGATGGTGGAGAATGCCGTGGAGCACGGGTTGATTCCCAAGCTGGACGGAAAGAAGCTTATCAAGATTCATGCCGCGATCGACGCGGAGCAAGACAGACTGTATATCAGCGTCCTGGACAATGGGATCGGAATGGATAAGGAGCGTTTGGAAGGTACGCGTCAGTCTCTTGCCGAGGAGGCGGGCATAAACTCCAAGGACAAGGAGGATAGCTCGATCGGCATGATCAACGTGCATACGAGGATCCGCTTGATCTGCGGTGAACCGTATGGACTGAACGTTTACAGCAAGAACGGAAAAGGAACATGCATCAGGTTCGTTTTGCCGATGAAGAACAGGTAGTGATACGGAAATCCGCAGCATGACAAATAACTACACCACCCAAAGGAAGCGATTTAATGAAAGTGCTGATTATTGACGACGAGCAATCCGTACATGAGAGACTTGAACAAATGATTCCCTGGGCAGAGCTGGGGTGGCAAATCATTGGCCATGCCTATAACGGGGAGGAGGCCAAACGGATCACCGCGGACGGTAAGCCGCATCTGATTATTACGGATATCAAGATGCCCGTGGTGGACGGGCTCGGTTATCTGGAGTGGCTGGAGGCTTCCGGAATCGGCTCCAAGGCCATCGTCCTGAGCGGTTACGGCGATTTTGAATATATACGTCCGGCGTTCCTGCGAGGGGCGTTCGATTATTTGCTCAAACCGGTTCAGCAGGCGGAGCTGTTATCGATACTGGGCAAAGTGGTGGAGCAGATTCAGCGCGAGTCGCTGGCGATGAAGGAGGAGATCGACGAGAAGGCCGTGCTTCAGACCGGCATCGAGTCGATGCAGGACCAGTTGATGTCGGATATCATCGGCGGTTCCTTGCAGGACGAGAACGAAATGATCATCCGCGCCGAGCAGGTGCTGCTGCAGTTGCCCGAGCAGGGATTTTATATGGTCGTCGTAAGGCTGGACGATCTCGACGAACATTTGAACAGCCGATACGAACGGGACCGCTCCGCGCTATATTACGCGATTCGCAATGTGATAGCCGAATGCCTGGCGGAGAAAGGTTTTCCGGGAGAGGTGTTCCGCAATTTGCACAAAAGCAATGAATTTCTGGCCCTGGCGGCGGCGGAGCGGGAACGGGATTTAAGGATGGAAGATACGCTTGCCGCGCTTTGCGAATTGCTGCCCCGGACCGTCCGGCTCCAGACGAAGCTTGGCCTCGGCAGGCGCAAAACGCGCTTGGAGCATCTTCGGGCTTCCTATCGCGAGGGCGTAAAGGCGGTGGAATCGCAGAAGCTTGGGGGCAGCGGGTTTGCAAGCTACAAGAATCTGCCTGATGAAGCTTCGTCCAAAGATATCGCCGCATTGGCGGAATGGGTGGAGCTCGAAGATATGCTGGAGCTGCTCGTCAAGACAGGCTCCCTGCGGGACAGCGAAGCGCTCTTGGGGAAGCTTGGGGAGATTCTGAGCCATGAACGGCTGATGCAAATGCGCGGTACCGAGCTCAAACAGGGGGTCATGCGCCTGTTGAAAGTGCTTGAGCCTCTGGCCGGGCAGGATACGGAACTGCCGGTTATGCTGGACAACGCCAAGGGCTGCGCGAATGATCTGAAGGTTGCCCGGGTCCGGCAGCTGCTGGGAGACTTGATCGGGCGGGTCATCGACAAATTTGCCGCGGACCCGAAGGCGAAAAGCGGCAAGCAATTAATTGGCGCCGTCGTTCAGTACAGCCGGCGGAATTTCCGGACGGTAACGCTGGAGGAAATCTCCAGCCAGTTCTATATTAATAAAAATTACTTCTGTTCCCTGTTCAAAAACGAAACGGGAGAGAGCTATGGGGAATTTTTAACCAAGCTTCGAATGGAAGAGGCCAAACGATTGTTGAAAAACAGTGAGCTCAAAACCTATGAAATCGCGGAGCGGGTGGGCTATACGGATCAGCGCTATTTCAGCCAGGTGTTCCGCAAGTTCACGGGCATGAAGCCGACGGACTATCGAAAAGAGAACTAAATATATTCAACATTTCACTGAATTCCGTCTCATCCCCATCCTTTTGAAGCGAATGTACAATGAACCTATAAACACAACAATAATTCATGAAGTGAGGGGATCACCATGAAAGTGACAAAAAAGCTAAGCTTGATTCTGTCCGCAGTGCTTGTGCTCGGGCTGCTGGCAGGCTGCGGCGGCGGTAAAAACGAAACCGCGGGCGCCGGCACGGGGGCAAACTCCGGCGGAGGAAATGCCGGCAAGGCCGGAAGCGGCAAGGCCGTTACCGTGGATTTCTGGTCCGCGCTGGACCCGAGCTCGGAGGAAGGCAAGACGATCAAGAAGCTGGTCGAGCAGTTCGATGCCAGCCGTGACGATATCGATATCAACATGCAGGTCATCTCCTACGATGTCATGCACGACAAGCTGGTCGCGGCCTTTAATGCGGGCGACGCTCCCGATATCAGCTGGGGGCTTAGCGAATGGTTCGGGGAATTCAACCAATTCGACGCTTTGCTCGACTTGACCGATTATTTCAACAATTGGGACGAGAAAGACCAGTTCTATGAGAATGTAATCCAGTCGTACACCGTCGACGGCAAATTGAAAGCGCTGCCTAACTATTTGGGCATTCGGGCTCTCCTGTACCATGAGAACATCCTCAAGGAAGCCGGATATGACGCGCCGCCCGCGACTTGGGACGAACTGCTGGCCATGGGGCCGGCCGTTAAAGAAAAGACGGGCAAGGAAGCGTTCGGCATCGCCGGTGCGGGTGTCCGTTCACCGCAAGAGCTGATTATGTACCTGGCGCAAAACGATGTGGTCATCGCGGAACAAATGAGCGACGGCAAATACAAAAATACGTGGCAGGACAATCCGGACCAGCTTTCCAAAGCCGCCGAAGTATTCAAGTTCTATCAAGACCTGCTCGCCACGAAAACGATTAAAGCGGATGCCAAGACCTGGGGCTGGGAAGAAGAGGATCAGAACTTCGCGCTCGGCCAATATGCGATGGTCGTCGACGGTTCTTGGATGGAGACATACGGAGCGTCCAATCCCGACGAGATGGCCGATGTAAAAATCGCGGCTCCGATGTATAAGAACACCCCTGCTACCTTTATGGAGGTCGCGCCGCTCTTCCTATATAAAACGGAAAACGCGGACGCTACTTGGGAATTCGCCAAATTCCTGCTTAGTGCCGAGTATCAAAGCGCGGTCAATCTGAACGAGGCTCCGCGCCAAGACGTAGTCAGCGACAGCCCTTGGGGCAGCAATTTCATGGCGCTCACCGATACGGGCGTTGTGTTCCCGGCCGTATCGCTCGGCGGAATCACGACGGCGATGGAAGACGCGCTGGCCAAGGCGCTGCTCAAAAACGATAACCCCGAGGAAGTGGCGAAATGGTTATCCCAGGCGATCAACGACAGCTTGAGCAAAACCGGGGAGCTTAGCGCCGAGTAGAATAGCCGGGAGTTTCATAGACTTTAGGCCTTAACTGGATAGTCATACACAAAAGAAAAACAAGCATGGAACGGATAGCTTCTAAAGTCTATGCTTGTTTTTCTATCTTAAAAAACGTGGTGAGGACAATGAGAAAAGCTACTGTGAATGTGAGTTTGAGAGAAAGAAAATTCCGGCGAATCGCCTACTTATTTGTACTTCCCGCCCTGCTGTTCTTCATTCTGATGAACGCTTATCCGCTAATCAGCGTGCTATGGGACAGCTTTCACTTCAAGAACATGCTGAATAAAGCGGTCAGTGGCTTTGCGGGGCTGGCGAATTACCGTGAAGTATTTGCAAACGAGTATTTTTGGGGAGCATTACGCAACACCGTTATCTGGACGGTCTTGTCCGTTGCCGGCGAGTACATCTTCGGTCTGATCTCGGCCGTAGCCTTGAATCAGAACATTAAGGGCAGAACCCTGTTCCGGGCGCTGGTCATCGTCCCTTGGGTCGTACCGATCGTCGTGGCCGGATTGACCTGGGACTGGATGCTCTCACCCGATTACGGCGTGATCAACTACTGGCTTACAAGCCTTGGGATCATCGACGAGCCGATCTATTGGCTCGGCGAGATGAACACGGCGCTGCTGACGATCGTGTTCGTCAATATTTGGCGCAGCTTTCCGTTCTTTACGATTACGCTTTTGGCGGGCCTGCAATCCGTATCCCGCGACGCGCTGGAGGCGGCGGCCATCGACGGCGCAGGCGTCAGACAGCGGTTTTTCAAAATCGTCATGCCGCAGCTTAAGACCGTCTCGATCACGATTATCTTTGTCCATATTATTTGGACGGCGATCAACTTCGACTTTATTTGGATTATGAGCGAGGGCGGACCATTGCATTCCTCGGAGACCTTGCCGATTATGATTTACCGGTACGCCATGCAGGAATATAACTTTGGCAGCGCATCCGCGCTGGCATCCATGATGCTCGGATTTATGCTGTGCGGATTTTTAATATATTACATGTACACCTCGAGAAAGAACCGGGCTTGATTCCGTGAAGGATGGAGTGTGAACAACGATGCTAATCAGCAAAGGAAAGAGAAATTTTTTGCAGGTCGTAACCTATATCGTACTCATCGGATTTTCCGTATATTGCGTATTTCCGTTCTTGTGGATGCTCGTTACGGCGATTAAACCGCCAAATGAAATACGCTCGGTCACCCCAAGCTTGTGGACGGATTCGCCGACCTTTATGCACTTCGATAATGTACTCAATAATTCGGCCTTCCTGACGTTTTTCAAAAACAGCTTGTTCGTGGCCGTGACCGTAACCCTGGCGGCGATTTTGATCTCGGTGTTTGCCGGGTATGCGCTCAGCCGCTACCTTCGGTTCAAAGGCATTAAGGTATTCAGTGTGGCGATGCTCTTGTCGCAAATGATTCCGGGGGTCCTTCTTCTGATCCCGCTTTATCTGATCATGAGCAAAATGGGGCTGATCAACACTTACCTGTCCCTGATTCTGGCTTATACGACATTTACCGTGCCTCTGTGCACATTCATGATGAAGAGCTTTTTCGACAGCATTCCTTTCGAGATGGAAGAGGCGGCCGAAATCGACGGCTGCGGCAAGATACGCACGATCTTCCGCATATTGCTGCCGGTCTCGCTGCCGAGCCTGGTGTCCACCTCGCTGTTCGCTTTTCTTAACGCCTGGAATGAGTTCATGTTCGGCTTCGTGTTCATTAACGACGAGGCGCACCGCACGTTGACACCGGGGATCAGCCTGTTCAAAGGGCTGTACCAGACTGATTGGGGCAGCCTGATGGCCTCCTCCGTGCTGAGCGTGCTGCCGGTCGTTGTCCTGTTCATCTTTTTGCAGCGGTATATTGTGGAGGGCATGACAGCCGGTTCGGTCAAAGGATAATGCGAAAGGAGTCATATAAAAATGGCGGAGAAAATTTACATTCAGGAAAACGGGCTTCACCTATGGCTGGAAGTAACGGACGATCGGGACGTAAGGCTGCTGCATTTCGGCGACCGGCCGACCGCTTTGCCCGAGGCTTGGGATGATAAGCGGCGAAGCAAGCACCGGCTCGTGGAGGTTCACGTATCGGGCGAAAACCATGACGACCATCACGGCCCGAAGCATACGGGGACTTTGCCGGGCAAGCGGCTCAAGCTGCAGCGGATCGAGGATGCCCGAAATGAGACGGGACGCAAGCTCGTCATTCATCAGCGCGATGAAGAGGCAACCGGCCTTATCGTGCGCAGTCACATCCAGTTTTTCGACGGGCTGCCGATCGTAAGGGTATGGACCGAGGCGGAAAACGGGGGAACGGAGAGGCTGGGCCTGGAGTATGTGTCCACGTTTGCCTACACCGGGGTGGATAAGCATGGCGTCAGCGGGCGGGACCGGAAAATCCGGCTGCACATTCCGCATAACACCTGGTACGGAGAGGCGCAATGGCAGGCTTCTTCGCTGCCCGAGCTTGGCCTGAACACAGTGAACGAGTTCTCGATGAAGCGGCTCTCTTACGGCAGCGCGGGCACCTGGTCGACTTCGCAGTATGCCCCGATGGCGTTTCTGGAAAATACCGAGACCGGCGAAGGGCTCATCTGGCAGATCGAGCATAACGGCTCATGGCATTTCGAGATCAGCGATATGACGGACGAATTGTACGTCCAATTGAGCGGGCCGACCGAGAATGAACATCACTGGTGGAAACGGCTGGCGCCGGGTGAAACGTTCACCACGGTTCCCGCCGCGGTGGGCGCGGTGTCCGGCGGCATTCAGCGGGGCATCGAGGCTCTGACACAGTATCGGCGCGCCATTCGTAGGCCGAATGAGGATAATGTGAAGCTTCCCGTGATATTTAACGACTATATGAACTGCCTGTTCGGCGATCCGACGACGGAGAAGCTGATTCCGCTCATCGATGCCGCCGCCGAAGCCGGCTGCGAATACTTCTGCGTCGACTGCGGATGGTATTCCGACGGTTATTGGTGGGACGGCGTCGGCGAGTGGCTGCCCTCGGAAGCGAGATTTCCCGGCGGTATCAAAGAGATGCTGGACTATATCCGGAGCAAGGGCATGATCCCCGGTCTATGGCTGGAGCTTGAAGTCATGGGCGTGGCCTGCCCTACGGCTTCCCGGGTGCCGGACGACTGGTTCTTCGTCCGCCACGGCAAGCGGGTAATCGATCATTCCCGTTACCAGCTTGATTACCGCAACCCGGACGTCAGGGCCTATGCGGATCAAGTGATCGACCGGCTTGTCCAGGAGTACGGCGTGGGCTACATCAAGATGGACTACAACATCAATGCTGGGATCGGCACGGAGCTTGGCGCCGACAGCTTCGGCGACGGACTGCTGGGCCACAACCGGGCGTATCTGGCATGGCTTGACGGCGTGTTCGCGCGCTATCCCGAACTGGTCATCGAGAACTGCGGCAGCGGCGGGATGAGGATGGATTACGCCATGCTGAGCCGGCACAGCATCCAGTCGAGCAGCGATCAGACCGATTATTTGAAAAATGCCGCGATCGCCGCGGCGTCGGCTTCGCTCGCAACGCCGGAGCAATGCGCGGTATGGTCCTATCCGCTGCGGGACGGCGACCGGGAAGAGGTTGTGATGAACATGATCAACAGCCTGCTCCTGCGCATCCACCAAAGCGGACACCTGGCCGAGATCAGCCCGGAAAGGCTCGGCTATGTGCAGGAAGGCATCGCCTACTATAAGCATATCCGGCAGCATATCGCCGCAGGCCTGCCGTTTTGGCCGGGCGGACTGCCGCGGCTCGAGGACCCTTGGCTCAGCTTCGGCATCCGCGATGGAGACCGGCTGTTCCTGGCGGTGTGGAGAATGGAAGGGGGCCAGACCGCTTCCTTCCCGCTGCCGGGCGGTGCCGGCCGCGACGCCAAGATCAAGCTGACCTACCCTTCGGACGGCGAAGCCGATTGGCATTGGAACCGGACGGCGGGAACGTTGAGCGTGTCCCTTCCATCGCGCCGGACGGCGAGACTTTTTGAGATAGAATTAAAATAGTAAACAGCTTGCTGAAGCGAGAGAGGCGAGATTCCGTACCGGGAGTCCGCCTCTTTTTTCGCTAAAATTCCATTTCCCGGGCAATTCTTGTCGAATCATAGTATATTAGGTAGTGGAAGGAGGATCGAGTTCTATGATCATAGTTAGCTCCTGCCTGGCAGGAATGAAGGTTCGTTATAACGGCACGGACTGCCCGGATGAAATCGTGAAGCGGCTGATCGATGAAAAGAAAGCTATCCCCGTGTGCCCGGAATTGCTGGGCGGTTTCGGTACGCCGCGGGAACCAGCCGAGATCTTCGGCGGGACCGGCGAGGACGTGCTCGATGGAAGAGCCAGAGTCATGAGCAAATCCGGCGAGGACGTCAGCGGAATGTACGTCAAAGGCGCCTACGAGACTTTGCGGGTCGTCAAGGAGTCCGGTGCCACCGCAATTGTACTGAAAGAATTCAGTCCTTCCTGCGGCAGTTCGCGAATTTACGACGGCAGCTTCGGTAATCGAAAGATTGCCGGAAACGGGGTGACGGCCGCGCTGCTCAAACGGGAGGGTTTTGCCGTCCTGTCCGAGAACGACTCATTGCTTTCTTATTTAGAGGATTAATCAATAATCCGATAAATACATAAAAGAAAATCAAAATGGAGCGTGTTGCTTGTTGCGGTCTTTATTCATCCCATTAATCATTGCACTTGCCCTGCTGCTGTCCTCTTGTTCTATTCTTCAAGACGGTCAAGCATCCGGGGGAATTCAAAACGAAGACCTGGCCGCGATTTCGAGCGGAATTACCGCTTACGGCTGGGAGGAACAGGTCGGTTACGACCGGCTCCGCGCGCTTGTCGGCGGCATTCTTGAAGATTGGCGCGGCCAAGGTATTCAAGTGGAGCAATTTTTTGACGATCCCGATGTGGAAAACGAATTCTGGACGCAAATGGTGCTGATTTATTTCACCGACGAGCAGGGCCAAAACGCCACGCTGCTGGACGCCATGAATTGGCTGCGGGACAATCAATCACTGCTCAAAGAACAATCGCTCGCCGCCGTATCCGAAATCTCAGGGAGTCCGGAAGCTTCCGGCGCTGGAAATACCGGAAACACCGGAAATACCGGAACTGCGGGGGAGAGCGCAACCGAATCGATTCTGAATACCCGACTGGTGGAAGCCGTAAATCTTGGGGATGTCGCCGCGGCCGAGCAACTGCTGTCTCAGGGGGCCGATCCCAATGCCGCGGACGAGTACGGAAGCACATTGCTGGCGCTTGCCGTTTTCCACGGCTATTCCGCTTCGGATATGCCGGATGCGGACTTCACCAAGAAAAGGCGGGATAAGGGCCTTAAGCTTGTGAAGCTTTTGCTGGCGGAAGGAGCCGACCCGAGCAAGGACCCGCAAATACTCGTCTCCGCGGGCATGGATTTGCCGGAGGCATGCATGCCTCTTCTTGAGGCGGGTGCCGATGTCAATGCCCAGGATGAAACGGGGAACACGGCATTGTTCTATCTTCTTCAAGAAGAGCAAATCTTTGCGGAACTGCTGGGGCGCGGTGCGGACCCGGAGATCGCGAACGATGAAGGGAAAACGGTATATGACGTTGTCCGCGAAAACAACGCCACCGGTATAGCCAAATTACTCGGCATGGAGCTTGCGGAACAAACGGTAACGCCGGTGAATCCGTACGTGGAGCAAGTTTTCAACAAGTTACATAACGGAATTAGCCAGAGCGAAGCGCTCAAAACCTTCGGCCCGAATCCTGCCAAAGGTACGGATGACATGGACGGCTCGGAAATTTGGGGATATACGGATAAGGGCAAAGGATTCGAGCCGATCTCCGGCGACTTTGGAACCGTTGACGTGGAAGGCATAAAATCCGGAAGCGTGAAAACGCAGCTGTATATCTATTGGAACGAGATCCAAACGATGTGGTACAGCACCGTCTATGCACTTGGCCCCGATAATGAAGTATATATCTACTATGTTAATCCGGGTGATGAAAAGACGATCGGACAGCCTCATTGACAGCCGGTTTATAGAAGCGGGTTTCCGTAGCGGAAATCCGCTTTTTTCATATAACTAAACATGTTGTCCTCTCCCAGTGGAAAAATCGGCAAAATGTCTTCCAAGAGTGGACAAGTTTCTGCGAAAGAGATACCGCGCCTGCTGTGCCGAAAATTCAATATATTGGTGAGTGTTGTCTTGAACTCAACTAGATATGGATATTTCGCTCATTAGAGCTTATTGGCCTCGTGTCCACCTTTCGGGTGGACATTTTTCGTCAAATTGTCCTCCGTAGAAGAACAAACCCTGTCGGTAAGCTTCATCCCCAAACTTCATCCTCAAGCCCCGTCCTCCAAGTCCTGTCCACAACACTCAGTCATAAACCTCGATCACAGCCTTGTTCCACTCATATAACTCCAAAAAGCCCGGGGCTTCCCCCGGGCTATCTTCCAACACTTGGCTAGCGGTGCTCGATCAGGTCGATGGTGCCGAGTACGATATGGGCCAGGCCGAACCCCAGAGCCCCGGTTGCAGCAAGCTTATACCTGCTTCCAAGCAGTGATGCGGCAGAAGCGGACACTACAGCTCCAAGAACAGTAGGAATCAAACCTTCACGCATGACAAACACTCCTTTGGACTGGTTTGGAAAGACATCGTTATTTTGGTATATGAGGATGCCATTTATACGCCGGCTTAGATTCAATCCTTTGGCAGTAAGGGTAAAAAGAAGTCAAACAGCTAGCCAAGGGGTGAAACGATAATGACACGGAGAAAAACGTCCGAGCAAGTACAGCAACTGGTGTTTGTGGGACCGTCGACCTTATTTTTCGTCTTGATCGTGGCGGTTCCGTTTTTCCTCGGTCTGTACTATGCATTTACGGACTGGAACGGAATATCCAGACAGGCGGATGGTGTCGGGCTGCGCAATTTCGCCCATATCTTCACCAAAGATCCTGCCTTTCTCAATTCGTTCTGGTTTACGGCCAAATTTATGGTGCTGGGCGTGGTGCTTACGAATCTCGCGGGCTTTGCGCTGGCTTATTTTTTAACGAAGCGGCTTTACACAAGAAATGTGATGCGGACGGTGTTTTTTATGCCCCACGTCATCGGGGGGCTGCTGCTCGGCTTCATCTGGCAGTTTATTTTTGTCCGCGGCTTCTCCTCCATCGGCGAGGCGACAGGGCTGGCGTTCTTTAAATTGCCTTGGCTCGGAACGGAGGCCACCTCCTTCTGGGCGATCGTCATCGTCTTCGTCTGGCAAAACGCCGGATACCTGATGGTCATTTATATTTCCGCGATCAATAACGTGCCGAAAAACCTGATCGAAGCGGCCAAGGTCGACGGGGCGGGGCGGAAGCAGGTGCTCAGGCATGTCATTGTTCCACTGGTTATGCCGGCGGTGACGGTTTGCCTGTTTCTGGCGATTTCTTGGTCGTTCAAGCTGTTCGATCTCAACTTGTCCCTGACCAAAGGGGGACCGTTCAAATCGACCGAATCGGTGGCGCTGAACATTTATAATGAAGCGTTCAATATCAGCCGGTTTGGAATGGGCTCGGCGAAAGCGATCATTTTCTTCATCGTCGTTGCGCTCATCTCGATTCTTCAGGTCAGGGCGACTAAGCGCAGGGAGGTTGAACTGTAATGGAGACGGCAAAACGATATCGCGGCGGCCTGATCCTGATCGAGGCGGTATTGATCCTCGGCGGGCTTGTCTTTTTAATTCCTTTTTATTTCCTGATCGTCAATTCGCTGAAAAGCTTCGGCGAAATTCTGACCGATGCGGCCAGTTGGCCGGGCGTGTTCCATTGGGGCAATTATGCGGAAGCCTGGAATAAAACCGCATTCCCGAAGGCGTTCGGCAACTCGCTGCTCGTCACGGTGGCCAGCAATTTGCTGCTTGTGCTGATGTGCTCGATGGCCGCTTACCGGATGGCCCGGAGGCCGACGCGGTATAACCGCTTCCTGTATGCGGCGTTCGTCGCGGCGATGGTCATTCCGTTCCAGGCGATCATGATCCCGCTGGTCAAAGTGTCCAGCCTGCTGGGTATCATGAACTCGATCTGGGGGCTGATCATTTGCTATTTGGGCTTTGGCGCCCCTATGACGGTGTTCCTGCTGCACGGGTTCGTCAAATCGGTTCCGGTCGATGTCGAGGAGGCGGGGAGGGTCGACGGCTGTTCGCCTTACGGCGTTTTCTTCCGGATCATTTTACCGCTGATGCAGCCGATCGCCGTCACGGTCATCATTTTAAACACGCTGTGGATCTGGAATGATTACCTGATGCCGTCGCTTATTTTGCAGAAGCCGGAATTATACACGATCCCGATCGAGACGTTCGCTTTCTTCGGACAGTATACGAAGCAGTGGGATTTGGCGCTGCCTGCCCTGGTGCTGGGCATTACGCCGGTCGTGATCTTTTTCCTGGTCATGCAGAAATACATTATCGCCGGTATCGCCCAAGGCTCGGTGAAGGGATGAGCGAACCCGTCGGCGAACCGGCCGGGATAAGCTTAAGACATAAGTTGAAAGGGGCAAAGGAGGGTGAACGGAAGATGAGACTGGGCAAACAGGCGCTGCTCCTGCTGACGATACTGGCGATGGCTTTGCTGATGGCAGGCTGCGGTAAAAACGGGCCGGAGATGGACGGCGGGCGCAAGGTGCTGCACATATTTCAGTTCAAGGTGGAAATCGCTGAAGCGCTGGAAGGCTTGAAGGCGGAGTATGAAAAAGAACATCCGGACATTAAGCTGGATATCCAGACGGTCGGCGGCGGGAGCGATTACGGCGCTTCGCTGAGATCGAAATTCGCCTCCGGGGAAGAGCCCGATATTTTTAATATCGGCGGCTACACGGAGATGGAGATGTGGCAGGAATATCTGGAGGACTTGTCGGACCAGCCTTGGGTCAAGGACGTCAAGGAAATCGCCAAAGAGCCGATGACGAAGAACGGCAAGCTCTACGGACAGCCGATGAACCTGGAAGGGTACGGCTTTATATATAACAAGGACTTGTTCGCCAAAGCCGGAATCACGGAGAAGCCGGTGACGCTCAGCGGGCTGCGGGAAGCGGCGGAGAAGCTGAAGGCGGCGGGCATCACGCCGTTCTCCGACGGCTACCAGGAATGGTTTGTGCTCGGCAACCATAATGTGAATGTGGCCTTCGCCAATCAGCCGGATCCGGCGGAATTCATTCAGGGGTTAAGCGACGGCAAGTACAAATTTGCGGAAGACCCGGTATTTGAGCAGTGGACGGAGCTGCTCGACCTTACGCTGGAGTACGGGAATGCCAATCCGCTGACTACGGACTATAACACCCAGGTCACCATGTTCGCAAACGGGGAAGCCGCGATGCTTCAACAGGGCAACTGGACCCAGGTGCAGCTTGACGGAATCAACCCGGATTTGAATCTCGGCATCCTGCCGATGCCGATCGACGACACCGCGGAGGACAACGACAGGCTGTTCGTCGGCGTGCCGAACAATTGGGTCATTTACAAAGACTCGCCGGTCAAAGAAGAGGCCAAAGAGTTTCTAAACTGGCTTGTGACTTCCGAAACGGGCAAAAAATACATCACCAAGGAGTTCAAATTTATCCCTGCGTTCGACAGTATCGAGGGGACGGAAGAAGATCTCGGCGCGCTTGGGATGGAAGTGTTGAACTATACGGACGCCGGCAAGGCGCTGACCTGGAACTGGTTCCGCCTCCCGAACGGTATGCCGCAGGAGATCTCCAGCAGCATGCAGGCGTATATCGGCGGGAAGATCGGCAAGACGGAAATGCTGGAGCAGTTCCAAATGAATTGGGACAACCTTAGCGTAGATTAAGGCCGTTTGAAATTCAGGCCCTAAAATGGACGCAAGCGTCAAACGGATGCTTTGATCCGCGCGACGCTTGCTTTTTTTGCATATTGTATTGTTACCCGCGCCTTCATGTACACGCTGAAGGTTGTGGAGGAGTTCCCGCTTAGACTACAACCGTAACTTAAGACGGTTTCCAAAACAACAAAAGCCCTACCTCTCATTTGTCCTTGCGGCTCCGATGACCGCGCCAGTGTGAATCGGAAATACTCGGCAATTCTTACTCTTAGGGTCAATCAAATAAGGAATTTCATACCGAATCGGTATACAGGAGAGTTATAATCTTTTGAGGAACTGCTATAGGGGTTTAACAATCTATTTGAAATACTACTGTAATTTTCATGAAAAGTCAAATGAAAGACCCCTCGGCGGGGAGCGGAGGGGCTGGTGATCGGGAGTTTAAACGGGATATAGAGGATAAACCGGATAAGATTCAATTGGCAAAAGTGTACTCGTCGTTCGTTTTATTCAGCATTTCTTTGAATCCCGGCGAGGCGTACAACTTCTTGTCCTTGGTAATGAACAACACTTCCGTATTCGGAGTGCTTTCGGCGAATTTCAAGCCTTCTTCAATGCCCATGATCAACAAGGAGGTATCCATCGTGTCCGCATCGGTGGAGCTATCCGTAATGATGGTTACGCTGCTGATATTGTTGTCGACCGGGTATCCGGTCCGGGGGTCGAGGATGTGCTGGTACATCTTCCCGTCCTCGATAAAGAAGCGTTCGTAAATTCCGGCGGTTACGACCGTTTTGTCGACGACCTTAACCGAGCCGATCGGGTTACCCCGCTCCTGATCCGGGTCCTGGATGCCGACATTCCAAGGCAGATCGCCCGGCTTGCTGCCCATGACGAGAATATTGCCGCCAAGGTCGATAATGGCGCTATGGAAATCCTGCTCCGCCAAATAATCGTAAATCTTGTCGGCCGCATAGCCTTTACCGTAAGAACCCAGTTCGATTTCCATGCCTTTGGTCTGCAAATAAATCTCATGCTTCTCCGGGTTCAGCTCGATTTTGCGGTAATCCGTCAACTGCTGCGCCGCGGCGATATCGCCTGCGGGAGGGACATGGGCTCCTTCATGGCCGATGTTCCACAGGCTGACGAGCGGTCCGATCGACGGATCGAGCAGGCCGTTCGTCTTCTTGGCGTATTCCACCGCCAGCGTGACCAGCTCGAACGTGTCCGGGGACACCTCGACAGGAGCAATGCCGGCCTGCGCGTTGACTTTGGAGATCTCGCTGTCCGGGTTGTTGCGGCTGATTTTATAGTCTATCTCTTTCATGAGAGCTTCAAGCTCTTCCATATTTTTGGATGTGGCCCGCTCATCGTAGATTTTAATATTTACGACGGTATCAAATATAAAAAATGTCTGGGACAAAGGTTCAATGGTCTTATTTTGCTCAGCCTGCGCGTTCGTGCCGGCCGTATCGGCCGAGCCGGTGCCGGAGCAGCCGCCAAGCAGCGCCGCAAGCAGGGAGAAGGTCGCCAGCAGAATGACGGGCTTGTTTATTTTCATAGTTAGGCCTCTTTTCTACATGTCATTTTCGCCTTGATTCTAGCAGAAATTGGCCGGCACTAAAAGTACTTTTATTCACAAAGTAATTATTATTCCCTGAAATCGCTTCTTAAATGAGGATTTTGTGAAATAGTTCACAGTTTGAGACATTTATCACATAGGAGTGACGAATGTTACAGGTATAATGAAGTCGTCTAAGATTTACATAATTAAAAAATAAGGGAGTTTGCTATGAAACGCGGAGACATCCTGCTGATCGGACTCATTATCGTCATCGCCGCCGTTTTTTTGGTCCCGAGATGGCTTGACGGCAGTTCAAGTGAAAAATATCACAACGAAACGCGCGTCGCCAAAATCACGGTTGACGGGGAGTTGTTCCGGACCGTGGAATTGACCGGAGAAGAGCAGACGATAGAAATCAAAACGGAATACGGATACAACCTTTTGAAAGTTCATGATTATGGGATTGAAATGATCGATGCGGATTGCCCCGATAAAGTGTGCCTTACTTTCGGGTTTATTGAACGGAACGGAGGAACCATCGTTTGTTTGCCACACAAGCTGTTGGTAGAAATCGAAGGTCCATCCGGGGAAGGAGATGAGATCGATGCCGTCGTTAAATGAAGGAGCCAATCTAGCGTTAAAAAGAACGGTTATCGTTGCGATATTCGCCGCGGTTGCGGTCGTGCTTAGTCTGGTGGAATCCCTGATTCCCGTCAATATGAGCGTACCTGGCGCCAAATTGGGGCTGGCCAACATTATGGTGCTGACCTGCCTGTATTTTTTGCGGGCCAGAGACGCTTTTGTCATGGTGCTGCTGAAGACGTTGCTTACGGCATTTATTTTCGGTACATTTTCCAGTTTCCTGTTCAGCATTATGGGAGCGTTGTTCAGCTTCGCGGCCATGTGGTTCCTGCTGCTGATCGGGCGCAAGCGGCTCAGCGCCATCGGCATCAGCATTGTCGGCGGGATCGCGCATAATGTCGGGCAGCTTACGGCGGCCTGTATTTACTTCAACACCACCAATATTTTCTACTATTTGCCGATGCTGCTCATCATGGGCGTGCTGACCGGGATTGCCGTCGGCATCGCCGTTAAATATCTGGTTCCTTCGCTTTCCAAGCTGTCGCTGTTCGAAGGATTCCTGACCGAAACGGCTTAGATCGCGGCGAACCAGGCTTTGCAGCCGTAGGGAAAGGGGACGATGATCATGGAAGAAGCCGGGCTCGCTTTCGAATTGCAGCACGTGTCTTTTGCTTACGGGCCGGAGCGGCCGGTACTCAGCGATGTGACATGCGGCATCCCGCGGGGAAGCTGGGTGTCGCTGGTGGGACCCAACGGCTGCGGGAAATCGACACTCGCCAAATTGCTAGGCGGCCTGCTTGCCGTAAACGGCGGCACCATTTTAGTGGAAGGAATTCCGCTGAACCAAGAGACCGTGGGGCGGATTCGGCCCCGAATCGGCATGGTGTTCCAGAACCCGGACAACCAATTTATCGGCGCCACCGTGGAGGAGGATATCGCCTTCGGTCTGGAGGGGCGTTGTTTGCCGCGGGAAGAAATGACGGAGCGGGTACAACGGTACGCGGGCAAATTGGAAATCGGCCACTTGCTCTCCAAGCACCCCTCCGAATTGTCGGGCGGCCAGAAGCAGCGGGTGGCGGTGGCGGCCATTTTGGCGATG
The DNA here is from genome assembly GCF_036553665.1 of Paenibacillus haidiansis. Classification (NCBI taxonomy): domain Bacteria; kingdom Bacillati; phylum Bacillota; class Bacilli; order Caryophanales; family Paenibacillaceae; genus Paenibacillus; species Paenibacillus haidiansis. Next base: position 154,819 of record NZ_JAZHPZ010000004.1, on the reverse strand, counting down.
GAGCCCGGCATCGTCATCTTTGACGAAGCTTCCTCCATGCTTGACGAAAAGGCGCGCGGGGAACTGCTTGAGATTGTACGCGATATGAAGCGGAGTGGGGAGTATACGATCATCTCCATTACGCACGATGCGGAGGAGATCATGGCTTCCGACCGCGCGATCGTGCTGCGGGACGGGGAAGTGGCGGCCGATCTGACGCCGAGGGAGCTGTTCGAAGACGAGGAATTGCTCCGCTCCTGCCGGGTGATCGCTCCTTACCGGATCCGTCTGGAGCGGGAGCTTAGGCGGCAGGGTATTCATTTGCCCCCGGATCTTTCCGAGGAGGAGGTGGCAGATACGCTATGGCAATTAGCTACGAGCAAGTAAGCTTCGCCTACGACGACCGGAGCCTCTGGCGGCACAGCGCGCTGGAGGGGATCGATTTGCGGCTCGCCACGGGGACATTCGCCGCCGTTGCGGGCGGAACCGGCTCCGGCAAATCGACGCTGCTCCAGCATTTGAACGGCATCCTGAAGCCGACCGGGGGCAAGGTCCGCGTGCTCGACTTTACGATGGAAGCCGGGGCGAAGGGGCCGCCGCTGCGCGAGCTGCGGCGGCGCGTCGGGCTGGTGTTCCAGTTCCCCGAGCAGCAGTTGTTCGAGGACACGGTCGAGAAGGATCTATGCTTCGGCCCGCTGAACTTCGGGATGAGTCCGGCGGAAGCGAAGGAGCGGGCTAGCAAGGCGCTGGCGATGGTCGGGCTGGACGATTCGTTCCTGCCGCGGAATCCGTTCCATTTGAGCGGCGGCCAGATGCGCAAAGTGGCGATCGCGTCCGCGCTGGCGATGGATCCGGAGGTGATCGCGCTCGATGAGCCGACCGCGACGCTGGATCCGGAGAGCCGGGCGGAGCTGGCCGGACTATTGTCCCGGATGCAGCGGGAGCAGGGTAAGACGGTCGTCGTCATTACCCACCGGATGGAAGAGATGCTCCCTTATGTCGACACATGGGTCGTCATGAAGGAGGGCGCGAAGGCGTTCCAGGGAACGGCCGCCGATTTGGTTCGCGAGGCGGGCAGGCTGGAGCGGGAATGCGGACTGGCGATTCCGGCCTGCATCTCGGTCTGGAACAGGGTGGCCGCGAGGTTCGGCCTGGAGGGCGAAGAGCCTTGCCTGACGCCGGATTCGTTGGCCGCCCGCGTGGCGCGGCTGCTTGCCGGGAATAGGCAAGAGGAAGGCATGAAGCGGGAAGGGGCTGAGAGCGATGCGGAACAAGCTGCTGTTCGGGCGCTGCATTGATACCGGCTCCTGGGTGCACGGGCTAGATCCGCGGGCCAAGCTGACCGGCATGGTGCTTTACCTGGCCGCGATCGTCATTACCCGATCCTGGGCGGCGTTGGGCGTGGCGCTGGTCTTCTCGCTGGCGTACATGGCCGCCACCCGGATTCCCATCAAGTATTACGCCAAAGCCGCCAAGCCGCTCTGGGTGCTGATGGTCTTTATTTTCGTCATCCAATGCCTGACGGTGAAGCAAGGGGATGCCTTATGGAGCGTAGGCTCTTGGACACTGTATTCGGCCGGCCTCGGCAGCGGGCTGATCGCCGCATCGCGCATGGCTTTGCTCGTGTCCTTTACGGCGATCCTGACCTTCACGACGACGCCGGGGCTCTTGAACCAGGGGCTTGCCGGCGTGCTGGCGCCGCTGCAAAAGGTCGGCATTTCCGCCCAGCGCCTTACGCTCATGATGAGCATTGCGCTGCGGTTCATTCCGACGATTTTGGATGAAACCCAGAAAATTTTGAAGGCTCAGGCCGCACGCGGGGCGGACCTCCGGGAGATGCCCTGGAAGGAAAAAGGCAGAATGCTCGTCTCGCTGCTCGTTCCGGTCACCGTCAGCGCCTTCCGCCGCGCGGAAGAGCTGGTGCTGTCGATGGAATCCCGCGGCTATATGATCGGAGCGCCGCGCTCGGAATACCACCTGCTGCGCTGGCGCTCCAAGGATACCTGGTTCGTGTTGTCTTATGTCGTACTGGTCGCTGTCGTACTTTTATTGAGTTGGTTGTAGATGCGAGACTAGACCGCTGAAAGAGCGGATATACGGAGGAGGGAAACGCCTGTGGCACGGTATTTTAACGGAAGAGAAGTGGAGCTGCTTGCACCGGCGGGAACGTTTGAAATTTTCAAGGAGGTTATCGCGGCGAATTGCGATGCCGTCTATTTTGGCGGGCCGAGCCTGAACATGCGGCTGATGCGGAAAGGCTACAATTTTACGCTGGAAGAATTGACGGAGGCGGTACAAATCGCTCATTCCCTAGGCAAGAAAGCCTACGTCACGGTGAACAATCTGCTGAATGAAGGGGAGATCGATGAAGCGGCGGCATATCTGCAATTTCTTGAGGAAGCCGGACCGGACGCGATTATCGTCCAGGACTTTGCCGTGCTCGCCTTGATCAAGCAGCTCGGGTTGTCGGTTCCCGTGCATGCCTCGGTTATGATGAATGTGCACAATGTGGAAATGGTGAAGGCGCTCCAGGAGCTTGGGGTGACCCGCGTCGTGACGTCCCGGGAGATGGACCTGCAGACGACGCGTTATTTGCAGGCGGTAACGGGCATGGAGCTGGAATATTTTGTGCACGGGGATATGTGTTCGGTTCACGGGGCCAACTGTTATTTCAGCTCCATGGTGTTCGGTATGAGCAGTAACCGGGGCAAATGCCTTAAGCCGTGCCGTTGGGATTATCGCGTCAAAAAGGACGGCAACATTTACCCGTCCGAATATCCTCTCGCGGTCAAAGACATGTTCATGTACGAGCATATTCCGGAGCTGATTCACGGTGGAATCACCTCCTTTAAAATCGAAGGGCGCATGCGCGACAAAGAGTTCGTCGTCATGCTGGCGAACGCCTACGGAGACGCCATCGACCGCTACATCGCCGACCCGGCGGGCTTTGAACGCAGCAAGGATACGAAGCTGCTGTATGAGAACCGGAAGCGGGATTTCTCGACCGCTTATGCTTTTGGCCGTCCGGGGCTGTCGAACATCAATAAGCGTTACGAGGGAACAGGCAAATTTTACAGCACGGGCAAAGTGTTCAGTACGCCGACGGCGGAACGGGAGCTCGGCGAGAAGCGGCTTGAAGAGATCCGGGAAACCTGGGCGGCCGCCGCTGTGGATGACACCGGAAAAGCAATTCATGGGCAAAATCGTCCGCAATCCGCAGCGCAGGTTTCGGTACATGTGAACAATATGGCCCAGGCGAAGGCCGCGCTGGAGGCCGGAGCCGATCACATCTATTTGTCCGGCGATGTATTTGAACCGGACCGCCCGTTCACCAAGGCGGAGATTCGGGAACTGGCGGCGATCAAGGGCGCTGCGAAGCTGTATTTGTGTCTGCCGCGGATGATGACGGAGCTGCATTTTGACATCTACGACGGGCTGTTGTCCGGAGAACGGCTGCCGATCGACGGGGTCATGGTTACCAATCTGGGGGCCGTGCGGAGATTCGCCTCCAAAGGATATCGGCTGGTCGGCGATTTCAATCTGAATGTTTACAACCGGCTGTCCGCCGGTTTCTACGCCGGGCTTGGGCTAGAGCGGCTGACGGCGTCGATGGAGCTGCCGCTGCTCGACTTTACCGCATTATTGGCCAGCTCACCTGTGCCGCTGGAAGCGATTGTTCACGGCTCTCCGGCAATCATGTACATGGAGCACGACCTATACGAAAACGCGGAGGTCTTTGAGCCGGTCGGCGAGGAAGACAATAAATTCGTAGACAACAGCATTCTGGTGCTGATGACGGATAAAGGCGAAAACCCGGTTTACCGCGATGTAAACGGGCGAAACCATTTAATGCTGGCGAAGGAGCTCTGTCTGCTGCCGCTCGTGAAGGAGCTGAAGGAAGCCGGCTTGTCCGTCTTCCGGATCGAGGGCGCGACTTACCGGCCGGAGCGGCTGGCGGAGATCGTCGCCGCCTACAAGGCCGCACTGGCCGCGCCGGAAGCGGCGGCCGAGCTGTTCGCGGCCCTGGCGCCGGTGTACGCCGGCTATACGCTGGGCGCGCTGCAGTTCGACGGCGGCGCCGCCAGCGGCAGCGCCGGCGGGCCTGGCGCGGCGGGAGCCGGCGAGGCCCAGGCGGAGGCGGCTGCGGCGAAAGAGCCGGCCGATGAGCCGGTCACGAGCCGGTGAGGAACCGGCCGGGCCAGCCGCTGCCGCAGGCCATAGCGCCGAAGGGGCAGCGGCCGTAGCGGTGGCCGAGGCCCCGGAGTCGAGGCCGGTGCCGGAGCCTCACAGGCAGCCGCCGGGGTGGAGAAGCCTGCGGCGGAGGCATCTGCCGCTTCGCCGGACGAACCGGTGGCAAGCCGTTAAGAGAACGGCCGGTGTGAAGCTAGCGATCGGAGAAATAACGGGAAAACCTCCCGTTATTTCTCCATTAAACCAGCATTTCAGCCAAATAACTGGAAAACATGCAGCTAATTTCAACGTTTCACCATTTATGTACCGGATTTCGCAGGATTAGCTGTAGGAAATCCAGTTAAATTCATAATCCGGTCGATAGCCGGAGATTTAGCTGTAGGAAATACAGTTAATTTGCGAGCTTCAAATATAACGAAGCGTAACAGAGAAGATGAAAGGGGCGGTAAGAATGCAAAACTATATCGGGCCGGAGGGCGTGCTGGCGAAGCGACAGCAGTATTTCTACCCCTGCACGAGCCACTTCTATCGGAATCCGCCGCAGCTCGTCAAAGGCGAGATGCAATATTTGTACGGGCACGACGGCACATGCTATACGGACTTTTACGCGGGCGTTTCCGTGGTCGCGAGCGGCCACTGCAACCCGGAAATCGTGGAGCGGACGGCGGAGCAGCTGAAGACGCTGCAGCATACGTGCACGATTTATTTGACCCAGCCGAACGTCGAGCTGGCGGAGCGGCTGGCGGGCGTGCTGCCCGGCAAGCTTAGCCGGACCTTCTTCGTCAACAGCGGCTCGGAGGCCAATGAGGGCGCGCTGCTGCTGGCCCGGCTGCATACCGGGCGGAGAGGCTTCCTCGCGCTGGAGCAGGGGCTGCACGGCCGCACGTACTTGACCATGAGCGTCACGGGCATGCGGATGTGGCGCTCCGACCCGCAGCTTCCGGAGCTTGGCGGGGACCCGGACGTGGCGTTCATCCCGCGCCCGTATGAGCGCGGGATGAGCGGGGACGAAGCGGCGCGCCGTTCCATCGATGCCCTGAAGGCTGTGCTCGCGGAGCGGGGCGGCGAGTTCGCCGCCATGATCGTGGAGCCGATCCAGGGCAACGGGGGCATGATCATGCCGCCGGACTGGTATTTCCCTGAAGTGAAGGCGCTGCTGGAGCAGTACGGCGTGCTGCTTATCGCCGACGAGATTCAGACCGGCTTCGGCCGCACCGGCCGCATGTTCGCCATGGAACGCTGGGGCGTTACGCCCGATATCGTGACCATGGCCAAGGCGCTCGGCAGCGGCGTGCCCGTGGCCGCGTTCGCCTCGACGGACGAGATTGCCGCCAGCTTCACGCGGCCTTCGGCCTCCACGTTCGGCGGCAACCCGGTCTCGTCCGTCACCGCCCTGGCGGTGCTCGACTATATCGAGTCGCACCGCCTGCCCGAGCGCGCCGAGCGCCTCGGCGGCCTGCTCGTCGCCGGCCTCCGGGACCTCGCCGCCCGCTATCCGCAGCTCGTCTCGGACGTGCGCGGCGCCGGCCTGATGATCGGCGCCGAGCTGTGCGCGGACGACGCCGAGCGCGGCGCCCGGCTGGTCGACGAGGTGCTGGAGGAGATGAAGGACCGCGGGTTCATCATCGGTAAGAACGGCGTGGGTCGCAACGTGCTGGCCTTCCAGCCGCCGCTCGTCATCACGGAGCAAGACATTGAGGAAATGCTCACCGCGCTGGAGCAGGCGCTGAACATCGTGCTGGTGGCTGGGGGAGGGAACGGCGATGGAGTACGCCCGTAAACTCGGCACCAAAATCAAGCTGTACAGCGAGCTGGTCATGTTCTCGCATACCTTGTTTTCACTGCCGTTTGCCATCATCTCGATGGTCTGGGCCGCCGGCGGCTTCCCGTCCTGGCGAATTATGCTGTGGGGGCTGATCGCCCTCATCGGCGCCCGCAACGGGGCCAACGCGTTCAACCGCGTGGTGGACCGCACGTTCGACGCGCAGAATCCGCGTACGGCCCACCGTCATCTGCCGCGGATGCTCCTGGGCGAAAAGGAAGTGCTGGCGTTTGTTGTGATCAACTACGGAATTTTCATTTTCGCGGCGGCGATGCTGAATACGCTTTGCTTTATTTTGTCGCCGGTCGCGATCTTTCTGATCTCATCCTACTCTTATACGAAGCGTTTTACGTACATGAGCCATCTGTATCTGGGCTTTACCATCGCTTCGGCGCCGATCGGCGCCTGGTTCGCGGTGACCGGGAAATTTGCCTTTACCCCGTTTATCATCGGCACGATCGTCATGCTGTGGATCGCCGGCTTCGACATCATTTACGGCTCGCAGGACATTGATTTTGACCGGAACCATAAGCTGTGGTCCATTCCGAGCATTTTCGGCCTGAAAAACGGGCTGCGCATCGCCGCCGGGCTGCATCTGATCATGGTGCTGCTGCTGATCGCGCTGATCCCGATCCGCCACCTGGGCTGGCTGTACATTGCGGGTATCATCCTTGCGGTCTTCCTGCTGATGACGGAGCACAAAATCATCAAACCGTCGAACCGCAAAGCCATGAAAATTGCATCCTACAATTTAAACCAGGTGATCAGCATGGTGATCCTGTTCTTTACCCTCGGCGATTTCTTCCTACTATAGATTGATCCCAAAAAGCACGGCGTCCGCGGAGAACCATTCTCCAAGGAACACCGTGCTTGTTGTTCATTAACGGCCGCCGGAACGCTTATTTGCCTGTGAGCCCCGTAATTTACCCGCTTAACGGACATAAGAGATGTAAAGGAATGGAAAATATCCCGAAACCGGGGGCTCAATAAGAAATAGCGGCTCCCATGTCCGCTAGTCTCAGAAATCGGCCCAAAACAACAAAATAGCGCCATGGATGTCCATTACCTACAAAGGTAACCTCATATTATACGTTGCCGTGCGCCGCAATGGATGAAGGGTGTACAGCCCAATTGCCGCAGACGGGAAATCACATCAAAAAACGCCCCTTATCCGATCGCTAATCGGATAAGGGGCGCTTATATATAGGCAACTTAATTTCATTCCGCAATCAGCTCTCCCGACCGCCGAAATATTGCAGCAGCGCCTGCAAATCCCGGTGAGCCGGGTAGTCCCGGAGCCGGTGGATGATCGCTTGGGCTTCGTCCAAATACCGCGCGCTCAAGCTTTCGCTGCGCTCCAGCGCACCGGAGCGCCCGATCGCCGCAATGACGGCATCGGTCAATTCCGCCGGCGTTTCCGCGGCAATGGCCCGGATGGAAGGAGCCAGTTCTTCATCTTCTAGGGCAAACAGAACCGGGAGCGTGACCTGGCCTTTGCGCAAATCGCTTCCCGCAGGCTTGCCCAGCTTCTCCGCGGACTGTGTAAAGTCAAGGATGTCGTCGCGGATTTGGAACGCCATGCCGAGTTTCTCGCCGAAGGCGTACAGCAGCTCCGCCACCTCGTCGTCCGCGCCGGCCGACTGGGCACCGATGCGCAGGCAGGCGGCCATCAATTGCGCGGTTTTCTTCCGCGATTTCTCCAGATATTCCTCCACCGAGACTTCGTAATCGAACAGATGAGACAATTGTTCATATTCGCCCAAGCAAAGCTCGGTAGTCGCCAGGGAAGAAAGGTCGTACGCGTAGCGTTCCCGCTCCGCGGAATAGGCGGAGATGAGTTCGATGACCCTGGCCGACATGTAGTTGCCGACATGTACGGCTTCGCTTACCCCGAGCTTGATATGGAGCGCCTTCTGGCCGCGGCGGACCGGGGAGTCGTCGATGATGTCGTCATGAATCAAGGAGGCGGCATGGATGAACTCCGCGGCGGCGGCGAGCCGCCACAGCTTATTCTCGTCGGGAGCGGGTCCGAAGCGGCTGCCGACGATGACCATGAGCGGGCGGACCCTTTTTCCTCCGGAGCGGACCAGATCGATGATGCTTTTGGCCAGCGCGGAGGAGCGGGGAAGGTCCTTGTCATACTTGACCATGTTTTCAATCTCGCGGTCGACCGAGCGGAGGGGAATGCCCAACGCCTCATCCAGCTTCATTTTCATCGAAATAACCTCCTTGTTCATGCCGTTTCATGATGACGTTTAAATCGCCCGGCTAAGCCGGTTGCGGCTGCTCTCCAACTGCAGAAACAGTTCCAGCCCTTTAAGCAGCCGGTCGTCTTCCGGCTTGCCCTCGAACCGTTTGATCTGCATTTGTTTAATGACTGGGGCGAGCAGGGATAGGAGGTCGATCTCCTCCCATTTCAGACAGAGCTGAATATATAAACTGTATAAATAGTCGCCGTCCAGCACTTTGCGGGTGAGCGTTTCACCCGTATCGGAGCTGCTGCAGCCGCCGTGGCGCCGGAGGGCGAGCTTGATTGCGAAGTAAATGGACAACAAGCGCTGCCGGCGTAATGGAGGCATGTCGTATTGCTCCAATAACACGGCAAAGGGCCGCGCTTCTTCAACGGAAATACGGATTTGTATGCCGGTTGTGGGCGAGACTTCTCCCTGCAACAAGTGACAAGCGTCTTGGATGAGCTCATGATTCATTAGGGCACACTCCTCGGGCTGAAATGCCGCGATAGTTAAAATCTTAGGTAATGGTGTAAAAATTAGAGTAATGTGCGGTGGAGCACATTACTCTATAGATAATCAGTTAAAATACTTCATGTGATTAATCCAAGCTTATTCGGTGTACAAATACCATCTTCGAACCAGCGGAATTCTCTTCCATTGTTTCTTGAGCCACGGCAGAACGTAGTAGTCCAAGCCAAAGGTGCTGCCCGAGCCGCCGATCAAGGCGATGCCCGCGGTCATGTACCACAGCATTTCCGTGGAGGCCATGCTGGAGGACCAGATCATGACACCGAGCGCGACCGTTGCGGCGGAGGCCACTGCGGTGAACAGACCAACGATGATCATGATGCCGAGCGCGATTTCCATGAATACCATGAAGAACTGGAACACGGTCGCCAGTGCGGTAAAACCGCCGTCCGAAGTGTAGAAGAAGATGTCCATAAACCAGTTCACGATGCTCTTGATGAATCCCGGTACCGGCAGTGCCGTAACCGCAGTGGATGCACTTTCCACGGCCGAAGCGGCTGCCGAAGCGTCTACGGCTTGTGTAACATCGCTGGCGGCCGCGCTGGCGGCGGAGACGACGTCGGCCTTCGGCGAAGCAGGAATCAGGAAGATGTTCGAAGGATCCTTAAAGATCTTCGGCAGCTTGTCGAGACCTTCTTCCAGCCATTTGTATCCGACGAAGATACGGAGCGGAAGGAGCCAGAAGTTCGGGGAACGTTTGGCGAAATGCCCGCCCACGAAGCTTCTGCGGTTATTTACATGGAAGAACTCGTGCATCATATAAGTCCAAACCTTGTTGAAGCCGGCCACCGTAAACAGGTAGTACATATTGATTAAGTGCTTGGAGAACATGGCCAGGAATCCGGTCAGCATGAACATTTTGTTCGGCAAACCTACGTTGGCGACGCCATACCGGCTGCCGATGCAGACCATGGTGCCGTGGAAGCCCGGTTTGTAGGACTTCTTAGGCTTGTTATGGATATCGGCATGGATATTATGGGCGATCACGGGACCGGCTTGCTCGGCGTTCTCTACCATTTGCGGTACCGGACGGGTTTCGCCTTCCGGAATGAAGAAGATGTTGTCGCCGACGATGTAGACATTCTCATGATCCACGCTTTGCAGCTTGTCGTTCGTGACGATCCGCTTGCGGCCTTCCTGCTTCACGTCCAGTTTGCCGACAAGATCGGAGCCTTCCACGCCGGCGGTCCATACGACCGTATCCGCTTCGAGCTCTTTCTCGCCGAGCACGACGCCGGACGGAGTCACGCCGGTAATCTTCGCGCTGGTGATGATTTCGACATTCATTTTGTGCAGGCGTTTGGCTGCCTTTTCGATCAGCTTGTCGGGCAGGATCGGCAGGATCTTCGGAGCCATATCCGCCACGACGAGGCGCACCTCGCTCGGATCGATGAAGAATTCCTTGCAGAGCTCATCGCGGAATTCGGCAAGCTCGCCGACCAGCTCGACCCCGGTAAATCCGGCGCCGACAACGACGAAGGACAGCATTTTCCGGCGTTTGGCCGGATTGGTTTCCTTCGCGGCGAGGCCGAATTTGTTGCGGACTTGCTCTTTCAACCGAACGGCGTCTTCATAGGACCATAAGGTCAAGGAATGCTCCTCGGCACCCGGGATGCCGAAGAAGGTAGGCTTACAGCCCGTACCGATAACAAGATAATCGTATTTATAAGTGCTTTTCTCGGAACGAAGTTCTTTGGCGTTAAAATCGATGTGATCGATCGAATCCAGAACGACATCGACCTTTTGACCGGCGAATATCTTTTTCAACTCGATCTTGACCGAGTCTTCCGGCGCGCGGTTGGCCGCGACCTCGTGCAGCTCCGTCAAAAGGGTGTGGTACGGATTGCGGTCAATCAGCTTGATTTCCACATCTTTGTCTTTTTTGAATAGTTTAGCCAGGTGCTTGGAGGTAACGACGCCGCCGTAACCGCCGCCCAGAACGACTATTTTCTTCAAGAGATTCACCTTCTCGTTTAGGTTGTCAATCATGTAGCGGGATGTTTATTATTTCGCTTGTTCAAGCGCCTTGGTTACCAGACCGAAGTAGGATTGCAAGCTGATCGATACGCCGGAAAGGGCGTCGGTTTTGCCTTCTTCATTGAAAGTCAGGGAAGCCGGATCTTGGTTTTCAACCAGATATGCTTCGGCCAGCGCTGCTTGCTCATGCCATTCGGATTGGGCGCCGCCGGCTTTCATGCCGTATTTGCCGTCGATGGAGTTTTGTTTCTTGTCTTCGCCGGCTTCATTCACGCCGCTGAAGTTGACCTTTACGATTTTGCCCGCGGCGATCACTACGTCGGCCGTTTCCTTCCAGCCGGAATGCTCGTCGAATTTATCGCCTTCGGCATGGTAAGTACCGTCCTTGTAAGGGCCGGCTTGAACCGGACCAGCGGTCAGGGCTTGGTCGGCCAGGTCAAAGAATTCATTGACGTGTACGGATACACCGCTTATCGCATCGGTTTTGCCTTCTTCATTCAGAGTGATGTCTTTCGGATCTTGCTTCTCAATCAGGTATTGTTCCGTTTTCTCGGCTTGTTCGTGCCATTCGGATTGGGCGCCGCCGGCTTTCATGCCGTATTTGCCTTCTTTGGAATAAGTTACTTTGTCAACGCCTACAGTGGCATTAAGCCCGTTCCATTTGGCTTCCGTGATTTTGCCGCCGGATACCGTAAGAGTTACATAGTATTGCCAACCGCTATCGGGATCGGCTTCGCCTTGGGCATAATAAACGCCGTCTTGATATTTGCCTTGCTCCTCGGTCGTACCGGCGGTATTCCCGCTGTTTGTTTCATTGGTTGCGGCAGGAGTGTTGTTGGCAGGTTCCGCTGTATTTCCACTGTTTGAACCGCAGCCGGCAAGAACCCCCAGCAGCAGGGCGCTGCATAAAAGAATAGATGCTTTTTTCATGATCAATGACCTCCACTGATAATTTTGTATATATTAAAATGCGAAGACATTTTAATAACGTCCGGGACGGAAAATCCCCGCCGTTACGGGATTTTCATGAGCTTAAAAGAGTCCCAAAACCTTTGTTCGATGGAATTTTAGCATATTCATATGTGGGTTTATGTGAAAAATATCACTTGGTGTGTGATAAAAAACAACCCCGAAAACCGCCCTGCAGTCAGGCACCGCAAGGGGTTTCGGGGGTTGGAAGCGATTGCTCAATTTTTAATTATTTTTTGAAGATTCGCCTGTCGCTGTCCTCGGGAATCAATTCGGCATCGGGAACGACCGGAAGGTAGGGGGATTCGCGAAAGCTGAAGATCTCCTTGATCTTGTCGCGTTTGGCCTTGGGACCGAGTACGTAGAGCGTATCTCCTTCTTCAATTATTGTGTTGCCGCGAGGCGTGACGATCTGCTCGCCGCGGATGACCGCAGTCACGAGCACCTCATCCGGCAGGTCCAGCTCTTGTAGCTCCTTGCCGACGACCTTCATGCCCGCATGGATATGAAGATGGTTGATTTCGGCTTTGGTCTTGCCCAGCGCCACTAGTTCAAGCAGCGAATGCTGCTGGGCCCCCGTATCGCTGACGAGCCCGAGCTTGACGGCCAGGGGCGAAATGGTTGCCCCCTGGATCAGCGTGGAGGTCAGAATCACGAAGAAGACGACGTTAAAAAACAATTGCCCGTTGGGCAGCCCGCTCATCAATGGATAGGTGGCGAGCACGATCGGTACGGCTCCGCGCAGCCCGGCCCAGGAGATAAGCGTTTTCTCTTTAAATGAAAATTTTGCAAAAAGCAGGCTCGCATAGACGGAAACCGGACGCGCCACAAGCATCAGAATCATAGATAATGCGACGCCAGGCAGCATAATTCCCGGCAGCTCTTCGGGAAACACAAGCAAGCCGAGCAGCGTAAACATCGTAATTTGCATAATCCAACCGAAGCCTTTGTTAAACTGCAAAATCGATTGCCGGTAGGTGAGATCCGAGTTGCCGAGGACCAGGGCCATGACGTATACCGCGAGCAGGCCGCTGCCGTGAATGGCTGCGGTGGCGCCGTAGGTCAGAATGGCAAAAGCGACGGCGATGACGGGATATAAACCGGAGGAATCGAAGTTGATACTGTTGATGACCTTAACCGCGATCCAGCCGAAGGCCAGACCCAGCAAAAGGCCCAGCCCCATCTCCAGCATAAACGAGAAAATCAGGGCCGACAGGGCGTGGTCCGGGCTTTGGATCCATTCGATCAGGGTGACGGTCAGGAACACCGCCATCGGATCGTTGCTGCCGGATTCTGCCTCCAGCGTCGCCGTCAGGCGCTCCTTGATATTTTTGCCGCTCAGCACGGAGAACACCGCCGCGGCGTCGGTGGAACCGACGATCGAGCCGATCAGCAGTCCCTCTTCCAGCGAAACGCCCAGAATGTATACCGCGCCGATGCCGACGATCGCGGCGGTAAGAACAACTCCCAGCGTCGCGAGCGATAAGGCGCTTTTGATCACGGGTCTGATCGTAGCGAATTTCGTCTGCATCCCGCCTTCAAAAAGGATGATGATCAAGGCGAAGGTGCCGACCAGTTGGGCGATAAAGGCATTGTCAAAATAAATGAACCGGCTGAGCACCATGCCGGCGGCGATAAAGAAGACGAGCGCGGGCAAACCGAAGCGGCTGGAAAATTTGGTGGCGAACACGCCGATCAGCAGCAAGCTGGCCAATAGGATAATGAAGTAATCCGTAAGTGTTGTCGGGTCCATAGCTTTGGCGTGCCTCCTGTCAAGGTTTAACTTATGGGTTTGTTATCTTTATAAATAATTAGACAAATTTTTGGAGCTTGCCAACAAATCGCGCACTGAAAACTTTACCAGTTCCTGCCGATAATGATGTAAGAGGCGGAAACGGAAGGAATGACAATTCCCTTGACGGTGTACAAAACATTTATTTTTCGCATGAAATTGAATTTTGCGCTGGGCGCTCTGCTCATGGCCTTCGCCTTGGGCGGACTGATTCTCCTTGCTCCGAACGATATTCCGGCGGAACAATATGTAGGGCTTCTCGGCGCGCTGCTATTTTCGTTTTGCATCATGCTCGTCCTCGAATGGACGGTGTTCACCCTGCAGATCCGCCCGATCCGCGCCTGCTTTACCACGGAAATCGAAGGCTTCGTCTCTTTGCAGAATGTATACATAAGAACACACCGCCTTCCCGGCTTGGCCGTGAAGCGGATTATGGGGCCGCATTTGTTCGGCCTGCTGCTCCCCGCATCGGCTTTGACAATATGGCTTATTCATGCCGGGAAATTATCCATTCCTTATTATTATGTGCTGCTCGCATCCATGGCAGTAGTGCTTGTTGCCGGAATGCGCGCATTAATCGACTTCTACTTGACTTCCTACGCCATCCGTCCGGTTTTGCTGGAGCTGAGCTCTTGGTCCCTGCGTTTGTTCGGCAAGGAGCTGACGCTGGGAGGGCGAGTGCTGATATCCATCCGCCGCAAGCTCAGATGGAGCTTCTTCCTGATCGGGGCTTTCCCGTTATTGCTTTACAGCTTATCGGTCCAGTTCCGCTTGGGCGATTGGAGCGAGATCGGAACCTCCTACTGGGAATGGGCGATTTTTATTCTCGTCATCGGCTTGGGCTTCGCGTTTATCGGCTCCAGGCTGCTGACCCGGGAAATCGTCCTGCCGATCCAGCATTTGTACGAAAAGATGGGCGAGATCAAGCGCGGTTACCTGCGCACGGGCGCCAGCGATTTGTTCTCCGATGAATTTTCGCGCCTGGTCTCCGGGTTTAACCATATGATGCGGGGGATCAAACTGCAGGCGGAACGCAACAATCAACTGCTGGAGAGCTACTTCGCCACGCTTGCTGCAGCGCTGGACGCCCGTGATCCCTATACGGCGGGCCATTCCTTGCGAGTTGCCGAATACGCCGTCGGCATCGGCCTTCTGGCGGACCTTCCGGAGGAGGAGATTCACGATCTAAGGAAATCGGCCCTGCTGCACGATATCGGCAAAATCGGCATCCCCGACGCGGTATTGTTAAAAGAAGGCCGCCTGACCAATGAAGAATGGGAGCATATCAAACAGCATCCCGTCCTCGGCGAGGCAATCCTGAAGCAAATCGAGCCGGCAGACGCCATGGCTCCGTTCCTGCCAGGGGTGCGTTCGCACCATGAACGGTATGACGGAGGCGGATATCCGGACGGCTTGCAAGGCGAAGAGATTCCGCTGTTCGGACGGATTATCGCGGTGGCCGACGCCTTCGACGCCATGACCTCGGACCGTCCCTACCGGAAAGGGCTTGATGAAGGGAAGGCGATCGAGATTTTGGAGCAAGGCCGGGGAACCCAGTGGGACCCTCACTTTGCGCAGTTGTTTGTGGATGCCTATCGCAAAAAGGAAATGAAACAAGCTCCGTAGCCAAGCGGGGCTTGTTTGCTTTTTCGGCACATCACGAATGGAAGGGGTGTTCTCGGTTCAAACCGGGGACCGAAGGGTATTTACAAAGTACACGGGGAAATGCCCCGGCGCTTTGGTAACAGCCTCTGAACTATCCATGGAATAAGGAGTGATCTATGATGGACGAGAACATCATTAAAGGAAAATGGAATCAGATAAAAGGAGAAGCCAAAAAACAGTGGGGCAAGCTGACGGATGACGATCTGGACGTGATCGCCGGAGAGAAGGACAAGCTGGTCGGCAAGCTTCAGGAGCGCTACGGTCATACCAAGGATGCCGCCGAGCGCGAATACAATGACTGGGTGCGTTCCCGCGATTGAGCGGCTGCCCGTCCCATCCTAAACCGAAACCGCATTGGAGGCGGAAAAAGATGTACGTTTCCCGCGTAGTGACCGGAAGGATTATCGAGTACAAGAGGGACAGCGTGGTTACGCTCCAAGGCGACACGGTCAGCACTTACAATCTCCGATATTATACGCTTAGGGAGATTGATGTCGAGCCCCGGCCGGCATATGATCGTGCGGAAGATCCCGCAATCGGAGGAGTTTGGGCCCGCCTGAAAAGGCGGAGGCTGCGGGATCGGGAAGCCGCCGCGCTGCCTTGGCCGCTGTTCTGGAAGAAAGGCGCAAATCGGATCTGATTTGCGCTTTTTTTGATGGGAGGATCGGGCAATCTAAAAAATGTAAATAGTCTCATTCTTTAGTTCCGGGCTTGTGATAAGATGATGGAAGACTGCCAAAGGCAGGTGCAACTTATCTACAGGAGTGAGTTTATGGGCTTCAGCAAGATGTTTATGCTCAATTTGGGACTGCTTATTACGGTCGCTTACTTGGCCAACGTCATCTATAAATATTTACTGACCAAGCGATTCTCCAAAACCAACTATGCTTTGTCGGTGATTCTGATCATATTCTCGGGCTGGATTTGCATGAAATTCGGATTTCAGCTTAAAGACAACGTGATTTTCGATCTGCGGGTCGTGCCGCTCATCATCGCTTCCGCCGTCTATTCCAACCCGCTCACCTTGGTGATCATAGGGGTGGGCATCGGGGCGGCCAGACTGACATTCGGCATAAACGACGCGGCCATGGCGGGCTTTATCAATTTGTCGATACTGGGGGTCGTCTGCGCGTGCCTCAACATTTGGATCAGAGGGAGCAATCTCCGCCTGATTACGAAGGGCATCATCACGATTGTGATCGTGAACGTGCTCAATACGGTCAATATTGCCATATTCGGCGTCATTCCCGTGAAGCAGTACCTGCTGGAAATTACGCCGATTACGTTTCCGCTTACCTTGGCTCTTAGCTGCGCTTTTGCGCTCATGCTGTGGGATTTCCAGCAGGACCGGAAACAGACGGTGGACCTGAAGCGTGTCAACGGCCTGCTGCGCAAGCAGACGGAGGAGCTGCGGAAAGCAAAGATCGTGCAGGAGGAACGCGCCAGACAGCTTGCATTGGCATCGCAATATAAGTCGGAATTTTTGGCCAATATGTCGCATGAGTTAAGGACGCCGCTCAACAGCATCATCAACCTGGCCGAGATTATCGCCGAATCCGAAGGCGGGGACGGGAGCGGGGAAGAGGCGGCGAATTACGGCAAGATCATTCATAAGTCGGGCCTCGACCTGCTTCATCTGATCAACGATATCCTCGATTTATCCAAGGTCGAGGCGGGGCGGCTGGAGATCGTCAGGGAGGATGTCATTATCGCCGAAATCATGCAGCTCATGGAGCTCGATTTTGAACATACTGCAAGCCAAAAAGGCCTGGCCTTCGACATCGTGCAGAAGCCGGGACTGCCTTGCACGATATCCTCGGACGGACAGCGGATCGGTCAAATTTTGCGCAATTTGCTCTCCAATGCGTTTAAGTTTACGCATCAGGGAGGAGTCAGGCTGGAAATCCGCCCCGCGGACCAAGAGGAAGCGCCGCCCGGGGATTGGATCGTCTTCGCGGTCAGCGATACCGGAATCGGCGTCCCGGAGGACAAGCATGCCGCGATCTTTGAGATGTTCCGCCAGGCGGACGGCTCCATCAGTCGCAGATATGGAGGAACCGGGCTTGGGCTGCCGATCAGCAAGGACCTGGCTCGTTTGCTCGGCGGCTTCATTACACTGCGCAGCGAGGAAGGCAAAGGCAGCACCTTTTCTCTTTATTTGCCTATAAATGTTGATCCAAAGGAAGATGGAGCGGGAGACGCCGGTTCGGATTTGGCGGATTCGGTTGCTTTGGGCCCCCGTTAATAGATACAATAAGAAGAAATTCTATGTAAAGAGGGATGGGAAATGGATAAACAGGTAATTTCCACAACGAACGCGCCGGGCGCGATCGGACCTTATTCTCAGGCGGTGCAAGTCGGGGAGTATGTATTCACATCCGGGCAGCTCGGTCTGATTCCGGAAACGGGCCAGCTTGCCGAGGGCGTCGAAGCGCAAACGAAGCAGGCGCTGAACAATGTGAGCGCCATTCTGGAAGCGGCCGGAACCGGTCTCGACAAGGTCGTAAAGACGACCGTCTTCTTGAATGACATGAACGATTTTGCCAAGGTCAACGAAATTTACGGCAGCTTCTTCGCCGAGCCTTACCCGGCCCGCAGCGCGGTGCAGGTAGCCCGTTTGCCGAAGGACGGACTCGTCGAAATCGAGGTTATCGCTCTGAAATAGTGTCCTCATTCAAGGCCTACCTTCGAATCATCAGATCGTACAATAGTGCAGCGGATTTTCATTCGGATCCCTGCACTTTTGTTTTTTACAAACCTCCGGTAATAGGGACGTTGTTTCCCGAACACTGATTAATCCCGTTCCCTTGCGCGGAAAAAGAGCAGGGCGAGCGAATAGATGAGCAGGACGGCGGCTGCGAGCCAGGCGGCAAACATCAGTTCGTGCCGGTCGGAGTGCTTGACCGCCACGGCTATATAGCCCCAGGCTGTCGGCAGCGGAAGAAGTCCGTCCCGGGTCCGGTTGCCGACGAGCATCATCGCAATCGCGCCTATGATCAATAGAATAATGGCCGTTTCAGGCTGCGGCAGGCTGACCCGAAGCCGGGAATGCTGGAGGATAACCTGCAGGTTGATCAGCGAGGCGGTAAAAACCCAACCGAAATAGAGGCTGAACGGAATCCGCAAAAACCAGGTTTCCCCCCGGGTCGGGTGAAGGATTTCCCGCGAATAACGGTAGATCATCGCAAGGGAAACAAGCAGCAGAACGATCGCTGCGAACGACGGGATGAGGGATTCATAATGCCAGAGCGCGAGCCACCCCGCATTGAATAGACATGAGAGCGCAAACCAAAGCGTGAACATGCGTCCCCAAGGCTTATCCGCATCTTTGCGGCGGAAGAGATAGACGACCGCGCAGCCGAGCAAAATATAAATGACGATCCAGATCGCAAAGGCGTATCCGGCAGGTGTGAGCAGTGTTAAATAGCGCTCGGACAATTCTCCGGTACGGCCGCTCCCCAGCGGGATGGCCTCAGCAAATATATTTATCGCTATAAGAGCCAGAAATAGAAGACAGTTCCACCAACGGCAGGCCTGTTTGCTGAACATGAATAAATGCCTCCTCGGACGTTAGAAGCGGGTTTATCGCGTTTACTATATGAATATACCCATTTTTGGAAAAACATTTTCCGTTAAGGACGAAGCGGGGCCCGTGCAAAGGTTTGGCCGCGGTTTTATACCGGGGCGGTTTCGTATAAGATAGAATTAATGCGGTTTTTCAGATGAACCGAGATGAATCAGGAAAAATGACGGGAGATCACCATGAATCAACGCCTGTATGGAATTTGGCTCGGAGATGTGCTGTTTTGCTTCTCCGGTGAAATATCGGAATCCAAAGTGGACGCCTGGACGGCGGCGGTGAGACCGCTGGAGCCGCGGCCCGGAGTACGCCCGTTTCAACATGCCGCCCTGCGGCTCGCCGAGGTCAGGTACCCGGTCTCCTACGGGCGCAGATCGGCGGGCGGCGGCGATCGCAAAGGGCTGATCGGCAGGACGCTGGAAGGCCTGGCCCTGCCGGTCGGGGAAGCATGGCAGCTGCTGCTGGGATGGGATGAGAGCTACTTCGCCGGCCACGGAATCAAATCCGGGCCGGAGTTCGGGTACTGGGCCGCGGCTGCGCGCTTTGCCCTTGACCTTTTGCTGCGGGGCCGAATCGCACCCGGAGTGAAGCCCGGCTCCGGAACTCCGGGACGCCGCAGGGGGACACAGGCTTCGCTCGGCGCGGTATGGGGGCCGCTTCTGGACGGAGGAAAAGACGAGGACCGCTTCCGCCGGCTGGCGGCGGCGATGCCGCCGGTGGCACTGGCCGCGGTGCAGGCACCGGCGATGCAGGAGTCCGGTTCGATCGCGGAGCGTCAGCTTGCGCTGCTGCACTCTTTTATGACGGCGATGATCGATTACGAGGTCAGAAACAGCGTCCGCGATTTGGGGCGGAAGCTGAATCCCGCGCGGGCCGATTACCGCAGGGGATATTCCCCGCTCGCGGAGCTGTGGTGGAACGGCCTGTTGAGCGCGGGAACCCCGCCGGATATACAGGGCAGTGCGGGCGAGATCGGGCAGCTCGCCGCAGATATCGCCGCCGCCGGAGGAGGGCGCCCGCAGGCGGATGCGGAAACCGAGCCCGGCATGGAAGCGGGGACGCTGCGCCTGGCCTTGCGGATCGAGCCTTGGCAGGAGAACGGCGCCGGCGGAAACGGCAAGGACACGGGGCCTTTGTGGAGGTTATCGTTCTGGGGCGAAGGCGCGGAGGATCCCTCCGTACGGCTTCCGGCCGGCCTGGTCTGGAGCTATCCCGAGCCGGACATGGAAATTGCCGGACGGAAGTACCGGAATGTCCGGGAGAATCTGCTGCTTCGTTTGAAGAAAGCCGCGGAGCTATCCGGCCTAATCGCCGAGGCTTGTATGACGGCGCGGCCCGATTCGGCGGTACTCCGGCCGGAGGAGATGTACGCCTTTCTGAGCCGGTCCGTCGTGCCGCTGCGCAAGCACGGGGTATCCGTGCAGATGCCCTCCCGCTGGACCCGGGAGGGCCGGCGCACCGCCGGCGTAAAGATCAAGACGGCCGGCTGGGAAGGCTTCCCGCGGGAGAAGTCGGAAGGAGCGGGATTCGGTGTCCAGCAACTGGTGTCTTTCGAGGCGAGGGCTGTGCTCGGCGGGAAAGAGCTGAGCCTGGAGGAGCTTGCGCAGCTCGCCGCTTCGAAGTCGCCGCTCGTGTTGTTTCACGGCGAGTGGATCGAGGTCGACGTGAAGGAACTCCGCCAGGTCCTGAAGTTTATGAAGCGGCAGGAAAGCGGAACGATGACGTTTCGCGATCTCATGTATCTGAAATCGGGCAGCGAACAGGACCAGTTCTTCGACGGGCTGCGGGTGGAAGAAGTGGAATCGGAAGGGATGCTGGCCGTTCTATTGTCCGGCGAAGCGCTGCGCAGCATCGCTCCCCGGCCGGTTCCACGCTCGCTGCACGGCACGCTGCGGCCTTATCAGGAAAGAGGCTTCCAGTGGCTTGCGGCCATGCGAGAGCTCGGATTCGGGGCATTGCTGGCGGATGATATGGGCCTGGGCAAGACGGTGCAGGTCATCACGGAGCTGCTGGACGGCCTGGAGACATCGGACGGATCCAGCCTGATCGTGTGCCCGACCTCGCTGCTCGGCAATTGGCAGCGGGAGCTGGCCCGGTTCGCGCCGCATTTGCGGCTTTACGTCCATCATGGAAGCGACCGGCTGCACGAGGAGCGGTTGGCCCGGAAATGCCGGGAGAGCGACATCGTGCTGACAACCTACCAATTGGCCGGGCGGGACGGCAAGGAGCTTCGCGAGCTGGCATGGAAGACGATCGTGCTCGATGAAGCGCAGTACATTAAGAACTTCGGCACGAAGCAGGCGCAAAGCGTCATGAAGCTAAGCGCCCCGCAGCGGATCGCCATGACGGGCACGCCGGTGGAGAACCGGCTGAGCGAGCTGTGGTCGATATTTCAGTTTCTGAATCCCGGGTATTTGGGCACGAACGCCGCGTTCCGTTCCAGGTACGGGGGGAACGGGGAGCAGCATGCCGCCGAACTTGCCAGCCTGCGGAAGCTGGTGGCGCCGTTTTTGCTCCGGCGGTTGAAGAGCGATCCGGATATCCGCAAGGATCTTCCCGAGAAGATCGAGCTGAAATCGTATTGTACACTTACGGCGGAGCAGGCCGGGATGTACGAGGCGGTGACGGCGGAGCTGATGTCGAGCATCGGCGGAAGCAGCGGGATCGCCCGCAAAGGGCTTGTGCTGTCCTCGCTGACCCGGCTGAAGCAGATTTGCGATCATCCGCAGCTGGGGGCCGGAAGAGCAGGAGGTGCCGCCGCGGAACGTTCCGGCAAAATGGAGCGGATGTTCGAGCTGCTCGATCTGATTATCGACAACGGCGAAGCGGCGCTGATATTTACGCAATACGTACAAATGGGGGAATTGATCAAGGAACAGCTTGCCAAGCGGTACGGAGAGGCGCCGTTCTTCCTGCACGGCGGCGTGGTGAAGCAGGAGCGGGACGACATGGTCAAGGGCTTCCAGGAAGGCGTCGGAGCGCCATTTTTTGTGCTCTCCCTGAAAGCGGGCGGTGTAGGCTTGAATTTAACGCGGGCCAACCATGTGATCCACTATGACCGGTGGTGGAATCCGGCGGTGGAGAATCAGGCGACCGACCGGGTATTTCGGATCGGGCAGCGGAAGAACGTGGAGGTGCACAAGCTGATTTGCCAAGGCACGCTGGAAGAGAGGATCGATGAATTGATCGAACGGAAAAAAAGCCTGTCCGAACAGGTTGTCGGTTCCGGCGAGCAATGGCTTACGGAAATGTCCGACGAGGAATTGCGCGGCCTGATCGCGCTGCGGGCGGGAAGCATGATCGAGGAGGAGGTTCGATGAGCCGGAAATTAACGATTCCGAAAGACG
Source organism: Paenibacillus haidiansis (assembly GCF_036553665.1). NCBI lineage: Bacteria > Bacillati > Bacillota > Bacilli > Caryophanales > Paenibacillaceae > Paenibacillus > Paenibacillus haidiansis. Next base: position 132,735 of record NZ_JAZHPZ010000004.1, on the reverse strand, counting down.
TGGCGCTGGAGCCGGTACCGGAGGGCCTGCTCGTCAAGTTCCCGGCGGAGGCGGCGGAAGCCGGAGAGCGGCCGCCGCTCTGCACCGTGCTGCTGCCGGGCGATCCTCGCGGCGGCGAGGAAAGCCGGGCGCTGCTGAACCGGCTTGCGGGCCGGCCGCTGCTGCTGGCCGGGCTGCTCGAGGAAGGGCCGGAGGCGCTGGAGGCGCTCCTGCCCGAGCAGCCGCCCTGGCGGCGGGGCAAGCCCGCAGCGGCAGCGTCGGATGCGCCGCGGTGCTCCTGCGGCGCCGGGGGGTGCGGCCATGCCGAGCGCGCCATGGCCTATGGCGACGCCGCCTGGGCGGCGGACGCCGGCGTGCGGCTCGCGCTGCTCGGCTGGACGCCGGAGACGCTGGCGGCGGCCGCCCTGGATCTGTGGGCGGCGCGCCAGCCGCTGCCCGATCCCGCCGCCGCGCTCCGCCAGGCGGCCGGCGGGCCTGAGCGGTCGCCTGGCGAAGCGGAGGGCGGCCCGAACCTCGCGGAATGGCTCGCGGAGATGGCCGACCAGGGGCGGCTTCACCTGCCCGGACCGCAGCTTCACGATGTGGCGGCGGAGCTTGCGGATCTCCGCCTCCGCCGCCCCGGCGTGAAGCCCGGCCGCGAGACGGGGTCCGATTCGGCCCCGTGGGCCGCGCTGCTTCCCGGCGTTCCCGGGGCCGCCAAGGGCTTGGCCCTGGTTGCCGGCCGGGTCATGGAGCGCGCGGCGGAGCTCGCCGGTGCGAAGCGCAGCAAGCCGGGCTAAACCAGCCCGGCTTGCTTATTTGTTCAAGGGCGATCCGCCGCCATATCCGGGATCGCGGTAATCCGTGTCGGCGAGGCGATTCAGAACGCCCATTTTCATCAAGGCGTTCCGCGTCCGCTCGGTGCCGGTACGGTACAAAAGTACATATAGCTCAGTAAGCCTACGGTTGAACTGTTCCGGCGCTTCATCATGGTCGGCGGACTTGAAGGGGACGGGAGCCCGTTTGAACGTGTAGTCGTCCTCTTTGGACAGTTCGTTCAGCTTGTCGCGGAGCTGCGCGAGTTCTTCTTCGTCCAGAAGCACCTGGAACTCGGACGAGTCGTTCGGCGTTTGCTGGATAAGCCGGTGCGTTACGGAAACATAATACGGGGTCTTGGACAAGGCCACTTGCGATTCCTCCTTTTCTGCGGACCTTAGCGTTCTATTCCTTTTTTACACGGAGCCCCTATAGGTGAATCAAAGGGCCGATTTTCACGGAAGCCGCAAATCTGGTATGATAATCTAGAATTTATATTCCTACAGACTTTTTAACGACCAGGTATGCCGATGAATGGGAGGAATACTGTCATGAATTTTTTACAACGGATAAAAGACGGTGCTGGGAAGGTGACCGACCGCGCGCAAAACGCCGTGGAGATCGGCAGGCTGAACACGCAAATTTCGAATATTGAACGTGAAATGGGGCTATACTTCCAAAGAATGGGCGAGATCTTCTACGAAGGTTATTCCCGCAAGGATATGTCCGATGCGGAGAAAGAAATGATCGAGCTGGCCAAAACCTGCGATCTCCTCGCCGAGGAGCGGGACGAGATCCGCGCCAAAATCGCCGAGATGAAGAATGAGCGCCTTTGCGGCGCCTGCGGCCGGTCCGTCGCCGAGGATGCGATGTTCTGCCAATATTGCGGGCACAAGCTGAACAAGGTCAAGCCCGCGGAGGAAAGCCGTTCCGCCGATAAGGAGCCGGAAGAGCCCGCCCCACTCAAGGCCTTTAACGATCCGCTGGCTTCGCTTACCGGCCAGGTGTCGGACGAGACGATCATCTACAAAGAAGCCAAGGAACCACCCGCTGATGAAGAGATGGAGGCCCGCCGCCAGCGGGAAATAAGACGCCAGGAGGAGCTGGACCGCCGAGTTCGGACCTGGAAAGAGAACATGGAGCCGAAGGAACAGGTTTCTTCGACTTTGGAGGCGGCCATCCCGACGGTGGGCTGTCAGATTTGCTCCGCCGTATTGGTCAAAGGCACCAAATGGTGTCCGCATTGCGGCTCGGAACAAATTTAATGAGCGATTTTTCTGAAAAATTCACAAACTTGTAATATGCGCGCCCCGCAGCCTAGGGATTGATCCGTAGTAATAAGTAGGGCGCCGGTTTGGAAGCGGCACGGAGAGCCCCGGTAAAATTTTGCCGGAAACCGTGCCGCGCGTTTTTCCAGGGAACGCTAGTTTTGAAAGGAGCTTAATTACTATGGAATGCATCGTTCACTTTGAAGTGCATCACCCGCACGAGGTGAAGGAATTGCGCGGGCTGATCTTTTTGCAGGAGGGACAAGTGCCGTCGGAACAAGATTTTTTGTCGATGTTCGTGGAGATGGGCTACAAGCTTCGGCTGGAGGACAAGGACAATCTGGTGTTTACACCGGTTGATCCGGCCGCAAACTACAGTAAGATCCGGGTGCGCCGCCTGGATACCGGGGAGAAGAGCTATAAGGAAGATACGGAGCTGCGTTCGCTGCTGAGTAATTTGCTGCCCAAGGAATCCAGACCGCTCTAAAAAATTTCCTCTTTATTTCCCCGTACCATATGCGTTATACTTCTAACATTGCATGAAAGACGACAACTTTCAATTTTTAAATACATTTTTCTCGTATATGTGCAGGAATCGGCCTGCATGTCTCTACCCGGTCACCGGAAATGATCGGACTACGAGGTGAAACCAGGTTTCCCCCAAGCGTGTCTTCCGGCATTGCTTATCGCCGGAAGACGGCTGGGGTCTCCGGTTTTTTGCCTTGTCTCGTCCACTTCCCGGCAGCGCCGGGAGGTGTTTTTTTGTTGCTTAATTTATTCGACATAAGGGGGAAGCGTCACATGAAATTACTCAGAGACAAAGTGATGGCGGAGGGCATCGTACTGGGGGACAATGTCCTCAAAGTGGATTCTTTTCTTAATCACCAAATGGATCCGGTGCTGATGCGGGAGGTCGGAGGTGAATTTGCCCGCAGATTCGCGGAAGAGGGCGTCACCAAAGTGCTGACGATAGAATCGTCGGGGATTGCCCCGGCGATCATGACGTCGCTGGAACTCGGCGTGCCGATGATATTCGCGCGGAAGCATAAATCGCTGACTTTGCGCGACGACATTTTGGTGGAGAAGGTCTATTCTTTCACCAAGCAGGAAACGAATGAAATTACGGTCTCCAAGAAATTTTTGCATCCCGAAGACCGGGTATTGATTATCGACGATTTCCTGGCCAACGGAGAAGCTGCTTTCGGACTGGCCCGGATCGTCGAGCAGGTGGGTGCCAGCGTCGTCGGAATCGGCATCGTGATCGAGAAATCGTTCCAGCCGGGCGCGAGCCGGCTTCAGGAAGCGGGCTATCGGGTAGATTCTTTGGTCCGGATCGCTTCTTTGGAGAACGGGGCGGTTTCCTTCGTAGAGGAGCTGTAATAGCAACACAATATATAAAAAATGATCATGGGATAACCATGGGGAGGAGTAAGGAGCAAAGATGGCACGCGAGCGTATTTTCCAAAGAAACCGGCATCCGTTTAAAACATTTTCGCTAGGAGTGCAGCATGTGCTGGCGATGTATGCGGGGGCGGTCGTTGTACCGCTGATTGTCGGGGGGGCACTCAATTTCACTCATCAGCAATTGACCTACTTGATTTCGATCGACCTGCTGGCCTGCGGGGTGGCAACGTTGCTGCAAGTTTGGGGAAACCGCTTCTTCGGCATCGGGCTGCCGGTCATGCTGGGCTGCGCGTTCCAGGCGGTGTCCCCGATGATTGCCATCGGCGGAACGGAGGGGATGGGGGTTTCGGCCATCTATGGAGCGATCATCGCTTCGGGGCTGTTCGTCTTCTTATTCTCCGGCTTGTTCGGCAAACTGATCGCGTTCTTTCCGCCGATTGTTACCGGTTCGGTCGTGACTATTATCGGCGTGACGCTGATTCCGGTAGCTTTGACCGACCTTGGCGGCGGCGACGTCACGAAGGCGGATTTCGGCAGCCCGAGCAATCTTATCTTAGGGTTCGGGGTATTCATTTTCGTTATTTTGATGAACCGGTTTGCCAAAGGATTCCTGCAGTCGATTTCCGTGCTGATCGGCCTGATTGTCGGGACGCTGGCCGCGGCGCTGATGGGCAAAGTGGATTTGACGCCGCTTAAGGAAGCGAGCTGGTTTCATATGGTTCAGCCGTTCTATTTCGGGGTGCCGACATTCCATGCCTCGGCCATCATCACGATGATTCTGGTCGCGATCGTCAGCGTTGCGGAATCCACCGGCGTCTTTATGGCGCTCGGAAAAATCGTTGACAAAGATATCACCGGAAAAGATCTTGCGCGCGGCTACCGCGCCGAGGGGCTGGCCATCATGCTCGGCGGCGTGTTCAACTCATTTCCGTATACGACATATTCGCAAAACGTCGGGCTCGTCCAAATGAGCCGGGTGAAAACCCGCGACGTGATCGTCGTGGCCGGCTCTCTGCTGATTCTAATCGGCTTTGTGCCGAAGATCGCCGCGCTCACCCAGCTCGTGCCGACCTCCGTGCTCGGCGGAGCGATGATCGCGCTGTTCGGCATGGTATTGTCTTCGGGTATCCGGATGCTGGGCGATCAGGCCGACCTGAACCGGCCGGAAAACCTGCTCATCATCGCCTGCTCGGTGGGGATGGGACTGGGCGTTACGGTCGTTCCGGAAGTTTTCCATGCTCTGCCGTCCTGGCTGCGGATTCTCGTTGACAACGGCATCGTGGCCGGCAGCTTCACGGCGATCGTGTTGAACCTGCTGTTCAACGGCCTGAGCGGCGGCAAGAAGAAGCAAGCACCGGCGGAAGAATAGTCTATCTTTTCGTCTTTTCGTATCTTTGCGGGAAGCGTCGTGTCTTCAGCGCATCCGGTTTAACTGCTTCTCGGCGAAGTCGCCGATCCAGGGGAGTTTGAGCCATTTGCCCTGCAGCGCGGCCAGCATCAGGACGAACCACAGGACGAGGCCTAGCAGCGTGAGCAGCAGGTTGACAACGACACCGATAATCGGCAGAAAGTTGACCAGCGCATGGCAGACCATCAGTCCGCCGAACAGGACCACGGACTGCAGGGCATGAAACAGCACGAAGCGGCTTCTTCGCTCGATAGCCAGAAACACCACGCCGCCGACGAAGGCGAACAGATAACAGAGGAATCCGGCCACATTTTCGTAAAGGCCTGTTGAAGATTTGAACGGGGACACGGGCATACACCTGCTTTCCAAATTCGGATAACCTTCCTTTAGTACTCAATGTATGACGAGCCTAGGGCGGGCAGAACCGATTTGAACAGGTGGAATGGTCCCGGTATCCGGCCGAAACCATTGATCCAATATATCACCGACGATTACCTCCGCGGCATCCGGCTTGCGGAGGTTTTCTATTTCCGCGCGGACCCCCGCGAGCCGCTGCTCATCCAGCAGCAGGTCGTCGATTTCTTTGCGCAGCGACTTGGCGTCGCTCGCGATGGAAGCGACGCCCTTTTCTTTCAAGTACCGGGCGTTGTTCAATTCCTGACCCGGGACGGGGCGGTACAGGAACATCGGCAGGCGGGAGGCCAGCGATTCCGCCAAAGTGATCCCGCCGGGCTTGGTAATAATGCAATCGCTCGCATGCATCAACAGAGCGACTTCCTGAACGTAGCCGAACAGATGAAGATCCGGGCGGTCACCGAAGGCGGATTTCAGCCCGTTGTACAAACCCTCATTCCGGCCGCAGACGGCCAATATCCGATACTGTCCCCCCTCAAGCAGCGCCTCGCAAATCTCGCGGATCCCTTGCATCACCCCGTAGGCCCCGGCCATCAGCAAGACGGTCTTTTTTTCCCGGTCCAATGAGCCCGTAAGTCCGGGGCGGGAGTTCTGAAGATCTTGTTGAAAGTCGGGCCGTAAAGGAATGCCGCTGACAAGCACGCGGGATTCGGGTACTCCTTTTTTGACCATCTCCGCTTTCATGTCTTCGGTAGCCACATAATACCGGTCTACCCCGGAGTGGATCCATCTTGTATGCAAATCAAAATCGGTCACGATATTGACGAGCGGCAGTCGCTGCCCGGATTTCTTCAATATATCCGGCAGGGCGAGCTGCGGAAATGTGTGAATAACCAGGTCCGGCTTGTGGCGGAGAATGGCTTCTTTGAGCTTGCCGGTCCCGACGGAATTGATCGCCCGGAGGAAGGAAGCTTCGGGCCGGAGCTCGTTGGACAGATTATAGATCCATCCGTAAAGGGACGGCAGCGCTTTAAAACTGTTGAGGTAAACGAATTTCGTCAGGTCGTTCAGAAACGGGTGAGCTTCAGCCAGGAGGTCGAGCACAATAATATCCTGAATCCCCTTGCTGCGGAAACAAACTTCGACCGCTTGGGAGGCGAGGGTATGCCCGTCGCCGAAGCTGGCGGAAAGTATCATGATTTTGGGCGTTGTGGGCTTCAAAATGCCATCCTCCTGTCCGTGATTTTTACTCACTTATTAAGATTATAACAGTATGATTAACTCGCGATAAAATGTCCCCGTAGATATCTTAACCAATGGGAGCTATTCCAAAAAATCAAATTTTTGCCGATAACAGAAATAGGTATTTGGAAGAAAGCTGTAACTGGAAGCTGAATATGTTACAATATGGGAGGTAAGGTCTTTTTCGCTTAAGAATTCCTAAGAGACCGGTAAACGCATTTGCAAGACGCTGTTCTAACCGTGCCTGATTCATCGAGAATTTGTTCGGGTATGTATAGTGTCATGCGCCAGCTGTTTAAGTTACCGCAAGCTGACTTCATGAATATCTGCTTTTTACGCATTCTCGGGATCGGAGCATTGAACTAGAATCGTTCTGGGAGGGAATTTGGAATGGCAACGAAAGGACACAATGAGGTGAAGGAAAGTTTGCGGGAAATGACCCGGATATTCAAACCGAAGGACCCGAAAAAGTTCGTGAAGGAATACGTCCGCAAATACCGGATTACAGGCGGGTATGAGGAAGAATTGACCCACTTGGTGGAAATGGAATTGGACAAACTGGACTCTTCGGTTTCCTGAGGCTTAAGTGAATTGATCGATTGAACCGATTAAATACGGTAATGACCGTCCCGGCGAGAGCCGGGGCGTTTTTTTCTTTGGAATCGACATATAATAGATTAACATCGGCCTTATTATGGATTTAACAGCCATGCGCCGCGAAAGGAGTTCCTTAATTTTGAAAGCAAATATAAAATCGAAAGAAGAAATAGCCCGGATCCGCGAGGCGGGAGCCATTCTTGCCGAATGTCACAGAGAGATCGCCAGGCTGATCGCTCCGGGGATTACGACGGGGGAGATCGATGCTTTCGTCGAATCCTTCCTTGCCAAAAAAGGGGCGACGCCGGAGCAGAAAGGCTACCGCGGCTTCCCTTACGCCACCTGCGCTTCCGTCAACGAGGTGGTATGTCACGGATTTCCGGGGAAGCAGAAATTGCAGAACGGCGATATCGTTACGATTGATATGGTCGTCAACAAGAAGGGCTGGCTGGCGGATTCGGCCTGGTCCTACCGGGTCGGAGAGGTAAAGCCGGAAGCAGAACGGCTGCTCAAGACGACCGAAAAGGCGCTTTATGCGGGGATCGCCCAGGCGATTCCGGGCAACCGCGTCGGCGATATCGGCTATGCGGTCCAGCGCGTCGCGCAGGAGGAGCGGGTCGGAATCGTCAAGCCGCTGATCGGCCACGGAATCGGGCAAAAGATGCATGAACCGCCCGATGTGCCGAACTTCGGACGGCCGCACAGCGGCGTCAAATTGCAGCCCGGTATGGTGATTACGATCGAACCGATCTTTACGCTGGGCGAGACCGGCGCGGTATTTTGGGACGATGACGGGTGGACGATCCGCTCGGCGGACGGCAGCCTGGGGGCGCATTATGAGCATACTTTGGCAATTTTGGAAGACGGACCGGTCATCTTAACATCTTAAAAAGAGAGCGATGCTCTCTTTTTTTGATTTTTTGTAACATAAAGTTTCTCAAAATGTCAAAAATGAATGAAATCAGTATTTTTACGTAATTGGCAAAATATGACCATGGTTCACAGGGCAAGCCAACGGGTAAAGCTATCCTGAAAACGTTAGCAAACCGCATTGCGGCGCGGTTTTCTCTAATTTTGAACAATTTGTGAACTGCCTTCGACACATTGACAAAACAGGGGTTCGATCATATATTTAATAGGTGATTGTTATAATTGACAAAAGTGATGTTTCCGTGCTAAAGCAGGTTATTTTTGACTGGGTACACCACATGCCTGTACATACCGGAGAAGAAAACGGAAAAGTGGGGTAGATCAATGATGAAACCGTGGAAGGCTGTAAAGCGGCTTGTACCTCTGTTCGCCGGGCTATCGCTTTTGCTGTCCGCATGCGGCCGGGAGGATTTGTCGGTGCTCAGACCGCAAGGGACAGTGGCGGAGGAGCAGCTCGGTTTGATTAAACTTTCCATCACCATCATGGTGGCGGTTATGCTCATCGTATTTGGAATTGCGGCCTTTGTGTGGATCAAATTCCGGCGGAAGCCGGGACAAAACGAAGTTCCGAAGCAGGTGGAAGGCAACTTTAAGCTGGAGGTCATCTGGACGGCGATTCCGCTCGTGCTGGTGCTGATTCTGGCCGTAGCTACCGTACAGAAGGTGTTCGCGTTCGGAGAAAATTATTCGGCGGACAAGAACGCGGTCAAGGTCAAGGTCACTTCGCACTTGTTCTGGTGGGAATTCTCCTACCCGGATTACGGGATTACTACCGCGCAGGATTTGGTCATCCCGACCGGCAAAAAAATTGCGCTCGAGCTGAAAACGGCCGACGTGCTGCACTCCTTCTGGGTTCCGTCACTGGCGGGGAAGACCGACACCAATACGGACGGAACGATTAACAACGCCTGGATCGAGGCGAAGAACGAAGGCGTTTATCTTGGGAAATGCGCCGAGCTTTGCGGCCCGTCCCACGCCTTTATGGAATTCAAGGTGAAGGCGGTCAGCGATGACGAATTCAACGCCTGGGTGGACGCGATGAAGGCGCCGGCGGTGCTGCCGGAAGACCCGGCCGTCGCCGAGGTGTTCAAGAATCAATGCCTGACCTGCCATGCGGTCGGCGATCAGGGAGGTCCGATCGGGCCGAACCTGACCGGCATAGGCAGCCGGGAATCCGTGGCCAGCATTCTGCTGAATGCGGAGGGCGAAGGCAATTATGTCGGCAGCAAACCGGCCAAGGATAACATGAAGGAATGGCTGATGGACCCGCAAGCGGTGAAACCGGGCAACAAGATGCCGAGTCCGAAGGAAGATCTGGGGCTTACGGATGATGAAATCAATGCCATCGCCCAGTATCTGGCCGATTACAAATTGTCATATTGAGGGGGTACAAACCTTGGCTCATGCTCACACTGTCAAGCGCCACAAAGGTTTGATGGACTGGTTGACCACGGTCGACCATAAGAAAATCGCTATCCTGTATTTGATCGCGGGCGGTTTCTTCTTCGGCATCGGCGGGATTGAAGCGCTGCTCATCCGCGTGCAGCTCGCCAAGCCGATGAACGATTTCGTAACGGCCCAGCAATTTAATGAACTCATCACGATGCACGGAACGACGATGATCTTCCTCGGCGTCATGCCGGTGATCTTCGCGCTCATGAACGCGGTGATTCCGCTGCAGATCGGAGCCCGCGACGTGGCGTTTCCGTTCCTGAATTCGCTCGGCTTTTGGACGTTCCTGTTCGGCGGCCTGCTGCTGAACCTGAGCTGGATTCTGGGCGGCGCCCCGGATGCCGGGTGGACCTCTTATACTCCGCTGTCTTCAACGACCTACAGCTTGACGCACGGCGTCGATTTTTACACAATCGGCCTGCAGATTGCCGGTCTCGGTACGCTGATCGGGGGGATCAACTTCCTGGCCACGATCATTACGATGCGTGCGCCGGGTATGTCCTTTATGCGCATGCCGATGTTCACCTGGACGACTTTCGTAACCTCGACCATGATTTTGTTCGCTTTCCCGGCGATCACGGTGGGCTTGGTGCTGCTTACGTTTGACCGGATTTTGGGCGCGAACTTCTTCGATGTGGCTCAAGGCGGCAATCCCGTCCTTTGGCAACATATTTTCTGGATCTTCGGACACCCGGAGGTTTACATATTGATTCTGCCTGCCTTCGGCGTCATCTCCGAGGTAGTCAGTACGTTCTCGCGCAAGCGGCTGTTCGGATACAGCTCGATGGTGTTCGCCACCATCCTGATCGCGTTCCTCGGCTTCATGGTGTGGGCGCACCACATGTTCACGACCGGAATGGGACCGGTCGCCAACGCGCTGTTCTCCATCGCGACGATGCTGATCGCCGTCCCGACGGGGATTAAAATCTTCAACTGGCTGTTCACGATGTGGGGCGGGCAAATCCGCTTTACGACGGCGAACCTGTTCGCGTCCGGCTTTATTCCGACCTTCGTGATGGGCGGGGTAACCGGGGTGATGCTCGCTTCCGCGCCGGCCGATTATCAGTACCATGACACATACTTCGTCGTGGCGCATTTCCACTATGTCATCGTCGGCGGTCTCGTGCTCGGCCTGTTTGCCGGCCTGCATTACTGGTGGCCCAAGATGTTCGGCCGCGTTCTGAACGAGAAGCTCGGCAAAGTGGAGTTCTGGACCTTTATTATCGGTTTCCATATGACCTTCTTCGTGCAGCATTTCCTCGGACTCATCGGGATGCAGCGCCGCGTGTTTACGTACTTGCCGAACCAAGGCTTCGATACGATGAACCTGGTCAGTACGATCGGCGCGTTTTTGATGGGCGTCGGCGTGATCATTTTCCTCGTCAATGTCGTGCTGTCGTTCAGACAGCCGAAAGGCGTGGCCGGCGATGTTTGGGAAGACGGCCGGACGCTCGAATGGGCCATTGCTTCGCCGCCGCCGGAGTACAACTTTAAGCAGACTCCGCTCGTTCGCGGAATCGACGCCTTCTGGAAAGAGAAGATGGCGGGCAACAAGGAGATGACGCCGGCCGAACCGGTCGGGCCGATTCACATGCCTTCCCCGACCATCCTGCCGTTCATGATGTCGGTCGGCCTCTTCATTGCAGGTCTCGGCTTTATGTTTACGAATGACGATTTCGGTAACAGCGTACTCAATTTCCTGTTCGGCAAATATATCATCACGGGCCTCGGCCTGGCGATTACTTTCGGCTGTATGCTGCTTCGTTCGCTGTTTGACGATCACGGCTGGCATATCGATCCGGACGAATTGAACGACAAGGAGGTCAAAGCATCATGAGTACACCTCACCCACAGCAGGCCGCGGGCGCTCTACCCCACGAGCCGGAGAAAGCGACGCTGGAGGGCCGCAACAAAGTGCTCGGCTTCTGGCTGTTCCTGGGGGGCGAGTCGGTCCTGTTCGGTACGCTGTTCGCCACTTTCCTGACGCTGCGCAATCAGGTGGCGGACGGACCGAGCGCGAGCGAGCTGTTCAGCCTGCCGATGACGGCCGCCGCCACATTCATCCTGCTCGTCAGCAGCTTGACGAGCGTGTTCGCCATCCAGGCGATGCATCGCGGCAACCGTACCTCCTTGGCGCGCTGGCTCGGTGTCACCGTGGTCCTCGGGCTTGCGTTCCTCATCTTGGAGATTTACGAATTCGCTGAATATATTATTCATGACGGTTACGGAATGACGACAAGCGCCTTTAGTTCGGCTTTCTATACGCTGGTCGGTTTCCACGGAGCGCACGTGTTGTTCGGGATTCTCTGGATATCGATTCTGATCGGACAATTGTTCAAAAAAGGGCTGACCGTCGTGACGGCGCCGAAAATATACGTATCCGCGATGTATTGGCACTTTATCGACGTTGTGTGGGTATTTATCTTCACCGTAGTCTACCTGCTCGGAAAGGTGGTAGGTTAAGATGACAGATCACGATTTGGACGGCGGCGCGGTGAAGCATCGTCACCGCCAGGAAGGGCCGCAGAAGCATGTCGTCGCCTTCATTTTCTCGATTATCCTGACGCTGATCGCCTTCGCTACAGTGGCGGCCGGCGGCGTCAACACCGCATTTACGGTGCTGCTCTTGCTGGTGATGGCGGTGCTCCAGGTGCTCGTGCAGCTCGGTTACTGGATGCACTTGAAGGATAAGGGCCATATGATTCCGATCATCTTTATGGCCGGGGGATTTTTTGTCGCAGGCACGGCGATCGTAGCGGCGCTATATTGGATGTGGTGGTAATCGATAAAGAGGTGGGCTTGGTTTCAAGCCGCCTCTTTCGCTTATATGGAGGAAGTTCACAATTTGGACGCAAAAAGCGGCGGGCGGAAGGAGGGTTCACGTGCTGGGTTTAGAATATTTTAAATTTGAAGATGTATGGAGCCCTTTGGTTCTGGCGGTGATGCTGCTGGTCACGGCGGGTTATTTCGTGCTGACGGGGCCGCTGAACGAGAAATTCGGACAAGGGCAGCGAGTCTCCGCCGGCCGGAAGATTTTGTTTGTGCTTGGTATGGTCGCCCTTTACCTGGCGCAGGGCGGCCCGGTGGAGCTGCTCGGCCATATGATGTTCAGCTTCCACATGGTCAGCATGGCGCTGTCTTATCTCGTCGCTCCTCCGCTGCTCATGCTCGGCTTGCCGGCCTGGGTCTGGCAGGCGGCGGTCTCGTACCTGGGGCGCGGTCCGCTCCGCCGCTTGAAGTTCCTGACCCACCCGATCGTGGCCGCGCTGGTGTTTAACGGGTTGTTTTCTTTTTACCATATCCCGGTGATACATGATTATGTCATGCTCCATTTTGGGGTACACCGTTTGTATTACGTCGTATTGTTCGCCGCTTCGGTGCTGATGTGGTGGACGCTGGTCAAGCCGCTGCCGGATGGCGCGGAGGTCCAGGGGCTGAAAAAGATGGGTTTCATCTTTCTCAATATGGTGCTGCTTACGCCGGCGTGCGGGCTGATTATTTTCGCCCCCGAACCGTTATATGCCACCTACAGCGACCCGGCCGTTTGGGCGAAGGCGATGGGGTACTGCATTTCGGGCGATCCGGCGACGCTCATCAGCCGCTTTGGGGGACCCGGCTATTTCGGGTACCTGGAGCCGCGGATCGACCAACAGGTCGGCGGGATCCTGATGAAATTCATCCAGGAGATCATTTTCGCTTCGATGCTGGCTTACGTCTTTTTTCAATGGTACCGTCAAGAGAACCGGGAAGATGATGACGAACCGATTGGGGATGATTTCAAGCTGAATCAGTTGTAAGATAGAGTAAATAGATGCTGGAAGGACAGGGGGATATTATGGACTGGTTTTTTGTGTTCCCGACGGTCAGCACCGCATTTATCGTGCTTAGCGCGATCCTTGTGGCGATCGGCTGGGGCCTGATTATTAAAGGGAAGCGGGAGGCGCACAAGAAGACAATGATCGCGGCGGCCGCAGCGGCGCTGCTCTTCTTTATCATCTACATGTCGCGCACCGTTTTCATCGGAAATACGTCCTGGGGCGGACCCGACAGTCTAAAGCCATACTATCAGGTGTTTTTGGTGTTTCATATCGTGCTGGCTACGGTGGCGGCCGTCTTCGGGATTACGACCCTCGTGCTCGGATTCAAGGAGAAATACGCCAAGCACCGCAAATGGGGGCGCACGACCTCGATCATCTGGTTTTTCACCGCGATTACGGGCGTGGCGGTTTACGTGCTGCTGTATCTCCTCTACCCTGGAGGCCATACGAAGCCGGTATGGGAAGTTATTTTCGGTTTTTAGAATAGAGCCGTCGAAGCGATTGCTTCGACGGCTTTTTTTTGACGGAATACTGTATCATGGCGACTGTAAGGGACACCGGAGACCTTATTTTGACCGGATGGGTCGATTGTAGAATCTAACGGACATGAGAGATACTATATGCGAGGATTTCTCTTAAATGTCCTTTTTCGGGCTGGATAGCCGCCTCTTTGTCCGTTAATACCGTCAATTGTTATATTCTGCCCGGATAAGGTTCCCTATGTCCGCTGCGGTATGTCTTTCCGAACACCCCTTGAACCCACGCTAAACGCCCGCCGAATTTCTTCTGAACGTCTGCCGAATACGCCGAAAAATGTTGACGTCACCGAGAGCACAGTATATACTGTGTATAAAGATATAAACAGTAAGCACACTAAAACGCGCTACACCTGCCCGCCGGGCTGGCAAGAAGAAGCGGTAAACCGGGATGGATGTCCGATCCGCTTATAAGTAGTGGCTGTAGTGTGCGGAAAATCAAGTCAAAGGAAGGGTGTTTGAATTTGCATACTTGGAAAGATGCCTGGGCCATTTTCATGAAGGATTTGCGCATAGACCGGTTGTACCTCCTTTGGAATGTCATCTTCATGGTCTATATGGGGGTAATGCTGAGCATCATGTTCCAGCCTAGGGTTGAAGAAAATTTATTGATTCATCCGACCGTGGATTTTCTGATGCTGCTATTGTTTCCGCTGATCGGCTTTTATTTTTCCAGGAGATCCTTTAATTATTTCAAGGAGGATTCCTATACGCAGATGCTGCTCTTTTACCGGACGTTGCCGATCCCGGTGAGCACAATTATCAAAAGTCGTCTGATTCAGCTCTTTACGGCGATTTTGTTCAACGGGCTGATCTTGTTCGCAACGATTTATTTCTTATCCAACGTTTTCGACTTGAAGCTCAGCCTGGAGCAATACATTGCGTTTGCGCTGACCTGGATCGGATTTTCGTTGGCCGTAAACGGTGTTTACATTTATTTGGAACTGACCTGCAAAGGGCGTACCTACTTATGGGCTACCTTCCTGATTGTGATTGTTTCGGTGCTGGTTTCCATTGTTGTAAGTTTGTACGGCGGCAGCCTGTTCAAGATATCGCTGAATCTTTCCAGGGGCTACGGCTTGCTGTCTCCCTTAATGTGGGGAGCATTAGCCGGAGGGCTGCTTATTCTGGGCTTGCTTAGCGGGGCCACCCGCCGGAAGCTGGTCAGACGGGACTTGATAAGATGAAATATGAAAATTTATACGGGCGGTTTAGAACCGGAGGTGAGCCGGCGGATGTGGATTCCCATTCAAATCAATGAACAAAGCGCCGAGCCTTTATATCGCCAAATCGAAACGCAATTAAAATCGCTGATTGTCGGCGGGCAGATTGCGGAAGGGACCTTGCTTCCATCCATTCGGGAGTTTGCGGCAAGCCTGAGCTGCAGTGTC
This sequence comes from Paenibacillus haidiansis, assembly GCF_036553665.1. Lineage (NCBI taxonomy): Bacteria > Bacillati > Bacillota > Bacilli > Caryophanales > Paenibacillaceae > Paenibacillus > Paenibacillus haidiansis. The sequence continues at coordinate 117,540 of NZ_JAZHPZ010000004.1, read as the reverse complement.
ATTACGGTGCGCCGGGTGTATCAGGACCTGGAGAACGAGGGACTGCTGAGAACCAAACAGGGAACCGGAACCTTTGTGGCCAGCGTCGATGCGGACGAGCGCGACGAATACCGCAGGGCCGCGGTGGAGAAGGCGGTGGAGGAAGCCGTGGATACGGGCATATCGGTCCAATACGGCGAGGAAGCGATGAAGGAATTGTTTTTGCGGATATTACGAAAAAAATACAGCGAAGCTGATGGCAGGGGGGGAGCCAAATGACGGAAATAGCGTTTCAAAAGGCTGCTATCGAACTGAAAGGCGCCGTGATCCGGGGGCGCAGAAAGCCGCTTGGGCCGCTGAATCTGCGGATCCCGCAAGGCTATGTCGTCGCTTTGGTCGGTCCGAACGGCTCCGGCAAAAGCACACTGATGCATCTGATGCTGCAAATTATTCATCCGGATAAGGGGGACATCTCCTGGTTCGGCGAATTCACCAATGAGGCTTTGCCGTTGGCGCTAAGGCAGCGGATCGGATATGTTCCGGAGCATTCGGCGGTCGAGGAAAATTATATGACCGCGGAATCGGCGGCGAATTTCCGAGCGCGCTGGTACCCCGATTGGGACCGGGAGCGCTTCGAGACCCTGATGACCCGGTTCGGGGTGCCGCTCCGGGAGCGGCTGAACCGGTTGTCCAAGGGAGAGCGGCGCAAGTTCGAAATCGCCGCCGTGCTGGCGGCCAAACCGAAACTGCTGTTGCTTGATGAGCCGTCGTCCGGGCTGGACCCTTTCGCTTGGAAAGACATGATCGCCGAGCTTAGAGCGTGTATGGAGGAAGATGAAGAGGACGTCACCATCGTACTGTCAACCCATGTGGTGGAGGAGGTCAAGCGCCTTGCCGACTACATCGTTCTGATCCACCAGGGGCAAATCCTGGGGATGGCCGAGAAGGATAGCCTGTTCGGCGGCTTCATGGAAATTTGGGTGCGCGGAGCGGACCGAAACCGGATCGAGGCATGGCCGGAGGTATTGACCGTGAGCGAGGATGGCCCCGGGATTCTGAAGCTGATCGTTAAAGATAGCTACGAGCTTGAGCAGAGAGTAGGGGCCTTGGAGAGCGATGTCCAACTGATCAAGAGCCGCAGCCTCGAGCTGGAGGAAATATTGGATTTGTGGATGCAAGGATATAAGCCGGAAGGAATAATCGATTGAACCAAGGGGGAACAGCCATGACAAAGCCATTAGTGTTGGAGAGCGTGGTGAAGCAATTTGGCGAAAAGACCGCGGTTAGCGATATTTCGCTGCAAGTGGAGGAAGGGGAAATTTACGGGCTGCTCGGCGCCAACGGGGCGGGCAAAACGACGACGATGCGGATGGTGCTGGGGCTCATCTATCCGGACAGCGGTCGGATATTGTATAACGGCAAGCCTCACAATACCGAGCTTCGCCATCTAATGGGTTATTTGCCGGAAGAACGCGGCCTGTATCCAAAGGTCAAGGTCAGCGAGCAGATCATTTATCTGGCCCGTCTCCGCGGGATGTCGCGTGCCGACGCCGATAAAAATCTGAAATACTGGCTGGAGCGGTTTGAAGTTCCGGAATATTACGATAAGAAAATCGAAGAATTGTCGAAAGGAAATCAACAGAAGATGGGCTTCATCGCCGCCGTCGTCCACAAGCCGAAGATCGTCATCATGGATGAAGCGTTCAGCGGCTTGGACCCGGTCAATGTCGAGCTGCTGAAGGCGACTGTCAAAGAGCTGCGCGACAAGGGTACGAGTATCTTGTTTTCCACTCACCGCATGGAGCATGTCGAGGAGCTGTGCCGCAACATAACGATTCTCGACCGGTCGAAGACCGTACTGCAGGGCAACCTAAGCGAAATCAAGAAGCGTTATCCGCGCGAGGAAGTGATTCTGCGTACTTCTTCGGAAGTGTCCGGGCTGGAAGGGATCGCTGGGGTAAGCCGGGTGGAGCGCCAAGAACGAGGCTACCTGATCCGGATTTCCGATGTATCCGCGGCGCGGGACATTTTGCATAAGGCGATGGAACAAAGCGATGTAGAGCATTTCGAAATCAAGGAACCGACTTTGAATCAAATCTTCATCAGGGAAGTGGGTGAATCGAATGAATAAGATGGGAACGGTAATCGCCTTTACATTTCTCAATAAAATCAGGGCGAAATCGTTTATGATTACGACCTTGGTGCTGGCCATTCTCGTTACGATCGGCCTGAACATCCCGTATTTTATCGATAAATTCACCGGAAACGACGAGGGCCCGGCGACGATCGGAATTATTCAGAATAATCGGCCGGAGCTGGCGGATTCGTTAAAAGCTTACCGGGAAAAGCAAGAGGCCGCGGGGTTCGAGCTGACGGAGTATGAGCAGGCCGATGAGCGGATTCTTCGCCAGGATCTCGAGGAGGGGAGAATCGATGGTTATCTGGAGTTCGGCGACAGCAATGACGGAGTTTTCCCGTCCGTGACCTATATCTCTAAGAAGGACACCATCCCTCAAGGGCTTCAGAGCTCGCTCCAGGCCGCGCTGCAAAGCGTGAAGGCCGAATACATTACAAAAGGAATGCTGAGCGATGAGCAGATCGCCGCGTTGACCACTCCGGTGCAGATCGAAGCGGTGAAGCAGGCCGCAGCGGACGGAGGAAATGCAGGCGCGGGTGAAGCGGCGGCGGAGAAGCCGGCCACGATCAACTACGTGCTGGTGTATGTGCTGATTATCCTGTTCTTTATGACGAGCATGATGACGGGAAATATGATCGCGGCCGAAGTGACCGCGGAGAAAAGCTCGCGGATCATGGAGATTCTTATCACAAGCGTCTCACCGCTCGCGCAAATGTTCGGCAAGATTATCGGGATGTTCTTTATCGGTCTATTCCAAATTGCGATCTTCGCAGCGGTGATCGGCATCAATATTTCGCTGCCGCATAACCGGCCCGTTCTGGCGGATTTCAATCTTGATTTGTCCCAGATTCATGTGGAAATGCTCGTATTCGGTCTGCTTTTTTACATCCTGGGCTACTTCCTGTATGCCACCCTGTTCGCCGCTATCGGTTCGCTCGTAAGCCGGACGGAAGAGCTGGGCCAAGCGATTATGCCGATTACGATGCTGTCGCTGGCCGCCTTTTACATCGGCATATTCAGTCTGGCCGCCCCGAATTCCATGCTTTTGAAAGTGAGCAGCTTTATCCCGTTTTTCTCGCCGGTTTCGATCGTGGTCCGAGTCGGGCTAGGGGATGCGCCGATTTGGGAAGTCATCATCTCGATGCTCATTCTGATTCTTTCTATTCTATTCTTCGGCTGGCTGTCCGCCAAGATCTACCGCACCGGAGTTTTGCTATACGGCAAGCGGCCGTCAATCAAAGAGCTGCGCAAAGCGATGCGGGCTTATAAACTCTAAGGGGGATGGGCCGGGAATTGTGTAGCGTAATAATGAGTTAGTGACATTTTAATGACCATAACTAATATTCTAAGGAGAAAAGACATGAAAAATTGGAAACGAATGCTCTTATCGCTTATCGTATCGGCAGGGATTATTACTACGGCAGCTGCACCTGCAATGGCTGCGCCTCAGCAGCCCGCAGTTAAGGTGAATGATCAAACCCTAGAGTATACCGGAGGTATTCCGGTCATCGATCACGGAACAACCTATGTTCCGCTGAGAGTGACGCTTCAGGCAATGGATGCGAAGCTTACAAATGCCGCAGATGACACGATTCACTTTGTGGTGGACGGCAAGACGATTACGCTGAAAAGCAAGCTCAAGCGCATCAATGGCGTAACCTATGCACCGATTCGGGTGGTCGGCGATGCAGCCGGATATGAGGTCCACTGGGATGCCAAGACGCGCACGGTGGTGCTGGTTTCCAAAGCGACCGAAACCGCACAGACCGGTGGCCGCGGTTTCATGTGGGAAGTGGAGAGCAACGGGAATACGGTATATCTGGTAGGATCCATGCATATAGCGGATGATAGCTTCTACCCGCTGCGTCCTGAATTTGAGGAAGCCTTTGCCGAGGCCGACTACCTCGGCGTCGAGGTTGATGTCAGCAAAGCGGCTGACGAAGCGCAGCAACAGCTGATCATGGATATGGGCATGTATAAGGATGGAACAACGCTCAAGGATCATGTGTCCAGCGAGACGTATGCCAAGCTTGGTAAAATTCTGACGGAGAGCGGCATGCAGCCAAATGCCTTGGATGCATTCAAGCCTTGGGTAGTGGAATCCACGATCAGCAGCTTGAAAGCAGTGCAGGCTGGATATGAAGCCGCTGCAGGAATCGATCTTTATTTCGTCCAGAAAGCGATCGAGCGCAAAATTCCGGTGATCGAGCTGGAATCCTACGAATTGCAGTTGGGCATGTTCAATAGCTTCTCCAAGGAATTGCAGGAGAAAAATCTTAACGTCGCCCTGGACGACTTTGACATGCTGGATGACAGTGTCGAGCAATTGGCGAAAACGTGGAAAACGGGTAATGATGAAGAGCTGCTTGAGTTCACAAACAGCATGGCCGTTGACGAGGAATACAACAAAGCGATGCTGATTGACAGAAACATCGGAATGGCCGAGAAAATCGACGGATACCTGAAAAACGGTAAAAAAGAAGAGTACTTCATCGTGGTTGGCGCAGCCCACTATCTGGGTGAGCATGGTATCGTCAAGCTGCTGGAGGAAAAAGGGTACACCGTCGTTCGTAAATAGTTTTGCACAAATCGGGTCCGGATAGTGTGATACTTTGGAGTAATTGATGCTGAATAGCTGGCTTCTGGTGGCAGCTGTCAATATTAAATCAAGACAAAAGAATCGGCTCTTCAAAAATCGTCATTTCCTGACCCAACGCCGGTATTGCGAGCCGCAGGTTTTCTGAAATCGATCGTCAACGACATGCTGAGATTTGCTGAGATCTTCCGTATAATGAAATGGTGGGGAAAAGGAACCGGCTTTTGAATAATTCGCAAACCTATAGTAGTATCTGACATGAGGTGAAATATAAATGAATGACAATCGCAAAATCGGCGTCCTGTTCGTCTGCCTGGGCAATATTTGCCGCTCTCCAATGGCGGAGGCCGTGTTCCGTGATTTAGTGGCCCGTGAGCAACTGGAGCGGCATTTTCTGATCGATTCCGCAGGAACCGGCAACTGGCATGTCGGCAAGCCGCCGCATCACGGAACGAGATTGATTCTGGACAGGTATAGTATCTCGTATGAAGGGCTTAGAGCCCGCCAGGTGGCGGCGGACGATTTTGACAAGTTCGATTATATCGTGGCGATGGATAACCGGAACGAGCAGGATTTGAAGGTGCTCGCCCGGGAGGCCGATGCCAAAATCATCAAGCTGCTCGATCTGGTCCCGGATGCGGTGCTTAAAGAAGTACCGGACCCTTACTACACCGGCAATTTCGATGAGACGTACGAATTGGTGGGCAAGGGCTGCCGGGCTCTGCTGGAGCGCATTCGACAAGATCATCCGGCAATTGACAAAACCGCCTAGCTTTACTATTATAGATGGCCTATAGATACCCATAAACTGTTCGCAAGGAGATGACCGTCATGAGTGTTCAACCCGATAGAGAAATATCAGCTCAAGATTTGGCCGACCGGCTCGAAAGCGGGGAAGCCTTGAATATCGTCGATGTGCGGGAGCCCGCGGAGTGGGAGGAAGGACATATTCCCGGCGCCAAGCATATCCCGCTGGGTCAGCTGCCGGAGAGATTTACGGAACTGGATCCGGAACGTGAATGGTTTATCGTATGCCGCAGCGGAGCGCGGAGCGGGCTGGCTTGCGAGCTCTTGTCCGAAAGAGGTTACCATGTAGTGAATATGACCGGCGGCCTGCTGGCCTGGGATGGGAAGCTCGTCTAGAAATCGCATAAACATACAAAAGTCGACACCAAAATACACTATTTTCTGAGGCCTTCCGGCGCGGAAATGGTGTATTTTATTATTTACGCCTATTATTCGCTCGCAGCAGCCGCTTGCGCAGGGAAAGGTGCAGGAGCGGGAGCTGGGCCACTAAGACGGTTCGAAAGGCTGATAGCAGGCTGACGGCTGAATGATGAATCGAAACTTTTTCCCCTGGCTGCGCGTTTTTACATGAGAGCATGTAAAATAACGCTATTATGTTAGGGGATTTTGTATGAATTCGGCGACACTGCCCAGCCGTTCCTCGGTACGCCGGGGAAAGGGCACGAACAAACGCAAAAGGGCAAAAAAGCGGCGCAAGGGAGGCTTTATCCGCTTTGTCGGAAGGCTCATTGTCGTGTTGATGGCGATGGGGACGCTGGCGGGGATTTGGCTGTTCTTTACGCCTTCCGGCAACAATGTCAGATTCCTGATGGCCGACACGCTGATCACGACGCAGCACCGCCATTGGGCCAAGTATATTATTGGGCAGGCTGAACTCGACAAGAGGGTGGCGGCCTATCAGGCGCAATTCGACGAGATGGGCACGGAGAAAGACACTCACACGATTACCTTGCCCGCTCCGCAGGAGGAAGCGGAAGAGGAGAAGCCGCTGATCGAAATCGAGGAAGTGTCCGGAACCGGGTATCACGGTTACGTGCTGACGGTCAACGACCCGACGAAGATCCGGCTCGGCGTTCCGGCCAAACGCGGCAAGGGGGAGAAGGTGTCCAGCATGGTCGACCGCACCGGCGCGGTGGCCGGGGTCAACGGCGGCGGCTTCGCCGACCCGAACTGGAAGGGCAATGGCTTCAAGCCGATCGGCGTCGTGATCTCGCAAGGGAAGCTGTACTATAACGGCATCAGCAATAATGCCGCGACCCAGATTGTCGGTATCGACAAGCAGGGCAAGATGATCGCCGGGAAATATACGCTGGACGAGCTGAACGAGCTGGGCATCAAGGAAGCGGTGACGTTCCAGCCGCGGATTATCGTCAACGGCAAAGGCCAAATCCGCAGCCAGAAGGAAGGCTGGGGCATTGCGCCGCGGACGGCGATGGGGCAGCGGGAGGACGGCGCGATTCTGTTCGTCGTCATCGACGGGCGCCAGCCGGGATACAGTGTCGGCGCAAGCCTCTACGACGTCCAGCAGATCATGCTGGACCATGGCGCGGTCATAGCCGCCAACCTGGACGGCGGATCGTCGACCGTCCTGGTCAAGGAGGGCGGCGAGATCGTCAACAAGCCGTCCTCCGAATACGGCGAACGCTATCTGCCGACCGCCTTCCTCGTATTCGAGGACCCGGATGCGGTCGATATCCCGAACATCTGGGAAGGGCTGCGCCCGCAGGATATCGACGCGGGGAAGAAATAAACAAGCGCCCCGTAAGCTGGGCGCTTGATCGGCTCGCCTGGGACAAAAATTAACTGTATTTCATACATCTAATTTGGGTTGCGGGCTGCCGGAAGCGAATTTAGATGGAAAACCTGCAGTTATTTCCGCCCAATATGGCCCGGCAACCCGAAAAACATAAAATTAGCTGGAGGTTATCCAGTTAATTTGGCGAAAAGGGGCAGCGGGTTTAAATTAGATGGAGGTTTTACATCTAATCCTCCAGTTTATCGTAATGAATCCGCGACTGCGGTAATTCGTCCCATGACAGCTCGGAGCGATCCGGCAGGCCGTTCGATTCTACTTGATAAACACGCCGCCGAACGGGATCGCTTCGCGCAGGAAGCGCTTGACGATGCCGTCGGATTCGTTCAGATCCCGCTCCAGTTCCCGGCTGCCGCCGCTCGCCTGAACGAGCGCATGGCCGCGGCCGGTGATCTTCCACTGGTATTTCATATGCTGGCTGGCCAGATGATTGCCGTACACCGACAGCTCCAGTTTGGCGTTCTCGGGGTAGGCGACCAGGCAGCCCGCTTCGACGTACAGCGGCTCTTCCGGGTCAAGGGGGAGCTCCAGCACCTGGCCTTGCGTCAGGATGCCGATCTCTCCGGTCCCGGAAAATTTCATCTTTACGGCATCGCGGGTAATCATCATATTTTTCACGCTGAGCAGCCGGGACTCCATGTGCACACCTTCCGTATAAAAGAAAAGATGCCGGAAGTCGTACAGCAAGTCGGTTTCGGCGGACAGCCGGATCGTTTTCAAAGCCACGGCCGGGGGCATCGCCGCGACCAGTCGGCAAGGGCCGGTGAATTCGGCGCGGATCAGCTTTCTTTTGCGGTACATGCCTTTCACATTCATCAGCTTGTCGCTGCGGCTGCCGGCGGCTCCCCGGAACGCGACGATCTGCGCGGGATGCAGCACATGCAGCCTCTCTCCGTTACGTACCTCGAATGTAACGGCCTGTCCACTAAAGCCGCCGGGCTCCTGTTCGTAAATGACTTCCATCTCTCGGCAACCCCTTTCTATGCTGCTGATGTCGGATTCCGGCCCGACGGCCGGAAATCACCGCCGGAGCGCGAAGCGAATAATGCGCAGCAGGACGAAATATCCGGCCAGCAGCAGAACCCCGGTAATGATCAGCACGCGTGTCTTGCGGGCGTTCGCCTCCCGGGCCTGCTGCGCTTGGGTCAAAGCTTCCACGGAGGCGGTGAGCTCGCGGTTTTGCGCGAGCAGCGCTTCGTTTTGCTGCCGGTAGGCTTCCAGGGCCGATTCCGCTTCAACCAGCTTGTCCTGCGTCATTTGATAGCCGGCTTTGAGCTCGTTCACCTCGTCGGGGAGCTCGGTCAGTTCTTTGACTCCCTTGTACAAATCGGTGAAGTAATTAGCATGGGCGCGCGGGTGGCCCGGAAGGAAGGAGCCGCAAAGCGACAGAACGAAAACGAGCAGGGAGCAGGCGGTTATTTTGTACAAACGGGCATGTCTCATCTTCCCACCTCCGCAAAAGCATTAGTCTCTATGTTCAATATTACGGAACGGTTTCGCAAAAAGTTTCCATACCCTTTATTTACACTTAAATGGGAGGCTTGTAAGCAAAAAAAGGCCGTCTCCAGGGAGTATCCCCGAGGAGAGGGCCTTTAGTCACGAAATTTACATGGAATATGCATGATTGCGGAAATACATAATGGCAACGGTTCGGGGACCGCAGTGGCACGAAATGGCACAGCCGCCTTCAATGACGGCGACTTCCCGGACACTCGTCTTCTCCAGCGTCGTTTTGATATATCCGGCTGCTTTTTCGGCCAGTGTCTGGGCAACGATGACAAGATCCCGATCTACCTTATGAATATTTTCCGTAAAGTGGTGGAGCATGCGCTCCAACGCTTTTTCGGTTTTTCCTCTATATTTATCGGCGGAAATGACAAGCCCATCTTTGATGCGCAGCACGGGGCGGATTTTAAGCAGGCTTCCGATCATATGCTGCACGCTGGAGACTCGCCCGCCTTTGTGAAGATAATCGAGGCTGTCGACCAGCACCTCGATCTCGACCCGGCCGCGAAGCTCCTCCAGCATGGCGGCGATTTCACCCGCATCTGCTCCGGCTTCTGCGGCTTGGGCGGCTTTCATAATAAGCAGGGCGATTCCTCCCGACACATTCAGTGAATCTACGACGATGACGCGGCCCTTCGGCAGTTCGTCCGCGGCGATCAGCGCGTTTTGATAAGTGGAAGAGAGCTTCGAAGACATGCTGATATACACAATCGTGTCGCCTCGCTCAATCCATGGCCGGAAAGCGGCAATGAAATCCCCGGGGGATGGTGCAGATGTGCAGGGCAGCTCTCCCGTTTCTTCAACCCTGCGGTAGATGTCGCTTGTGGCAATCTCCAGTTTATCCTTGTAGGCCGTTTCGCCGAATATGACATAGAGCGGAACAATTCCGATGTTGTAACGAGTTGCCCAGGAATCGGGAATATCGGCAAGGCTGTCCGCAAAAATTTTCACTTGTATCAATAGATTTCCCCCAATGATCGTTTTTGAATGATAGAATAGCTTTCCTTGATTATAGTGGAGCGCCGCACCGGAAGCAAAAAAGATCAGTTTTTGTTCCAGGCGAAGCGCTGCCGGTATTTGCGCGGGGACAATCCTTCCATCCGCGTAAAGCTGGCGGTAAAATAGGCCGCCTGGTTAAAGCCCACCTCTTCGGCGATCCGCTCCACGGGCAGATCCGTGCGGATCAGCAGCAGTTTGGCCTGATCGATGCGCAGCCTCAGCAGATACGCGGAGGGAGAGCAGCCGAATACCTTCTGCATGCAGCGGGCGATATAGACCGGATGAAAATTGATGCTTTCCCCTAGTTTTTGGGCTGAAAAAGGCTCGCGGTAATGCTCCCGCAAATAGGAGGCGGCCCGCTCCGCACAGGCGGATTGCGGGGAAGGCGCGGTCGATCCGAGCGAGGCGGACAGCAGGATGATGACCTCCTGAAATAATGCCTGTTGTTTCAGGCGGACGCCGGCCCGATGGATATGGCGACTCATTTCGTTCAATTCGTCGATGACTTCCGCCAGCTTTTTGGGCTGGGCCAGCTTCGTGAATTGCGGGAGGGCCACCGTATAAGGCGTCGTCTCAAAAGGAGGGGGCGATATATATCCTTGTACCTCCCCTTCGGAATACCGTCCATGATGCAGATAATACTCCTCATCTTCAATGACCCGCCAATCGCCAAGAATCTGAAAATGCAGCCAGTAATGAAGGCATTCCTCCTGGCATTCGGCGTACGAGTAATGATAACTGTCCGGACGCAGGATGAGGGCGTGGCCCTCCGTAATTTCATACCTGCGGTCCTCCTCTCCGACATAGAGGCAGCCACGCGTCACGACCAGAAGGTCGAAAGCGCCGATATTTTTACGGCTGGGATGTTTGCCCCCGGCAGGAATCGGGGAGAAACCGCTGATGATATAGTGCGGGAGCGGCGGCGCGGTAAATTCGATTACAGGCGGCATGAGCATCCTCCAAACGCTAAATAATTCAGGTTGGAATATTGAAAGATTGAGTTGATTCTTTGATACATCGAATTAACTATAGCATCTATAATGTGATTCATGCTAAAAAGTTTTCACGCGGGCAGGTAGAACCGTTACCCGTTCTACAGGAGGTTGTAAAAATGATGAAAAACAAAGGCAGCGAGAGAAACAAATATTCCCTGTGGCTGCTCGCATGGCCCATCTTTCTCGAACAATTTCTGCAATTTTTGCTTGGCACTGTCGATACGCTGATGGTGAGCCGGATTTCGGACAACGCCGTCGCGGTGGTCGGCTTCTCCAACCAGCTGTTCAATGCGCTGATGACTCTGTTTGCAACCGTGGCGAGCGGAGCCGGGATCGTCATCGCGCAAAAAATCGGTTCGCACAAAGAAGAGGATGCGCGGACTGTCGCTATTATCGCTTTTAAAGTCACGACGGGCATCGGGCTGTTCTTAAGCATCTTGCTGGTCGCGGCCCCGCGGCAAATCGCCAGCATGCTGCAGTTACCGGAAGAGCTGCTGTCCCTCGCCGAGGTATACATTTCGATTGTCGGCGGCGGCATGATCTTGACGGCGATGATGTCGGTGTTGGGTACGGCGATCCGCAATACCGGGAACACCAAAGGACCGATGATGACCGCCATCGGGATGAATATCATTCATATTGTCATGAACTACTGCTTTATTTTCGGCGCCTTCGGCTTCCCAGAATGGGGGCTGGCCGGGGTGGCGATCTCGACCGTCGTCAGCCGGCTGTTGGCGACGATAGTATTATTGTTTATTTTTCTCGGTTCGTTCCAGCGTAAAATCGGTCCCCGCGATTTCTCGATCTTTGATCGCAAGCTGTTCAAGGAAATTTTGAACATCGGCTGGCCGCTTGGCGTCAATTCGGCAAGCTGGGTATTTTCGCAATTGGCTATTTTCTCTTTCCTGGCTGTGCTGGGATCGACGGAATTGACGGCGAGAACGTACATGAACACACTTGAGTCGTTCTGCTTCCTGCTTGGGTTCTCACTGGCTTTGGCGGTGCAGATCCAGATCGCCCATCTATACGGCGCGGGCAAAACCAAAGAGGCGTATCGCGCCGTATTCAAAGTGCTGGCGATCGGACTCCCGCTCGTCCTCGTCAATGCGTTTATTATCGTCCTGTTCGGCCGGAACGTACTTGGTTTGTTCACCGGAGACGAGGATATCTTGGCACTCTGCGGGGTGTTGCTGTGGATGAACTTGATGCTGCAGCCCGGCAAAATGATCAATATGGCGCTCGGCAACTCATTAAACGCGGTCGGCGATACGCGGTTTACCATGAATATCTCGCTGATTTCCATGTCGATTATCGCCACCGGATGCTCCTACTTACTCGGCGTTTCGCTCGGCTACGGCATCATCGCCATTTACGCCTGCATGATCGCCGATGAATATATCCGCGGCATATGGTCGTATTTCCGCTGGAGAGGCCGCAAATTTTTGCGGATGAAAGAGGCCGATCTCGCGCGCGAAGGAGCGCAAAAGGATAAGGAGCAATACCGCTGCGAGGAGGGCGCGGCCAGCCCGGCGCTGTAAAATAACAGGCAAGCAACTAACTGGATTTTCTGCAGTTGTTTTTGGAAATAGCACTTAATCATATTGATTAACTGGAAAATATACACCTAAATCACCCCTAAACCTGAAGAAAGGCCAGAAGGGTGCTAACTAGCTGTAGCTTATCCAGTTAAATTTGGGGAAGCAGCGATTTACCCTAAATTAGATGTACTTTTTCCATCTAATAATTGCCCTTTATCAAGGTTAAACAAAAGGCCTGACCGGGAACAACGCGTTCCCGGCCAGGCCTTTTTCGCTTCTCTAATCTATAGGGTTATTCTTTCACCCGGTCCGGCAACTGTCGCACATAACTGTCGGAAAGGCGGAGCAGTTCCAGCGCCCGGTTGTACTCGCTCTCCGTGGTGAGCGCCTGGTTTACGGCATCCTCGGCGAACGGATACTGGGTTCCGTCATCGTACCAAACCCCCGGCATAAAGAGCGCCTTATCGTTCAGGAACGAGCCGGAAGGCAGATAGTAACGCTGCGGCAGCAAATTATAGCTTTGGTTCAAAAGATCCTCGCCAAAGTGAATTTGATTGTCGAGCGACAGCCCCATCAGGTTGGCTACCGTCGGTAAAATATCGACCTGTCCGCCCACATTTTCCATAGTCTTCGGTTCCGTTTCGCCCGGAACGGAAATGATCAGCGGAATGTTGATCATGTCGATATAGCTGTAATCGCGGCCGTAAATCTCTTTCATCAATTCCAAACCATGTTTGTCCAGCGAATACATCGGCAGGCCAAGATGATCCCCGTATATGACGACGACGCTGTTGTCCCAAATGCCTCTTTGCTTAAGATCATCGATAAATTGCCCCAACGCGTAGTCGGCGTAATTTTGCGAGCGGAGATAATCGCCCACCATATTGTCCTGGTATCGTTCCGGCAGTGTGATCCGGTCTTTCTCATGCGGCATCGTAAACGGGTGATGCGCGGTCATTGAAATGACCTGGCTGTAGAAAGGTTGGTCGGTTTGCTGCATTTTATCCAGTTCCTCGGCTGTTTTCTTGTACAGCACCTCATCGGAAGGACCGAAGAATACGGTATCTTCCGTACCGAAGAACTTCTGGTCATAGTACCGGTTCCAGCCGATCGCCTTGTACAGCTCGCCGCGGTTCCAGAAATCAACCACATTCGTGTGGAACGTAGCGGTGTCATAACCGGCCGAATTCATTAGCTTCGGAAGGCTTGGCAGCTCTTTATCCGGGTAATTTTGCGTGGCGGCTTCGTTATACGGGATGTAAAAAGAAGTATTCACCACGAATTCGGCGTCCGACGTATTGCCTTGGCCGACCATTTGGTAGAAATGTTTAAAGTATACATTATCCTTAACCAGCGAGTTCATCACCGGCGTGATTTCCTGGCCGTCGATTTTCAGGTTGATCAGGAAGTTCTGGAACGACTCCAACTGGATGATAATCAGGTTTTTGCCTTTGGCCGCGCCGAAGTATTCCGGATCGGCTTTGGCGGTAATCCCTTTGAGCTGGTCGATCTTTTTCTGCGTGATCTCATTGCTGTTGACGAGCTCCTCTTCTTTGGTGCCGGAGAAGATGGCGTAGGTTTCGTAGTTAAGGATGCCCATATTTTCGGCCTGCTTGATTTCGTTCATGCTGGCCCGGTTCGGCCAAATGTTAAAGATGCATAGCGCGACTGAAATGCCGAAGACCGAGGCGATGACGCCGGTGCGCAGTCTTTTCATATTAAAGAACGCTCTCAGCTTCTCCGCTCGTTTCTTGCGCAGCAGCCAGAAGCCGATCACGAGGATATCCAGGAAGATCAGCAAATAATACGGAGCGAGCAGCGAGAATACGCTGTTTTTGACAGCGGTGACCTGGTTGACCTGCTCCAGCGCGTGATAAGTCACGATGACGCCGTAATATTTGTGGTACATAATCGCGGCAAAGAAGATGGCCGTTACAATAAAATTGACCGTTAAGTAGATGCCGATTTTACGCTTGGAAGAAAACCATTCGATCAGGCAAAACAGGATCCAGATGAAAGGAAGCTCTCTCAATAACGGACCCCAAGGCGCAATTCCGTCAAAAATGGAAATCCAGGCAAGATACGATTTGAGAATCATGATGACGGTGAAGAAAACGAACGGTTTGGTATTGCCAAGATTCATGCGGGTTGAAGCGGACACAGTACGATCCTTCCTTTCGCTTTTCTCTCTCTCTAAGGGTTAATATTTAATACCGGATTTACATTTTAAATACCCTTAATATAATACATGAAAAGCTTTGAAGAAGAAAATAAATCTATTCACTAATCTAACAAGAAATACCAAGTTAATGTCAGGTTTACAGGCCGCTGCCGACGTTGTTGACTTTTATCCGCAGTTTTTGGTAAATTAAAGCCATCCGAGAATGTTAGGAGAGTTTTTGATGTCGGTGAATGTTCTTAACTAATTAATTTCATATGGTTTGTAAAACGGCCGGCAAGGAGCCGCTTCATTTTTGTGGAGCCAGGGGCCCTTTGTTTTTCTGTGCCCGTTTTCAGACTGTAAATTTAGTTAAGAACACACGTTAGAACATCATTCAGCGCTTTGACCGCTGTTTGTTTCCTCCGTAATCGATATGGAGCCGTGCTGTTTTCAGCGCGGCTTTTTTTGATTTCTTACCGGGGGGAAACGAACCTTGCATTAGCGGATAACCAAAGGGCAAAAGATGGCCGTTCGTGCTGTCTTTTGCCCTTTTTTATTGTCATAAAACAAGGGAGGCATCAACATGGAAAACTTTACGCTCAATATGCTGGAGTATGAGGACATCAAGCGGGATCTGGCGGCGTTTGCCGTCTCCTATGCCGGGCGGTCCCGGATTGCGGAGCTGGCGCCGATGACGGATTTGCGGCGGATCGAGCGGGCGATGGGGGAAACGGCGGAAGCGCTCGACCTGCTCCGCAGAGGCTCCAGTATTCCCCTTCCTTCCCTGGATGGAATCGAACAAGTCGTGTCGCTGCTGGGGACGGGATATTTATTTACGGAGATGGATTTAACGGCGGTGCAGACCTTTCTGCAAAGCTGCGGCCAACTGAAAAAATATATGGAATCCAAAGGCGGCCCGGCCTTAAGGATCGGCGTTTATGCCGATTCGCTGCAGGATCTGCCCGCGGTACGGCAGGAGATTCTGCGCTGTATCCGCCACGGGGTCATTGCGAACGACGCAAGCCGTGAGCTGGAGAAGGTGCGGCGGAAGATTGAAATGGTGAAGGAGAAGATCGGGAAAAAACTTCAATCCGCGATGTCCCGCTACGGCTCCATTTTACAGGAGAATATCGTTAGTGTACGCGCCGGGCGTTACGTAATTCCGGTGAAGAAGGAATTTTACCGCCAGGTCAAAGGCCGGATGCTCGACCAGTCCACCAGCGGCCAGACCGTGTTTATCGAGCCGGACGAAATCGCTTCGCTCCAGGGAGAATTGGAGGTGCTGCAAGGGGAGGAAGCGAGAGAGGAAGCGAAAATCCTTGGCTATCTGACCGGCCTGGTGGAGAAGGAGGCCGAGGAGATCGCCGGGAATATCGAGATTACGGGCACTTACGATTTTATTTTCGCCAAGGCGAAGTATGCGGCATCCATGGATGCCGTGCAGGTCGAGCTGAACGACCGGGGAGAGACCGTGCTGCGGGGAGCGAAGCATCCCAAGCTGCTGGGCTGCATGGTGCCGCTGGATGTGGAGATCGGCGCGGACTACAAGTCGCTGATCATTACGGGACCCAATACGGGAGGCAAGACGGTGGTGTTAAAGACATTCGGACTATTGGCGCTGATGGCGCAATCGGGCCTGCTTGTTCCGGTCGCTCCGGGCAGCCGGATCGCGGTATACACTGGCATTATGGCCGTGATCGGAGACGGGCAAAATCTGGAGCAATCGCTCAGCACCTTTTCGGCGCAGATCCAAAGTCTGGTGTCCATGCTGAAGACGGCCGGACCGGCCACCCTGCTCCTGATCGACGAATTGGCGGCGGGAACGGACCCGGGTGAGGGGATCGCCTTGTCGATCGCCATCCTGGAGGAGTTCAGCCGCAAGGGAGCGACCGTGCTGGTGACGACGCATTTCAATGAACTGAAGACGTTCGCCTCCCGGGCGCAGGGCTTTGAAAACGCGATGATGGAGTTCGACGCCGAAACGCTGCGCCCGCTATACCGCCTGACCATCGGCCGGGCGGGGCAGAGCTATGCGATAGATATCGCCAGAAAGCTCGGAATCGCGGCCGATATCATCGCGAGGTCGCGGGATATCGTGAGCCGGCAAATCCGCGAAGGCGGCGGGGAGACGCTCTGGGACGATATCGTCCCGGAAGCCAAAGTCATTGAGCCGGCCGGAAAGCCGCAGACTTCGCACCGTCAGGACGGCCTAAGCGCGGAGGCGGACAACGCGAAAAGCCCTCGGGTAAAACATGAGGTCGGGGACGCCGTCTATGTCTCCGCCTTCGGCAAAATCGGCATCGTTTGCGAACCCGAGGATTCCCGGGGCATGATCGGCGTCATGATCCAGAAGCGGCGGTACAAGTTCAACCGTAAAAGGGTTAAGCCTTATCTCAAGAAAGATCAGCTGTATCCCGAGGATTATGATCTGGATATCGTGCTGGACAGTAAGGAAAACCGGAAAAAGCGGCATTTGATGGGGAAACGGCATGTGGAAGGGCTGGAAATCATCAGAAGACCGGACGAAACATAGGGAAAGTTTTTTGGGGTCCCCGCAAAGGGAGCGGAATTAGCATAGCTTTTTTGCCTTCCTTTGCGGGGGTATTATTTTTGCGGAATTGCCTTCAGTATAGCGAGAGCGGAAGCGTCAGACCTTCAGTCAGCACTTGTGCAAAACGCTCCAGGAAGTCTTGATCCGCTTCGTCAAAGCGCCCCTTGAGCGGGCTGTCGATATCGAGCACGCCGAGCAGTTGCCCCTCTTTCACGAGCGGGACGACAATTTCACTGTTCGACGCCGCGTCGCAGGCGATATGGCCCGGGAAGGCGTGCACATCCTCGATCCGCAGCGTTTCCCTTTGCAGGGCGCTTGTGCCGCAGACGCCTTTGCCCATCGGAATGCGGATGCAGGCGGGTAGCCCATGGAACGGGCCAAGCACCAGCTCTTGTCCGTCAAACAGATAGAAACCTACCCAATTGATATCTTTCAAAAAGTAATGAAGAAGCGCGGAAGCGTTGGCCAGATTGGCGACCGCGCTTTTTTCCCCTTCGATCAGCGATTGAAGCTGGGACAGGACCGCGGTGTGCTGCTCTTCGCGCGTGCCTGTCAGTTCACCGGAATGAAACATGGCAGAG
Source organism: Paenibacillus haidiansis (assembly GCF_036553665.1). Lineage (NCBI taxonomy): Bacteria > Bacillati > Bacillota > Bacilli > Caryophanales > Paenibacillaceae > Paenibacillus > Paenibacillus haidiansis. The sequence continues at coordinate 99,877 of NZ_JAZHPZ010000004.1, read as the reverse complement.
TAACCTCCTTTGATTGCTGTACAATAAATCATTATACTTGATTTCCCGCTGTTTCCGCCTACTTTGCGGAGGGTAATTTTTTATTGAAACAAACTGCTTACGACACCAGCGGGAAAGGGGAACTGTTAATGCGTGCGGATGTACAAAATTTGTTGATTCGGATTCGGATGCTCCATCAGGCGACAATCGAGGACCTCACCGTCAGCGATACGCTGCAACTGCTGGAGGCGCAAGGATATAAGGTGGGCGAACGCGAGGTGAAGCAGGAATTGGAGCGTTTGGCCGAAGACAATTTTCTTACCGCTCATGATGATGTGTATTCCGTAACCGGCGCGGGCATGGAAGAATTAAAGGAAATTCGCGCCGCTGTGGAGCGTTTGTGCGAGGCGGTGCGGCCGGACCGGCAACCCCGGGCTTAGCCCGCCCCGGAATGGGGCTCCCCGCCCTTAAGCGGGCAAAAGTAAGGACCTGTTGCGAATGGGATTTTCTAGCTGGATTTTTTACACCCTCCGACAAAGACTGATAATATTTTTAAAATTTGTAAAATATGTTTTTTGGCATCATTCGATACAATGGGCTCCAAGAAGATAAAGAAGGTGAAATTTATGGCCTATCCCTCCTTCAAGAACTTCAGCAGGACCCCGGGCCGCCAGAAGGTTAGTCTTGAATTGACGGAAATGATCGAACGTTTACGGTCGGAGCTGATGGTCGCCGCGGAAGATAACAGTTTTAACAGCGAAGCCGTGGTGGAATTGAGCCAGCGGTTGGACCATTATATAGTTATGGCGCAGAATCAAATGCTCGGCAGATAAGCCGGCCTTAGGTGGCTGCGGCGGGTTCCGCTTCATTTTGCAATGAGTAATATTCCTCCGAAAGACCCTCCATTCCGATTGCGGACTCAATCAAGGCATGAACTTCCTCGGCGTATCGTTTGGGGTTGACGCCATAGGCATTGGCGTGAACGGCCCCTTCCACCAATAATAGCCGCTTTGGCTCCGGCTTGCGTTCATACAATTCCATGCTCATATAGGTCGGTACGTAATTGTCTTTGGTTCCGTGCACAAACAGCACGGGCATCACACTGTGCCCCACCGCTTTAAGCGGGCTTACCTGTTCCATCCTGAACCCTGCCACGCGCTGCATTCTCCGGTTGACCAACCACAGAAGCGGAAATGTAGGAATCTTGTTCAATACCCTCATCTGGTGACGCATCAGCTTGGTGAGATCGGAATAAGGGCAGTCGGCCACAACGAATTTGACGCGGCGGTCCGCGATTCCGAGATACTCGAGCACCGTACCCCCGCCGAACGATTGTCCGTGCAGACCGATCACGCAATCCTCCCCGTATTGCTCCAATACCCACTGCACCCATGTCGCTACATCGTATTTTTCCATAAAGCCGTATGTGGTATATCGACCTTGGCTATTACCGTGCCGGCGCTGGTCGATCAGCAGTACGCTAAAGCCCTTCTGATCGAACATATCTATGTACTGGGCGGAAACGTAAAGGGATACCGTATATCCATGTACGATAATGACCCAGCGTTTATTCTCCGGATTGAATTCTAAAGCGTATCCGTAAAGTGTGAGTCCATCCTTCGAGGTCACTTGCACCTCTTTTTTCGCCAGATTGTCGAACCGTTCCCGGGAGTATACCCCTGTCGATTCCAAATATTCAAATATCCTTTCGGGTGGCTGCAGCTTCATTTGGGTGATCAGGCGAAAAGCGAATCCGGTCAGTCCCGCTGTAAGCAGGAGCAACAGCAGCGCGGCGAGAATTAGAATTGTCAACATCAGCAGGTGCATGCCTCCTTGCTTTCGCGCAATATATATTCATATTATCACCAAGAAGGATGTTAATATCACGGACACGGCCTGATTCGCGGCGAATCCCCGTTGTATCGCGGCGGCGTAAAAGCTTTGACGTCCGGCCCGCTTATGTGATTATATAAGTGAACGGGATTTCATGCCCAAGGCTTCATACGGCAGGGGGGAAAACGATGTATAAATGCGGCGGTGAAATACCGGTGCTCGAGAGCGAAAGACTGCGTCTTAGACGGATGGACCGGGGGGATGCCCGCGAATTACACCGGTATTGGAGCGATCCGGAGGTTACCAAGTATATGAATATTCCCCCATTTTCCTCGGTGGAAGATACCTGCGAAATGATCGACCTGCTTAACGGGCTCGCCGAAAGCGAGGATGCGCTGCGCTGGGGAATCGAGTTAAAAGAAAGCGGAAGACTGATCGGGAGTTGCGGATTTAATGTATGGGAGCTTGCCGGGGCTTACCGGGGAGAAATCGGTTATGATCTCGGGCGCAAATATTGGGGACGGGGTTATATGTCCGAGGCTTTGCGGATGGTGCTGGCCTTCGGCTACGGGACGATGGGCCTTAACCGCATCGAAGCGCTGGTCGATCCGAGAAACGCGGCGTCCCGCTCGCTGCTCCGGTCTTTTGGCTTCCGCGAGGAGGGATTGCTCCGGGAGTATCAGAAGACCGAGATCGGGTTTGTCGATTTGTTGATGTATGCTTTGTTAAAACGGGAATATGTTCCCGACAAAACGGACGAAACGGTCGAACCTGGGAGGGGGCGTTTAACTTGAAAAAAAAGCATGTTCCCTTGCTGACGCTCGATCCGCTCAGCAAGCTGGTTTCCTTGTTTTGCGCCGCTTTGTTGGCGATGCATTGGGACGAGCCGCTGCCGCTGGTCGTCATGCTTGTGGCACTTATGCTTATTGCACGGTATGGAGGGGGAGTAAGCTCCGGCAAACTGATGGCAAGGCTGCGGCAAATCGCCTGGTTCGGGCTGCCTTTGTTTGTGCTGACGGCGCTCGCGGTCCCCGGCGGACCGGCCGTTATCGAGTGGGGCCCGTTTCGCCTGTCGGGAGAGGCGTTATCCTATGCCGCGGCGGTGACGCTGAGGGTGGCTTGCCTGTTTCTGTCCTCCCTGATTTATATTGAAACGACGGACCCGCAGGATTTCGTAACGATGATGACGGTGTCGTTAAAGCTGCCCTATCGCTTTGCCTTCGGCATATCGATGGCGCTGACATTTCTTCCGCTGCTGGAGGCGGAGGGGAAAAGCGCGGCTGAAGCCCGCAAAATCCGGTACGGCCGGAGGCCGCGCGGTCCCGGTGAACGCCTGCGGGCATGGCGTGGAAACCTAGTCGCGGTATTTGCCGGAGCGGTTCGGCGGGTGGAGCATACCGCGGGCTCGATGGAAGCCAAAGGATTCGGCGCTTACAAAGCCCGCACCTTTTTGCGTCAGGTCAAGGTAACCGCCGAAGGCTATGCGCTAATGATCGGGAGTATCGCAGCCACGGCCGGGTTATGGTTTATATAAGTCCCCGTAAAAAGGGCCTTGACGAATTCTAATTGTCAACCTATAGTTATGGACAAGGTTGACAATTAGATTGGGATGGAGGAGCAACAAATGAAGGATCAAGAACGAAAAGGAGTTTCCGTTTTCAAAGCGTTCACCACGCTGGATATTGTGCTGATGGCGATGCTGGCCGCCGCCAACGCCGTCATGACCGTATTCCTCTCACAGCTAAATCAGGTGCTTAACGGCATCGGCGGACCGATCGCCACTTCTACGATAACCGGATTATATATGATCTATGGGCTTCTGGCTTATTACATAATTCGAAAGCCGGGAACGGCGGTGATCACCTTCGGGATCGGCGCGGTCGTTCAGGCGTTTATGGGATCGGCTTACGGAATCGCTTCCTGCTTTGTGGCCGCCGCCTGCTATATTGTCGTGGCGGAGGCCGTGTTTGCGCTCGTTCGCTACAGAAAATGGAGCCTGCCTGTCATGCTTCTGGCAGGGGGCGCCATGGTGCCGATTTGGTTTTTCTTTGCGGCCTTGATGTTCGGATATATCAAATGGGGAACGGATATCCTGCTAATCGCCCTTGTGGTCCGCATTCTAAGCGGGGTGGTGCTATGCGGTCTGCTGACCAAGCTGCTTGGCGACGCACTGGCACGCAGCGGGCTGCTGCGGCGGTTTGCCGTTGTTAAGCGGGAGGCTCAAGGTTAATGCGGGACAAGCGGCCGTCATCCGGGAATATCGCATCGGGGAATAGCGGCGTTCCAGCCATATTTCTTCAGGATGTGATTTATGCCTATGAACCTGACGCCCGCCCGGCTGTCGAAGGAATCTCGCTTGTAATCGGAGCCGGGGAGTGGGTGACGATCGCCGGGCCGAGCGGCAGCGGCAAGTCGACCTTGGCCGGGCTGCTGAGCGGGTATTTGCCGCGGGCGGGTGGAGGCGTTCGCGAGGGCAGGCTCACGGTACACGGACTTGATCCGGCGTCCGCGGGAATCGCGGAATTGGCGAAGGCCATCGGGACCGTGTTTCAGGACCCGGACGCCCAGCTTGTCCGGGGGCGGGTGGAAGATGAGGCCGCGTTCGGGCCGGAAAATCTTTGCCTCCCGGCGGAAACGGTCGAACGCCGGGTGGCCGCCGCTCTGCAGGACGTGGACTTGCTGGAGCGGCGGCGGGACAGCGTGCACGAGCTGTCCGGCGGGGGCCGCCAGCGCGCCGCGATCGCGTCCGTGCTGGCACTTGCGCCGCGGGTGCTCGTGCTCGACGAGGCGGCGGCGAGCCTTGACGCCGGGGGCCGCCGGCGTCTGGCGGCGCTCCTGCGCGGCCTTCACCAGTCGGGCGTCACGCTGGTGACGGTCACGGGGCGGCTCGACGAGCTCGCCCTTGCCGCGCCGCGACTGGTCGTGCTGGCCGAGGGCCGCATCGCGGCGGACGGCCCGGCGCCGGAGCTGCTGCGCGAGCGGCGGCCGCTGCTGAGCGGCCTCGGGCTGCTGCCGGCTCTGCCTCGCAGCAGCCGGTCCGCGGTCCTCACCGGCGCACCGTCTCCGGAGCCCGCCGAGCCAACCCCGCCGCCGCTGCTGGACATCCGCGGCCTCTCCTTCGCCTACGGCGCGCCGAAGCCGCGCCGCCGCCCGCGCCGCAATCGGACGCCGGAGCCCACCGGGTCCCCGGTGCTGCAAGATGTGCATATGCGGGTGCGCGCAGGCGAATGGCATATGCTTTGCGGAGACAACGGCTCCGGCAAAACAACGATCTCCCGGCTCGTGCTGGGACTGGAAACCCCGCCGCCCGGAACGGTGTTCTGGCGGGGGCGGGACGCCTCGGAGCTGTCGCTCTACGAACTTGCGGCGGACATTGGCTATGTCTTTCAGCATCCCGAGCAGCAATTCGTCGCCGCCACGGTGCTGGACGAGCTGCTGTTCGGCCCGCGCAGCGCCCTCAGGCTCCGCCCTAAAGACAAGACGCCGGAGCCGCTTCTCCGGCAGGCCCAGGAATGGCTCGGGCTCATCGGCCTGGAGGGGCGGGAGCAGGAATCGCCGTACCTGCTTAGCGGCGGGGAGAAACGCCTGCTGAGCGCGGCGGCGGGATTGGCCGCCGGAAGGAAGCTGATCCTGCTCGACGAGCCGACGGCCGGTACGGACTACGCGGGTGCGTCCGTGCTCGCCGGGCTTTGCCGAAAAGCGGTGGCGGCAGGAACCGCACTGATCATGATCACGCATGAACCTGAGTATTTTGCCGGGGAAGACACGATCGTGTGGAATCTCTCCGGCGGCGTTTTGCGGGCAAAATCATAGATCCATGATCCAAGAACAGCAAGCCCCGGGGCTTATGCCCAAGCGGTTTGCTGTCTTTCTTTTTACAGAGGCTTCTTATATAATGATGTCTTATGAGTGTCCGCTACATAGAGAAAGGATGTCATTATTTTGGGTACTGCATTAAAGCGAAATTATATTTTAATCGGGTTGCTGTTGTCCACGTTTCTCGCTGCGATTGAAGGAACGGTTATCGGTCCGGCCGGGCCGAGAATCGTCGGCGACCTCGGCGGCGTCGAGCTGCTCAGCTGGGTGTTTACCGCCTATTTATTGACTATGGCCGTAACGACGCCGATTTTTGGCAAAATCAGCGATTTGTACGGAAGAAAGCCGGTATTCGTTATCGGTTCCGTGCTGTTTCTGGCCGGTTCAATGCTCTGCGGGTTCGCGCAAAGCATGGAGCAGCTGATCCTGTTCCGCGCGATCCAGGGGATCGGGGCGGGCGGCTTGACCCCGGTTACCTTCACCATTATCGGAGATATTTATTCGATCGAAGAACGGGCGAAGGCCCAAGGGTTGATCAGTTCGGTTTGGGGGATATCCTCTTTGATCGGACCGCTGCTCGGCGGTTATTTCGTGGATTCGCTGAACTGGCGCTGGGTATTCGGCTTTAATATTCCGTTCGGCCTGGTGTCGCTTGTCTTTATCATCAAATATTTAAAAGAAGATGTTCAAAAGCAAAAAGCCAAAATCGATATTGCCGGAGCCGTTACCTTTACCGTCGGAGTGACCGCGCTGCTGTTTGCATTGGCGACGGGAGGGCAGCAAATCCCTTGGGATTCGCCGCTGTTGATCGGCTTATTCGCTTTGGCGGCCTTATCGATCGTTGCGTTTTTTATCGTGGAAAAAAGGGCCGAAGAGCCGCTGGTGCCGTTAAAATTGTTCCGCATCCGGGATATCGCCTATTCCAACCTGGCGAGCCTGCTGGCCAGCGCCCTGTTGATCGGGCTTACCTCTTACCTGCCCCTGTGGGTGCAGGGTGTACTGGGCAAGAACGCCACCATTTCCGGCCTGGTGCTCGCCCCGATGTCGATCAGCTGGATGCTCGGTTCGGTCCTTGGTTCGCGCTGGATTGTCAGCCGCGGCTCGCGTCTGACTTCGTTGATCGGGATGCTGATTATCGCCGCAGGGGCCTTAGGGATGGCGTTTATTCATGAAGGGACGCCGCTGCTGTTCATGCTGATTTTTAACGCGCTGTACGGTATCGGCTTCGGTTTCTCGTTCGCCGTGTTTACGATCATCGCCCAATCGTCGGTCAACTACAATTTGCGCGGGGCCTCCAACGCCCTCAATTCGTTCATCAAGTCGATCGGGCAGACGATTGCCGTAACGGTGTTCGGCGCCTTGATCAACTACGGAATCGCTTCCCGTACAGCTCAGGGAACCGCCTCCGGGGTTCAGGTGTCTCAGGATGACATCAACAATCTGCTCTCGCCGGAGAAAGTCCATTTGCTGCCGAGGGAATTATGGGGCGAATTGAAGCATGTGCTGGGCGGAAGCCTGCATACTTTGTTCATTATAATGGCGGTACTGGCGGTTCTCGGCATCTTGTCGACGCTCGGTTTGCGCAGCAAAGCGCCCGAGCCTGAACCGGAAGAGGTATAAAACCCTGCCTTCCTCCGCACCATAACGGGAAAGGGGAGGTGTTAGTACAGTATGAATGAGGAATTGAGTCTGGACCAGAGCTCGCTCGTCCATGCCTGGCAGCAGCAATTGCCGGAATACTTGAATCCAGGGGACTCGGTAAAGGTCGAAGCCGACCGCGGGAACCCGCAGGGATTGCGTATTCACATCGATGCGGAGGGACGCCAGTATTATTCGTTCGACTTTGAATGCTCCTATATGGATCCGAGAGAAGTTCGCGTGGAATTGGTCGATGTGGAGAGGGACGGGGTCACGATCAATGAACGTAGCGAGAAAATTCAGGAGCTGACCGAGGACTATGTCCGCCATCTCCACGAATGCGCGCAGGCGCTGCACCGGATTACAAATCCCACTTAAAGAAAGCGAGGTCGCTCGGAATGACGAGAGCCAAAGGATTCCCCGGCGACAAAAACCTGGGAAATGTCGTTCACGATTTGGAGCAATCCCCCGTAAACAGCCACCAAGCGCAGCAGCTGCAGCAGGACGTGAATGACCGCCGCCACCATGACGCCCGTAATCATAATAAGGAAACGGATATGAATCCTTCACATTAGAACGAAACAAAAAAACGGCTTGATCAGAGGTCGAAAAACCCTTGATCGGCCGTTTTTTGCTTGTTATGACATCCTTATCGATTCCTGGACGATTATTTCCGGGCCAACGGGGCCAGCTTTTCGGCTTCCCGGCCCATTTTCTTGAGCAATTCGATCATCACTTGCTTCTCTTCGTCGTTAAGGCCGCTCAGCGCGTAGTTGATCCGCTCGGCAAATTCCGGATAGAGCTGGTCCATCAGTTCTTTACCCTTCGGCGTGAGCTCGGCGAAAATGACGCGCCGGTCGCGAGGGCATGGCGTGCGGTGCAAATAACCGGCCGACTCCAGCTTGTCTATAACGTAGGTGACATTGCCGCTTTGCAGCAGGAGCTTGGCCCCGATTTGCTGAATCGGCTGCGCGCCTTTGTAGTACAGCACTTCCATTACGGCGAAAGCCGTCGGATTGAAACCTTGTATTTTGCTTCCGGTTACGGCATGCTCGTTGACGCTTTTGAACGATTTGCTAAATACCCGGTATAGATGAAGTGACAAGTCGGTTCCGCGTTCTTCGGTTTTCAACATGTTCATCCCGCCTTATTCTATATTTTGACAGTGTTTAAAGTAGTTAGGATCATTGTTTTTATCTTAGACCACGGATTTTTTAAAAAAAATATAATTTATCACAATTATTCAGATTTTAATTTTTAAAAGTACTTTATTTTTCTCTATCCCCGGGCCTAGACGAATTTCATTCCCAGGGTCTTCCGACAATCGGGCATCCGGCGGATGTCCGGGATACACCGTTCATTTATGATTATCTCAAAAGATTAAAGTGAACAGGTGGATGATAAACATGGAGCAACAAACCCTCGGCGCTGAAAAAGGACTGCTGCACAACCGTTCCTATTTGGCCTTAATGGCTTCGCAACTGGTCTCCAATTTGGGAGACTGGCTGCACTTATTGGCGCTGTTGATGATGGTCGGACTAAAATGGAACGCCACACCTTGGCAGATCACGATGGTGATGCTCTCCGCCCTGCTGCCGATGCTGATAGGCGGGCCTTTCGCCGGGATGCTGGCGGACCGGCTGGAACGCAAAAAGCTGATGATCATCTCGGATCTGAGCCGGGTGCTCGTCGTGCTTGGGCTCGTCTTCGTGTCTCAGCTATGGCAGGTGTATGTCCTGATGGTCGCCAAAAGCGCGTTTGATGTGCTTTTTTACCCGGCAAAGAACGGCAAACTGAAGGAAATCGTAGCCCCGGAGCATATGGGAAAAGCCGTGTCTTACAGCGCGATCATCGAGCAGGGTACGAAAATTATCGGCCCGGCGGTGGGCGGGATGCTCGCCGTTACCGTCGGCATTTCCTCCTGCTTTATCATCGATGCGGCCTCCTTTCTGCTGTCCGCCGCCATTTTGTTCGGCGTTCCGGGTAAGCCCGCAGCCTCCGCGGATAAAATAAAAGAGGAGCCCGGCGGAACCAAACCGGGATTATGGCGGGAAATGGCCGACGGGATGAAGGTGATCGCGGGCATACCGATCATCTCCTTCGGGCTTTTGGCTATGGCGACGGGGCTGCTGGTCCTTCAAATAGCCGATTCGCAAACTGTTGTTCTGTTCCGCGATATTCCCGGCATGCCGGAAAATATGCTTGGATGGTGCATCACGCTAAGCGGTGTGGGTGCGCTGACGGCGGCCGGGATTTCCCAATTGCTTCGCCGCTGGTCCCCCTTGGCCAAGATGGGGTCCGGCGGTGCGATGCTGGGAATCGTCATGGGAGGGGCCGGGCTATTCGCTCTGTATGGTCCTTTCAACCAATTGGGCTATACGCTTGTGGCGCTGCTGTTTCTGTTGGCGGGCCTCGGGGCGGGAATGACGTTCATCCCCTTCCAGGTCGTCCTGCAGCAGCGGACGCCGGAAGCGCTGACCGGGCGGGTGTTCGGCACGGTTTCGAGCGTGACCTCGGTTTCTTCCGTCATCGGCCCGCTGTTTGGGGGATATCTCGTCACCGCGTTCGGCCCGTCCCCAGCTTTTATACTGTCGGGAGGCTTGATGGCGCTGATCGGCATGCTGCTGCTTTTGTTCATGCCGCTGATCATAAAGCGAGACAAGGATGCAGCCATCCCGGCCCAACAAGCGGCGGGCGCTTAGAAGAAGAAACTTTGACTTCGGCCGAAGCGTATATAAAAGAAACGGTACAACGGAAGGAAGCGAAGAGCACCATGGCGGAGACATTGCTGATTGCCGAGATTGAAGAAGCCGGTTATGAAGCAAGCAAACCGAAAATCGAACATATATCTCTTACGGTCAGGTCCGGCGTATTGACGGGCCTGATCGGCCCGAACGGGGCGGGGAAGAGCACGACGCTGAAGGCGATCCTCGGTCTGCTGCCGGATGCCAAAGCGAATATACATTTTACCGGAGATTCGGACAGGTACGCTTATGTCCCGGAGCATCCGGTTTTCTACGATACACTGACATTATGGGAGCATTTAAGCCTGGCCGCGGCCGTATACGGTATGGACGGGCAGGAATTCGAGCGCGAAGGCGGCCGCCTGCTGGAAAGATTCCGCATGAGCGGGGTACGGGATCATTTACCGGGCGGATTTTCGAAAGGGATGCGACAGAAGATGATGCTGATGATCGGCTTTCTGCTTAAGCCGGACGTATATATTGTGGACGAGCCCTTCATCGGGCTTGACCCCCGGGCGACCAAGGAATTTCTCGGTCTTTTGGAAGAGGAGCTGGACCGGGGGGCCGGCGTGTTGATGTGCACCCATGTCCTGGACACCGCGGAGCGGATTTGCGACGATTTCGTCATGATGTCGGACGGCCAGCTCGCCGCCGGCGGAACACTGGACGAGATCCGTCTGGCCGCGGGGCTGCCGGGCGCTTCCTTATTCGACTGCTTTGACGTTCTGACATGACGGCTGGAAGAAAGGGAGGCACGATGGGGAAGGGGAAAATAACACCTGACGCAGGAGTACGGCGGCTGTTTGTCAGAAGATGGAGCGACCATTTGCGCAAGCAGTTGTCCATCCTGCGTTTCACCTTTGACGGAGTCGTTTTGTTGTATATCGGAATTCCGACCGCGCTTTTGCTGGGGCGGACTTATTACGGACTGTGGCTGGAGGAGCTTCCGGCCTGGCTCTCGCGCATGCCGTTGGCCGCCTTGCCCGCCGCGTTTCTGATAATTCTCTACATACTGGGCGGGCTTCTGCTTTATATTGAAGCGGCCGATGTGCTTTTTCTCAGGCAGCGCCCGACATGGCTGCGCGGACTGATGATCCGCGGCGCGCTGGCGGGAATGCTTCGCAGCTTTGGAGGGATCGGGGCATGCTTTGCCCTGATCGCCCCGCTGCTGGTCCGCGTCTACGGCATGGACGGCTCCGCGATCGCGCTTGTGTTCGCCGTCACCTGCGGCGTCAAGGCCGTCCACCTGTTTGCGGACAATCTGATTCGCGTCGCCTGGTCCGGCTGGCGGCAGAAGGCGTTGCTCACGGCTACGATGGGCCTGATCGCCTGCGGCTTCACGTTCTGGACGGTCACGTGGAACGGCCTCCCAGCTTCAGCCTTTGCGGCGCTTGCCGTGAGCCTGGTTCTGGCGGGCTTCCTCGCCTGGCGGCGATTCCGCCTGCGGGGCAGATTCGACGCCGAAATCCGCGAGGAGGAGCGGCGAAAGACGGCGCTGACCGGCGTTTTGTTGTCGGGCGCGGTCGATCGCCCGCCGAAGCCTCGGTCCCGCTCCTGGCTGTTCCGCCGCAGCGGCCGGTTGCTCCGCTCGGCGAAGCCCGAGGCCATCATCGCGGAATCGTTGTTCAAATCTTTCTTTCGCGGCCCGGAAGTAAAGCTCTATTGGCAATTTACGCTGTTCGGCTGCGCCGCGGTTTACTTTCCGGTTTACCCGGTCAACCTGATCGTATATGCGGCCTTACTGTTGCTGATGGCTTACTGGCTGAACGGTCACCGCCGGGCTTTCCTGGCCCGCGACCTGATGACGATCCTGCCGCTTACGGAGGATACCGAATACCGCAGCGCCGCGCCGGCGATGAGATTGCTGCTGTATCCCGGGGTCATCGCGCTTACGGTAGCGTTTGGCGCTTCCGTGCATCCATCCTGGTGGGGGATTCTGGCCGCCGTTCCCGCGGGCTTTCTCATCGCCCGGGCGGCCGGGTCAATGTGGCAGCTGTTCTTGGGCGGCGCCTTGCGGCGCAGGCGGGGGATATAACTATAATTCCCCGCGCGCAGCTTTCGCGGCGTGGTGACCCGCCGTATACCCGGTCGAGAAAGCCGCGGTAATATTGTATCCGCCGGTATAACCGTGAATATCCAGCACCTCGCCGGAGAAAAACAAGCCGGACTTCAGCTTGGAGCCCATCGTCTTCGGGTTGATTTCCTTTAAATTCACGCCGCCGCCGGTGACGAACGCCTCTTCAAAGGGCCGGGTGCCCGTAACCTGAATTTTAAACTCCCGGGCCGAGGCCACAAATTCGCGCCAAGGCTCCTTGGGGAGCTGCTCGTAGGTCGTTTCGCCCGGCAGCCCGGCTCTATCGAACAAGAGCGGAAGCAGGCGTTCCGGGATCGTTCCTTTCAGTACATTTTTGAGCGCCTTTTTCGGCTCGGCCGCGGCCAGCTTGCGCAAAAAGGCATCCAGATCGTCCATGGAACGGTCCGGGAACAGATTGACGGCCATCGTCACTTCGGCGACGCCGAACTTCTTCTTGACGCTGCGGATGAACCCGCTGCACCGCAGCGCGATGGGACCCGAGAGGCCGAAGTGGGTAAAGATCATGTCGCCGCGGTGCGAAATCACGGCCTTGCCCTTCGGGTCAAGCACGGACAGCTTGACATCGCGCAGCGACAGGCCCTGAAGCTCCCGGTTTACAATGAATTTCTCCTTCGAGACGATCGGCACCTCGGTCGGATACAGCTCCGTAATGCTGTGCCCGGCGGCAACGGCCCAAGGGTAGCCGTCCCCGGTCGACCCCGTGTGGGGAACGGATTTGCCCCCGGTGGCGATCACGACCGAATTCGCACCAAGCCGCTCGCCGTTTGCAAGAATTACTCCTTCGACGCTCTCCGCCCCGTATACGACCTCTTGAACGGGATGGTGGGTCAACAGTTCGACCCCCAGCGACCTCGCTTTGCCGACCAGGGCATCGACGACGGTTTTGGCTTTATCCGATACCGGAAACATCCGCCCGTTGTCCTCTTCCTTGAGCGCGATCCCCAGGTTTTCAAAAAAGGCGATAATATCCCGGTTGCCGAACAAAGTGAAGGCGCTGTACAGAAACCGGCCGCCGCCGGGAATATATGCGATCAGCTCGTCGATCTCTTTGACGTTCGTCACATTGCAGCGCCCGCCGCCGGAAATGCCGAGCTTGCGTCCCAGCTTGTCCCCTTTATCCAGCAGGGCAACCTTCGTGCCCTGTTCCGCTGCGGCGATCGCCGCCATCAGGCCGGAAGGTCCGCCTCCGATCACGATAACCTCGTATTTTCTCACTCGTTTAACTTCCTTTCGATTTGTACTTTTTTCACAATTTAACTTCTTTTCATTTCTCTAAAATAAGAAATATTGTAAAACTTTGTCGCCTATGATTTAATTCAGATTAGGATGTATTCTCCGCCAGAGGAGGGGTAACGTGGAGGAGATCAAAGAAGTTCTTTTGCAGATGTTAATCGCCGGTTTGCCTGCATTTTTGTTCCCTCTGTTCTATGGGAAATGCGCTTCGGTCTCTTCATCCCAAGAACGGAACGAACTTCAAAAATCCTACTCCGGAGTGCTCGTCTATACATGTACTTTTAGTATGCTGCTTTGCACGATTTTTTCTACCCGATTATGGAACGACATTCCGCTCAATTACGGTATTTTGCCCTTGTTTGCTTTAATGCTCTATGGCCGGCTTCGCGACGGCGTCGCCATCGGACTGCTTCACCTGCTTCTTTATCCGTTATTTGCACTTCATTTCACCTTTTCCGGCTTCATTCTGGAAACCGGCATGCTTCTCTATCCAATGGTTCTACTAACCTCGAATTTTTTCAAAATGGCTGGCAGACACGGGAAGGTAGTCACGCTGTCCGGTTTTTTCGTTGCGGGCGAATTGATGATCACGTCTTCTCCGTTTATGACCGGAGTGAGATCGCTGCCTACCGATTTGTTTTCCCTTACCGCGGCGGTGGTCAATGTCCTCGTTACTCTTCTGATCGGCGCCTTGTTCGTTTATATGATTGAGCATACACTCGAAAAGGAAAAGCTTCGCCTGCAAGTGATGCAGCTATCGCGCAATTATTTCCGCGAAGCGGAGAAATTGCAGCAGAGTCTTGACGCGGCGCCGCTCAGCATTATTTTGCTCGATCAGCACGGAGACATTATGGCCATCAACGAGACGTTTCTTCATTTATACCGGAGGGTCGATCCGGTTGCAAGCCGGGAGAATCTGATTAAGCTCAAGCTGGAGACCGTGCTCTCCGGCATAGATTTTAAAATTTTGGCCTCTCTGGCCGCCAAAACGCTGAATAAGAACGAAAAAACCCGCGAACTGATTCAGAGCGGAGATCAAATCTATTTTACCAGCACTTCACCGATCAAAAAAAGCCATACCGATGAAACCATCGGCGCGGTGCTCATCATTCAGGACATTACGGAGCTGGAGACGTTCCGCAACGAGATGAACCATGTCGAGCGGCTCAGCCTCGTAGGCCAGATGGCGGCGGGGATTACTCATGAAATCCGCAATCCGATGGCCGTTGTCCGGGGATTTCTGCAATTGATGCGGGAGAAAAGCCCGTCCTCGCTCGATCATTATTACCGGATCGTGATGGAGGAATTGGACCGGGCGAACAGCATTATTAACGATTTTCTCTCCCTGGCCCAGAACCGGCCGGTTAAAATGGAGCTGTGCAGCCTGCATGAAATCGTCCGGGAGCTGACGCCCCTGCTTTGGGCCGACGCCAATCTGCGGGGCCAGAGCATCGAAGTCAAACTGGATGAAAATGTGCCCGATTTATGGCTGAATCAGAAGGAGATCAAGCAGCTGATTCTAAACCTGGGACGCAACGGCATGGAGGCGATGGACGAGAAGGGCCTGTTGGTCCTGGAAACCAAAGTCGGAACGGACGGGGTGGAGTTGTTCGTCACGGATACGGGCCCGGGGATTCCTGCGGCGCAGCGCGAGCGGCTCTTTGAGCCGTTTTTTACGACGAAAACCCAAGGAACCGGGCTAGGACTTCCGCTATGCCTCAGCATTATGGAGCGTCACGGCGGGAAGATCAGCGTGGCTTCGGAGGAGGGGACAGGAACGACGTTTACCGTATTCTTCCCGTTCGCGAGAAATTTACCGCAGGAGTACGGTGCGGATCTGGCCCGATTTGCCGAATAGAACATGAATAATTGTGTTTTAAAGGAAAGAAAAACGGTGATTGTTTACATATGCCCGGCCATGTAAAGTTGCTTTCCTTCCTTATGAATGTATAATTATATATAGTTTCAGAGCGGGTGATCCGCTTCATTGACAACAGTTTTCATAAGGAGTGAAACAGCTATGTCCATGTCATTTGATCAATATATGAGAGATATGGTTCAGCCGATGCGGGATGAACTGACCTCTCTGGGAATTCAGGAGCTTCGCACCCCCGAGGAAGTGCAAGAGGCGCTTCCGAGCGCGAAAGGAACGGCGCTGGTCGTCGTCAACTCGGTTTGCGGCTGTGCGGCGGGCCAATGCCGCCCGGGAGTGGCCAAGGCGCTGCAGCACGATCTGACTCCAGACCACCTGTTTACGGTGTTTGCCGGTCAGGACAAGGAGGCCACGGCGACGGCACGCGAATATTTCGCCCCATATCCGCCGTCTTCGCCCTCGATCGCGCTCATGAAGGACGGGGAACTCGTTCATTTCATCGAACGCCATCAAATCGAGGACCGTTCGGCCGAAGAGATCGCCGCCGATCTGACGAGCGCTTTTGACCGTTTCTGCCGCTAAGTTTCCATAGAATCCGCAAGTTTGACCAACGTCCCGCAGCTCGGCAATGACCGCGACTTGCCGGGGCGTTTTACATATTGCACACAGATAAACGGAGGGATGAGAGAATGAGTTTGCAGCAGGAAATCATTGAACGCTTGGGCGTTAAACCGACGATTAACGTGGAAGAGGAAGTCCGCAAACGCGTGGATTTTCTGAAGGAATACGTGAAGAGCTCCCGTACGACCGGGTTGTTGATCGCGATCAGCGGCGGGATCGACAGCGCGGTTGCAACCGGCCTGTGCAAGCGGGCCACAGACGAATTGACGCAGGAAACGGGGCAGGAATACATGACGCTCGGCGTATTCCAGCCGTACGGCAAGCAGGAGGACATCGAGCACAGCTATGAAGTGGCCAAGGCGTTCGGCTTGACGCACACGGTGGAGACAAATATCGAGGATGCGGTCAACGAAATTGCCCTGGAAACCGAACACGGGCTCAAAAATATCGGACAGCACCGCCACATGAGCCCGCAAGGCAAAGGCAACATCAAAGCCCGGACGCGCATGGTGGTCCAATACGCGCTGGCCTTCGAGCTTAACTTGCTGGTGGTCGGCACCGACCACGCCTCGGAGGCGATCACGGGCTTTTATACGAAATGGGGAGACGGAGCCGTCGACATCACCCCGCTTTCTTCGCTCAATAAACGCCAGGTCCGCCAGCTTGCCGCTCATCTCGGCGTGCCGAGAAGCGTGATCGACAAGGCGCCGACGGCCGGCTTGTGGGAAGGTCAGACGGACGAGAAAGAACTCGGCATCTCCTACGACGCCAACAGCGATTATTTGGAAGGCAAAGAGGTCGACCCCGCGGTCCGCGAACGTCTGGAAGCCTTCTACCGGAAGACGGAGCATAAACGCAGTCCCATTCCGGGAATTTAATGGAATATGAACACATGAAGCTAAGCGCCGGAGTATAAACTCCGGCGCTATTTTTTATTCGTTTATCGCCAATTAGTGGAAACACTTCACCTTTTTATCCGTATATATAGTAGCGGACTGTTCTTGTACATAACTGGGAGAATTGAAAAAGAAGTTTGGGAGGTTATCTGGTGAAAAATGTATTTACGATTTTCGTGTCCCCGGAAGAAACGTTTAAGAGGGTGAGGGACAGCAAAACGGCCTGGATCATCGCTTTGGCGGTATCGATTGTATTGTCGCTGGTAACGGTTTACCTGCAAATGCCGCTAATTGAGCAAGTCGCACGCGAAACGCTGCAGAAGAATGCGCAAATTGATCCTGCTATGATAGATTCTTTTGTCGCTCAAACCGTAACCATGACTTGGGTTATGGCGCCTATTTCCGCCATTGCCGGCGTATTTATTCTTGCCTTGCTCTTTCTGCTGCTGAATCTGATCGTCCGCGGCGAGGCCAAGTATATGCAGCTCGTGTCCGTGGCTTCTTTCGGGGCGCTGCCGGGAATAGTGGGCTCGCTTCTGACCGGCATTATCGGCGTCGCCGCAGGAGCGGAATCCGCAACGGATGTCACGATCAGCTTGGCGGCATTCGTTACCGATACCGCAAGCAAAGCTTACCGCTTGCTGTCGCTGGCCAATCCGTTTAGCATCTGGAACCTGATCCTGTACGTTATCGGAGCAGCGGTGATGATGAGACGTCCCCGCAAAAAGGTCGCCTTATGGATTGTCGGAACCTGGCTGGTATTTTCGGTAGGTTCGGTGCTGCTCTTTTAAATTCATAAATGTATAGGATAGGGTGATGGCATTGTTAAAGAAAAAATGGATCTGGGGAGTCGTGCTGGGACTGATCGTCGTCAGCCTCGTCCTGGTCAATCTGTCGAATATGAAACGGGCCGCTGCGGTGAAGGTCGCCGAGGTGACCGAAGGACCGATTGCCGAAAATATCTACACCAACGGCAAGCTGGAGCCGGAGGAGACCACGGAGGTATATTCTCCCGCGAGCGGGGTCGTGGGGGAACTGCGTGTCAAGCTGGGAGACGCGGTAACCAAAGGACAAGTATTGTTTACGCTGAAAATGGACGAGATCAAAGACCAGTTGGAAAAGGAACGGATCAGCCTGCAAATGACCGAGGCGGAGCGCCTTAAAGCGAAGAAGGAGCATTTTGACAATTACAAGCAGCTGATGAGCGAGTCCCCGGACCAGACGATGGAGGAGCTTGATCTTACTTCCTATGATCTTACCATCCAAAGCAGCAAGCTGACGATCGCCTCCTTGGAGAAGAAATTGGCGAACAGCACGGTTTACGCCGTGACGGACGGTACGATTACCGGTTTGGATATCGATGCGGGACAATTGATTGCGGAAGGGAGCCGGATCGCTTCGATCTCCGATCTGTCCGCTTACAAGGTCACCGCCAATCTTAACGAGCTGGATGCGGGGAAGGCGGCCCTTGGACTAAAGGCCGTCGTCACCGGCGAATCGATCGCCGGCACGTACGACGGGGAAGTCACGTATTTGGCTCCGGTAGCGGAGATCACCGACACCACCTCGAAGGATGCGTCGGTGGAGATGACGGTGACGCTAAAGACGGTTGACCCGGAGCTTCGCGCGGGGTATAACGTATCAATCGAGATGCAAATCCCGGACAAGCAGCGGCTGCTCGTTCCGGTAGGCGCGGTTCAATATGAAGGGGATCAAACCTTTGTCTTCAAGATCGAAGGGGACAAGGCCGTTAAGGTTCCGGTAACGACGGGCAAGGAAGGCGACGATGTGATCGAGCTTGTATCGGGTGTCGCCAAGGGTGAGCAGATCGTAACGGAAGGCGCGGAATCGCTGAAGGACGGCGATAAGGTGAGCATCCATGATTAAATTACAGGATATCACCAAGGTATACAAAAACGGGCCGCTTGAAGTGGAAGCGCTGAGCCGGATTAACCTGCAGGTGGAGCGGGGCGAATTTGTGGCCATCATGGGGACTTCGGGCTCCGGCAAATCGACGCTGATGAACATTATCGGCTGCCTGGATGTGCCGACCTCCGGCAGCTACATGCTGGACGGGGAAGAAGTCCATGCGCTGAGCGAAGAGGAGCTGGCCCGCGTCCGCAACCGCAAAATCGGCTTTGTCTTTCAAAGCTTCAATCTACTCGGCAGACAAACGGTGCTGCAAAATGTGACGCTGCCGATGATGTATGCGGGAATTCCCAGAGAGAAGCGCCAGGAGCGGGCGCTGGAACTGCTGGACAAGGTCGGGCTAAAGGAACGCGTCAAGCATCGGCCGACCGAATTGTCGGGCGGGCAGAAGCAGCGGGTGGCGATCGCCCGCGCACTGACAATGGGCGCCCCGCTTCTGCTTGCGGACGAACCGACCGGGAATCTCGACACCAAATCGTCGGAGGATATTATGGCGCTGTTCAAGGAGATTCACCGGGAAGGGACGACGATCGTCCTTGTCACCCATGAGCCGGATATCGCCGAGCATGCCGATCGCGTGCTGCTGTTCGGGGACGGCAAGCTGCTGAAGGATATGCGCAAAGGGAGTGTCCGCGTATGAGCATTCTGGAGAGCGTGTGGATCGCCCTGGACAATTTGCGGATCAACAAGCTCCGCTCCTTTTTGACGATGATCGGGATTGTGTTCGGGGTCGCCGCCGTGGTGACGGTCGTCTCCATCGGGCAGGCCGGACAGAGCTCCATTATCTCGCTCGTATCCAATTATGAGGACGGTTATTTCGTCCTCTATCCGAATATGAATGAAGAGGACAATAGCGAGGACGTCTATTTTCGCCTCCGCGATATGACGGAAATAAGCAAGCTTCCCGGAGTCCGCTATGTATCTTCTTCATTGAATTATTACGGAATCACGACGAAACTGAAACAGGATACGCTGCGGTTTTCGATAACGGCCACCACCTCCGAAATGGACCAGATGCAGAAAATCGATGTGGTTCAGGGAAGATTTTTTAATGCTCAGGAGGAACGGGGCAGACAAAAGGTCATTGTGGTCGATACCAAATACGCCGAAAAAGCGTTTGGATCGGCAAACGCGGCCATCGGCAGAAAACTCGTCCTGTCCGAGGGTACCTTCCGCATCGTCGGCGTGTTCAAGCAACAGGAAAGTATTCTGAGCGGGATGGAGGGCGAGCAGTATTACGGTTATGTGCCCGTTACCGCGGCGGCTTTCGGCGAGGCCGGAGACAACGAACGGTTCGGGATGCTGGAAGTCGTCGCTTCCTCGGAGGATAATATCGATGAGACGATCGCGACGATCAAAAACTGGCTCAGCGAACGGAAAAAGATCGATCCGGACGCCTATTTGACGCAAACGGGAAAAGAAGCGGAACAGATGGTATCGAGCATGTTCTCCATCCTCCAGACGATCATCGGTGCGATCGCCGGCATCTCCTTGCTTGTCGGTGGAATCGGGGTCATGAACATTATGCTCGTGTCGGTAACGGAACGGACGAGGGAGATCGGGATCCGCAAGGCGATCGGGGCGACGCCGGGAACGATTATGCTGCAGTTTATGATCGAGGCGGTGATCCTCTCGTTTATCGGCGGTACGATCGGGGCCTTGTTCGGGCTGCTCGCGGCCTATGTGTTCGCATTGATATCAGGCTGGCCTTTCGTGGTTTCGGTTTGGGCGATCCTGCTCGCCTTCGGTTTTTCCGCGGCGGTCGGCATCTTCTTCGGACTGTACCCCGCCAACAAAGCTTCCAAGCTGCATCCGATTGAATCGCTGCGGTACGAATAGATAAAAACGGGCTCTTCCCAAGGCTTGAAAATAACCTTGGGAAGAGCCTTTACTTTTTTGCTTCGGAAGCCGGGTAAATCCGGCCGATTTATTGATTGGATTTAGGCTCTACGGGAATGTAGATATCGATTTGCTTGCCTTCTTCCGGGTAGCACCGCTCGTCGTACCATTCGAAATCCGGGGCGAAGGCCTGCTCGTAGCCAGAGGTAGGGAACCATTCGCCGAAGATGACGTTCCATGTTTCCTGAATGGAAGCCGTGAAATTGTCTTTGCCGGCCGGCGGGGTCGTAAAGATAGCGTAGGTGGATTCCGGGATTTCATATTCCACCATGCCTTCGGGAGCTTGGGCGGATTCCTCGACTTCAAATCCGATAATATACCGGAAGTTTCCGTCTTCGTCATAGGTAGTGCATATCCCGAGTTCGACATTTGGATTTTTCTTCCCCGGAACCTTCTCGCCTAACCTGTTCTGCATATAGGTTTGCCAGAAAGCCGGGATCTCCTTGCTGTTCTCTCCTCCTTGCGTCGTTGTTGTGATGGCGTAGCCGATAATTCTCATAGCGGGACGACTCTCAATCCGATATTCCATACAGAATTCTCCCCATTTCATAGAATTTTGGGCTTCGAGCAAGAATTGCGGCTCGGCTTTGGCGACAAGAAAGGGAGGGTACCCGAGCCTGCGGCAGGCGGAGGGCAATATGCCGTACATCTTCCGGAATGCTCTCGTAAACGCCTCGTGGGAGGCGAATCCGCATTCCAGCGCGATATCAAGCACCTTCCGGTCCGTATAAGCCAGCATCTCCGCAGCTTTGGACAGGCGGCGCTTGCGGATATACGAGGTCACCGTATCCCCGACCAGGTACAGAAAGGTCCGGTGGAAATGGTATTCGGAATAATGCATCGCTTGGGATACACCCTTTAATGTCAATTCCTCATTAAGCCTCTCTTCGATGTACTCGATGCTTTGCTGAATGATTGTGACGTTGTTCATGAACAAATGTCCTCCAGACCGGTCTATGCTCTAAGTATAAGCGAAGGAGAATTGCGAAACTTGATCATTCTTGCTGTCCGAAGCTTTTGGAAAGAGTCTCAAAAGCGCTTGACGGTGTTCGAGATAAAATCAAGCGTAGCCTGGAGCGCAGCGGTGAACGGCTCCGTGAACCCCTGGAAGGGATGGACCGTGCCGAACGTATGATTGCCGCCCGGGATCCGAATCCATTCGATATCCGGGCGGCGCCGGACAAGCTCAGCGGAGCCTTGGCGCAGATGCTCCCCGTCTTCGGAGCCTTGGATGAGCACGACGGGGAAATCCCGGCTCCGCTCCATCCGGCCGAGCAGATCATACCGTTCGCGCTGCCGCTCCAGATCTTCCAGGATGATCTTGTCCAGCGGCATCCGCTGCTTGGTCCGACCGTTCATCACATGGCTGCGCCCGGATTCCCGCATCTCCAGCTTCTGCTGGTCGCTGAACAGATCGAGATTCGTGATCCCGTTCCAACTGATTACGCCGCGGACCTGGCCGGGATGATCAAGGGCGTGGATCAGCGAGACGCCCGCGCCCCGGCTGTGGCCGAGCAGAAACAGCGGCAGACGGCCGAGCCACTCATCGGCGCGTACGAAAGCGGCAAGCTCCGCCAAATCGGACAGTTCCCGGTCGTAGGTGTTGACGGCGAATTTGTCCAGTTCGGTAAATTCGTCGGGCCGGTCGCCGATCCCGTTATGGGAGAAATTGAACGCAATTACTTCATGGGAACGGCTCAAATATTCGGCGGCCGGAGGGAACATGCCCCACTCTTTGAAGCCTTTATAGCCATGGGCGATCAGGATTAAACTCTGCGGTTCCGCTTGTGCCGGGAAGCGGGAGCATCTCAATAAATGCCCGCCTTCGAGGGGAAGCTGGAAATCGATCGGCATCTTTTATTCCATCCTTTCTAGGGCTTTTTAATTGTTCCCTAATTATACCATGAAGCCGCCCATGGACTCGCTTCAAGGCGGCTTCCCTGTTACAATGGGGTGTATAAATGGCAAGGCGGTTTTAAACGTCCGCCGAAGTGATACAGAGGAAGAGGGACAGCCTTTTGATATACGGAGTAGGTCATGATGTTGTGGAAATCGAACGAATGCACCGCATGGCGCAAGGGAAGGTCGGAGAAAGGCTGAAACGTCGGCTGCTCACGGAAGCCGAGCTTGAGCTTCCGGGCTGCGCGGCAAGGCCGGCGGAGTTTCTGTCCGGGCGGTTCGCGGCCAAGGAAGCGGTGAGCAAGGCGTTCGGCTGCGGGATCGGCGGGATTCTGGCTTTTACCGATATGGAGGTGCTGCCGGACGCCGGCGGGAAGCCGATCGTCACCTTGTCCGGGGAAGCCTGGGAACGCTTGGGCTTATCTGCGCCGGATTACGCCGTCCATCTCAGCATTACGCACGAGCGCCATCTCGCTTCGGCGTTTGCCGTGGTGGAACGTTTGAAATAAGCTTTTGAAATGAAGGAGATAGCGATGCAAGAAAGCATAGACAGCAAGAAATATTTTAGCGGCGAGCTGCTGGAATGGTATGAGCGCTCCAAACGGGATCTCCCCTGGCGCAGACAGCGGGACCCCTATTACATCTGGGTATCGGAAATCATGCTGCAGCAAACCCGCGTCGATACGGTCATTCCGTATTTCCAGCGGTTTATTGAACGCTTTCCGACGATCAAGGATTTGGCGGAAGCGCCGGAGGAGGACGTGCTGAAATGCTGGGAAGGGCTCGGTTATTATTCCCGGGCCCGCAATTTGCAGGCGGCGGCGCGCCAGGTGATGGAACGGCACGGCGGGGTCGTGCCGGATAATAAGGCCGAGGTGGCGTCGCTGAAGGGCATCGGCCCCTATACGACCGGCGCGATCCTCAGCATCGCCTTCAACCGGCCGGAGCCGGCGGTCGACGGCAATGTGATGCGGGTGTTGTCGCGATACTTCCTCATTGAGGAAGATATCGCGAAGACCGGCACGCGAACGCTGATCGAGGAGCTGGCCGCGGGGCTGATTCCGCGCGGGCGGGCGGCGGATTTCAACCAGGCGCTGATGGAGCTTGGCGCGCTGGTGTGCACGCCGAAATCGCCGCAATGCCTGGTGTGCCCGGTCATGGCGCACTGCGCCGCGCGCCTGGAAGGCGTGGAGGAGGCCTTGCCGGTGAAGAGCAAGGCGAAGCCGCCGCGGCCGGAGTACCGGCTCGTCGCCCTCGTGGAGGGCGACGGGGAGCACGCCGGGCGCGTGCTCGTCCGCCGGCGGCCGGCCGCGGGGCTGCTTGCGCGGATGTGGGAGCTGCCCCACATCCCCGCCGCCGCGAACGCCGGCGAAGGCGCCGGCCTGCCGGACGGGCCGGCGATGGACCGGCTCGCCGCGGCGCTCTCCGAGGCAGGCGTGGCCGCCCGGCCGTTGGAAGCGTTCATGGACGCGGAGCATACGTTCAGCCATATCCACTGGAACCTCCGCGTCTTCCGCTTCCGGGAAGCGGCCGGGGAGCTAGCCGCTCCCGGCGGCATTGCCGCCGGGCCTTCCGGCTCGCTCCCGGGTCCCGGCTTCGGCCCCGGCCCCGGCACGGACGCCGCGGCCAAAGCCGTGGCCGAGGCGAGCGCCGCCTACGAAAGCGGCGCCTCCGCGAACGAAGCGGAGGAATATCGCTGGATCGCCCCCGAAGACATGGAGGGCCTGGCTTTTCCGAATGTCTTCCTGCGGATATTGAAGCAATACTCTCCTTTATGGAGCTTGAGCTGATTAAATCAGAGCTTAGCCGCCCTAGACGAATAACTGGAAAATATCCAGCTAATTCGGCCGCTTTATGGAACGTCCGTCGAATTAACCGGAAATCCTGCAGTTAATTTAGCCAATTTAGGCCCTTTGAAGAGAATCCTCGACAAATAACTGCAGGTTTTACATCTAATTCACCAAACGGAGTGGTTTTAGCTAAAATAGCTGTAGGAAATCCAGTTAATATATTGATCACCGTAACAAAAAAGCTGCCCGCCGCAAGGGAAATTGCGGCGGGCAGCTTTTTATATTGCTGATTTCGTCAGATCATCCGATTCTCGGTATCCTTCATATGGTTTTGCTGGTCGGGCTCATGATGCTTGTCCGGAGTCACCTGGCCCTGGTCGAACGGAGTTTGGCCGCTGACGCTGCGCGCGAAGCTCGTAAACTGCTGCTTCTCCTTGTCGGCCTCGTGCTTGGCTTTAAGCATTTCCTGCGGGTCGTTCGTCAAATCCTGCTGCTTGTCCGTAGACATATCTGATCCCTCCGGAATTTATTTTTTCGCGGCCTCGTAACGCTTGTTGACCTCGTTCCAGTTAATGATGTTCCAGAACGCGGCGATATAATCGGGGCGTTTGTTTTGATACTTCAAGTAGTAGGCATGCTCCCAGACATCCAGGCCGAGGATTGGCGTCAAGCCTTCGGACAGCGGGTTGTCCTGGTTCGGTGTGCTCGTCACCGCGAGCTTGCCGTCCTTGCCCACAACGAGCCAAGCCCAACCGCTGCCGAAGCGAGTCGTAGCGGCCTTGGTGAAATCTTCTTTGAATTTCTCGAATCCGCCGAGCTCCCGGTCAATGGCCTCGGCCACGGCTCCGGTCGGCGCGCCGCCGCTATCTGGGCCGATCACCTGCCAAAACAGCGTATGGTTGGCGTGCCCGCCGCCGTTATTGCGTACCGCCGTGCGGATGTTTTCCGGCACGCTGTGCAGATTCGCGATCAAATCTTCCACGCTTTTCTGCGCCAATTCCGGAGCGTTCTCCAAGGCGGCGTTCAAATTGGTCACGTACGTATTATGGTGCCGGTCATGGTGAATATTCATCGTCTGCTCGTCGATATAGGGTTCCAGGGCGTTCGCGGGGTAAGGAAGAGCCGGTAATTCGTAAGCCATGTTCGGTATACCTCCGTATGTTTTAAGTTTTATTTTACATGCATTAATCTTTTTACCCGTTCGCGTCAAAAACAAACGGATATTTAACCGGGATTAACAATCCTATTATTGGAAGGTGCCGGTAAATTATGCATTTACATTTCCAGTAATAGAAAAAAATAATGAAATAATTGATGTAAACGCTTAATATGAAGCGCTTTCAGAAGAAAAATGATGTTTTTCGGAGATAATTATGTTTTAATGGACAAGGAAGCAGTTTTTTTCTCGTTTTTTGTCTGGATTCAACTATTCGGTCAATGTAAAAATTGAACCGTGCATTTTACATGAGTCTATCATAAGTAGAGAAAAGGGAGATCATAGCATGCTTATTCGTTCCTTCCAATTGGGTGATGTGAATCAAGTGATGGAGCTTCTGCAGGAATCTTTAATGGAAGATTGCTACGAAGACACCAAGCGGGCGTTTGCCAGACAGCTGTCCTGGGATTCGGAATTAATTCTGATCGCCGAAATCGATGACCGGATTGTGGGTACATTGATCGGTACGATCGACCAGAACACGGGCTTCATTTACCGCACCGCCGTCCATCCCGATTACCGTCGCCAAGGAGTAGGCAAAAATCTCATCACTGCTATGGAACAACGGTTTCAGCAGCGTAATGTACGTAAAGTCATGATTGCCGGAGACGACCACAACAAGGCGATTGCCCCGTTATATGAAGCGATGGGCTATGCCGGAAAATTTCTGGAGGCGTTCCAGAAGCTTAGCATCGCCGCTGTAAGTTCGTTGTCCGGATCCAGATAAAGAGGAATCTTCGGCTCTTGCTATATTTTGCAGGACCTTGAGCATATCTTCCGCCCGTTGCAAATGGGCGTCGGATATGCTTTTCTATTTATACAAGGGAAGGTGTGTCATGGAACCGCTTGTACCGCCCGAAGGCGAATCGGGCTTAAATGAAGAGTCAAAGACGAAAGCTTTGGACGCCGAAAAGTCCGCAAGCGAAAGCGGCGGTTTGGCCGGGGAACTTTGGGATTTGTTCAAGACGGTGGCGGTCGCGTTCGCGGTGATGCTGCTGTTGAATATATTCGTTTTCAATTTGTCCTTGGTGAAAGGACAATCGATGGAGCCGACATTGGAGGAAGCGGAGAGGCTGTTCGTGGACAAGATCGTGTACCGCTTTGTTCCACCCAAGGCCGGGGATGTCGTCGTACTCAAAGATCCGAGTACGGGCGAAGACAAAAAGCCGCTTCTCATCAAGCGGGTTGTCGCCGTACCGGGGCAAACCGTCGAAATCCGCGATCATGTGCTTATCATTGACGGCCGGCCGCAGTCGGAGCCGTACACGGATACGGTCATTGAAGACGGCGATCTTGCCCCGGTGACACTGGGAGAAGACGAATATTTTGTGATGGGGGACAACCGCCATGCCGGACGGAGCAAGGACAGCCGCTATTTCGGCAGCGTGCGGAAAGATTGGATTGTGGGACGGGCGGAATTCGTATTCTGGCCGATCCCGAAAATACGAGGCCTATAGCCCTTCCAGGAGGTTACCTGCGTGAAAGAAGTGACGATATATACGGACGGCGCCTGCTCGGGAAATCCCGGGCCGGGAGGCTGGGGCGCCATCCTCATGTTTAATCAGCACCGCAAGGAGATGTCCGGCGGAGAGCCGCTGACGACGAACAACCGGATGGAGATTCAGGCGGTAATTTCGGCGCTGAGCCAGTTGAAGGAGCCGTGCCGGGTGAAGGTATACAGCGATTCCGCTTATGTGGTCAACTGCTTTCAGCAGGGCTGGATCCGGGGATGGCTGAAGAACGGCTGGAAGAACAGCAAGAACCAGCCCGTGGAGAACAAGGAGCTGTGGCAAGAGCTTTGGCGCCTGATGGGAATTCACCAAGTGGAATATGTGAAGGTCAAAGGCCATAGCGACAACGAGCTCAACAACCGCTGCGACCAACTGGCGCGGGAAGCGATCAAATCTTTGTCTGTGAAGTGATAGGATTATGTTACCTGTATAAGGAGGGGAAAAAGATGGCGATGGCCGAAAACTTAAACGAAAATACACTTACGGCGGGCCTTCCCGCATGGGAAAGGCTAAAGCGTGAAATCAAGGAAGCCGCGCCATCATTAGGTATAGATGATATCGGGTTTGCGTCCGCAGACCCGTTTTTGTCGCTCAAAGCCATCTTGCTGGACCGGCGCGAAAAAGGCTATGAATCCGGCTTCGAGGAGCCGGATATCGATAAGCGGGTCTACCCGGAGCTGACTATGGAACAGCCTGCATCGCTGATTTCCATCGCCGTGGCGTATCCGTCGAAGCTGAACGATCCGCCCAAATCGGAGCCCGGCAAGCGGCGCGGCATTCTCGCCAGATCGGCCTGGGGGGAGGATTACCACCAGGTGCTGCGGGAAGCGATGTCCAAACTTGAGGCGTTCATTATGGAACGCGTGCCCGGCGCGCGGATCGAGAGCATGGTCGATACGGGAGTATTGTCGGACCGTGCGGTGGCCGAGCGGGCCGGGATCGGCTTTTCCGGCAAAAACTGCGCGATCATTTCGCCCAAATGGGGGTCCTGGATCTATCTTGGCGAACTGATGACGAATATCCCGTTTCCGCCCGATTCTCCGGTGACCGAAGACTGCGGCGACTGTACTAAATGTCTGGACGCCTGTCCGACCGGAGCCTTGGTCGGTCCGGGAGAATTGAACGCACAGCGCTGCATTTCTTTTTTGACCCAAACGAAGGGTTTTCTCGAAGAGGAATTTATGGTGAAGATCGGAAACCGGCTGTACGGCTGCGACACATGCCAGGTTGTATGCCCGAAGAACAAGGGGAAATCGTGGAACCACCGGCCGGTACTTGCGCCCGATCCCGAAACGGTGAAGCCGCTGTTGCTGCCGATTCTTGATTTAAGCAACAAGGAGTTCAAGGAGCGGTTCGGGCGCAGCGCTGCGGCTTGGCGGGGGAAGAAGCCGATTCAGCGGAACGCGGTGATCGCCCTCGGGAACTTCAAAGATATCTCTTCCGTGCCGAAATTAATAGATATTATGGAAAACGATTCGAGACCGGTTTTGCGGGGAACCGCGGCGTGGGCGCTCGGCCGGATCGGCGGAGATGAGGCGCTGGCGGCGGTGGCCAAGGCTGCCGAGACGGAGTCCGATCCCGAAGTGCTGGAATATTTGGCTGCGGCCCGCAGGAAGCTTGAAGCAACGATCGACTAGGGGGATAAGACATGAGATTTATCAGCATTGAGGATATCGAGCCGGGCCAATTGTTGGGGAAGACCGTATACTCCGCGAACGGGACGGTGCTCTTGTCGGCGGGGATCCAGCTTACCGTTTATATGATCAATACGCTCAAACGGATCGGGGTGACGATGCTTTACATCAAGGACTCCGACTATGAGGATATTGAAATCGAAGACGTCCTGAGCGAATCGACAAAACAAGCGGTATTTCGGGAAATGAGCGATGCTTTGGAAGCGGTCCGCTCGGGCAAGGAGTGGAGCACGCGCAAAATCAGCGCCTCGGTCGACAAGCTGCTCGAGGATGTGCTGAGCAATAAGGAAGTGCTGGTTCAACTGACCGATATCCGTACGGCCGATAACGCTGCTTATCTGCACGCCGTCAATGTGTGCCTCATCTCGTCGATGATCGGACTCAATCTGGGACTGAATTACGGGCAACTGAAGGATCTTGCGATCGGCGCGCTTCTTCATGATATCGGCAAAAGCAAACAGCTGCCCGAAGACGCCGACCCGAACGATCCGAAAAACCACCACACTTGGCAGGGCTTCGAGATGCTCAAGCAAAAACGCGAATTCAATTTGCTTATCGCCCATACCGCCTTGCAGCATCATGAACGTTTGAACGGGACGGGCCTGCCGCGCGGGTTGAACGGCGAGGAGATCCATCCGTTTGCCAAGATTGTCGCCATTGCCAATATGTACGATAACCTGATCGGCGGCGGGGGCGGCGATGAACGGGCGATGCTTCCGCATGAGGCATGCGAGCGGCTGATGGCCTGCTCCGAGCAGGTGCTTGACCGTGAGGCGCTCGTGGAATTCACCCGGATCGTCTCCGTGTATCCTAACGGGACCTCCGTTCGTTTGTCCACCAAGGAGACCGGGGTTGTCGTCCGCCAGCATCGCGGTTTGCCCGGACGTCCGGTCGTCCGGATCGCACGCGGGTCCGGAGAGGATATGGAGGTCAAGGAAGTGGATCTGGCCAAAGAAACGACGGTGTTTATCGAGGCGGTCCTGGCTTGAATCAAGCCTGCTTGAATGCTATGATATGTTGAGTGCGCTAGCTGACTTGGCTATCGCATAAGGAGATTTGATACAGGGGTGGCTTATCAATGGATATCGTAATTCCTATTATTACGTTAATCGTCGGGCTGATCGGCGGCTTTGCCATCGGCGTCTTCTATTTGCGGAGACAGCTGACAAAAATGCAAAACGATCCGCAAATGCTGCAAAAGATGGCGAAGCAAATGGGATATAATTTAAATAACAAGCAAATGCAGCGCGCCCAACAAATGATGAAAAATCAGGGTCAGGTGCCTCCGGCCGGAGGCAAGCGCAAGAAGAAGTAAGCCTGAGGAAGCCAAGCAGCCCGGTGCTGCATATACATCACGGATTATTGAAAGGAGGAGGCGCTAATGGCTGGCGTTAAAGATTATGTCAACACACGGGTGGGAGACAACCGCGAGCAGATCGAGCATCATGTACGCGAAATCCTCAAACTGATCGGGGAAGATGTGGAGCGTGAAGGATTGCTGGAAACGCCGGCCCGGGTAACCCGAATGTATGAGGAGATTTTTGCCGGATACGACGTGGATCCCAGGGAAGTACTCGGGGTTACGTTCGAAGAAAACCATGAAGAGCTCGTCATTGTAAGAGATATCGTGTATTACAGCCAATGCGAGCACCATATGGCGCCTTTCTTCGGCAAAGCGCATATCGGATACATCCCCAGCGGAAAAATCGCCGGCCTCAGCAAGCTGGCCCGGTTGGTCGAGGCGGTGACCCGCCGCCTGCAGGTCCAGGAGCGGATTACCTCGCAGATCGCCGATA
Source organism: Paenibacillus haidiansis (assembly GCF_036553665.1). NCBI lineage: Bacteria > Bacillati > Bacillota > Bacilli > Caryophanales > Paenibacillaceae > Paenibacillus > Paenibacillus haidiansis. The sequence continues at coordinate 69,415 of NZ_JAZHPZ010000004.1, read as the reverse complement.
TCATGGACGAGGTGCTGAAGCCGCAGGGCGTCATGGTCGTCGTTGAAGGCGAGCATCTGTGCATGTGCTCCCGGGGCGTCAAGAAGCCGGGCAGCAAAACGGTCACCTCGGCGGTACGCGGAACGTTCCGCACGGACGCCGCTTCGCGCGCGGAGTTCTTGTCCCTGCTTAAGGAATAGGGATAGGAAGGGTAAGATTTTTAAGCCTTTGGAATAAGCGGTTTTTGGCCGCTTGTCCCAAGGGTTTTTTTCATGCGGATTACGCGCTTGAACGGAAAAAGGCAGCCGTCAATACGGCTGCCATTTTAATTTCCTCGCTTTTTCGTACCGCTCCGCGACGGCGGGCCAGTATACGACGTTCCACCAGTCGGCGATATAATCCTTGCGGTTGTTCTGGTGCTTCAGATAGTAGGCGTGCTCCCAGACGTCCAGCGGAAGGAGCGGAACGACGTCCCATTGCGACAGGTTCTGATGCTTCTCCGCCGTGAGAATTTCCAAACGGTGGGCTCGCGGGCTCCAGACGAGAATGGCCCAGCCGCCGCCCTCGACCTTTTCGGCCGCGCTGGAGAACTGCTTGTGGAAGGCGTCGTAGCTGCCGAAATCGCGCTTGATTTGCTCCAGCAGCTCACCCTCCGGTTTTCCTCCCCCATTCGGGCTCATAATATCCCAGAAAATCGTGTGCAGGTAATGGCCCGCTCCGTTAAACGCCAGTTCGCGTTCCCAATGCTTGACGAGATCGAAATTACCGGATTTGCGCGACTCCTGGAGCTTCTTCTCCGCTTTGTTTAGATCGTCGACGTAAGTCTTGTGGTGTTTGTCGTGGTGGATGCGCATCGTCGCTTCGTCAATGTACGGCTCAAGCGCATTGTAGGGATAGGGCAGGGGCGGAAGGGTATGGCCGCCGATCGGGACAGGACGGCCATCCGTCTGGTTGGGGTCCGACGCCGCAGCATTTTCCTTTTTGTCCGAGCATGCTCTTTCGTCCGGTTCGTTCTGCTCGTCGGGGACGGCCGACAGGTGGACGGTCGGTTGTACGCCGTCCCGGTCGATACCGGCTTCCTGCCGTTGACCGTTTATAGGATCCTCCCAAGCCCCGGCCCCGGCCTCGTTCTCGGTCCGATAAGGCGGAACCCCGTAACCTGCCATGCTGCCTGCGATCGCGCCGGGACGGTTGAGTGTTTCCAGCACCCCGAGGAAGTATTCCGATTCGCGAATGATGTGCAGCAGCAGGATTCTGGCGACCGGTACGGCTTTAACGGCGGCGCTTTGGTCCAGCATAAAATACAACTGCCGGATAAATTCCCGGGATTGGCGCACCGAAGCCTCCAAGATCCGTTCGGTCTCTTTGACGAGCTGCGGATCGCATGACGCTTCTTTGGACGATACGGCATAAGAGAGCAGCTGGTCCGCCGCCTCCTGCGTAGTGGCGAAAACCTGCTTCCACTCGTCCAGCAGCTTGACGTAAAACGGCTCCAAATCCGGGACCACCGCTTTGATGACTTCGGTATGCTCCTTCTCGATCTGCTTCCAAAAGCGGATTTCCTCTAAAATACGGACAGGCAAATAGGGTCCGTAAACAAACTGCATCGGGACAACCCTCCTCGAAATCCAACGTTGTTACCATTCTATTCCGCGGGCGGTTTGGCCTATGCAAAGAAAAAACGCCTGACGATCAGGCGTTGGCGTTTTTCAGAGATGCCGTTTATCGGGTTGAAATCAAAATAATCGGTATCCGAAGTCCCGGCGCCTGGGACTACTGTCCGATTTGGCTTAGGAAGGTGGAAACGAGGCGCAAGTATTCTTTGGGATGCTCGCGAAAGATCAGCTCATGATGCGATCCCTCGACGATCCAAACCCCGGATAACGGATTGGTCTGGTTTTCGGCCAATTTTTCGGCAATTGGATAAGGAGCCTTTTCGTCTTCGGTGCCATGGATAAACAGGATCGGGAAAGGATAATCGCTCGACTTGACCTCCTGATAAGGAATCTGCCGCAGGCTCGTACCGTTCAGCACGGGCAGCAGCAGTTCAATAATCTCGAGTGACGGATGACGCGGGAGGTCCAGGTGCTGGCGGATATTGTGATACATCGTATCCGGTTCTAGCAGGAAGGTGCTGTCCAGAATCATCCCGTCGATGTCATCGCTCAACAGGGCGGCCTGGAGCGCGGTTCCCGCGCCCATGGAGAAGCCCCAAACGATGATCTCCTGGCTGCCGTGCTGCTTGGCTAACTGGATGGCTCCGAGCAGCTGCTGGGCTTCTTTTTTGCCGCCGGTGGCCACCTCTTTGCTGCTCTGGGCGGCGAACCCGTAATCGAACATCAGCACATTGAAATTCAGGCGATGGGCGTAATGGGCGAGGTCGTACATCGGAATCCAGGTCTCCTCGCGATTGGCCCCGTAACCGTGGCTGAACACGATCGTTTTGTCCGAGCCCTCGGCGGGAATGTACCAGCCCTGCATCATCCGGCTGCCGTCGGCGGCGGGGAAGGAAACGTCCTCGTAGTCCAGGTTCTTGGACAGCTTCGGGTTGGAATAAAGCGGGGCCACCGTCGGATTGGACAGCACCCAGGCGATATATCCGTGCAGTGAAATAAAGCAAAAGATCAGAAAACACAAAACCGACAACAGCAAGGCCACAATAATATGCTTGAAGCTGATATGCCGGACCTCAAGCCCGGAGGCCTCTCTTTCCTTCAATCCTGTCGGCAGGGGAAGATCGCTGCGGCTGCTTTGGCTCATACACTCCCCTCCTCATGTATGTCGTAATTCATTATATGTTCACAGATGCCGGGCTTCCCATTAAATAAAGTGCAAAATGCTATTTATTCTATTTAACCGTCCCTGGCGCAAATAATCGGAATATGTCGAAACAGGACGAATCTATAAAATATCGTATGACGAGCATCCGGTTATGTCAACGCAGACGGAGATAATTGCCACGGGATTGCACGGGATTATATCGGATCGATTGACGGACGATCGTGATTTTCATTATAATTTATGTAACCGCGTTTCATGGAATGAAACTCAGAGGGGTGTGGTTCAGGATGGAGGACCGTAAGTTGACTGTGCGCGCCGTGGAAAGGGCGCTGGATATATTGATGTGCTTTACGAAGGGCAGCGATCTCGGACTGACCGAAATCGCCGGGGAAATCGGGCTGCATAAAAGCACGGTGCACCGCCTGATGACGACCTTGGAGGAAAAAGGGTTCGTCATCCGCAATCCGGCAACGGAGAAGTACCGCCTCGGCCTGAAAATCTGGGAGCTGTCGGCCTATCTGTCCCAGGATGACGACCCGGCGGTCCTGCTGCTGCCGCAAATGGAGCGGCTTCGCGACCGGCTCGGCGAGACGGTCAGCCTGTATTTGCGGGACGGCACGGACCGCCTGCGGATTCAGGCGGTGCAGAGCAACCAGGCGATCCGGCGGGTCGCCCCGGTCGGAGCCCGGCTGCCGCTTTACGTCGGCGCGTCCAGCAAGGTGCTCGTCGCCTACGCGGACGAGACGGTCGTGCGGGCCGTGCTGGACGTTGCCGATTGGCCGCCCACGGTGGATCGGGAGGCGTACCTCGCTCAGCTCCAGGAGATCCGGAGGCAAGGCTACGCTACAAGCTACGAGGAGCGTGAGCCCGGCGCAGCGGCGGTGTCCGCCCCGATCTTCGACCGGACCGGCAAGATCGTGATGGCCCTGTCGGTGTCCGGTCCGGTCAGCCGGCTGTCGCCGCAGACGCTCACCGAGTTCGCCCCGGTGCTGATCGAAGCGGCCCGGGAGATGGGGATGATGATTCATAATTAAATCAAAAACAGGCTGAAACGGCCGCACCCACGTGCAGCCAATTCAGCCTATTCTTTTAATCCGCAAAAAAGGACGCAGCCGCGATGACGATAAGGATACCGGCTAAGATCAGCCAGCCTGCCGGGTGGGCGAAATTGAACGTCCAACCGATCCCCGTTCTTTTCTCCACAAAGATCGAAGGGTCTTGCGGATTGAAGTATATGCTGCCGAGCTTCCAATGCCTGTCGTCGTCAACCGGCTGCACACCGGAGCCCGCTTCCTTACGGCCGGTCCGGCTTCCTCCCTGGCCTGTGGTGAAGGAGAGGAAGACCGCGGCAAGTACGATCACGACCGGAACGCCGAAGCTGACAAGCGTGATGACGCCGGTACCCAACGGATGGATCATGTTGAGCTGAACGAAAGAGAACAGGAGTACGAGCGCCAGCCCGGACAGGATCGTGAATATCGACCATCTGCGGCGGAACAGGACGTTCTGCCGGATGGATTGTTCCGGAGCCCCGGCGTATGTCTGCTGCTTGCTCCGCAAGATGCTCACGTTAATGAACAGGAACAACAACGTCATGAATGCCTGCATGATATTGGGAAACAGTACGCTCCGGTAAGATTTGGCCGCACTGCGGGCGATATTCCCCTCGATGTCGAATTTCATGGCGATTTGCTCGGGAATCCGCCCGTAATTCGCCAGGACCCCGATGACGCTGATCACTATGACCGCGGCATGAATCAAGAACCAATAATTCGAGTAGACCAGCTTGTTGCGGCGGAAGCCGGTATCCACGGCAATCACGGATTGGGCCGCAGGAGCGGCCGGCAGGGAAGGCAGCATTTTTTTCATTTTAAAATGGAAAATCAGGTTCATGGCGATCGAAATGACGACCGTCAGAACAACGTATACGCCGAAGGCACCCGTCTGCTCAATTTCGCCTCCGGATTTGACCAGACTGTAAATGCAGAGCAGGAATATTACCCCATAAAGACCGGAGCTTATTCCGGCATAGGACTTCCGCATCCGGCGCAGCGGTGCGCTGCGGTAATTTTCCTCGCTTACGGAGATGCCGAAGCTGACGGTTTTCCTCATCAAATAAGGCATAAAAGCCAAAATGGCCATGACCGGCAGAAGCAAAAGGACGAGCAGTAAAACGGATAAGATCTGCATATTAATTCTCTCCTCCTTGTGGCGCAATAGGTGCAATAGGTGTAATAGGTGCAATATCCGTGTACAGCCGGTCTACTATGTCCAGCAGCTCATCCTTGCTCATTCCCCGGCAAATCGCCTCGGCGATAACGGGCCTCAGCTCGCTGTGCTGTCTATCGGCAAACTCTTGCGTGACCGGCGGCATCCCGTCCGGGTTGACGACGACGCCTTTCTGGCGGTGGACCTGAATATATCCTTCATGCTTCAGCAGGGTATAGGCCTTGTTAACCGTATGGAGATTGATCCCGATATCGGAGGCGAGGCTCCGCACGGACGGCAGCGGCTCGCCAGGTTGCAGTTTTCCGCCGGCAATTCCTTCGATGATCTGATGGACAAGCTGCGTATAGATGGGGACCTCGGACTGTAAATCAAGCTGAATGATCAAGAGAACCCTCCTTTGCATAATGTACAACTGTTATATATCAAATATAACAGTTGACACACAGATTGTAAACCGCTTGATATCCCGCCGGGGATTATTTAATATGGGGATATGATAGAACATAATGCCGCTTCCATGATTAGTAGAATAAACGATGCCGTAAATAAATTGATCGTAGCCGAACTGGAGAAGCATGGCGTTTCGGACATTGTTCCGTCGCACGGCGACATCCTGTCCTTGCTGTTTCATTCCTACGGAATGTCGATCAGCGAATTGGCCGCGAAGATCAACCGCACCCAGCCGACCGTAACCGTACTGGTCCATAAATTGGAGCAGCTCGGTTATGTAACCCGAAGAAAGGACGAGAAGGACAAAAGGGTGACTTTGATCAGCTTGACCGATAAAGGCGAGCAGCTCGGGCCGGTGTTTCGCAAAGTATCCAACCAATTGAACGAAATTATTTACGGCGGGTTTGAATGGGACGAACAGCCCAAGCTGGAAGAGATGTTGAAGCGTATCCTCCAGAGGTTTTGATCTTTTTTAGTCAATGTATAGACATCTATGTAGTATAGTTTTATGATAAATGTATAGATATCTATATAGTTTGAAAAAAGGATCGGTGATACAATGGATTGCATTTTGGAGCTGGACTCTACTACGGTTCATTATGAGGTGCACGGTACGGGTTATCCCATACTGATGATACACGGCTTCGGATGTGACCGGAGATTGATGACCGGCTGCATGGAGCCGGTGTTTGCGGAACGGCCCGGCTGGAAGCGGATATACCTGGACTTGCCGGGAATGGGCCGGACGAAGGGGACGGACCGGATCCGAAGCACGGACGATATGCTGGCGGTGGTCGAACAATTCGCGGATAAGGCCATGCCGGGTCAATCCTTTGCGGTGGCCGGGGAGTCTTACGGCGGATATTTGGCTAGGGCTCTTGTATCCAAAAGGCCGGAACAGGTCGGCGGAATGGCGCTCATCTGTCCGGTTACGGAACAAGCGGAATGGAATGTCCCGCCGTTCAAGATCGTTTACCGGGATCAAGAGGCGATCGCACGGATGGAGGACGTGGACGGCAGCGAAGATTTTCTCGCGATTCAGGTGGTGCAGGACGATTATAACTGGGAGCGGTTCAAAGCGGAAATCCTATGCGGACTTCGGGCCGCCGACGCCGCTTTTTTGGAGCGGATCAGGGAACGATATCGTTTAAGCGATGATCCGGGAATCGCGGCTGAACCGTACCCGAAACCGGTGCTGATTCTTACGGGAAGGCATGATCATCTGGTCGGGTATAAAAATCAATGGAACTGCGCCGAGACTTATCCGCGCGCCAGCTTTGCCATGCTGGACCGTGCCGGCCACAATTTGCAGATCGAGCAGCCCCGGCTGTTCCATGCCTTGGTCGGTGAATGGCTCGACCGGGTGGAAGAATGCTCTCCCGGATAGCCCGCCGCATCAAAAAACTCCAATCCGTTTATGGGGTCAGTCCCATGTCGGATTGGAGTTTTTGTTTTATTTGCAAGGATGATGGCTTATGCCTAACGTCCGCTTATTGGTTGACCGCTTTGCCTTCCGCGATCATTTGCCGCAGTACGGTTTGCAGGATGCCGCCGTTATGGTAGTAGTCCACATCGACCATGCTGTCGAGGCGGGCGGTTACCGGGAATTCAAACTGTGTGCCGTCCTGGCGGGTGGCGATGACCGTCAATTCCTGCCCAGGCTTCACTTCATTGCTGAGCCCAACGATATCGAACGTCTCCGTGCCGTCGATACCGAGCGTCTTCCAGCCTTGGCCTTCCTGGAATTGCAGCGGCAGGACGCCCATGCCGACGAGGTTGCTGCGGTGAATCCGTTCGAAGCTTTCCGCGATGACGGCTTTGACGCCGAGCAGGTAAGTGCCTTTGGCCGCCCAGTCGCGGGAGCTGCCCGTGCCGTATTCTTTGCCGGCGATGACGACGAGATTTTGACCTTCGGCCTGATAGTTCATCGACGCATCGTAGATCGACATCAGCGTATCGGTCGGCAGATGCTTCGTCACGCCGCCTTCCGTGCCAGGGGCAACCTGGTTGCGGATGCGGATGTTGGCGAAAGTGCCGCGCATCATGACCTCATGGTTGCCGCGGCGGGAGCCGTAGGAGTTGAAATTCTTGCGGGCGACGCCGCGATCGCTCAGATAGATGCCCGCCGGGCTGGTCACCGAGATATTGCCGGCCGGCGAGATATGGTCGGTCGTGACCGAATCGCCGAGCAGGGCAAGCACGCGCGCGCTGCGGACATCGGCGATATCCTGCAGGCCGTCGCCGATCTTTTCAAAGAACGGCGGGTTCTGGATGTAGGTCGATTTCTCGTCCCACTCGTACAGCTCGCCTTCCGGAACCGGAATGGCGTTCCAGCGCTCGTTCTGGGTGAACACATTTTCGTATTTGGCCCGGAACATGTCCGGGCTGACGGACAGGCCGATCGCTTCCTTGATCTCCGCCGAAGACGGCCAGATATCCTTCAGGTAGACCGGCTGGTCGTTCTGATCGTAACCGATCGGATCGTTCTGCAGGTCGATATTGACCGTTCCGGCCAGGGCGTAAGCGACGACAAGCGGCGGGGACGCCAGGTAATTCGCTTTGACCTGGGCGTGCACGCGGCCTTCAAAGTTCCGGTTCCCGGACAAGACGGCCGCGACCGTCATATCGTTCTCCGCGATCGCCGCGCCGACTTCATCCGGCAGCGGGCCGGAGTTGCCGATGCAGGTGGCGCAGCCGTAACCGGCGACATGGAAGCCGAGCGCTTCCAGCGGCTCGATGAGTCCGGCTTTTTGCAGGTACTCGGTAACGACCAGCGAGCCCGGAGTCAAGCTGCTCTTGACGTAGCCCGGCTTCTTGAGGCCGCGCTCCACGGCTTTTTTGGCCAGGAGGCCGGCGCCTACCATAACGCTCGGGTTCGAGGTGTTCGTGCAGCTCGTGATTGCGGCGATGACGACCGCACCCGTAGTCAGTACGCTGGTATCGCCGTTCGGATGCTTGACTTCCACCTTTTGCTCGATCTTCTCGTCGCTGAGGCCGTATCCGCCCTTATCGACAGGCGTACGGATAATGCTGTTGAAGCTGTCCTTCATCTCGGTCAGCTCGATCCGGTCCTGCGGGCGTTTCGGCCCGGCAAGGCTCGGCACGACGGAGGCGAGATCGAGCTCGATCAGATCGGAGAATACCGGATCTTCCGTCTGGCTCGTGCGGAACATGCCCTGCGCCTTGTAATACGCTTCAACCAGCGCGATTTGCTCCTCGGTACGGCCGGTGCTGCGCAGGTAGGCGAGCGTTTCCTGATCGACAGGGAAGTAGCCGATCGTCGCACCGTATTCCGGAGCCATATTGGCCACCGTAGCTCGGTCCGCCAGGCTGATGTTCGCCAGGCCCGGTCCGTAGAACTCGACGAATTTGCCGACCACGCCTTTTTTGCGCAGCATCTGCGTCACCGTCAGCGCGAGGTCGGTCGCCGTAGCGCCTTCGGCCAGGCTGCCGGTCAGCTTGAAGCCGATGACTTCCGGCGCCACGAAATACAGCGGCTGTCCCAGCATGCCGGCTTCGGCTTCGATCCCGCCGACGCCCCAGCCCACGACGCCGAGGCCGTTGATCATCGTCGTATGGGAGTCCGTGCCGACGAGGGAATCCGGGAAGACGACCGTTTCGCCGTCAACCGTCTTCGTCGCGGCGACCGAGGCGAGATACTCCAGGTTGACCTGGTGCACGATCCCGGTAGCCGGAGGGACGGCGCGGAAATTGTTGAACGCCGTTTGCGCCCAGCGCAGGAAACGGTAGCGTTCTTCATTGCGTTCGAATTCAACGTTCATATTATATTCAAGCGCTTCGGGAGTACCGAACGCATCGACCATGACCGAGTGGTCGATAACTAGATCGACGGGCACGAGCGGGTTGATCTGTTTCGGGTCGCCGCCGGCCTTCTTCACCGTGTCGCGCATCGCGGCCAAATCGACCACGACCGGAACGCCGGTAAAGTCCTGAAGCACGATTCGTGCCGGAATGAACGGGATTTCTTTGTTGTCGTCCCGGCCTTCGCTCCAGCCGGCGATTTGCTTGACGTGCTCTTCGGTAATCGCTCTTCCGTCAAACTGGCGGACGGCGGCTTCCAGCAGCACTTTAATGGAGAACGGGAGTTTGCTTATTTTCCCCAGACCCTGCTCCTCCAAAGCCTGAAGGTCATAGTAACGGTAGCTTTTGCCTCCGACCTCGAGGGTCCGGCGGCTGGCGAAAAAATCGTTCTTTGACATGAAAGGACCTCCTTGTTTCACTAGATGAAACTCGATTTCAAAACTCACTATGTTAAGTATACCGTCCCCCAAGGTGCGAGTAAAGAACTTTTTGTTCCCAATTTGCTCCCGGTATTGCCCGATTTACGCGAATGAATGGGCTTACACGGTCATCCGGCGCATGACCATACGGCGGGCACATACTCGGCCGTGCGCTCTCATATAATTTTCATAATGGGTATATTTCCTTATTTGGAATTAAAGGAGGTCCAGAGCAATGGCGGACGAATGGAGAAAGGCGCTGTCCCTTTACGTGAACCATTACAACCAGGACGAGGTCGATTACCGCCCGCGGACGGCGGAGACGACGATCACGGATCTGGATTATTTGCTGCGGCGCGGCGAGCAGAAGCGGAAGCTGGCGGAATGGTACAAAGGGCGCGGAGCCGTGCCGCTTCGCTCCGAAACCCGGGCCCGCCTGCTGCGCGAGATCGAGAACCGCGAAGGCGAGATGGAGGTGGAACTGCTGCTGGCCCAGAAGACCGATTATGAAAAAGGCGGCGCCCGCCATCAGGAGGAGCGCATCGTCAAGCAGCGCTTGACTCTTCAGCGCGAAGGCGGGGGATGGATGATCACCCGCGTCATTCAGCCCGTGCCCGAACGGAGCGCGGTCCCGGTTCTGCCGGATTACGGCGGCGAAAGCGGGGGCGGAGGAAAACACGGCTCGCCGCGCCCGTTTCTGAACCACGAAGTGCTTGGAGGCGGGGGGCTGCGCAGCGACCCGTACCGGCGGGAGGACGCCGTTCTGTACGCGGACCGGTGGTGGGACGGATTCAATCCCGAGTTCGCCGAGTTCGAGGTCGACTGCACCAATTATATCTCCCAGTGCCTCTTTGCAGGCGGGGCCCCTATAAACTATACTGGAAAAAGGGAATCGGGCTGGTGGTACAAGGGTTATGTCGGGGGCAAGGAAGGCTGGAGCTACAGCTGGTCGGTCGCAAATGCGCTGGAGCGCTTTTTGACCAACAGCGGATCCGGACTCCGAGCGGAGCTCGTTAGCCGGCCCGAGCAGTTGGAGCTGGGGGATGTCATCGTTTACGATTGGGATGGGGACGGGTCCTTTCAGCACAGTACCATTGTTACCGCGTTTGATGCGGGCGGCATGCCGCTGGTGAACGCCCATACCGTTCCCAGCAAGCACCGGTATTGGGATTACCGGGATTCTTACGCCTGGACCGAGAGCACGGTGTATCGTTTTTTCCATATTGCGGACCGGTTCTGACCGGCCATTTGGGGGCAGCGCGGTTTGCCCCGTTTACATCTATTGAAAAGAGGTTGCGCATGGGACAGGAAAAATTGACCGTAGGGCTAATCTACGGCGGAAAATCGGGAGAGCACGAAATTTCGCTGCAAACGGCTTTTGCGGTTTCAAAAGCGTTCGATTACGCAAAATACGAATTGATTCCTTTTTATATAACGAAGCGGGGGGAATGGAGAGTCGGCGAGACATTGACCGCGCCGTTTGCGGATCTGGAGCAATTGCAGCTTGACGCCGCAAGCGGCGGAACGGCCGAGGCGATCAACCTGCTGTTCAAAGGTCTTTCCACCGGTGCTCCGGCGATCGATGTCGCTTTTCCGCTGCTGCACGGAACGAACGGGGAGGACGGAACGATCCAGGGCCTGTTCGAAATGGCCAATCTCCCATATGTCGGCGCGGGCGTGCTGGCGTCGGCTGCGGGTATGGACAAGGTGGTCATGAAGAAGCTGTTCGCGGAAGCGGGGCTTGAACAGTGCAAATATTGCTATTTCACCGCCCCGGAATGGGAGCGCAACGGCCACATCCTGATCCAGGGAATGGAGGAAAAACTCGGCTATCCTTGCTTCGTCAAACCGGCGAACCTGGGCTCGAGCGTCGGCATCTCCAAAGCGAGAACAAGAGAAGAACTGATCCGGTCCATCGAGCTTGCGCTCCGCTATGATGTGAAGGTTATCGTCGAGGAATTCGTCGACGCCCGCGAGGTGGAAGTCGGCGTGCTCGGCAACGATGAACCGCTGGCTTCCGTTCCGGGCGAGATCGTCACCTCCGCCGAATACTACGATTACCAGGCAAAATACTTGGACGGCAAATCGCAGATGCTGATCCCCGCTCCGGTGGACACCGAGCTGGCCGACCGCGTCCGCGAGCTCGCGGTGAAGGCGTTCAAGGCGATTTCGGGGAGCGGGCTGTGCCGGGCCGACTTTTTCGTGAAAAGATCAGACGGAACGATCTGGATCAACGAGGTCAACACAATGCCGGGCTTCACTCCGTTCAGCATGTATCCGCTGCTGTGGCGCGAAACCGGCGTGTCCTACGAGGCGCTGCTCGACCGTTTGATCGAACTGGCGCTCGAACGCTTCGAAACGCGGCAAAATCTGAACTTCGAAAACGGAATCCAATAAGACCGGAAAGGAAGACGATGGGCATGGGCTTTCAAACGGAATTCAATTCGGTATGCAAATTCAAGAACGAACAGGAGCTGTACGAACTGCTGGAATACGGCCGCGGCAAAATGCTGAAGCAGGGGCTGCGCGTATTTCCGACGGGGCAGAAGGTAATCGCTTATACCCCGGATAACAAGGCGGTCGCGATCGTAAAGATTACGGCTTGCGTGGCCGAAATCAATTTTAACGGGGAGGAAGTCACCTCGGTGGAGCTGCAGCTCATCCGTCCGCTGACCGAAGAGGAATCGGCGGTGCAGACGGCGCTCGCCTACGAGATGTTCTTCGGGGAAGCCGGGTCCGGTGCCAAGTGATCGTCCGGTTCGGCTATGTCGCCATGTCGACCGTGGTAGCGGGCGCGTCTCCATCGAAGACAATGACCTACAAAACGTTCAGCGGCTTGGCGGACCGCGAGGCGGCCGTCCGGAAGCTGGAGTCGATCGCCGCGGAGAATTTGCACAATACGCTGCGGCTGCTCCGGCACAATCTGGCGCATGACATCAAGGTTTACCGCTTCTCCTCGAAGCTGATTCCGCTGGCGACTCATGAGGCCCTGAAGGGATGGAATCCGTACGAGGCGCTGCGCGAGCCGTTTGCCGAGGTCGGAGCGTTTGTGAAAAAGCACGGCATGCGCGTATCGTTCCATCCGGACCATTTTACCGTATTCAGCACCCCCCGTCCGGAAGTTCTCCGCAGCTCGGTGCGGGATCTGGAGTATCATAACGCGATGTTTGCGGCGATGGGGCTTGACCGCAGGGCGAAGAACAATATTCATGTGGGCGGAGCGTACGGGGACAAGCCTTCGGCCGGAGAGCGGTTTAAGGAAAATGTCGCGGCGCTGCCGGACATTTTCAGGCAGAGAATGACGCTGGAGAACGACGACAAGACGTTTAACGCCGTCGAGACGCTGGAGCTCAGCGAGGCGCTTTCCCTGCCGATGGTGCTCGACATCCACCACCAATCGGTGAACAATGACGGCGAGGACCCCGCGGAGCTTTGGCCGCGCATCCGGCAAACGTGGACAAGCCCGTTTGCCCAGGCGGACGCACCGCCGGATGACCCGCTGCCGCCGAAAATTCACGCCTCCAGTCCGAAAAGCGCCGGTGACCCGCGCGGTCACGCGGATCATGTAATCGCCGCGCCACTGCTGGATTTTCTCCGCAAGATCGCCAAAGACACAAAGCGGGTTGACGTCATGCTGGAGGCCAAGCTGAAGGACGGCGCTCTGTTCGCTTTAATGGAAGACCTTGCCCGTTATCAAGGCGACGGAGTGGAAATTTTGGACGGGGCCAGCGTGCGGATCAAGCCGTGAGTTTGTACGGGTTTCGCCCTTGAAATTGCTTCGGAAATAAGGTAAGTTGAACAAAACGAAACCGGGTGGAAATTAAAGGAGGCCCTTATTCATGGGAGAATTGTTGGCAGGTAAGAATATCATTGTCATGGGCGTGGCCAATGACCGCAGCATCGCCTGGGCGATCGCCCAAAGCTTGGCGGAGCAGGGCGCCCGTCTTGCGTTTACATACGAAAGCGAACGCGTGGAAGGACGGGTGCGCAAGCTGGCGGAGACCATTCCGAATTCGCTCGTTCTGCCCTGCAATGTGACCGTCGACGCCGAGATCGACAAGCTGGCCGATACGCTGCGCACCGAGTTCGGCGTGCTGCACGGGCTGGTGCACAGCATCGCTTTCGCCAAAGCGGAGGACCTGGCCGGCGACTTCTTGAGCACGTCGCGCGAAGGATTTGCGCTGGCGCATGATATCAGCGCCTATTCCCTCGTGGCGGTCGCGCAGCGCTTGTCCGGGCTGATGACCGAAGGCGGAAGCATCATGACGATGACTTATATGGGTGCGGAGCGCGTCATGCGCAACTACAATGTCATGGGCGTGGCGAAAGCGGCATTGGAATCGTCCGTACGGTACCTGGCCAACGATCTCGGACCCAAGAATATCCGGGTCAACGCGATTTCCGCCGGACCGATCCGGACCCTGGCTGCCAAGGGCATCAGCGATTTCAACTCGATTCTGAAACAGGTCGAGGAGAAGGCGCCGCTGCGCAGAACGACGGAAACGGCGGAAGTCGGCGACACCGCGATGTTCCTGCTCAGTCACCTGTCCCGCGGCATTACCGGCGAAGTGATCTATGTCGACGGCGGATACAATATCGTGGGGGCTTAATCGAACCAGCAAACGAAAAAAGTTCGTGTCCGGCGGCGCTGATCTTGAAGCGCCCGGTGCGGACTTTTTATATAATGTCGGGTCATGTCGGAAGGTTGCCCGTTTCCCGGGAACCGGGTGAAAAAAGGCGCAACTTTGCATAACGGTCGGCGTATAGTTGTAAAAGGGAAATTTTGCAAGATTCATAGAGGCGGTTTATAGAATACATGAAGAAAGTAGCGTGAAGCAATTGGATTCGAAACCTAGTATTCCTTATGTTGTAGGCAGCAAGAGTCCGCTCGCCGTGGCAATCAATTGCGCCGCGAAGGCGGGCGAATGGATTAAAAGCAGGCTCGGCACGGTTAAGGAATTAAGTACGAAATATTCCCCGCAGGATTTGGTGACCGATGTGGACAAGGGAGCGGAGACGATGATCCGCAAGCTGATCCTGACCCATTTTCCCAATCACGATATTTTGGGGGAAGAGGGAGTGGCCCCGGGTGCGGCGGCGTCCGAGGCGGCGCTGGCCAAGGCCAAAGCTTCCGAATATTTGTGGATTGTCGATCCCGTGGACGGCACGACCAACTTCGTGCAGGGGTTTCCGTTCTTCTGCGTGTCCATCGCGCTGGCCTATAAAGGCGAAGTGATCATCGGGGTCATTTACGACCCGATTCGGGACGAGATGTTCGTCGCCGAGAAAGGGAAGGGCGCCTATATGCACGGTAATCCCACTCGCGTGTCGGAAGAAAAGCTGTTGGCGGACAGCGTGGTCGCCGTCGGCTTCAATCCGGACCGGACATTTGCGGCCCCGGTCAACCTCAAAGGCATCGTCGCCCTGTCGGAAGCGACCCGCAGCCTTCGCGCCGCCGGTTCCGCTGCGCTTCATTTAGCCTATGTGGCGGCTGGACGGCTCAGCGGCTACTACGAGGTCAATCTCAATGCTTGGGACAGCGCGGCCGGCGCGCTGCTTGTGCGGGAGTCGGGAGGAATAGTGACGGATACCGCGGGCAACCCTTATGACATCGGAGTCCGCAATCTGGTTGCGAGCAACGGCAAAATCCAACGCCAGCTGCTGGATGTCATTACGGCGGCGGGAGCAACCGGATTGCATTAGCGAGAGCGGGGCTCATTACGAAGGATGCCACTTTTTATTGGAAGGAGTGTCTAGGGTCATGAGCGATAACAAAGACCTTGAAAGAGAGCTCAGCGAGATGCTGAGCGAACAGGAGCAAGCGAGCAAGGAAGAGCGTTTGGAGGAAGAGCGGAGACGATTGTCTCCCAAATACGAAATCCGCATTCAGACCAACCTCGACCCCATCGTGGAAGAGACGCGGAAATACCGCAGCATGGCCAAAGAGATCGACGGTCGTTATGACGAATATTTAAAGAAGACGAAAAAGGAGTGAATTTATGAATTTTGGCATGGCGAACGGCCGGGGCCGGAGTCTTTGCTCCGGGATGCTCGCCGCCGCTTTGTTTCTGGGCGGCGGTTCGGCGGCTCTCGGCTCATCGCCCCGGAGCGGGATGGCGGCCGCGGCAGGAACGGCAGAGCGGCAGGCCGGCTCGCAGGTCCAGGCCGGCCAATTGATCGTGGCGCTCGGCGATTCCATTACCGCCGGCTATGAGCCGGGGATGACCGGCACCTCGACCCCGTACGGCTACGTCGACCGGCTGCAGGAACAGGCATGGTTCCACGGCCGCGCAGAGGTTGCCAACTACGGCGTGCTGGGATTGACGTCGGGCGGACTGCTGAACTTCGTCTCCGCCATGAAAGAAGGCAAGGCGGAGGTCAGCGCCGAAGAGATTCAGCCGGGACTCTCCGATCCGCGGATTGCCGCGTTTGCGGCCGGCGTGGCGGAAGCCAGGGAGAAGCTGGAGCGGGCGGACGTCATTACGATCACCATCGGCGGCAACGATGTAACGACCCTGATCGCCGATGCAAAGGGAATGACGGAAGGCCAGTTAAAGACAAAAGCCGCGGAATTGTTCGGTACATACCGGGCTAATGTCGAGCGGGCGGTATCGCTGATAACCGAAATCAACCCCGAGGCGCTCATCGTGCTGGCCGACCAGTACCAGCCGGTGCCCAAACTGGCGGGAGCGGACCTTTACAAGGAACTGAACGCGGCCGCCGCGTCTTTTACCGCCGTGGTTGACGGGTTGGCCGGCCAATTTGCGGCCGAGGGGAAGGCGGTTCAGGCCGCGCATGTGGCCGAGGCTTTTGCCGGCAAGGAATTGTCGCTGACGCATATTTTCGCGGAGGACGTGCATCCGAACCAAGCGGGCTATGAAGCGATCGCCAAAGTGATGGCCGAGAGGATTTGGGGCGGCTATCTCGAAACCGCGGCTCAAGCGGGCAAAGCGGAGATTTCCGTCGTCGTGCGGGGCCAGGAGCTTCAAACTCCGTATCCGCCGGTGCTAAAAAACGGGCAAACCTTCGTCGCGTTGAAGGATCTTGCCGATGCGGTCGGCGGCGAAACCGGATGGGACGCCAAGACGGGCACCGCGACCGTTGCCCTGGGCGGTGTCACCGTAGAGATTCCGATCGGCGCCGGCCAAATAACGGCGAACGGGGTCAAGCTCGACACGGCTTCGCCGGCCTTCCTGCACAAGGTCGGCAAGGAGTCGAAAACCTATGTGCCGCTGGCCGCGGTCGCAACCGGGCTCGGACTCGATATTCAATACAGCGGCAAAGCAAAAACGGCATTTATCAATTTATAACTGTAAAATAGAATAGAGCTGCCGAAACAACAAGAACACGGCCGATTCCGCGGGTGCGGAAGGGCCGTGTTTTTTGCTATAAAATGCCGAATTTCCGCTTGAACCGCATAATTTCCCTTACGGCCGCCTGCTGGCCTCCCGCCTCGCGCAAAGACCGCCCGATTCTCGCGCTGCCGAGCCGGTAATGCTCCGAAGTCAAAATCTCGTCGACGCAGGCCCGCAGCAGCTCGGGCGTCAAAGCAGCCGCGTCCAGCATCCGCCCCGCTCCCAGCGCTTCAATGCGGCCGGCCACGGCGGGCTGGTCGGCTGCCATCGGAACGACAATGAGCGGAACGTCGAAATACAAAGCCTCGTGCACGCTGTTCATTCCGCCGTGGGTAATGAAGAGATCGGCCTCTTGGAGAACGGCCAGCTGAGGGACATGGGGGCGAATGATAAAATGTTCCGGCAGGACCCCAAAGCCGGCGATGTCCGTATTTTTTCCGACCGATACGATCACAAGGCCGTCAAAATCCCGCAGCGCTTCGAAGCAAAGAGCATAAAATTGCGGAAACTCGTTAAACACGGTTCCCAGCGAAATGTAGACGGTTCTTTGGCCCGGCTTCTTCTCTAACGGAAAGTCCAAGGGCTCTCCCCGATCATGAATCGATGGGCCGACGAACCGGTAGCTCTCGTCCAGCGTGTCGGCTTCGGGCTGCAACTCCCTGGAGGTGAACAGCAGATTCAGATCGCCGGGATTAAAAAACACGTTTTGTATTTGCAGCTTAGATCGGATTTTGTATTTGGCTTCCATTTGTCGCGCCAAAGCCATGAATTCCTTAACGTATCTGCGGTTGCTCTCCCGCATGTCTTCATCGCCGGAGCTTCCGCCGGACATGCGCTCCGAATAAACAAAGGAAGTGCAGGTGGCAACGTGGGGGAGCCTCAGCATCCCGGCCACAATATTCCCGCAGCCGTACATGGAATCGTGAATCAGATAATCGAATGTTCGGGTCTCCGAAATTTCGCGGATACACGGCAGAATGATGTCGTAGGAAGACAGGATCAGATTGGATAGCGGCATCAACCCGCCAAGACTGGAGGCCGGAGCCCCCGCCAGAAAATTGCCGTAGGCCACAAAAGCGGCGCCGAGGCGCTCCAGCTTGGAGCGATATTCCTCGCTCGACACATATACGATTTCTTCCCCGTGGGTAATCAATTCCTCCACCAGCCCCAACGTAGGATTGACATGGCCGCTGGCCGGACCATTAATGAAAAGTACCCTTGCCATAATGAAACCCCTTCTTTAACCGGTGACTTTTTGCTGTCTGTACCGCATTCTGAATTCGATCGGCGTGAGCCCGGTGCTGCTCTTCACCAGGCTCGACAAGCTGCTGGGATTCCGGATGCCCACCAGCCGGCAGATCGCTTGAATCGAGTGGTTGCTCTCCTTCAGAAGCCGAAGCGATTGCTCCAGCCTGACGGTTTTCAAGTAACGGATCGGCGAAATTTGCATGATGCAGCTGAATTTATAGCAAAAATAGTTAGAATTGTAACCGATTACATTTGCGATGTCGTAAAGGGACAAATCCGGGTTGTCCATATGCTCGCGGATATAACGGGTGGCCAGAATGATCGATTTCCCGTCTTTGGAGATCGGGCGGCCGGGCGACAAGGGCGATGCGGCCGGTTTCGTGGCGGCGATCTGCTCCAGGATTTCCGAGACGAGGGAAAATAGCGCATTGGACAGATCGATTTGCCGCCGCTGGGTATGCACCTGCCGCCCCAGCTCGGAAAGACGCGCCAGAATGTCTTCGGTATAAGCGCAGGAGGAAGCCGTAAAAGGCGCATCGAGAGCTTTGATCAGATCATGGTTTTCCAGAAAAGCGGAATGAAACGAGAACCAGTCGGCATGGGCAGGAAAAGCGGAAGCGGGCGGAAATTCCCGCAACCCCGGAGGAATCAGGGTGATTTCGCTCCGCCCGCGCTCCCCCGTATGGCCTGAAGGCGAAGACCAGATCAGGACAAAGCGGGATTTGACGGAATTCGGTTGAAGGCCTGTCCCGCAAGTGAGGAAGTAGACGGGCAACAGCTCCGTTAAGGTCAGAACGGGCAATGGTTTTCCCTCCTAAATATAGCCTAAGCTGCATTTCCTGAATATATTGGCAGTTTCTGAATTATTGAATATTGAATGCTTAAAGGAGGCTTTCTACAATAAAAAGGAGATACCTTCGATTTCCACTTTATTGAATTATATCATATTTTTCGGGAGAGAGACTTGATGCTAGCGATTGACCGGCAAAAAATAGACGAATTCGAGTTCACCTCCAGGCTGAACGAAATCGGGAAATCCGAGCCGTTTCGAAATCCTGAAGGAAAAGCCTATGCCATCTGTCTGGGCGGCGCGTTCGAGGTGATAACGCTGGTGGTATATCTTCGGGACCATGGAGCTTCGATCCTGCTCTTCCATGCCGATACCCCTCTTAACGAGGCCAAACGGATGGCGCTTGAAGCGGGATGTTCCTATTTGGTACACGGAAAATGGAGCGAAGTGTGCGAGCTGAATGCCCCGGTACACGAAGCCCTGTCCGATCACCCGGGTCTGCTGCAATTCAGCTCCGGAACGACCGGGCGGCCGAAGCTGATCTTCCGGCCCTGGACGGAGGTGGCGGAGGAAATCTCGGCCTATAATCTTGCCCTGCAGCCGGAGCCCGGGGAGTCCGTCCTGGTTCTGGCGTCCGTATCGCACTCCTTCGGTTTGATAACCGGAGTGCTGGCGGCCATGGAGCGGGGGGCCGAGGTGACCGTCGTCCAGAACAAGAACCCGAAATTCCAGCTGAATATGGTCCGTTCCGCCGACCGTGCGGCCATTTACGGCGTCCCGTTTCTGTATCAATTGCTCCTGACCTTGGGCAAGGGGGAGCTGCGCTTCCATAAGCCGATCAGCTCCGGCGCGCCGCTGTCGGACAGTCTGCTGCAGCGGCTGGGGAACGCCTCCGACCAGGTGTGGCAGCAGTACGGCTGTACGGAAGTCGGTTGCGTCTCCCTGGGGACAGGCCTAGCCTCCCGCTGGGATATGGGACGTCCGCTTTCCAACCTGCGGGTAAGCCTGGAGCCCGCTCCCCCCGGAGAATCCGCCGGGATTACGGTGGAGAAGCCGTCGGAGCAAATCGTCCGTACGGGAGATGCGGGCATCGTAACGCCGGAAGGAAGGCTGCATATCTACGGCAGGCTGGATGATCTGATCAATGTCGGCGGCCTGAAGGTCATTCCATTGGAAATTGAAAGCGTTATCGAAGGCATGCCGGGGGTTCGGGAGGCCGTTGTCTTCCGGACGAAGCATCCCGTGTGGGGGGAAGCAGCCAAAGCGCTGATCGTCGCCGGGGAGAACATCGCCGAAGCGGATGTGAAGAGCTGGTGCATGGGCCGCCTGCCACCTTACAAAATTCCGGCATTCATTGAGAAGGTTGCCGAGATTCCGCGGCTGCCCTCGGGAAAAATCAGCAGAAAATTATTAGAAGAACAGGAGCGAATTCAAAATGGAAACTAGAAGTCAAATTGCGGAGAAACTGAAAGGCATTTTAGCGGAGGACCTGGAGCTTAACGTTCCGGACGATCTGCAGGAATCGGCGCTGCTTTACGAGGATTTGAACGTGGACTCCATCGTCATGCTGCAATTGGTCGTGTATCTCGAAGAATATTTCGGGATCGTCGTTCCCGAAGAAGAAATGGGGCCGGATACCTTTAAAACGGTCGGCATGGTGATCGATTACGTCGCAAATCTGCAAGGAGCGTCGGCCTAGCGATGACGGAACCTATCATCCAATTCGGGATCGTCGGCTTCGGCAGAATCGTAGAGTTGATTCATATGCCTACGCTCAAACGGCTGGGCGGCATCAAGGCGGCGGGGGTGTACGACATTACCGCCCAGCGCCGGGATTTGGCCGTCAAGCGGGGTTTGGAGGCGTTCGCGGAGCTGGACGGCCTGCTGTCTTCCCCGATCGACGCCGTGCTGATCGCGACCCCGCATCAGAGCCATTTTGAGCTGGCGAAGCAATGTCTTCAATCCGGCAAGCATGTCATTTTGGAGAAGCCGGTCACTTTGACTTATGCGGAAGCCGTCCAATTGCAGAAGGTCGCGAGCGATTGCGGCAGGGCCGTCACCGTGTTTCACAACCGCCGTTTTGACCGGGACTATCAACTGGTCAAGCAAGTGATTGAAGAGGGAGAATTGGGCCCTCTGCTGTTCATAGACCGCCGGCATCATTCCTTCGGCTCCGGCGCCAGCTTCGGCGTCAAATCGTTCCACCCCGATTGGCGCAACGAAGCCGATTACGGCGGAGGCGCACTGCTCGATTGGGGAGTCCATCTGATCGATCAATTGCTGCGGCTGGAGATCGGCAAGTTTGCGGAAATCGACGCGGCGCTTCATAACCTGCGCTGGCGGCAGGGCGACGCCGAGGATTATGTCCGGGCTTCGATCAAAACGGATCGGGATATTTTGCTGTCGTTTGAAATCAATTTCGGTTCCCATGCCGCTAGCCCGCTTTGGGTTGTCGGCGGGGAGAACGGCACCCTCGAGATCGATACCGACAAAGAAGCGGTGCTTCATATCAAAGGGAAACCCGCGCAATCAATCGAGCTTACCCCGTCCCTGTATGACGGGGCTCAAACGATTTACGAATCGTTCGTCAAGCATTTGACGGAAGGGGCGCCTCTCGCCATCACCATGGATGAAGCGGTGGAAACCATGGCTGTGGCGGATGCGATCCGAATCTCGGCCGAACGGCGTCAGGGGGTGCGGTATGGCGATCTTGTTCTCGGCGCCACAAGCTGAATTCGCAATCATCCGCGAGGCATGGATGGAGCAAGTCGGAAAGATCGGAGAAAAGGGCGTGTTCGTCGGCGGACCGGAGGTCGCGGAGTTTGAAAAAGCATTCGCCGCTTATTCCGGCACCGAATATGCCGTCGGCGTCGGCAACGGGACGGACGCTTTGTTTCTGGCGCTCAAGGCGCTGGGCATCGGCCCGGGCGACGAAGTGATCACCGCGGCCAATACGTTCATCGCCACGGTCAATGCGATCTATAACACGGGTGCAACGCCGGTGCTGGCGGACTGTGGCCCGGACTATGTCCTCGATTTGGAGGGGGTCCAAGCTTTGGTCACTCCGCGTACCAAGGCGGTGATTCCCGTGCATCTGTACGGCCTGATGGCCGATATGCCCGCCTTGACCGCATGGGCCGCGGAGCGGGGCATTGCCGTTGTGGAGGACAGCGCCCAAGCGGCCGGAGCCGGCCTGAACGGCAAACCCGCCGGCAGCTATGGAGTTATGGGCTGCTTCAGCTTTTACCCCGACAAAAATTTGGGGGCGCTCGGAGACGGCGGAGCCGTCGTCACCTCTTCGCCGGAGCTGGCCGAGAAGCTGCGGAAGCTGCGCAATCACGGGGGCGAAGTCCGTTATAGCCATGAATTCCCGGCCTACAACAGCAGGCTGGACCCGATTCAAGCTTGCGCGCTGAAGCTGAAACTGCCGCATATGGAGGAGTGGTCCGGGCGCAGACGCCAGGTGGCGGAATGGTATGACCGGCATTTGGCCGGTATCGACGCGGTGAAGCGTCCCGTGCTGGCGTTGGACGGCAGCCACGCTTATCACCTGTACGTTATCCGGGTGGACCGGGAAGCGAGGGAACCGCTGAAGAAGCATTTGCAAAAGAAGGGAATCCTGACCGCCATCCATTATCCGGAGCCAGTGCATTTGACTCCCGCCTACGCCCATCTCGGCCGGCCGGGACAATTTCCCGTCGCAGAACAATATGCGGGCGAAATTTTGTCGCTTCCGATGCATATCGCCATGACCGAAGCGATGGTGGCGCAGATCGCCGGAGAAATAGGGAAATTTTTCGAATAACCGCCAAGATAAAAGAAAGGGGATTGCTATGTCATTACTACAGGAAGAAACGGTGATTTCCGATTTAAAGCGCATGATCGCCGAACTCTCGGAACGGCCGGAGCTGGAGCATTTACTGGACATGGAGCAATCCATTCTGGAGAACGGGATCGATTCCATGCGCGTCATTCAATTGGTCGTTATGATCGAGGGCCGTTACAATATCGCTTTTGACGATGATGAGCTCACTTTGGATAATTTCTCCACCCTGCGGTCGATCAGGGATAAAATCTTTGCCAAGTTCGAGGTAACTCCGTGAAAGGCTCGCGGCAGGTTCACTGCTGGCTGGATTGCTACGCTCATCTGATCGAACAAACCGGCCATCTCGATTACCGGCCCATGTATATCGGCGTCTGGAACGCCGCTTTCAAGGCCGACGAGCACGGCATTTATTATTTCAGCGACGAGGCGGACGCCATGAATTGGCCGGAACGCTTCGAGCGGTTATATGGCAGAAGCTTAAAGCGCTGGTTGGATTACGGTAAGGGCAAAAAGGAGAACTTTGCTCTTTTGCAAGGGCTTATCAGGAGCATGGGGAACAAAGGGGCGATTTTGGTAATCGTCGACTTGTTCTGGATTCCCTATACTCCGCAATATCAAGCGAAGCATACTCCCCACGTCATCATCCTCAAGGAATGGGACCGAATGCAGGGGCAATGGCGCTATGAAGACCCTTATCTGGACCGGTA
The DNA here is from genome assembly GCF_036553665.1 of Paenibacillus haidiansis. Taxonomy (NCBI): domain Bacteria; kingdom Bacillati; phylum Bacillota; class Bacilli; order Caryophanales; family Paenibacillaceae; genus Paenibacillus; species Paenibacillus haidiansis. The sequence continues at coordinate 45,809 of NZ_JAZHPZ010000004.1, read as the reverse complement.
CGGATGGATAGGCCACGATGAACTGGAGGCCGCCTTCTATTACGAGGATTTGGCTATGGGGGTTCTCTTGGACACGAGTGAGCTGCATGCCCCGGACCCCGCGCAAATCCGCTTGCTGATGGAGGAGGAGTCGGCGGCGGGGCCGGGCCTGCTGATCGGGGAAGTGGAGCGTTTCTTGTCCGCCGCTTGCGGCCGGAAAGATGGCGGCGTTTCGAAGCTGTTGTTCTCATCGATTGAGCAGGTCGGCGTCATTTCCAAAAGAATGAACGGATATGCTCCGGTGCTTCAATATTTCGCCGGGGACGAGCCGGGTGAAGCGGAAGCGGGGGTCAAGGGGGCGAATGAACTGGTCAAGCTCTGGGAGAGCCTGATGCTGTCCCTGGCTCGGCTGGCGGTTCTGGGCAACCGCATGGATTATTCGAAGATCGAAGGAAAGCTCCGGGAGCTTGAAGCCCGGGAAGCCGAGGTAAAAGCCGAGCTTCTGCGGGTTTACCGAATTTGGGACGAAGTGACCCCGAAAGACGAGGTGGGGGGAAGAACATGAGTGTCATGAGGCTATATTGGAGGCTGCAAAAGTACCATCCGGCCAACCGCCGCCGGGTCGGCGCCGTTTTTTTACTGGCTTTTCTGGTTATGGTGCTTAATTTATATCAGCCTGTTCTGATCTCCCGCTTTATTGACAGCGTTCTGGTGAACGGCCGGCAGGAACTGGTATTCCCGATTCTTTCGATGTATCTGGGGCTGGCCATCGCCGGTATGGTACTTAACATCCTGCAGCAGACGCTAAGCCGCTACTTGGAGATTGATCATATTCTCGGCCTCAGAGCCGTGGTGCTCGGCCATTTGCGCAAAACTCCGATGACCGAAATCGAGAAGAACGGGCACGGGAAATATCTGGAGCTGATGGGGAATGACATTTCGAAGGTAGCCAGTTTTCTCATTTTGATTTTTGTGGAGTTTATAACGCTGGTATTTCAGATGCTGATTGCGGTCGGTCTTATATTCTTTATGGATTGGCGGCTTGGAATTATCGCGCTCATCAGCATACCGCTAACGTTCGCCCTGCCCCGCCTGCTGCGGTCGCCTTTGAAATCGGCGGCGGAAAATGTCCGCAGCCACAATCAGGACATTGGAGGCTATCTCGTGGAAAGCATCAGCGGTTCCCGCGAGATCAGGGCTTACGGATTGGAAGGATGGGAGAAAGCGCGCAACGATCGGATGTACAAAGGGCTGATCCGTTCCAGTACGATGGAGGGCATGTTCCGCAGCGTATCGGGCCAATCGGGCATGCTGATCGTTTCGATCACCGTAACGATACTCTACGGCCTCGGAAGCACGCAGGTAATGAACGGCGCGATCACCGTCGGGATGATGGTTGCGGCCATCCAGTACATTTTCATGGCGCTGCAGCCGATTCAGGCGATGAATCACCTTTACGGCCATATGATCAGCAGCGAAATATCCATGACGAGGCTTTTGGAGTTTTTAAGCAGCCCCGTCGAGGCGGCTTCGTCAACCCAATCCCGGGAAGTGCCGGCGTCCGAAGCGGACGAGCCGGTGATCTCCGCACGCGGTCTGAACGTATCCTATGACGGAATCGGGATTCTCAAGGGCGTCGATTTCCAGGTGTACGAAGGTCAACTGGCCGCATTTGTCGGGAGAAGCGGCTCGGGCAAAACGACGCTTTTTCGCACGCTGCTCGGGTTTATGCCGGTGGAATCGGGCGAGCTTCATGTCAAGCGTCTGCCGCATCGCGAGTGGTCGAGGGAGATGCTGGCCGAGCACTGGGGCGTCGTATTTCAAGAGAACTTTTTGTTCAAAGGGACGCTGTATGAGAATGTGGCGTTAGGCAGACAAGGGGTCGGCGAAGAAGAGGTATACCGGGCATTATGCGAAGCGGATTTGAAGGATTACGTGGACTCGCTTCCGAACGGGCTGCACACGCATTTGGATAACCAGGGCTTTCAACTGTCGGGAGGCCAGCGCCAGCGCGTGGCGATCGCCAGAGCCATCGTTAAGGCACCGGATTTTCTTGTGCTCGACGAACCGACCTCCGCACTGGACCGGCATACGGAAGAGCAGGTGATGCAATCGCTGCATAAGGCGATGCGTCATAAAACCACGCTGATCTCGACCCATCGGCTGGATATGATCATGGCCGCCGACGTGATTTTTGTGATGGAGAACGGCAGAATCATCGACCGCGGTACGCATCAGGAACTGCTGGAGCGCTGCGAAAGCTACGTTCTGCTGGTGAATAAACAACTTGCGGAAGAGAGGGAAGCCCGGGATGAATGCCTTACCGGAGTTGCGGAAAGAGTGTAATTTCAAACTAGCGTTCATGGAATGCTTTACGTCGTGCGTAATGACCTATATCCGGTTAATAGGCCGCGACCACAGGATTTTACTGCTGGACTATTGGAATCTCGATTACGAGTTCCGCACCCTGATGTCCAGCAAAAACGCGAGAAATTTCCCGCTTGACTATTTGTACGGGATCGATTTGAAGTTTCAGTCGGGCGATGCGGCATCCTTGACGGAAGAACTCCGCAAGGGGAGCAGCGTCATTCTGCTGTGCATGGCGTCCAGGCTGGAGTATTTCCCGCAGGCTTACCTGACCATGGAATCCAGCGGCTTTCAGCACTCGGTGCTGATTCACGGGCTGGATCCCCTCCGCGGCTATGCCGTGTTCGATCCGATGACGGATTACGCGGGGTACTTGGCCCCCGAGGCCGTTGCCCATGCGGGCAAGACCGGGCGCAATGACACCCTGCACTATTTTACGCTGGTCCAAAAGAAGGTCGATTCATTGCCCACGAACAGGGAAATCCTGGAATTTTGCGCCGGACGGAACCTGGTTTTTTACCGGGGGGAGAAGCCTGAAACGGTAAATAAGGTACAGGATGAAACCGGATCCGATGCAAGATGGAAGATCTGGTACGAGTGGTTCGCCAATCGGCGCGGCGGCAGCCAGTCGTTCAAGTATTTTATCGCCGATCTCAAAGATGCGCCAAATTGGCCGCAAGCGAAGCGGGATGCCTGGATTAAGCGAAACAGCACGACGATCTCTTCCATTCGCCTCCTCCGCCAGCAAATTTGGGAAACCTACCGCGATTTTATGAGCTTGGATCAGGCCGATGCGGAAGAGGGGGAACGGCAAATCGGCGAAATTTCCGAGAAGTGGAGAAGGCTGAATTATTTATTGCTTAAATTTAAGAGCGCCGGGGACAGGGATAACGCCATAGAGCTTATGGAAAATAAGATCGCGGAATTGCAGCAGTCCGAAATGGCTTTCCTGGCCTGGTTGAAGCAGAAGGCGGGCGAGGGGCATGGATCACAACAAAATCGATAGTGTGTTGAAGCCGATTTTACTGGAGGTTATGCGCGAGGGGACAAACATCGATGAGATCCGGGAGGATACCGACCTCATCAATGATTTGGCGCTCGATTCCATATTGATCGTCAACCTGTTCGCGGAGCTGGAGGAAGAGTTCCGAATTTCCATCCGGGCGAAAGATTTGGAACAGCCGATTTTAAAGGAATACAGGTATCTCAAACAATTTGTGATGGAGAAGATATCCGATGACGATGGAATGGCTGATTGACAAAATGCGGCGGTATCCCGGCAGGGAGGCTATGATATTCGGCGATGAACGGGTTACGTATCAGGGCTTGATCGACTGCATCGAGTTGTGGAAGCGCTTGTTGGCCAAAGAGAATATTCGGCCCGGACAGGTGGCCGCGCTTACGGGAGAATACTCTCCGTCCCTCTGCGGCGCCCTTTTGGCACTAATGAATAACCGCAATATTATCGTTCCTATGTCCGTTCAGGGGCAGCAGCAAAAAGAGCAGCTGGAAATCGCCCATGCCGACGTTCTGGTTGCTTTGGAGGGCGACGGGGGATACCGAGCCGTTCATTATGAACGGGGCTCCCGGCCTCCCATGCTGCAAAACCTGGCCGATGCCGGGCATCCGGGCCTGATTCTGTTCACCTCCGGCACGACCGGCGTGCCCAAAGCGATCGTCCATGATTTAATCAAGTTCGCCGAGCGGTACAAAACGCCGCGGGACACGCTGCGCACCTTGACCTTTCTGCGTTTCGACCATATCGGGGGCATGAATACGCTGCTGCACACGCTGGCTAACGGAGGGACGGTCGTTTGCCCCAAGCAGCTCTTGCCCGACGACATTTGTGCGATGATCGAGCGATATGAAATCGAGCTGCTTCCCACGACGCCGAGCTTCCTCAATCTTCTTCTGATGACGGGAGCCTACCAAAGGTATGATATGTCCTCCTTGAAGATGATCACCTACGGCACGGAGGTCATGCCGGAATATACGCTGCTCCAGCTCTACGCTGCGCTGCCGGGCGTACAGTTTAGGCAAACCTACGGCTTGTCGGAGATCGGCATCTTAAGGGCCAAATCGAAATCGGGCGATTCGCTCTTGTTTAAAGTCGGGGGAGAAGGCGTGGAAACCGAAATCCGCGACGGTATTTTGCATATCCGTTCGAAGTTCGCGATGGAGGGGTATTTGAACGCTCCCAATCCGTTCGACGAAGAGGGCTGGTTCAATACGCAGGATCAGGTGGTTCAGGAAGGGGATTATATCCGCATTTTGGGGCGGAGGTCGGAAATCATCAATGTTGGCGGGCAGAAGGTATACCCCGCCGAAGTTGAGGCCGTACTGCTGCAAATGCCCGAAGTGAAGGACGTGACGGTTCGCGGTGAACCCAACGTGCTGCTCGGCCAGATCGTGACGGCGGACGTCAATGTGGTCGAAGATATCGACGCCAAAGAATTAAAGCGGAGGGTCCAGGCCTTCTGTTCGGAAAAACTGGAGAGACATCAGATCCCCGTTAAAGTGTCGATTGAAGCATCGAATCTCTATTCGGACAGATTCAAAAAAATACGCAACGGATCGGGCGTGTATACAAAATGAAATTTTACATATGCTCCATCTCTTTTCGTCATACACTGACTTCGTTTCAGGATCTCATCTCTTTTGCCGGCGAACGGGGCTTTGCCGGTATCGAGCTGTGGGGAGCCCACGCGGAGACAATATCCGAGGGCGATCCGGCGGTAACGGAACGTTATGTTGCCGAGATGCGGGATAAGGGGCTGAATGTGTCCATGATCAGCCACTATATACCTCTAATGGCGCCGGAAGAGGACATGCCGGATGTCATGGCGCGCTGGCGGCGGCTGATCGCTCTGGCCGAGCTGTTCGGCAGCGACAAGATCCGCATCTTTGCCGGAAGCCGGCCCAGCGTTTCGGCAACGCCGCGGGATCTGGAATTATGCGCCGCCAGACTGCGGATGCTGGCGGAAATCGCTTACGAGTCCGGGATATATACCGTGATCGAGTTTCATCCCGACACGTATTTCGACACGCTCCCGTCGGCCCACGGGCTGCTGCAGGCGGCGGATCATCCCGGCATCCGGGTAAATGTGGACTTCCTGCATGTTTGGGAGTCGGGGGACGATCCCCTTCATGCGCTGAATGTATTAAAGCCGTGGGTCGGTTATTTCCATCTGAAAAACGTAAGCGACCGCGCCTATTTGGACGTGTTCAAGCCGGAAAATGTTTATTCCCCGAGCGGGGACAGAAGAGGGCTGACCGCTTTGTCGGAAGGCGTCGTCGACTATGCCCGGATTCTGCGGCATTTGCTGCAGGGAGACGAGGCATATCCGGCATCTCTCGAATGGTTTGGGGACCGGCCCGCCCAAAGGCTGGAGTCGGAGATGAAGTGGATCAAGCAAATTACGGAGCAGGTACAAGCCATATAAAATGCTGCCCGGTTAAAGGAGGAGCTGCAAGTGATCAAAAGGTACCCGACACTGGGCGTTCTGAACAAGAGGCAAGCGGAGGCGCTGCAGGCGAAGCTGCTTTACAGCGTGGAGAACATTTCCGCTTGCTCCCTCGAACCCGAAACTCAGGAGATTGTTATCGGTCTGACGTCCGATACCGATCTTGCCGTCGTCAACGAAACGGTAAACAAGCTGATCGATAAGGAGAAAACGAACCGCATCATCGGCCACCGGACGGTCTGGACTACGGAAGAGCAAGATCAAAATGACGGAGAACATGGCCGCGGCGATCACCGGATCGAATCGGTATTCTCCGTCGACGGGACGGTCCGCAGCGGCCTGGCGGTCGTACTCGCCCAGCGCCTCGACGCGCTGCTGGTCGATCTCGCTTTAAGGCATCGGGCGGAGCTGCGCAGCTACAGCTCCAAGATTTCGCTCGACACCTTGAACAAATGCGGGTATATCGCTTCTTTCCCGCAAAATCTCTACCTCGTGGCGGAATTCCCGCATGCCCTTCAAACCTTGGAGCAGGTCAGGCATGCGGAACGGCTGGACGAACTGGTGCGTTTAAGCCCTTTTACCCTGTCGCCTGCCGTTTGCTTTCACTGTTACGCGGAGCTATCGGGCCTGAGACTCAAGGGGCCGCTGGCATTGACGGCGTCGGGCCTCTGCCACCGGCATGAAGCCCCATGGCGGCTCGGCAACCACCGGCTGAACGAATTCACCATGCGGGAGATCGTGCTGTTCGGGGACTCCGCCCATATTGAAGCGCAAAGATCGGCGATCATGGAGGAGGTCTGGAATTTGTTCCAGTCGCTCGGATTGTCCGGGAAGATCGAAAACGCCAGCGATCCGTTTTATTTCTCGGAGGATTCCGCCAAAGGCCAGCATCAAATTATGGGCAATATGAAATATGAGCTGATCGCCGATCTCGGCGAGCCGCGCGGCTCGTTCTCCATCGCATCCTTCAATCATATGGGGGATTCCTTGTGCAAGCCGTTCCAGGTTCATGATACGGACGACGCTCCGCTGAACTCCGGCTGCGTCGCCTTCGGCATCGACCGGTGGGTGTACGCGCTATTGTCTTCGTACGGGCCAAGCAGCACGGAATGGCCTGCGGAGGTCAGAAAGGCGCTTCATCTGGATTAAGAAGATTTTTACCAAAGAACACGGCTAATTCCGTCGGTAACGGAATCGGCCGTGTTCTTTTTTTGGCAAGCAGCGATGTGATTTCAATTCCGTATGATCGCACATAAGCTCATTAGAGTTGGACATTTGGCACCCGTTTGCTTTTGGCTAATCTGGTAAGGAACCTTAGCAAAAGACAAAGGAGAGGAAGCGAAGCATGCCGAAAGTTGCCGACAAATACCTGGTGGTCGATCCGTGGAAAGTCGCCGAGGAAGGCTTTGACCCGGCCCGCAACCGGGTGTCCGAGTCGATTTTTTCACTGGGCAATGAATATATGGGAGTCAGAGGTTATCCGGAAGAGGGCTACGGCGGCGATACGCTGCTGGGGAGTTACTTCAACGGGCTGTTTGAAGAGAGCAAGGTGGACGCCCACTATAAAGGCATCATCAAATCGCTGCGCTTTATGGTGAACGCGGTAGATTGGCTGTACACCCGGATTACGATTGAAGGGGAAACGCTGGATTTGGCCGCAAGCCGCTTTTCCGATTACCGCCGGGAGCTGGATTTCCGCAGCGGCGTGTATACCCGGGAACTGGTATGGCATCTGAACAGCGGCAAAAGCGTGAAGCTCAGCTTTCAGCGCTTCGTCAGCATGACGGTGTCCCATTTGGGCTGTCAGCGGATCGCGTTCGAGCCGCTCAATTTTTCCGGCACGGCCGAGGTGCGGACCGGGCTGGATTTTTCCGTTGTGCATGAGGATCAAGGCCGCAGCTACTGGGGCACGCTGAAACGGCAGGAAGCGGGAGGGGCGGCCGCAATTCTGGCCCAGACGGTAAACACGAAGAACCGGCTGTTTTCCGCTTTTCGCGTGGAGGCGCCTGTGCAAATCAGCAGCAGGCTGGTGGAAAGCGACCGCTTTATCGGCCGCGATGTGGTGCTTTATTTGGAGCAAGGCAAGCGGACGACCATAGACAAATTGGCGGTGAATTACGCCGAGAAAGATTCCGGCATCGATCATGAAACCGTATGGCGGACCGGACTGGAGCTTACAGAACGGTATGCCGGTCTCGGTTATGACGAGGCGGCCGAGCAGCAGCGGGAATATTGGTCACGGGTATGGAAGGATTCCGACATCGCGATTGAAGGCGACCCGGAGAATCAGCAGGGCATCCGCTTCTGCATTTTCCAGATGTACCAGACGTATCACGGCGACAATCCGGGCTTCAATATCGGGGCCAAGGGGCTGACCGGCGAAGCTTATCGCGGACTCGCCTTCTGGGATACGGAATCGTACTGCCTGCCGTTTTATATTTTTAACAATCCTAAGGCGGCCAAGAGCTTGCTTGAATTCCGCTATAAAAGTCTTCCGTATGCGCTCCGGCGGGCGAAGGAGCTGGACTGCGAAGGCGCGTTCTATCCGATCGCGACGATCGACGGGACGGAGAGCTGCGATCTGTGGCAGCATTCCAACCTGCAGCTGCATGTCGGAACCGCCGTCGCTTACGGCATCCGGCATTACGTCAACATAACAGGGGACACCGCGTTTTTGTATGAGAAAGGGCTGGAGATGCTGATTCAGATCAGCCGCTTCTATGCGACCCGAGGGCAATTCGGGCAGAAAACCGGTGAGTACGGGTATTTCGGCGTCATGGGGCCGGACGAATTCCAACTGATGGTCAACAACAACTGCTACATTAATCTGATGGCGAAAAAAATGTTCGAATACACGCTTGAAGTGATCGGGCAAATGCGCGCCGAGGAGGCTGGCGCCTTCGTCAAGCTTGCGGGCCGCCTCGGCCTTACGGAGGAGGAGCAGGCCGACTGGAAGCATAAAGCCGAGTCTATGAAAATTCCGCGTGACGCGGAAACGGGCGTATATGAGGAGCATGACGGTTTCTTCGATATGCCGCATCTCAATATTCACGATATTCCGGTTACGGATTTTCCGCTCTACTCGCATTGGTCTTATGACCGGCTGTACCGCTACGACATGATCAAGCAGCCGGACGTGCTGATGTTCATGTTCCTGTACAGCGGACAGTTCACGCTTGAGGAGAAACGCGCCAATTACGATTATTACGAGCCGCGCTGTATTCACGAATCGTCGCTGTCGCCGTCGATCCATTCGATCATCGCCTCCGAGATCGGGCGGCCGGAGGAAGCGTACAAATTTTTTGAATTTGCGACGCGCCTCGATCTCGACAACTACAACCGCAATACCCGCGAAGGCTTGCACACCACCTCAATTGCCGCCGCCTGGATGAATATCGTTTACGGATTCGGGGGCATGCGGTCGGACGGGGAAAAGCTGGTGTTCGGGCCGACGATCCCCGAGCGCTGGGAGAAATACAGCTTCCCGATCACCTTCCATGGTTCGAAGCTCAGAGTGGAAGTGAACAAGGACTATGTTCACTTCCGTACCGAGTCGGGTGAACCGGTAGATATGATCGTTTACGGCCAGGATTACCGCGTCGGCGCTGAAGGGATCAAGATCGCGCTGGAACGGGTAAAGGTAGGGTGATCGGTTTGAGGGCGGATTGGATTATACGTGAGCAGGGTTTTGACAGGGAGCGGATTGCAAAAAACGGTAACAAATTTATGATCGGCAACGGTTATATGGGTTATCGGGGAACGCTGGAGGAATTCACCCGGGAAGAGCTGACGGCCGTGACGCTGGCCGGGCTGTACGACCGGGTGGGGGACAAGTGGCGGGAGCCGGTGAACGCGCCGAACGGGCTGTATACCGTGATCGAGTACGAGGGCGTTCCGCTTGGCGTGCTCTCCCCCGGCGCAAGCATCGTCGAGCATGAGCAGGAGCTCGACATCTCGCGGGCGGTGCACCGCCGCCGGACGGTGTTCGCGGTCGGGGACGGGCCGGGGGCGCCCCGGGTTACCGTATGGGCGGAGCGGTTTTGCAGCGCGGAGCGGCTGAGCCTTATCGCCGCCAAGGTATCGGTGCGGAGCAGTGCGGACGGCGAACTGGTGATACGAACCGGGATCGACGGCGAGGTGTGGGACATCAACGGCCCGCATCTGGAAGGGCTCGCGGGGAGTGAGTCGGAAGGCAGCCTGCTGCTTTCCGGGGTCACGCGGGAGCTTAAGGTGCCCGTGGCCGTTGCGGAAACGGCGGTCCCGGATTATGACGGACCGGCGGCTTGGGAGCAAACGCCCGCTGCTGTTGCGGATCAAGCGGTAGCGACGGATTCGCTGTGCCGGGAAATCCGTTTGACCTGCCGTGCCGGCGAGACCTATACATTCTATAAGTATGCGGCGGTGGTTACCGGCTTGGACGGCGCAGGGGATGCCTCTGAAGCCGCGCTGCGGCTGAGCCGTGACGCCGCCGGGTGCGGATACGAGGAACTGTTGCAGGAGCACGCGGCGAAATGGGCGGAGAAATGGCGCCGCGCCGATGTCGTCATAGAAGGCGATGCGGAGGCGCAATTGGCGCTGCGCTACAGCCTTTATCATCTGCTGATCGTTGCGCCGGGGCATTCGGAGAAGCTGTCGATCCCGGCGCGCGGGTTGTCCGGCCAGGTATATAAAGGCGCGGTGTTTTGGGATACGGAGATGTTCATGCTCCCGTTCTTCCTCTACACGCAGCCGGCAGCGGCCCGGAACCTGATGATGTACCGGGTGCATACGCTGGAAGGCGCTCGGAGAAAAGCGGCCGAATACGGTTACGAAGGCGCGTTCTACGCCTGGGAAAGCCAGGAGACGGGCGATGACGCCTGCACGCTGTTCAACGTCAACGATGTGTTTACGGGCCGGCCGATGCGCACCTATTTCCGCGACAAGCAAATCCATATCAGCGCCGACGTTGCCTGCGGGATCTGGCAATATTATGAGTTTACCGGCGACGGCAGCATCCTGTTGGAAGGCGGGGCGGAGGCCATGTGGGAATGCGCGCGTTTTTTCTACTCCTACGCTTATTTCAATCCCGCCAAGCAGCGCTATGAACTGCTCGATGTCACGGGACCGGACGAATATCATGAGCGGGTGAACAATAATGCATTCACGAATGCGATGGTCAAACGGACCCTTCGCGTCGCGCTGGCGGCGTTGGAATTTCTTCAGGCCCACGACCCGGATCAGTACGATTCGCTTATAAAGAGGGGCGCGGCAATTTTGCCCGAGCATATCGCGGATATGCACGACCGTTTATATGTGCCGCAGCCGGACGGCGAGAGCAGGGTGATCGAGCAGTTCGACAGATATTTCACACTGGAGGACGTGTCGCTGCCGGAACTCAAATCGCGGGTGCTTCACACCAACGAATATTGGGGCGGAGGCAACGGCCTGGCGACGACAACGCAAATATTGAAGCAGGCCGACGTGGTTTTAATGCTGCATTTGTTCAAGGATCAATACGACTTGGAGACGAAACGGGCCAACTGGGAATATTACGAGCCGCGCACGGAACACGGCTCGAGCCTGAGCTCCTGCATTTACGCGCTGGTGGCGGCGGATATCGGTTCCTCGGAGTGGGCGTACCCTTATTTTATGCGGACGGCGACGATCGATCTGACCGGGGAGTCGAAGCAATACGTCGGCGATTTGTATATCGGCGGCACGCATCCCGCGGCGAACGGCGGCGCCTGGATGGCGGCGGTGCTGGGCTTTGCGGGCTTGCGCTTCGACGGAGAAATCGTGAGCATCGCGCCTTCCTTGCCGCCAAAATGGGAAGCCGTGGAGTTCCCGTTGATACTGCGGGGCAAGTCCTTCAAGGTTCGCGTCACGCTTAAAGCGGTTACGGTTGAAGCCGCGGAAAGTAACGACGATGCGCTGCCGTTTCGGATCGGGAATAAGCATACCGTGCTCGCTCCGGGGCAAAAGCTCAAGGTCGAGCTGTAAAGCTGTACACAAGAATTTAGCAAGGGGAGAATATCATGCTGGAAACGATGAAAGGCGCGATCTTCGATCTGGACGGAGTTATCGTGGATACGGCGAAATACCACTATCTTGCCTGGCGCTCGCTGGCGAAGCGGCTTGGGTTCGAATTTACCGAAAGCGACAATGAACGGCTTAAAGGGGTCAGCCGGATGGAGTCGCTGCAAATTCTGCTTGAGGTGGGCGGCGTGGAGGCGAACGAGGCCGAGCGCCTGGAAATGGCGGAGGCCAAGAACAAGGAGTACGTCGAGTATATTTCCCGGCTGGAGCCCGCGGAAATTTTACCGGGCGCAAGGGAGTATTTGCTTGAGCTGCGAAACCGGGGCGTGAAAATCGCGCTGGGCTCCGCCAGCAAAAACGCCGCCTTTATTCTCGGGCGGCTAGGGATCGCGGAGCTGTTCGACGCGGTGGTCGACGGGACGAAGGTGTCCAAAGCGAAGCCGGACCCCGAGGTGTTCCTCGCGGCCAGCGCGGCGCTCGGTCTGAACCCGGCCGATTGCGTCGTGTTCGAGGACGCCGCAGCCGGGGTCGAGGCCGGCAAGGCGGCCGGCTGCAAGGTGGTCGGCATCGGCAGCGCCGTCATCTTGCGCGATGCCGACTGCGTGATTGCAGGCCTGCATGAGCTGGTCTGAAGCGAGAGGAGAGAGGAGAGAGGCGAGAGATGCTGATGCAGAACTTGAATCGCAAGCGGGCTGTCCGGGAATTTCCGGGCAGCCCTTTTAATGTCAGAACGAGAATTCCTGCAACAATGCAGGTTTTGGTGCGAGGCCTCGAAGGAGTCCGGAAATTCCTGCGATTCTGCAGGTTTTTCGGCCTATTCTCGCCACGGGAGTATGATTCCGAGGAAATTCCTGCATTTTCGTAGGAATTTCCGCCAAAAGGAGCTCCAACTCGGATAAAGCCTGCACATTTGCAGGTTTTCGTCCAACTAAGGAGTCGGCGACCGCCAAACCTTAGGATGGAGCGGTAGCCCTCCGCAGAAAACAACTTTTTGCTGGCAAGCCGCCGGAAATCCATTACACTAAGGATGAATCGGCTGGAGCAGCATAAGCCTACATCGGAGAAATGCTCATGATGTGCGTAAAAATGCGCATACTTGCCGGTTTTTATTATTGCTACACTTAAAGGGCCGGGGGGAATACAAGTTGAAATGGAAGCTTAACAATCCGCTAAACAAAATGAATGTGAAGCAGCAGTTGGTCCTGCTGTTTCTGGTGCTCGTCATTCCCTTATTCGTGCTGAATTCATACGGCAACTACCGGGCGGGGCAAATTCTGAAACGCCATGTAACCAACGCCTACATCGAATTGAACAAGCAAAATTTCCGGCTAATCAACCGGGACATCGAAGCGGTCAACAAGGTAACCTCGACCGTGTTCCAGAATTCGCTGCTGCAACAATTGAATCCGGTTTCAACGGAGGAGACGGTGCTGGAGCGGGTCAAAAACTATGAAAAACTCGAGGATTTGCTCGCCGGTTATTCGCAGGAAACCGATGAAAGAGAGCCGTTATACTACTCGCTCTACGTATACGACCCGGATAACACGTACTTTTTTGCCCCGTACTATCCGAATCCGCAGACTTCGGGGGTCTATTTTTTCTCGGATGAGGAAAAGCCGGAATGGTTTGATGAGGCTGTTGCGAAAAAAGGCAACGGTTATTTGCGTCTCATCGAGCATTTGTCGCCGCCCTCCGAGGGGCAGGGAAGCCAGCGGACCTTGGCCTACGTCCGGGCGATCAACAGCGTCTACAAGAACGGCACGATCGGGGTGCTCGTCGTGACGAATCTGGACGCGCGGATCGGCGAATCGCTGCAGACCGTGTCGCTGCCGGAGGGGGAGCTTTATTTTACCGACTGGAATAATAGAATCTTTACCTCCAGATCGTCGAATCAAAGCGCCGTGCTGGAATTGCCGCCGCAGGCGGATTCCGGAGAGCCCCTGATGGGGGTGAAGGATATCATTACCGACGATTTTATTTATGTCATTAATTATAACTATGTCCTCCAACAGAAGCTCGTTTATAAGGTTCCGCTGCAGGCGCTGCTTCAACAGCAGAATGAAATGAAGCAGGTGATCCAGTTGATTACCGTCGTCTATTTCGCCGGCGGGCTGATCATCATTTTGTATTTCTGGCGGTCGCTGATGATGCCGCTGCAGAAGCTGGTCACTTTCGTCAGGAGGTATGAGCCGGGCAATGTAATCCCCGAGACGCCGATCCGCAGCCGGAACGACGAAATCAGCGTGCTCCTGCATTCGATTTACGATATGGCCCGCCGGTTAAACGGGCTGATTCATTACAAATATACGATGGATCTGAAGCAGAAGGAGTCGCAGCTGCAAATTTTGTATCAGCAGATCAATCCGCATTTGCTTTATAACACGCTGGAAAGCATTTATTGGAAAAGCACGATGGAGGGCAACACCGCCTCGGCCGAAATGATCAAGGAGCTGTCCAAGCTGATGAAAATCAGTCTCAGCCGGGGCCGGGAGCTGATCACGCTCGGCGAGGAGCTGGAGCATGCGACCGCTTATATCAAATTGCAGCAGCACAGGTACGATTACCCGTTTCGGGTGATCATCGACATCCCGGAGGAACTGCTCCAGGTGTCCATTCCGAAAATAACGCTGCAGCCGTTGATCGAGAACGCGATTATCCACGGTGTGAAAAATATGGGTGAAGACGGCGAAATCGCGATTCGCGCTGTCGGCGAAGGCGACAGTCTGCTCATTTCCATTGAGGATAACGGCTATAAACCGGCCGATTACGAAATGATTAACCGATTGCTGGAGGAAGAAAACCCGGACCCGTCGTTCGGCTACGGCATCCGTAATATTCACCAGCGCATCCGGCTGCATTTCGGAAACCGGTACGGGCTGAAATACACGAAACGTCAGGAAGGCGGAACCCGGGTCACCATTACGCTGCCGAAGGCAGGACAAACGAACGAATAAGCATACGGGGGGAGAACGGGATGTACAAAATTTTGGTCGTCGATGATGAACCGTTGATCTGCAAAGGCTTGGCGGGTTTGCTCAGCGAGTCCGGGATGGATATCGGAGCCGTGTTTACCGCGTACAGCGGGCAGGAAGCGCTCGACAATATCCGGATGGAAGACATCGACCTCTTGGTCACCGATATTCAGATGGGCGAAATGAGCGGCATCGAGCTGATGCAGCAGGCGAAGCTGATCAAGCCTTGGGTGCAGACGATTATAATTTCGGCGCATGAAACGTTCCATTATGCCCAAATGGCGATTCGGCTCGGGGCGAAGGACTATTTGATCAAACCGCTGAACAGCGAAAATTTCCTTGATGCCGTCCGCAACGCCTTGCTGAAAATGGAAAAGCCGGTCACGCAAATCGATGAGTTTCTATCTGAGGAATCGGCTTATTTTCAAATGGCCGAGCATGACCAGGAGAAGAACGAACGCTTGAACCGGCTGATGGACGGCACGCTGCCCCGGGAGGAAGGAACGGTCGTGCTGGAGGAGAAGTTGGGCGTTTCGGGGCCGTATTTTTCCGTGATCAAAATGAAGCTGGATCGGCATAAGGACGGCGCTTCCTCTTCCTCCTACTCGGACCGGGATCTCCGGCTCTTGCAGTACGGCGCGCTCAATGTCGCGGAAGAACTGCTCCATAAAGAGTACCATGTCCTGACCTGTTATGCCGGGGACCGGGAGATTACCATATTGCTGCAATGGAGCGAAGCGGAGTACGCCGAGCTGGACGCGAATAAAATCAACCATCTTGAAATGATCGGGCGCAGTCTGCATCATCATGTGCATAAATATTTGGGCATATCAGCGACGGTAGGAATCAGTCAAATCCTCAAGGGCGCCGAATTCCTGCCTGCGTTAAGCCGGCAAGCGGACAAAGCGATACTGTGGGGGGAGAAGCAGGGGGATTATCACGTATTTTACTACGGCGATTTCAACTGGAACGACTATGTCCAGGACCCGACCGCGGAGGAGCTTACCACGCACAGCAACCGGATCGTCGACAGCGCGAAGCAATATATCGAAGCGAATTACCGGCAAAAGGGGCTGACGATTCACGAAGTGGCCAAAAAAAATCATGTCAGCCCCAATTACCTCAGCTATCTGTTCAAAAAGAACACCGGGTACAATCTGTGGGAGTACGTGGTCAAGCTGCGGATGGAGGAGAGCAAATCGCTGATTCTGCATACCGACTTGCGCCGCTATGAAATCGCCGAACGCGTCGGCTACGAATCGCCGGAGCATTTCAGTAAAATTTTCAAGAAATATTTCGGCGTCAGCCCCAGCGAACTGAAGAAGTAATAACGGCTATACTTCACATAGGATTACACATGTTCGGACTCCCTCCCTTTTCTTAAAATTATAGCTGGACATTAAAAAGGAATGAGGGAGACTCATGGAAGAATCGGTGGTTTCACCAGCGAGTATGGTAAAGGGGCCTGAGAAAAAGACGAGAAAAAACGCGCGGACTTCGAACTGGAAAAAGTATATTTGGGGATATCTGTTTCTGGTTCCGGCCATCGTGATTTTTATCGTTTTCTTATGGGTTCCGATCATCAAAGGGATGGTCTACAGCTTTTACAATATCGACTTTGTCAAAGGCAATACGTTCGTGGGCTTCGATAATTATGTCAAAATTTTCCACAATCCGGATTTATGGCTATCGGTAAAAAATACGTTGTATTTTATGTTCCTTACCCTGATCATCGGGTTCTGGGTGCCGATCGCGGCGGCGATCGCCATCTCCGAACTGAAATTCTTCCAGGGATTCGCCCGGATTTCGGCGTACCTGCCCTTCGTCGTACCGGGGGTTGTCCTGTACGGGATGTGGAGATGGATGTACGATCCGGTCGGCCCGATCAACGCGGTGCTGGGCTGGTTTGGAGCGGAGCCGGTTTCGTTTATTTCCGACGGACGGTTCTCGATGATCTCCATCGTCTTCATGGAGACGTGGCAGCAGTTCGGGTCGGCGATGCTCATCTACCTGGCCGGGGTGCTCAGCATTCCGCGGGACTGGTATGAAGCGGCGGAAATCGACGGTGCCGGGGTTTGGGCCCGAATCAAATACGTAACGCTTCCCTCGATGCGCAGCCTGATCGTATTGATGCTGATCCTCCAGCTTATCGGCACCTCGCAGGCCTACCAATCCCAGCTTGCCTTGCTGGACGGAGGTCCGAACAAGGCGACATTGACCTATGCGCTGTTTACGGTGAAATATGCGTTCACGCAGCTGGACTATGGGGCCGGTACGGCGCTCGGCGTGCTGATGTTCATCGTCCTGAGCATCCTCGGGGTCATCCAATTCAAGCTGAACAGGGAGGAATACTAACATGGAAGAAAGAGGCATCCTGTCGCCTGCGGACCTGCGGAAGCCGGCCAACAAAATCGTATACGGGTTGATGGTGCTGTGCATCGCCGTCATGGTGGTCACTATGCTGTACCCGATATTGATGACGATGTTTAACGGTTTTAAGAGCAATCCCGAAATCAACACGTTTCCACCAAAGTTTTTCCCGACGACATGGCATTGGGAGAACTTTAACAAGGGCTGGCATTATATCGATTTGCCGGTATTTTTGAAGAATACGGTATTCATATTTCTCGGAAATCTGTTCATGACCATGCTGGTTCTCGGGCTGGCGGCGTTCAGCATTTCGCGCATCCGCGTCCCTTATAGCCGAGTGATCTATTTCTTTATTCTGCTGACCCTGTTTATTCCGGCGAACAGCTATATGATTCCGAACTTCGTTAATCTGAAGGAGCTGGGCCTGCTGAATTCTTATTGGGCCTTCTGGCTGCCGGCGGGGGCGAATGCGTATTATTTCCTGCTGATCAAAAATTTCTTCGACGGGATTCACCCGGAAATTTTCGAAGCGGCCCGGATCGACGGGGCTTCCGAGCTCACCAGCTACTTGCGCATTGCGATCCCGCTGTCGGTTCCGATCTTTGCGACGCTGGCGATCTTCATCTTCTCCACCGCCTGGAACGACTGGTTCTGGCCGTCGCTGGTCATGCATACGGAAGACAAATACACGCTGGCAACGGCGATCTATAAATACGTGATCAACGCGCGAAGCCTGGACAGCAGCATCAAATTCTCGATTCTGTTCATGGTCATGGTGCCGCCGATCTTCGTCTTTCTCATCTTCCAGAAGTTTATCGTGCGCAGCGTCAGCCTGTCGGCGGTCAAGGGATAAGGAGAGCGTTTTCATCAGCGTAGGGCTGCACATGATCGCCATACGAATGCACATCGCTCTTCCATGGGTTCTCTTCTAATATAGAAATGGAATTACAACATTACAGGAAAAGGGGAGTTTCAATGCGCAAGTTCTCAGCAGTACTGATGTGCCTCATGCTGTTCGGCTCGCTCCTGGCGGCGTGCGGAGGCAAGAACAACGCGGAAAGCCAAAGCAATAACGGAGGCGCGGCCACGGGCAATACCGGCGGCAACGCGGCGGTGAGCGAAGAGCCGACTGACGATATTACGCAAAGAAAAATCACGCTGAAAATCCACTATCCGCTGCCGGACGAAACGACGCTCCGCGCGCAGGAGGACGATAAAATCGCCCGCTTCCAGGCGAAATATCCGAACGTTACGATTGTGAAGGACGACTGGAAGTACGATATCAATGAAATCGGCGTCAAAATGGCTTCCAATGAAGCGCCGACCTTCTATAACACTTGGGCGACGGAGGCCAACTTCCTGGTGGAGCGCGGCTGGGTCGCCGACATTACGGAGCTGTGGAACAACTGGGAGTATAAGGACGACATTAACCCGGTGCTGCAAAACCAATTTATCGTGGACGGCAAAGTTTACGGCATTACCCAAAACGGGTATATCACTTCGACCGTGGTGAACAAGAAGCTGCTTGACGCGAAGGGAGTAACCGCACCGGCGCTCGACTGGACTTGGGACGATATGTACAATACCGCCAAGGCGGTCGCCGATCCGAAGAAGGGCATTTCCGGGATCGCGCCGATGGGCAAAGGCAATGAAGCGGGCTGGAACTGGACCAATTTCCTGTTTGAAGCCGGCGGCGATATCGAAACGACCGTGGACGGCAAGGTGACGGCCGCTTTCAACTCCGAAGCGG
This sequence comes from Paenibacillus haidiansis, assembly GCF_036553665.1. Taxonomy (NCBI): domain Bacteria; kingdom Bacillati; phylum Bacillota; class Bacilli; order Caryophanales; family Paenibacillaceae; genus Paenibacillus; species Paenibacillus haidiansis. The sequence continues at coordinate 26,892 of NZ_JAZHPZ010000004.1, read as the reverse complement.
GCGTGAAGGCTCTCGATTTCTACAAGAAGCTGAAATGGGAAGCCAACGCGATTCCTCAAGACTGGGCGCTCGGTTGGGGCGACGCGGTTAGCTCATTCCAGCAAGGCCGGACGGCCATGGTGATCGCAGGCGCGTTCGACGTGGCGCAAGCGGCGCTGAACGAAGGCGGCATGAAGCCGGAGGACGTGCTCGTCTATCCGATGCCTGCGGCCGAAAAAGGCGGTAAACACTACGGAATCCTGGGCGGCAACTATCTCGTCATCAATCCGAACGCTACGAAAGACGAGCAGGAAATGGCGTTCCGTTACATTACGTTCGACTACTTCACCGACGACGCCCTGAAATCGGTTGAAGATACGATTAACGCCCGCAAGGCGGAAGGCAAATACTATGTTCCGACACCGCTCGAATACTTCAGCGAAGATTCCGAGTATGCCGCCAAGGTGCAAGCGATTTACGACAAGTACGACAATGTGTACAAATACGATCCGAACCTCTTCAGCCTGCTGGAAGGCAAGCCGGAGGCCCAATTCGGAACGCAGGACTACTATGCGACGATGTCCAACGTCGTGCAGGAATCGTTCTCGAAGAAGGACACCGATTCGAAGAAGCAGCTCGACGTAGCCGCGCAATACGTGCAAGAGAACTATTTTGACAAGATCGAACAAAAATAAACAGGATTAACTGGTCACAAAAAACGCTCCAAGAGTTGAAGTGCACCCCTTAGAATAGACATTGGAAAAACCCCTTGGTTAATCCGATGAATTCTAAGGGGTGCATTTTTATGGCGGTAAAAGGACAAAAGTTTAAGTATTATCCTGAGTCATTAAAAGTGGAAGCCATTCGGCTTCATGTCGAAGAGGGATGGAGTTATCGAAAGATCACGGAACATTTAGGCATACAAGATAAGGACCGTTTGAAAAAGTGGATGAAGAAGTACCGGGAATGCGGGATTAGAGGATTTAAGGATAAACGGGGGAATCCCTAGGATTGAGACAGAACAGGAACGCGAAATTCGACGACTGCAGTTAGAGGTGGACGTCTAAAAAAGTGGTTAAAAATCTTGAATCGGGAGGGTTACGGGACAGATACCGCGTCCGTCGATGAATTAAAGGAAAAACAAAACGTCAAGGGACTATGTGTATATTTAGGCATAAGCAGAAGTGGTTACTATGCCTATTTGAAGCGTACTGCAGAACCTAAATATCGGTGGGTTGCCGCCACGAGTGGACTTTCCAATACCGGACCACGAGGGAGGTCCCATCCTTCTGTTATGAGCTTGAGCTATTTATAGTATAGAACTACTGTAGTAAGGCATGGTCGTAAACTATTCAAAGTCGAATCGAACAGAGAAAATAATTATATTAAAATATACCAATTTTGTATTTACTAGGTTTATTAATTGGTATATAATAACAAATGAAGATAATTTTATTAAGGAGTGATAGCAGTATGAAAAAAAACAGAGTTATAACAATGATACTGTCCTTAAGTTTATTAGCCTCATTTTCACCAGTTGCTGCTAATGCTAATTCTTCATTGCAAGGCACAAATGATGACTATGGTGTATTTAGTACTGTTCCTGACAAAGAGGAACTTGAACGTCAACAACAATACAAACTAGATCCTCCTACAGCATGGGAAGTAGATTTGAATGGAAATAAGAGAATTGTACCTTATACTGTGTTGAATAAAAAAGGGGGAATCGGTACTAACTCATGGAGTGATTCAAATTATACTTATGTCTTTAATGGATGGACTTTGAATAGTACTAAAGTTGATAAGAAGAGATTTTTTGTTTCCAGAGTAACTGTCGAAAATAATAGTACTGGCTTGCTCCCATTGAAGTATGTACAGCAGGAATCGGTAACAACAAAATGGGAAGTAGGAGCTAATATTGAAGCGGAGGCTCAATTCAAGGTGGCATTTTTAGCTAGCCTTAAAACTAAACTTGGCGGATCCTACAATTATTCAAAAACTACTATGTCAAGTACTACCGTTGAAGCAGGTCCTAAAGATATTCCTGCCGGTTATAAAGCATCATATACAAAGTATAGAGCTGGCGGATATGGGGCCGGACAGGCCGAATGGAAAAAATACCCTAAGGGTTCTTCCTCTTGGGTTGGCATGCACTATACTGGGGAATCAGGATGGGCTGTAAATGAAAATGATGTCACTATTGAATATACAGAATCTAAAATCTAGGACTATGATAAAAAAGAGATTAGTTATACTTTTTATTTCCACCTTTTTAATCCTTTTCGGTTGTTCCAATCAGTCACCAAACTCTAGTATTAACGAAGTTGACAATAAATTGTTTTCATATGAACAGTATCGGACCTTGTTTAATGATATGGCTGCGCAGCTGAAATTACCTTCGTCAAAAATGATTGAAAAGACGGATGATACTAATCTGGTAGCCATTGACAAGGAGTTCTCACTGGGGAAAAGGTCCATCTTGACGCTGGATGGAGAACAGTCGAATACCGAAACGCAAGAAAGGATCTATTACCAGGACGAAAATCAGGTCATTACGATCATTGACTTGGTTTATTTAAATACTTCGCTAGGAAAAGATATGATCTTTTGGCCCACCAAGTCAGCAGATACCTACAACGAAAATAACTTTTTACACAATTATGATGAATGTATGATTTCTTACGACAATATTTTAGTTAAAGTAAGCCGAGTATCTCCGGAAGGAGGCTTGAGTTTTCCGGAAATGCAGCAAACGGTCCAAGCCGTTTCTTCCTACTTGCAATCTTATAAGCCATAGATTAAATGTGAAAAGAAGGGGGTGTCCCAAAAGTCATCGTAGATGACTGAGGGACACCCCCTTTTCATTTAGTACAAACAAAAGAAACCAATCCTTGGTAAAATGGAGGTACCACCCAACCACAAACCAAAAGGAGAGGTTTCTTTTGTACATTCAATATACCATGGACCAACTTTGCTTGCCAATGGACTTGGAAGAAGGATATTCCAGAAAATCACCTCGTTCGCGTCGTCAATGCAGCTGTTAATCGCTTGGACGACAAAATCTTCGCAACAGCTTACCCCGGCGGCGGCCGTAACAGCTATCACCCTAAGATGCTCACCAAAATCCTTATCTACGCATACACTCAGCGCATTTACTCCTCCCGGCAAATCGCCAAAGCTGTTAGGGAAAATATCATGTTCATGTGGCTCGCTGGCCGGCAGCGTCCAGACTTTCGTACCATCAACCGTTTTCGTTCAGAGCGCATGAAGGACGTATTGGAACTGGAGTACTTCAGATGCTTGTGGATGCCAAGTATGTGCAGTTGGATCATTACTTCATGGATGGGACCAAAATTGAAGCGAACGCCAATCGGTATACCTTCGTTTGGGGCAAGGCAGTCGTCAAGCACAAGGCGAAACTGCAAGAAAAAGTACATGCGCTATTTGAGACCATCGAACTGGCTGAGCAGCAGGAAGAACAAGAGCAACAAGGTAGAGACCTGCCAGAGTTGGGAAAGGCCAGTAGCCTGACCAGTCAAAAGCTGGAGCAGGTCACTCGGCAACTGGAAGCCAAACTACAGGAAACACCTAAGGATAAACCGCTCAAAAAGACAGTACGCGCTCTTCGTAAAGATCTGCTCCCTCGTTTGCAAAAATACGAACAGCAACAAGAGATCCTCGGCGAGCGCAACAGCTACAGCAAAACCGATCCGTATGCCACCTTCATGCGGATGAAAGAAGACCATATGCAAAATGGGCAGCTCAAGCCCGGCTACAATGTGCAAATCGGGACAGAGAACCAGTTCATCGTTGGCTACAGCCTGCATCAACGACCAACCGATACGCGAACGCTAAAACCACATCTAGAGAAGGTAAAGGCACAACTGGGCCGATTGCCTGGCACCGTCATCGCAGATGCCGGATATGGAAGTGAGGAAAACTACGCTTACCTGGAAGATGAACAAGTGGAGGCGGTTGTTAAATATGGCAGCTATCACAAAGAAAAGTCGAAAGCCTGGCAAAATGACATCAGTAAAATCGACAATTGGCAGTACGATGAAACAATGGATACATGGACATGTGCTGCTGGACAGAAATTGACCTTCATTCGGGAAAGCCAGGAGAAAACGGAAAGCGGCTTTGAGATTCACAAGCGGCACTATGGCAACGTGAATTGTATGGACTGTCCGTTCAAGTCTTCCTGCACCAAAGCCGTCGGTAATCGAGAAATCCAAGTGAGCCTAACCTACTTTCATTATAAAAAGCAGATCCGCAAAAAGCTGGCCAGCGAGGAAGGATACAACCTGTCGGTTCGTCGAATGCACGAACCGGAAAGCGTATTTGGCCAGATAAAAAATAATCGAGGCTTCCGACGCTTCCTGCTTCGCGGCTTACCCAAAGTGAGCTTGGAGGTCGGGTGGCTTTGCCTTGCCCACAACCTGCTAAAGCAGGCGGCAGTAAGCCGGCAAAGAGAAAGAATCAGCCAAGAATAACATCTCTTGGCAAGCTCTTTTTTTTAAAAATTGACTTTTTCATAAAAGAGAGCTATCCCTCAAGTAGAATTATCTACTTTTGGGACAGCCCCTTTTTTAGATAATTGTTATTTCGAGCTGATTTCCTTGAACGAAGCTTCCGCCGCTTCCAGCGTAAAATCGATGTCGCTTTCCGTATGCGCGGTCGTCAGGAACCAGGCTTCGTATTTCGACGGAGCCAGATTGACGCCGCGGTTCAGCATGGCGCGGAAGAACGCGGCGAACGCTTCGCCGTCGGTATCCTGGGCCTCCTCGTAGTTCGTGACCGGATGGTCGCAGAAATGCGTGGAGAACGAGCCGCGGATGCGATTGATCGTCAGCGGCACGCCGTGGCGGCGGGCGGAATCGGCCAGGCCGTCCGTCAGCTTGATCGTCAGGCGCTCCATCTCTTCGTAGACCCCGGCGCCCTGCAGCACTTCCAGGCAGGCGATGCCGGCGGAGATGGAGGCGGGGTTGCCCGCCATTGTGCCGGCTTGATAGGCCGGGCCGAGCGGAGCGACCTGCTCCATGATTTCCTTGCTGCCGCCGTATGCGCCGATCGGCAAGCCGCCGCCGATGATTTTGCCGAGCGCGGTCAAGTCAGGTTTGATCAGGTCGTGATTGGCCAGCCCGGCATAGGTTTGCGTCGAGCCGTAATGGAAGCGGAAGGCGGTGATGACCTCGTCATAGATGACGAGCGCGCCGTAGTACCGCGCCAGCCGGCATACCTCCTCGAGGAAGCCCGGCTGCGGCATCACCATGCCGAAGTTGCCGACGATCGGCTCGACCATGACGGCGGCCACATCGTCGCCCCAGGTCTCCAGCGCGTCGCCCAGAGCGTCCGCGTCGTTGAACGGCACGGTGATGACTTCCTGGGCAATGCTGGTCGGAATTCCGGCGCTGTCCGGAATTCCGAGCGTAGACGGCCCGGAACCGGCGGCGACGAGCACGAGGTCGGAATGGCCGTGGTAGCAGCCGGCGAATTTGATGATCTTGTTACGCTTCGTATAGGCGCGTGCGACGCGGATCGTCGTCATGACGGCTTCGGTGCCGGAATTGACGAAGCGGACCTTGTCCATCGACGGGATCGCTTCCTTGAGCATGACGGCGAGCCGGATCTCCAGCTCGGTCGGCGTGCCGTACAGCGTGCCGTTAGCCGCAGCTTCCTGAATCGCCTTCGTCACATGCGGGTGGGCATGTCCCGTAATAATCGGCCCGTAGGCGGCGAGATAGTCGACGTAGCGGTTGCCGTCAACGTCCCAGAAATGGGCGCCCTGGGCTTTCTTCATAAAGACGGGCGCCCCGCCCCCGACCGCCTTGAACGAGCGGGAAGGGCTGTTGACGCCGCCGACGATGTGCTTCAGTGCTTCTTCGTATAGATGTTCCGATTGCTTTCGGTTCATAAGGGAATACTTCCTTTCACAATAGGTTCGGAGTGGTCAAGCTGCAATTCGCTTCCGCCGGTCCGTCAAGGGCCGGTAGAAGTCGTATTGCCGTCATTGTCTCCGGATTCCGAACCGTTCGCGCTTCCGTCAGCGGGGGTACCGTTTGATGCGTCTCCGTCCCCGCTGTTTTCCGTTCCGGAAGCGTCGGTTTCGCTTTTGCTAAATACTTCTTGCACATATTCTTTGAGTTCTTCCTCGCTGCGGACGCCGAGGACGGACGATCCGCCGATCGTTTGCTCGACCAGCAGCTCCATCGGCGGAATTTGCTCGCTCGCGCTCATATCGCTGGTATAGCCGACGGTAGCCAATTTCCACATGTCGTTGATGGACAGATTGGTGTCGATATAAGGGTTCACCTTCTCCAGAATCGACGGCAGGTTCATGATGGAGGTCGTCGATATCAGCTTTTCGGCAACAGCCTTCAGGAAATTCCGCTGACGTTCGGTCCGGGTGTAGTCGGACATGGCGTCATGACGGAAACGGACGTATTGCAGCGCGGTTTCGCCGTCCAGATGCTGTTGGCCTTTTTTTAAATCGATATCGTACTCATGATTGTCCGCCTTACTGGTGTAGTGCATATCCTTTTCCACGTAAAAATCGACGCCGCCGACGGCATCCACCAGTTCAATGAACCCCTGGAAGTCGGTATAAACGTAATATTGGATCGGAATGCCGAGCAGGTCGGATACCGCCTTCATCGCCGTATTCGGGCCGTGCGTAATGGCGGTGTTGATGCGGTCGGAGCCGTGTTCGGGAATTTCCGTATAGGTATCGCGCAAAATGGAGAACAGATTGATCTTCTTGGCTACAGGGTCGAGCGAGGCGACAAGCATCGTATCGGAGCGGGGGATCTCTCCTTTTTTCAAGCCGCGGGCATCAACGCCCATAAGCAATATGTTGACCCGTTCGGTGCCTTCCCATTTCGGGGGTTCGGGGACTTTCGTTTCGGTAGGCTGTACCTTATAAAAAGGGGATTCTTCGCCGGTCTTCTGGAAGTTCTCGACCTGGTTGTATATGGCGATAAAATAGTAGGCCACGAAAGCGGCGATGGCGATCAGTACCCCCACAACCGACCAGAGGATCGCCCGTTTTGTGCGTTTTGTCATTTTGTTCGTCCTTTCAAAAATAAACGATGAATTCGCTTTGAGGATGGATGTTCTTCATATCATTCCATTATAATTTCTTTTATAAATACAATCAATTTCCTATATTTAAGCGATTGTGAAGATAAGGAGAGAAATCTATGGCAGAAAAAGAGATTCAGGTACGTCTCGGACAACCCGTTCCCGATTTCCGGCTTCCCGCAAGCGGCGGGGGAGAGATCTCGCTTGGCGAGTTTCGCGGGCGCAAGGTGGTCATTTACTTTTATCCGAAAAACATGACGCCCGCCTGCACGCAGGAAGCCTGCGATTTTCGCGACCGCAGCGGCTTGCTGCACGAGCTTGGCGCGGTCGTGCTCGGCATCAGCGGGGACCCGGTCAAATCGCACGATAAATTCAGGGAGAAGCAGAGCCTGCCCTTCCCGCTGCTGTCGGATGAAGATCATGAGGTATGCCGCATGTTCGGCGTTTGGCAGCTAAAGAAATTGTATGGACGGGAATACGAAGGCATCGTGCGCTCGACGTTTCTGATCGACGAGGAGGGCGTCCTCGTCAGGGAATGGCGCAATATCAGAGTCAAAGACCATGCGGAGAAAGTGCTGGAGGCCGTCAAGGAACTGGGCTAAAGCAGAAGAGCAGTGAAAGGATCGCCGGCTTGTGAATGGACAAGTCCTAGGCGGTCTTTTTTCGTTTCTAGCTTCATACAATCTATCAGAAAGCAAACGGATTGATATGAACGGCGGAGGTCGAAGGAAATGAGAAAATATCGGATGCCAGGTTTTAAAACGCTGCGGACGGCGCTGCTCGCGATGCTGGCGATTGTCGCCGCGGCTTCGGTGTATGGTGAGCAACAACCGGTCATGCCCGGAATATCCGGGTATGCCTTGTCGGCGGGCCCGGCGCTAGGGACATATTCCGCCGGCGGGATCGCTTCGGCCATGGCGGGACCGTCAGGCTTGCAGACCGCCGCTGCGGATGGGAGCGGAACGTTCGAAGCCGAGCGGACGCCTCCTTCCGGCGTCGGCAGCGATGCCGCCCTGACGGATTCGGACGATTTAACCGCTTCGACCGTTCCGGCCGCTTCGATTGCCTCCGCGGCTAAGCCCGACAAGACTCCGCCCGCCCCAAAGCGGGAAAAGGTCGTGTACCTTACCTTTGACGACGGCCCGAGCAAGCTGACGGACGAGGTGTTGTCCATTTTGGACCGGGAGGGGGCTCAGGCCACATTTTTCGTCTTGGGCGAGCATGCCAAGCAATCGCCGGAAATTATTACGAGAATCGCGGAGGCGGGACATGCTATCGGAAACCATACTTATAATCATGAATATAGCGATTTATACAGCAGTTTTCCCCGCTTTTGGGAGCAGATCAAGCGGACCGAGGAGATTTTGCGGGAAATCACCGGCGTTCGTCCGGTTTTGGTCCGGGCTCCGGGAGGTACCTACGGTCATTTTGACGAAACGTATTTCGAGCTGCTGGAACAGGGCGGTTATAAGGTATTCGATTGGGATGTCGACAGCGGCGATTCCAAACGGAAGGGAGTTCCCGCCGCGGAAATCGTTAAAAACGCCACCTCCGAGAAGCTGAAGGACGAAATGATCGTCCTGTTGCATGACGGGGCGGGTCACGCGGAGTCCGTCAAAGCCCTTCCCGACATCATTCAATTCTATAAAAAACACGGCTATACGTTCAAAGCGTTGTCCCCGGAGCAAAAACCGGTCCAATTCAGCTTGGCCGCTTCGGCTAAAACCAAAGCCAAACCCGCTCCCTCGGCCGCCTGGATCGAAAGCCACGTCAAACCGAATGCCGCTTTGTTCGGGCCGGCCCAGCCGTTGTTCGTGGAAGCCGGAGGGGTGGAGACGAAGCTGGGCGCCGGTGAATATGCGCTGCATGACGGTCAGTTCATCGTCCCGCTGCGTTCCACCATGGAAAGGCTGGGGGCTTCGGTAAGCTGGGACGGTCAAAGCCGGACCGCGGTCGTCTTATGGGGAGATACCGTAGTAACGGTCGATCCGAATCGTAGCAGGTTGCTCACGGAAGGGCGGGAAGGTTCCGTTACATTTAACGGAATCACGTTTGTACTGAGGAACAATGCTTTGTGGTTGTCGCTGCGTCCGCTGCTGGAGGCGACGGGTCATCCGGTCGTTTCCTTCGTTTCCGACGGGGATGAACGCAGAATCAAAGCTATGTAGCGGGAAAGATCCTTGCGGAATCTCTCTATTTCCAGGTCTATGAACCGCGCTTTTTGGAGAAACTGGTTGATAGATTTGCTGTCTTATATGGAGGGATGGAGATGATTCAAGAGCAAGCCCGCGAGATTTTGGAGCGGCTGGTGGGGCGCGTTGAGCGCGTAATCGTCGGCAAACGCGAAGAAATCGAGCTGGCCGTTATAGCGATGCTGTACGGCGGACATATTTTGCTGGAGGATGTACCCGGGGTGGGCAAAACATTGCTGGTCCGGACGCTGGCCGCGTGCATGGGCGGTTCGTTCGGCCGGATTCAGTTTACTTCCGATCTTCTGCCCGCCGATGTGACCGGGGTGAATGTATATCAGCCTCATACCGGGCAATTCGAATTCCGGCCGGGACCGGTTCACGCGAATATCGTGCTGGCCGACGAGATTAACCGGGCGGCTCCCCGCACCCAATCGGCGCTGCTGGAAGCGATGGAAGAACGCAAGGTCACGATCGACGGGATCACCAGGGCGCTGCCGCAGCCGTTCATGCTGCTGGCTACGCAAAATCCGCTGGAATACGAAGGGACGTACCGGCTGCCCGAAGCCCAGCTCGACCGTTTCTTGATGCGTCTGACGCTCGGCTACCCGCAGCCGGAAGATGAAATGGAGATGCTTCGGCGCATGCAGGAGCCGCCCGTCGAGGTCAAGCCGGTGCTGCTGCCCGAGGAAATCGGGCTGATGCAGCGGCAGGTCAGAACCGTGCTGGTCGACGAGGCGATCAAGAAATACCTCGTCGCCGTAGCCAATGCCTCCCGGCATCACCATCCGCTGTTGCTCGGCATCAGCCCGCGCGGCACGATGGCCTGGATGGGGGCCGCTCAGGCGATGGCTTACTACAAAGGGCGGACTTATGTGATTCCGGATGATGTCAAGGCGGTTGCCGGGGCGGTACTGGCCCACCGGATCGTGCTGAAGCCGGAGGCGGTCCTTTCCGGGGTCAGCGGCGAGCAGGCGGTGGCCGAGCTGTTGAAACGGGCCGATGTGCCGATGTTTCACCGGGCCGCGGGTGGCCCGCGATGAGAAGCGGGATATGGACATGGCTGGCGGCGATTCCTGTAACGGTGGCGGTGGGGGCGCTTTACACCTGGAAAGGGGGCGAGTCGCTCCTGTTTGTGCTGCTTCTGCTGCTGCTCATCATGCTTCAGGGTGCGGCGACCCAGTTGCTCGGACCCAAGCGGGTCGAAGCGAAGCGGTCCTGGCATCCTTTGACTCCCCGGGCCGGGGACACCGTCGCGGTGACGCTGGACATAACCGTTTCCGGCGGGCTTCTTCCTCTGTGGGTGGAGGTCGAGGATGAATGGTCGGTCCCGCACGATACCGGCCAAGCGGCGGATGCGGGCTCCAGAGGAGGCAAGCTGGTTTTCGGCAGTTGGAAACGACGGTTTACCGGCACTTATTACCTGAAGGATTTGGACCGGGGCGTCTATACCGGTGATGATATGAGAATTACTTGGGGAGATTCATTCGGCTGGTTCAAGCGCGGTTTGCGCATGAAGGTTCGGGATGAGCTTGTCGTTCACCCCGTGCCGCTGCCGCTGGGTTCCGGCGGAGCCGGGACTGCCGGCCCGGATGTGGAGGGCTTGGACCTTGGACGGGATAGCGTGCAAGGATATGCGGAAGCGGGCAGGCTGCGCGCCTACATGCCCGGCGATCCGCTGCGCCGCGTGCACTGGAAAAGCTCGGCCAAGCAGGGCGCGCTATTGACGCGCATCCCGGAGGATCGCGAGATGCCGGCCCGGCGCCTTTATTTGGACACGGCTGCGGCATCGTACGACCGGCCCGGCGCCAAGCGGCCGGGAGGCCCCGCCCCCGGTGCGCCGGGAAGCGCGGACGCCGCGTTCGAGCTTGCCGTGTCCGCGGCCGCGGCGTGGCTTGCCCGCGAACTCGGCGCCGATGGCCGGGCCGAGGCTGATTTCCGCCACGGCGGGATGACCGGGCCGGTCTCCGGCGAAGCCTGTGCGCTTACGGGAATGCGCGGGCTGAAGGCCGGCCTCGACCTGCTGGCGGGCGTGACTCCCGGTCCGGCGGAAAGCGGCGACGGGCTCCTGAGGAAAGCGGCGGCCGTGACTGAAGGCGGAGCCCTGACCTTCATCACCGGCCGCCTGACCCCTGAATTGGCCGCAGCGGCCCTGCTCCTTGCCGAGCGCGGCGTCCGGCTCGAAATCTGGTGCGCCTGCGGGCCGAAGGGCGACGCCGAGAGCGCCCGTCTGGCGGCCGGCCTGACGGACCGCGGGCTCTCCGTCGTGGATTTGACGCGGTATAGTACCGCCGGGGCCGCTTCCGGGGAAGGAGGGGTCCGGCATGACATCGCTTAATCACCAAAGCCCCGTCACCGGCGGCCCGCTTCCCGGCGTCCATGGCCTGACGCCGCTCACGCCCGAAGCGGACAAGTCCCGCCGGCTGGCAGAAGGGGGGCGACGTGCCCTTACGTCTTTGCTGCTGCTGGGATTGTTCGGCGAATGGCTGTACCCGTTATATTCTTTTCTAGGCGGGGAACCCGTCCGGTTGATCGGGTTGTTTCTTGCGCTTACCGGCATTTTGCTGCTGCTCGGTTGTTTTCGTCTGCCCGCTTATGCGTTTGTGCCGCTTCCGCCGTTGTTGATCGCGGGAGCGATGTATTTTTTGTTCGGCCAAGCGCAAGGATTCTCCTGGTTTTCCGACTGCGCCGGGCTGATCGCCGCGGATGTCGCCGAAGCGGTGCAAACCGGCAGGCTGTACGGGCTCGGCGGCGAAACGCGCACGCTTCTGCTGCTGATCGGCTGGAGCCTGCTCGTCGTCTCCGTACAGGCGCTGGCGCTAAGCAAGCAGAGCAATTTGCTGTTCTTTGCCGCCTCCGTGCTGTACTTGCTCGCGCTTGAAACCGTTGGAGATGTGCCGGTATATGCCGGGCTTGTCCGTACGGCAGGCTGGGGGCTTGCCCTGCAGGCGCTGGTGTTTCGCAGCCGCCTGCGGGCAGGCGGCAAGCCGGGAGGGGCCGCCGCCATCGCTATCGCGATTGCAGCTTGCGTTGCCGGCCCCTTCCTCCTCAGCTCGCTTCTGCCGGTCCAGCCGGCGCGAGCCATTGCCTGGAGCCAGGTTGCGCAGGTCCTTGAAGGCTGGAGCGGCTCCGGCTTGAACGGCCCGTCCGTGAGCTACGCCTTGTCCGGCTACGGCAAGGACGACACCCGGCTCGGCGCCCCGCTCCGCCTGCGGCATGAGACATATTTTACGGCCGTATCGCCGGAAAATACGTATTGGCGGGGTGAGAGCAAAAGCGTGTATACCGGAGCGGGCTGGGCTTCGTCCCCGGCCGATCCGGCTTCGGCTTCACTCGCTGAACCGGAAAGACCTGAGGTCCAGTCCGCTGCCCGGAGCGTCCGGCAGACCGTCATTTTCAAGGAGCCGGCCACCGGAACCGTACCGCTGTTCAGCGGCGGGAGCCCGCTGAATGTGGAGCGGGTTTTTGCCGGTAAACCGACCGCCGGCGGATGGGAAGCGGCCGGATCGGATTCCGGCGCATTGAACGCCGGGACGGGTTCGCCACAGGCAAACTCCCGGTACGATGCCGGTGCGGATGCCTTCTACTTTGCGCCGGCATATCCCGAGCAAGCCGTTTACGGCTACGAGTTGGAAGCCGGGGTGCCGGAAGTTTCCGCCGAGAGGCTCCGCGCGGCCGGGGGAGAAGATCCGGCCGAGCTTGCCGGCCGTGAGCTTCAGCTCCCGGATTCGCTGCCGGAGCGGGTGCGCCGGCTCGGCGCCGACCTTGTGGAGGAGCGGCCAAGCCGATACGACGCGGTGCTGGCGGTCATGAACTACTTGAAGAAGCATTACGCCTACAGCCTGGACAGCCAATATCCGCCGGCGGGCAGCGATTTTGCCGACTATTTTCTATTCGAACAAAAAATCGGCTACTGCGACCATTTCTCCACGGCGATGACCGTGCTGCTCCGCAGCGGGGGAATTCCCGCCAGGTGGGTCAAGGGCTTCGCCCCGGGCACGCCGGTCTCCGAAGATGAGCACCGCTATACGGTCAGCTATGCCGACGCGCATTCCTGGGTGGAGGTTTATTTTCCCGGAGCGGGCTGGATTCCGTTCGATCCGACACCGGGTTACGAATCCGCCTTTGCCGCGGCGTCGACGGACGGAGGCGGGCAGGGCTTGCTGGAACAAGGCTCAAGCCTGTGGCGGAGACTGAGCGGCTCTTTGGGAGAGTTGATGGAAGAAACCGCCGCCAAGCTGTCAAATAGCCTGAGCTTGATTCAGGAGCGTTTGTTTTTCTGGACGAGCTTATTATCGGGCTTCGGTTTAACGGTATTGTTTGCCGTCCTCTACCGGAAATACTGGCTGCGTCAGAGCCGTTACCTCTTATGGCTGTTTATGCTGGGGCAGCGGCGGAGATTCCCGGAAAGAAGGGAGCTGCTGCGGGCCGCCGAATGCGTATGGCGGGAATTGTATAATGCTTATGGAGCGAAAACTCCGGAAATGACCGCCCGGGAATATGTGGAATTCATTAGCACCAAGAACGGGGGACGGAACTCCGATGATTTGGAAAGTTTTGTTCGCATTTGGGAGAACCTTTATTACGGGGGGGCCGGGTTGGACCGGACCGACAGCAGAGGCTTCTTGAAAATGTGCCGGAATTTGGCTTATTCGGGGCGCTGATTTGCCGCCCGCTCTTCCTTGACGAGCTCTTTTGTCGTTTCGTATAATTAGGTTCATGAATTGAGGGAGGCTCGGTAATGAAAAAGCCAAATGAACTGATTGTTGTCCTTGATTTCGGCGGACAATACAATCAATTGATAGCCAGACGGATTCGCGATCTGGGCGTGTACAGCGAACTGCTGCCATTTAACACCCCGGTGGAACGGATTCGGGAACTAGCGCCGAAAGGGATCGTGTTCTCGGGCGGACCTTCGAGCGTATATGCCGAAGATGCGCCGCACAGCGACCCGGCCGTTTACGATATCGGCGTGCCGATCTTCGGGATTTGTTACGGCATGCAGCTTATGGCCCAACAGCTCGGAGGCAAGGTGGAACGCGCAGCGAAACGCGAGTACGGAAAAGCGGATGTCGATTTCGAAGCGCATTCCGCGCTGACCAAAGGGCTCGACCGCAAGCAAACGGTGTGGATGAGCCACGGGGACCATGTCGTTGAATTGCCGGAAGGTTTTATTCTCGACGCTTCGACGGAGCATGCTCCGATCGCGGGCTTTTCCAACGGGGAGCGTAAATTGTACGGAGTTCAATTCCATCCGGAAGTACGCCATTCCGTTCACGGCAACGAGATGCTCAAGAACTTCATCTACGAGGTCTGCGGCTGCGAGGGCAACTGGAGCATGGAGACGTTCATCGAGGATAAGGTCCGTGAAATCCGCGAGCAGGTGGGCGATCAAAAAGTGTTGTGCGCACTGAGCGGCGGCGTCGATTCCTCCGTGGTGGCCGCGCTGATCCACAAGGCGATCGGGGACCAGCTGACCTGTATGTTTATCGATCACGGCTTGCTCCGTAAGGGCGAAGCCGAGAGCGTCATGGAGACGTTCGTCGGCAAATTCGATATGAAGGTCGTCAAAATCGATGCCCGTGAACGCTTCTTGTCCAAGCTGGCAGGCGTCGACGATCCGGAAAAGAAACGGAAAATTATCGGCAACGAGTTTATTTACGTGTTTGAAGAAGAGTCCAAGCGCTTTGACGATTTCAAATATCTGGCGCAAGGAACGCTGTATACGGATATCGTGGAAAGCGGCACGGCGACGGCGCAAACCATCAAATCGCATCACAATGTCGGCGGTTTGCCGGAAGACATGCAATTCGAGCTGATCGAACCGCTGAACACGCTGTTCAAGGACGAAGTTCGCAAAGTAGGCGAGGAATGCGGCCTGCCGAAGGAAATCGTCTGGCGGCAGCCGTTCCCGGGACCGGGGCTCGCGATCCGCGTGCTGGGCGAAGTCACCGAGGACAAGCTGAAGATCGTCCGCGATTCCGACTATATCCTGCGCGAGGAAATCGCCAAGGCGGGTCTGGACCGCGAGATCTGGCAGTATTTTACGGCCTTGCCGAACATGAAGAGCGTCGGCGTCATGGGCGATGCCCGGACGTATTCCTACACCGTCGGCATCCGCGCGGTAACCTCGATCGACGGCATGACCGCCGACTGGGCCCGCATTCCGTGGGATGTGCTGGAGAAGATTTCGGTGCGGATCGTCAACGAAGTGGAGAACGTCAATCGCGTCGTTTACGACATCACGTCGAAGCCGCCGGCCACGATCGAGTGGGAATAGACGACAAAAAATACTCCCTTTTATTTGCGCAGTTAGCAAATGAGAGGGAGTTTTTTTTATGATCAAAAAAATGTATGTAGTTCTATCCCTGGAAAATCTAAGTAGCTCTAGCCCGCTTTTTGGCGGCAGCCTTCTGTCTGGTCATCTCTTTGTATCCCGCGAAGCTCATGAAGATGAAAATCAGATTAATAATCACGAAGATGGTATAGCTTGAATGATAGGTGAATGCAAGCAGTAGAGCGATCACTTCCGCAATGATGAGAATGATGAATGTTGTAAAAGGCATGGTAAAGATAAAAGCCCACGCGATGAACTGCAGAAAAACCAATCCCCCGCTCAAAAAATGTCTAATTTCTCCATCATAGTCCACCGGCTGCGTTGTCAGAAACTTGTATCCCATAAATACGAGCCAGAATGCAAAAATAATGCCTGTGGCAACTCTCAATCAGCAAACCCCCTCAAGGCCAGTTATGTGTCGAACAAAATAATTATATTATTTCGGCATAATCTTGCAAATGTCGAATGTTGTAAGTAAATTTGGGAATACTACAAAAATTGGAGGGATAAAATAGGATATATATATCCAAATAGCGAACATTGGATAAGTTTTTTTGAAATAATATTCGTTTTTTGGTTGACAACTTCCCCTGTCCGAGCCTAGAATAAGTCATGTGATAGGTCTTTAAGTCCAAGACTTGTTCGGATAATTCGACAAATAGCATATCTTTTCGTATAATTCCGGGAATCGGCCCGGAAGTCTCTACGAGGTCACCGTAATGATCCGGCTACGAAAGGAAGAAGCGATAGTTTGGCCAAGATATGATCGGTATTGCCGTGCTCTTATTCGTTGTAAAGGCGCGCCGGTTCCGAGAGCCTCTTGTCTTCCCGCTTCTTCCGGCTGCTATCGGTACCCGGGGATGATTCAACCTCGGGCTTTTTGTCGTTTCCGACTCAAAATAAGGAGGAGTATTTGAATCATGGATCGCTTTTTTAAGCTGAAACAGAACGGTACGACGATTCGTACGGAGATCATGGCCGGTATTACCACATTTATGGCGATGGCTTACATCCTGACGGTCAACCCCAACACGCTGACTGCATTCGGCCGAATCGACATGGGCTGGTATTCTGTTTTTCTGGCGACGGCACTGGCAGCCGGTATCTTCACGATCGCCATGGGTCTTTTCATTAACTTCCCGGTTGCGCTTGCGCCAGGGATGGGTTTGAACGCTTATTTCGCGTCGGTAGTGCTTTCGTCGGCATCGACGGATAAGCCTTTTACTTGGGAAATGGGTCTCACTGCCGTATTTATTTCCGGTTTGATCTTTATCCTACTAACGGTAACGAAGATACGCCAAATGCTTCTGGATGCGATTCCCGATTCGCTCAAGCATGCCATTACGGTCGGGATCGGGCTGTTCGTTACGATCGTAGGTTTGAAAAACAGCGGTCTAATGACTGTCGGCGTGGAAGCCGGCAGCGATATTCCGGCGAACACGTACACGGATGTGTTATCCTTTGAAACGGTAATTCATCTCGGCAGTCTGCAAAACACAGATGTACAGCTTGCGATCATCGGTTTGCTCCTGATCGGGGTATTGATGGTGCTTAATGTTCGCGGCGCCATTTTGTTCGGAATTTTGGGTACTACTGTAATCGCCATGCTGATGGGTGCCGTTGATTTCAACTCTATCTCGGCCAGCCAAGCGAAATGGGTTCCCGACTTCTCGGAAATCAACTTTGTGAAGTTTGACTGGGAAGGCATTGCCCATACAGGCATTATTTCGGCCATCGTTACCTTTACGTTCGTCGAATTGTTCGATACGTTCGGCACATTGGTCGGTACGGCGACACGCGCCGGCATTATGAAAGATCCGGTGGAAGGCAAGAAGCGCGTCGGCAAAGCGATGCTCGTTGACGCGGTTGCCGTTACGGGCGGCGCTATGCTCGGTACTTCCACAACTACGGCTTATGTGGAAAGTACGGCAGGGGTTGCCCAAGGCGGACGCACCGGTCTGACGGCGGTAACTACGGGCGTTTGCTTCCTGCTCGCCTTGTTCCTGGCTCCGGTCGTGGCGCTGATCCCCGGTTCCGCAACGGCTGCGGCCCTGATCGTCGTAGGCGTGCTGATGCTTCAATCGATTCGCGAAATCGACTTTCAAGACATGGTTGTGGCGATTCCGGCTTTCTTGACCATCACAATGATGCCGTTCACTTACAATATCGCCAACGGGATCTCGTTCGGAATCGTTTTCTATGTGGTGCTCGCAACGATTGCCAACCTGCGCGGCAACAACAAATACAAGGTGCACTGGCTGATGTGGGTGCTTGCCGTACTCATCATTCTCCGCTATATCTTCCTTGGCAGCCAAGGCTAACATTTCTTAATAAAGCAGAAGGCCCGCTAACCAGCAGAACTGGTTGGCGGGCTTTTTTTAGTTAATAAGGCATAAGCTTGGTCCCCCTGCAATATATTTTTAAAAAATATTGAATACAAAGAACCGTATCCGGGGGGAAGTCGGGCCGTGTTAAGGTTTGTTAAAATCGCTTGGATTGCCGCAATGATGGGGATCATTAGTCTGGCTCCGGCTGGATGGCTTTACGCCGAAGGAAACAATTTGCTGCAAAACCCGGGCTTCGAGCAGGTTTCCGGGAATTCCCCGGATCAATGGAGCCGGGATGTTTGGGTGCAAACGGAGGGGGCCAGCGATCTCGAAGCTGCCTCCGATCAGGCGCATTCGGGAAGTTCCTCGGCCGTGGTGGAAAATTTGCAACCCGATCACGCGAAGTGGGTGCAGCGGATCTCGGTGAGGCCGGACACGGATTATTCCGTTTCGGGCTGGATCCGGGTCGAGGAGATGGGCAGCGGTGAGGTTGGAGCGACGATATTTCCGCTCGGTGTCGGCGGGCCGTTTCCGCATTTAACGGAATCGGACGGGCAGTGGAAGCAGGTGCAATTTTACGGCCGGACCGGACCCGAGCAGCAGGAGCTTACGATTGCCGCCGGAATCGGCGGGTACGGCCATCTGAATACAGGCAAGGCGTATTTCGACGATCTTCAGGTGGAGGAGGCCGGTAGCCTTCCCGAAGGCGTCGTTCCGCTTTCCTTGGAACCGCCTGCGCCAAGTGCGGGCGGCGGGGGAGAATCGCAGGATGGGACAGCGCAAACGGCGGCGCATGTATCCGTGCTGCCAATCCTATTGTTTTCCACCTTGTTCGGTCTGCTGTTTGTCCTCTTGTATCAAAGAATGCTTCGCCGCAAAACCGTCCGACTTGGGGAACCGGAAGGGCGGGAACACCTCTGGTTTGCTGCTATACTCGTGGTCTCGCTGCTTCTGCGTATCGGGATCGCCTTGACGGCCCGCGGCTTCGAGACCGATATGAACACGTTTATGGCCTGGGCCCAGCATGCCGTGGACCGGGGCATCGGCGGATTTTACGTGGAAGGGATGTTCGCCGACTATCCGCCGGGATATATTTATGTCTTGTACGTGCTCGGCTCTATTTGCAACGTGTTTGCTCTGGGCTTTGACGCGGCCGGGACGCAATTGCTCTTTAAATTTCCGTCCATCGTGACCGATTTGATCGCCGGATATCTCATATACCAAACCGCGGACAAGAAGCTGGGCGGTAAAACCGCATTGGCTCTATCCGTTCTATATTTATTGAACCCGGCCGTTTTAATCAACTCCTCGGCATGGGGTCAGGTGGACTCCTTCTATGTACTGTTTCTACTCGTTTCGATCATGGCTTTGATCGAGCGCCGTTTTGAACGTTCCGCCGTCTGGCTGGCCGTCGCCGCGTTGATCAAACCGCAGACGCTGATTTTTGCTCCGGTATGGCTGATCGCTTGTCTGTATTATCGCGACGGCCGGCGAATCGGCCGCAGCGTCCTGTACGGCATCGGCGCATTCGGCCTGCTCGCGCTGCCTTTTTTCTGGGGCAATGGCGGCTTGTCCGGGCTGATCGACCTTTACCGTTCTACCTTGTCCTCTTATCCTTTCGCCTCGGTGAACGCTTTTAACATTTACGCCCTGTTCGGCCACAACTGGTCTCCGCTTGACAACCGCTGGTTGCTTTTGTCCTTCCGGGCGTGGGGCATGCTGGCCATTGTAGCGGCGGTGGCTTATGCAGGTTATATCTCTTTCCGAAAAAAATGGCGGGGGCGCGACCTAACTTCATCCTATTTTATTGCGCTAGCCTTAATCGCCATCATGTTCGTGCTTGGGACAAAAATGCATGAGCGCTATATGTTCCCTGCGCTGATCCTGAGCCTGTTCAGCTACATGGAGGTGAAAGACAGCCGCCTGTTGGGGCTTTTCATGGGCTTTAGCCTCACGCAATATGTGAACACCGCCTATGTGCTCGGCTTTTTGAACGGAGGATCGAGTCCCGGGGAAGACGGGATCGTATACCTTTGCTCTATCGCCAATATCGGACTGCTCGCTTACATGCTTTATCTCGGGCTTGATATTTACGTAAAAAAGAGAATTCTGCCGCTGGAGCCGCTGACCCGGGCCGGCCTACAGGAGCGGGATTGCACACTGTTAGCCGATCTGACCTCGGCTTCGGTCACTCCGCATTCCGTCGGAGCGAGGTCCGTCCTGCGTCGCGTTAAAGGCTGGATATGGATCATCCTGATAACGCTGGTCTATTTGGCGGTGGCGCTGTACCAGCTTGGTTCGTTCAGGGCGCCCCAAACCGTATGGACGCCGTCATCGGGGGGAGACGGTTTTTACATTGATTTCGGCGATGTCAAGCAGCTTGAAAAGGTCAACATCTTCGGGGGCACGGGTCATGGAAAGTTCAAGCTTGAGTTTGGAGCGGATGATTCGGCTTGGGGCGATTCGCTTGAAGTCGTTGAAGATCACGGCAGTGTGTTCACCTGGAAGAGCCAGCCGCTTCAAATGGAAGCGAGATATGCGAAGCTGACGGTGGAAGAGCCGGGGTTCTCGCTGCATGAAATGGCATTTTATGAGCAGGGCGGTACCGGGCCATTACCCGTCTTGGGAATTCATGGGGACGATGGTCTGAACGCAAAGGAGGAGCAACCCGGCCTGCTGTTCGATGAACCGTCCGACGCGGTCAGCAAACCCGATTTCTATAACGGGACGTATTTCGATGAAATCTATCACGCCCGCACCGCCTACGAATATTTGCATGGACTACCTGCCTATGAGACAACGCATCCTCCGCTCGGCAAGCTGCTGATCGCCGTCGGCATCAAGGCGTTCGGACTAAGCCCGTTCGGTTGGCGGATTATCGGCACGCTGTTCGGGGCCGCCATGCTGCCGCTGATTTACGCCTTTGCACTTCGCCTGTTCGGTCAACGCAAATATGCGATCATGTCCGCCGTGCTGTTTGCCGCTGAATTTATGCATTTTACCCAGACGCGCATCGCCACGATCGATGTGTACGGCGTGTTCTTTATACTGCTGATGTTTTACTTCATGAGCCGGTATTTCAATCTGAATTTTCATCGTGACGGTCTGGGCAAGACGCTCGTTCCGCTGTTCTGGGCGGGGCTGTTCTTCGGCATCGGCGTCGCCTCCAAGTGGATCGTCGTCTACGGTGGAGCCGGGCTGGCGGTGATGCTGGGCATCTCGTTGTATTTCCGCTACAGGGAGTATGCCGCCGCCCGCAGTGCACTGGTGGCGGAAGACTTGGAGCATCCCGAACCGGAGGAGCGAATTTCGCTTTACCGCCGGACGGTCGCAGCTTTTCCAAAGAACATGCTGCTCACGCTCGGTGCCTGCGTCATCTTTTTCGTGCTGATCCCCGGGGCGGTATATGCCTTGTCGTTCATTCCGCAGCTCGCCGCTTCTCCGGGCGGGTTTACATGGCAGGCCCTCATCCAGGCCCAAAAGGATATGTTCGATTATCACAGCAGACTGGTGAGCGATCATCCCTTTGCTTCCTCCTGGTGGGAGTGGCCCTTTATGAAAAGGCCCGTCTGGTACTATGGCGGGGAATGGGAGCCCACAGGCATAGTGTCAACGATCGTGACTATGGGCAATCCGCTGATTTGGTGGACCGGCGTATTTATGCTGGTGCTGACCATATGGCTTTCGTTGAAGCGTAAGGACCGGTTCGCCTATGTCATCTGGATCGCTTATCTGGCCCAGTATATCCCCTGGATGCTCGTTTCCAGAGAAACGTTTCTGTATCACTATTTTGCCATGGTGCCGTTCATGGTCCTGGCAATTGTGTATACGGCGAAAGTCATAGAAGAAAGAGTGCCGCGGCTTGGCTGGATCAGAAAATGGTACATGGCGCTGGCCGTACTATTGTTTATCGCATTCTATCCGGCGCTGTCCGGCATGCCGGTGAGCTCGTTCTATGTGGAGCATATTCTGCGCTGGTTTCTTTCGTGGGTATTTTAAAGGTTAGGGGGATCGGGGAGGTTATGGCGATTGGCTGCAGTGTGATCGTTCCGATGTTTAATGAAGAGGAAGTCATCGAGCATACTTATACCCGTTTGAAGCGGGTGATGGATGTGACGGGAGAAGATTACGAGCTTATTTTCGTGAATGACGGCAGCTCGGACCGGACGGCGGAAATCGTGGAGGCGATCGTGAGGCGCGATGCGCATGTGCGGGTGATCCATTTTTCCCGGAATTTCGGCCATCAGGTGGCCATCAGCGCGGGCATGGATTATGCCGCCGGACAATCGGTCGTCATCATTGACGCGGATCTTCAGGACCCGCCGGAGATCATTCTCGAAATGCTCGATAAGTGGAAGGAAGGCTATGAGGTCGTTTACGGAAGGCGAATCAAGCGCAAAGGCGAGACGGTGTTTAAAAAGACTACGGCGCTCCTGTTTTACCGGGTGCTCGGGAGATTGACGCAGGTCGACATTCCCCTTGATACCGGGGATTTCCGGCTCATCGACCGCAAGGTATGCGATGTGCTCAAAGGGCTCAAGGAGAAAAATCGCTTTGTCCGCGGGCTGGTCGGATGGGCGGGCTTCCGCCAGACCCAGGTGGAATATGTGCGCGAGGAACGCTATGCCGGGGTGACGAAATATCCGCTGCGCAAAATGCTGCGCTTCGCCGCCGACGGCATCACGTCTTTTTCCCATAAGCCGCTGAAAATCGCCTCTTACGTCGGATTTGTTCTGTCGCTGACCAGCTTCGTGTACCTGTTTGTCGTGCTGCTGCAAAAATGGCTCGCTTTCGGCACGGTTCCAGGCTGGGCCTCGATCGTGGCGATCAATCTTTTCTTTAACGGCATTGTGCTGATGCTGCTCGGCGTGATGGGGGAGTATATCGGCCGAATTTATGATGAAACGAAGGAACGGCCTTTGTATATCGTGCGCGACAAAGCGGGCTTTGAGTTTGCGGATGGCGGATACTTGAGCCAAAATTCATCGACGGCGGAAGGGGATTTGCGAGAGCGGGCCGAGGAATATGCAGGTTAAGCGGTCCGCAGTTCATCGGTTCAAACCGTCTCTGCTGCAATTTGCAAAATTCAATATGGTAGGCGTAATTAACACAGCCATCGACTTTGCCTGTTTTGCGCTTTTGACGGAATGGGGGGCGGAGCACGGAATCGCCCAGATTTTCTCATACTCGGCAGGAATGGTGAACAGCTTTTTGATGAACAGACGGTATACGTTTGATGACCGGAGGATGGCTAATACGAACCGGCGGGGACCCGATGCGAAACGGTTTATCCGGTTTGTTGCACTGAATTTGATCGTTCTTGCCCTTTCACTGGTTTTACTGAGGTTGATGTCTTTTTTTCCTGAAGTGCATGTTCTTTTGGCCAAGGCCGGGGTTACTTTCGTCACGGTTATCCTGAATTTTTACGGAAGCCGGAAATGGGTGTTCCGGAGGAATCTTGATACGGTCGAAAATAGTTTGCCCAGTTCGACCGAGGATTAACAAATAAATTTTGCCGGCTTGTGCATCGTGAGGCATAGTGCAAGCCTTAGTCCAATAAGATAAAAAAGAAAAAGTACTGTTTTAAAATGAATATCTTTTTGTACTGGAGTGGGCTGAATGGGAAAGAAAGCAAGGACAGCCATTGCCGCCACATTGGCTGCCGGGCTCGCGCTGGGAATGACAAGTGCGGTAACGGCAACCTCTGGCGGGGAGAATGAGAATCAGGGAGAACCGGAGTACAGTACGCTTGGGGGGCATCACCCGACGCATAGACCGACAAATTCGCCAACATCGACGCCGAAGCCGACATCGACGAAGACGCCGAAGCCGACATCGACGAAGACGCCGAAGCCGACATCGACGAAGACGCCGAAGCCGACATCGACGAAGACGCCAAAGCCAACATCGACGAAGACGCCGAAACCTACACGGACGCCTGATTGTCCGACACCAACACCGACCCGAACACCGACGGAAACGGCGACACCAACACCGACGGAAACGGCGACACCGACGCCGACGGAGACAGCGACACCAACACCGACGGAAACGGCGACACCAACACCGACGGAAACGGCGACACCGACGCCGACGGAGACAGCGACACCAACGCCAACGGAAACGGCGACACCAACACCGACGGAAACGGCGACGCCAACGCCAACGGAAACGGCGACACCGACGCCGACGGAGACAGCGACACCAACGCCAACGGAAACGGCGACACCGACGCCGACGGAGACAGCGACACCAACACCGACGGAAACGGCGACACCAACACCGACGGAAACGGCGACGCCAACGCCAACGGAAACGGCGACACCGACGCCGACGGAGACAGCGACACCAACGCCGACGGAGACAGCGACACCGACACCGACGGAAACAGCGACACCAACGCCGACGGAGACAGCGACACCAACGCCAACGGAAACGGCGACACCAACGCCGACGGAGACAGCGACACCAACGCCAACGGAAACGGCGACACCGACACCGACAGAAACGGCGACGCCGACGCCAGCAGAAACAGTAACACCGACACCAACCCCAACGGAGACAGCGACACCAAGGCCAACCCGAAAACCAGGGCGTACATCCACCCCTACAAAGACTTCAACGCCAAGTTCCACACCAACATCCACGCCAACATCGACACCAAGTGCAACGCCTATAGCGACACCGACACCGGACTCAACCGCGACTCCGACGGTAGATCCGACTTCAAGCCCAAGCCCCACTCCGGCGGTCTTATCTAATGAAACAACAGAACCTCCAGGACCTAATGTTTCGGAAAATACAAATTCGACCCAGGATCAAGTTCAAGTAACAGAAGCAAAGACTCTTCCCAAAACAGGCGAAAGCAGCTCCGTGCCATTTTACATTTTAGGTTCGGTCATCACTGCGCTAGGGATCATTTTTAGAAAAACGGCAAAAAGAAATTAAAAGATTTCTATTGTTAAAGAGAAGTAAAGGGGTCAAACTCTTTGCTTCTCTATTTAGTCTGAAGGGACGTATTCTAATGAAGAAACTCGCCTACATTTTAATTGTGGCCGGTATCATGATTATCCTGTTTCCGAAAGCTAACGAATGGTATGCGGACTTAAAACAAAAAAACCTGCTGGAGCAGGCTATGAGCAACAACAGTCCCCAAAGCGCCGAAGCGTTTAATCAGAAGCTTAAGCGCGAATATCTGAACATGTCCCAGGTATTGTCGGCGGCGGAATCGTTGGAAACAACGGTTTCACTTAAAACAACTAGCAATGCTAATAATCAGGAGGGGGCCATCGCCATAATCATAATTCCTAAAATAGATGTAGAGCTACCCATTCTTGAAGGGGCTACCAAATCCAATATGAAATACGCCGCCGCACACCTAAAAGAAACGGCTGCCTTAGGGGAGGAGGGAAACGCGGCGATTGCCGCTCACCGGGCACATACGAAAGGGAGGTTATTCAACCGCCTGAATGAAGTGGAAGCCGGCGATGAAATTATTATTGAAGCAAGAGGAAGTCGTTATGTCTACGTTGTCGACAAAATATCCATTGTAGAGCCGACGGATATTTCTGTCCTTGACTCCGAAGACCAAAGTAAAAAAGTGTTGACGTTAATTACTTGCGATCCGCTTATCAATCCGACCCATCGGTTAATCGTCCGTGGAAAGATGCAGGAGTAAGTGAAAAACGGGAATTGCAGAATCCATATTTTACAATTTGTTTTATAGGGAGATATCTGATATATTAGTAAATGTCGCTTCGAGCGATAGGTTGTTGAAAAGCAAGCTTGAAGATTTTAAAAAAAGACTTGCATTTCAATCTCGAACCTGATATAATATAAGAGTTGCCGCTGATGCAGCGACAACGACTGAATGAAGTTGATCTTTGAAAACTGAACAACGAGTGAGTATTAAATGAGAAGTAAAATTCTCGTCAGTTTTGAAATGAGCAAGTCAAACACTTTATTGGAGAGTTTGATCCTGGCTCAGGACGAACGCTGGCGGCGTGCCTAATACATGCAAGTCGAGCGGACCTGATGGAGTGCTTGCACTCCTGAGGGTTAGCGGCGGACGGGTGAGTAACACGTAGGCAACCTGCCCGTAAGACTGGGATAACTACCGGAAACGGTAGCTAATACCGGATAATTTATTTCATCGCATGGTGAGATAATGAAAGGCGGAGCAATCTGTCACTTACGGATGGGCCTGCGGCGCATTAGCTAGTTGGTGGGGTAACGGCTCACCAAGGCGACGATGCGTAGCCGACCTGAGAGGGTGAACGGCCACACTGGGACTGAGACACGGCCCAGACTCCTACGGGAGGCAGCAGTAGGGAATCTTCCGCAATGGACGAAAGTCTGACGGAGCAACGCCGCGTGAGTGATGAAGGTTTTCGGATCGTAAAGCTCTGTTGCCAGGGAAGAACGTCCGTTAGAGTAACTGCTAACGGAGTGACGGTACCTGAGAAGAAAGCCCCGGCTAACTACGTGCCAGCAGCCGCGGTAATACGTAGGGGGCAAGCGTTGTCCGGAATTATTGGGCGTAAAGCGCGCGCAGGCGGTCATTTAAGTCTGGTGTTTAATCTCGGGGCTCAACTCCGGGTCGCACTGGAAACTGGGTGACTTGAGTGCAGAAGAGGAGAGTGGAATTCCACGTGTAGCGGTGAAATGCGTAGAGATGTGGAGGAACACCAGTGGCGAAGGCGACTCTCTGGGCTGTAACTGACGCTGAGGCGCGAAAGCGTGGGGAGCAAACAGGATTAGATACCCTGGTAGTCCACGCCGTAAACGATGAATGCTAGGTGTTAGGGGTTTCGATACCCTTGGTGCCGAAGGAAACCCATTAAGCATTCCGCCTGGGGAGTACGGTCGCAAGACTGAAACTCAAAGGAATTGACGGGGACCCGCACAAGCAGTGGAGTATGTGGTTTAATTCGAAGCAACGCGAAGAACCTTACCAGGTCTTGACATCCCTCTGACCGGT